>NZ_NRSM01000030.1 GCF_016584105.1 Ectothiorhodospira shaposhnikovii | reverse complement strand
CCCCAGGTCCCCCTCCAGAAACACCACCCCCTCTCGTGGGCAGGCCGCCGCCAGACGGGCACCGATGGCTTCGGTGGCGGCCTCGTCCGCCAGTTCCAGAATCATGGATTGATGACCTCGCGCAGATGGAATAAAAGATCGGAAGCCAGCAGCCCCCGCTCGCCGGCCCGGGCCGCCCGATCGGCGGCGGCACCATGGACCCAGCAACCCAGGGCCGCCGACTCTCCCCGGGTTCCGCCGGCAGGCAGCCGCTGGGCCAGCAAACCGGCGATGATACCGGTCAGCACATCCCCCATGCCGCCGGAAGCCATGCCGGGATTGCCGGTGTCGCACAGACTCAGCCCGGATGCATCCCGGATCAGGCTGCCCACCCCCTTGAGGACACAGACACCACCATAGTGCCGGGCCATGGCGGCGGCCGCGCCGGGCCGGTCGGCCTGGATCGTCGCCGTGTCACAGTCCAGCAAACGTGCCGCCTCACCGGGATGCGGGGTCAGCACCCAGTGCTCCCGGCATCGGGGGGAGGCGGCCAGCAGATTCAGGGCATCGGCATCCACCACCATCGGGCCATCCCAATCCCCGAGATGCGCCCACAGACGCCGCCCCCAGTCTCCGGTGCCCAGTCCTGGCCCCACGGCCACCACGGTGGCCCGGGCCAGCAGGTCATCCAGGTGATCCGGATGCCGGATGCCGTGGCACATCAACTCCGGACACGCCTGGGGAATCAGCCGGGCATGGTCAGGATGGGTGGCCAGGGTCACCAGTCCCGCTCCCACCCGGGCCGCCGCTTCCCCCGCCAGCCGCGCGGCCCCCGGCATGCCCCGGCCGCCACCGATCACCAGCACATGACCGAAATGGCCCTTGTGGGCATCCCGGGACCGCCGCGGGAAGGCCCGGGACCGGACGGGCAGGACCCGCCGGGCCGCCGGCGGCAGGTCGTCAAACACCGGTGCCGGAACCCCCAGCCCATCCATGAACAGATCCCCCCGACAGGCTGGCCCAGCCCCGGTCATGAGCCCCAGCTTGAGGCCGATGAAGCTCAGGGTGGCGTCGGCCTCTACTACACACCCCATGACGGCACCGGTATCCGCATTCAACCCCGAGGGGATATCCAGGGCCAGTACCGGAGCGGAGGTCTGATTGATGGACCGGATCAGGCGAGCCATGTCGCCTTCCACCGGCCGCGTCAGCCCCGTCCCCAGCAAACCGTCCACGATCACGTCCGCGGTCGCCAGGGCCTCGCCCGGTGCAGACAGGGGCTGCCCCAGGATTTGCCAGTCCCGCCAAGCCTGGGCGGCCTCGCCATGGAGCCGGGCCGGATCGGTGGCCGCCACCACCCGTACCGACAGGCCCGCTTCCAGGGCCAGGCGGGCCAGCACGTAGCCGTCCCCGCCGTTGTTGCCCGGCCCGCAGCAGACGGCCAGGGTACGGGCCAGGGGCCACTGGATTCTCAGCCGGTCCAGGGCGGCGGCACCGGCCCGGCACATGAGGGCGTAACCGGGAATACCCTGATCCTCAATGGCCCGGCGGTCCAGTTCCCGGACCTGGGCGGCGGTGTAAAGGGCTTCGGGCAGGTCGGCGGACATGGCAGGCTCGATCCGGTGGCAAAGGACTTGTCAGCCGTAGTATAAGCCCAGGATGACCACCACTGATCTGCTCGCCCTGACCCAACGGATCAAGACCTGGGCGCTGGAACTGGGCTTTGACCGGGCCGGCATTTGCGACACCGACCTCGCCGTCCACGAGGCCCACCTGCTGCGCTGGCTGGACCAGGGCCGCCATGGCGAGATGGACTACATGGCCCGCCACGGCACCCGGCGCTCCCGTCCCGAGGCACTGGTCCCTGGCACCCTGCGCATCATCTCCGTGCGCATGGCCTACTGGCCGCCCCAGACCCGGGATGCCTGGTCCGTGCTCGACGATCCCGAGGCGGCCTTCATCTCCCGCTATGCCCTGGGGCGGGACTACCACAAGGTGATCCGCAAGCGTCTGCAGACCCTGGCCGAGCGCATCGAGTGGGTCACCGGGCCCTTCGGCTACCGGGCCTTCGTCGACAGCGCCCCAGTGCTGGAAAAGGCCCTGGCGGAGAAGGCCGGACTGGGCTGGATCGGCAAGCACACCAACCTGCTCAGCCGGCACCACGGTTCCTGGTACTTCCTCGGTGAACTCTACACCGACCTGCCCCTGCCCCTGGATGAGCCGGAGCGGAGTCACTGCGGTCGCTGTCGGGCCTGCCTGGACGTCTGCCCCACCGCGGCCATCGTTGCTCCCTATGAGCTGGATGCCCGGCGCTGCATCTCCTATCTCACCATCGAGCACCCCGGCAGCATCCCCGAACCGCTGCGGCCGCTGATGGGCAACCGGATCTACGGCTGCGACGACTGCCAGCTGGTCTGCCCCTGGAATCGCCGGGCCGGGGTGGCGGTGGAACCGGATTTTCGTGCCCGGCATGGGCTGGATGACATCGGCCTGGTGACCCTGTTCGACTGGGACGAGCCGACCTTCCTGCGACTCACCGAAGGGTCGGTGATCCGGCGCATCGGCCATGAACGGTGGCTGCGCAATCTGGCGGTGGGGCTGGGCAATGCCCGGCCCTCACCCGCCGTCCGGGAGGCCCTGACGCGGCGACTGGAACATCCCAGCGCCTGTGTGCGGGAGCATGTGCGGTGGGCCCTGGACCGGCACGGGCAAATACGGGCTCCGGACTCGGGCATGCTTGGTGTGCCCGAGCCCGTATCTCCTTATGGTTATCCGAAGTAGCGGGTGCCGCACCTCAACATAGTGCATCCAAAAAAATGGAGCAGCGATTGTGAAGTACAATCCATCCTTTATCGAATATCGTCCCATTCTTTCGGACAAGGATAAGCTATTCTTGAGTGATCTTTCCAAAAGATACTCGCTAGACTTGCTTAACATTGACCATCGAAACTTCGATGAAATGGCCGTCGATTTTGTGTACACCTCAGCCAAAATCGAAGGGAATACATACGACAGAATCGATACCGACAATCTTCTTCGCATGGGGATTACTGCTGGTGGGAAACGGTATTCCGATGCGGTCATGATCGTTAATTTAAGAAATGCCTTTAACGATGTGATGAATATCGAAGATAACACAAAGCTGGACCTTGATTATCTATGCGATCTCCATAAGGTGATCATGAAAGACCTGCTCCCCCTGCATGAGCAAGGCATTGTTCGCACTTCTGGCGTCCGGATTGGCGCGTCAAGTTATACGCCGTTGGCTGATCCGGGGCAGCTTCGCACGGAAATGAAGCATGTCTTAGCGGTGGCAGAAAAGTATTCCGACCCATTTGAGCAGGCCATCTATCTGCATTGCAACACAGCCTATCTCCAGTATTTTCGTGATGGCAACAAGCGCACCGCTCGCTTAATGCAGACAGCCGCCCTTGTTCGTGGTCACACCCTGCCGCTATTTTTTAGCGATACCCTCATTGAACAATATCAGCGTGCCTCGGTTCATTTTTACGAAACCGGCGACTACGGCAGTTATGCCTCATTTTTCAAAGAAAATTACGCGCTTACGGTTGGGCAGCTATTTGAAAGTGCAGAGCCATCGGCAACACCTTATGAGGCCGAAGAGAGAGCGCGAAGAATTTCTAAGTTGCAGGAGTTGAGCGAAAGCACTGGACCGGCACGCACGTTCTGGCTCTTTGCCCAGGATGCCATCCGCGCCAAAGGATCTCCAGAATTCGTTAATTGGCCTGATGTGGAGCGGCGTACCATAATCGAGTGCATCTTAGCCAACGGACAATCTCCAGACGATGTTGAGGCTGCGATTTTTAAACACAGCCCAAGTGCAACCTCTCCAGAAAAAAAGCAGGCCATCAGCGAAGACATCAAGGGCATCAAGCGGATATTTCTCGACTTGCCTATGCCGCAAATAAGAAATGAGCATGGTTAGATACAGTCGCTGATTTAGGGTCATGGTGCCATTCCGAAATCCTCAGAACGATCCATATCCATATCGCACACCCGGTCGAAGATGGCGGTTGAAAGATGCGAGCAAGCGGCTTTAACCGCCTGCCAGTCATGCCAGCGCGGATCGAGGTTCTTGTATTCGCTGAGTTCGGTTTCTTCCAGATCGTAGGGCAGCGCGTTGGCAAGCTGGACTTGCAATTGCTGTAGCGGTGATTCGCCGTTGTCCTGCTGGTAGAGTCGGTCGAACGATTGCAGCGCGTTGGCAACGCTCTCATCGCCCATGCGATCGGCCAAGGCCACAAAGTCAAGGTAGTCCCGAGTAGCATTGCGCTTGAGGATCAGCACGCCCTTGATGCGCAGAATCTCACCTTCGGTTGGAACGGTGATTCGCGCACCGTGATAGTCCACCGCTACCGTTTCCAGCGGTTCGTCGCGGATAAGCTGACGAACGCCAGTCTCGATGCCGTCGAGACTGCCAAGGATTTGCACGGGGCGCTGCACGCGAGCAGTTTTCCAGCCTGCGACCGACTCAAGTTCGGCCAGCACTTCGTCAAAACGGTGACGCAGATCGGTCAGCACATGATCGGCGTCACGCGAGAAGCGATGCTCGGCGTGGATTGCCGAGGCGGTTCCCCCGACAAGCACGGCATCCGGCAGGATGCGCTGGAGCCGTGCGGCAGAGGACAAAACGAGTTCCCAGTCAGGCAGGGGTGCGGTGCTTTTCGGCATAGCGCATCCAGAAGTGATGGCGTTGTGCGTAGGGATCTGAGGTGTAAGGGCGGCACACGCGCTCCACCTTGTCCAGCAGGGCGAGGTCGGACAAGGCGGCCCGGCGCAGTTCAGCCCAGTCCTGCCACCGACCGCGCTGGATGACATCATCGATAGCGGCCAAAGTGTATCGTTGATGATTGAGGTGGCGATGAAGCATGACTAAAAACACACTTTTACGATTATTGATACTCGAATCTTACGCAAACAGGGGGAGCAATAGCAACAAGGCTTTCCCATTCCATTTAAGGAATACCAAAAAAATTTGGGATAACCAAATACCTGGTCAAGGCGCCGCTCATCCATCGAAACCCCTGACCTTGTTGACTTCCCTTTTCGGTCAGACGATCCTAAACTTAACGTCATTCTCAACAAAATTCAGGAGTACAGACCATGGGCAACCAAATGTTCTTCGCCGCACTCGCAGGCGGCAATGCAGACGCCGCCGCAGAATGGGAGGAAAACGCCTTGGAATGGAAAAGGCATGCCAAGGCGTTGGAGGTGGAAATGCTGGAGTTGAAAAATCTTCTTGTGGATGTTGGGGCTGGAAGCATTGTAAAAACAGAATTACTAGAAAAGCATACCGGAAAAAACCATAGAGAAATCGCGGGCGGAAAGGATAAATTCGACATGCTTGTAGAAAGCAAGAAAGAAGAGGCAAGAAAAATCCTTCTTGGATGATAATAAGCAAAGCCATAAAGCAGGGATAAACACCCGCTTTATGGCTTTGCGTCTACTCAATTATTTCGGTTAGTTGATCTTGTTGTTATTTGCAGTCCTCCCCGGCGCCTCAGTCAGCCCTCCCGTATTTGCGCCAGTGACCTTCTTGTCCGGCTCATCACCTCCAGGTTTATCTGTATTCCCTGGCCTTCTGGTATATCCACCCCGACCCAGCATGGCCCCTGCCATGTCACGCCCGGACTGGTTTGCAATACCAAAGGCTCTCGACGTGCCTGCCTCGCCCTTGGTCTCGCCCAGCGGATGTACGCCAAAGCCCAGCCAGCGCATCACATTGTCGGCGGTCTCATAAATGATCTCGTGTGACTTGTGCGCCAATGTGATCACCAAGCCCACCAGGACCGCATTGCCAAAAATAAAGGCCAGAATACTCACAAACGAGGTGCTGCTGACTACCGCCAAATTGGTGATCGCATAACCCGCAATGGCAATCTTCACAATGTAGTGCAACACCAACATCGACAGTAGCAATCCCAAAATGAGCAGGATCGGCCTGAAAATCACATTGACGAACAACTGCCAGCCCTGCAAGGCATGCCGACCGGCAAAGCCGTCACCCTCCGGCACCGCATGCGCCACCGCCCACAACGGCGCGGCAATCAGGCTTTCGATGATCAAGATCATCCAACCTAACACACCGAACATCCAAAAAGTGAACGGGATCGCGGGAAGATAGTAGGCCAGGAATCCGCCAAGCACGACCAGGGAGCCCGTGACCGAGACGACCAACATGAACAGCCCCTGCAAAACCCCCGAACCAAAACCCCCTATGAAAGCTTTGGGAGCCCCCAGAACAGGGATGGCTTTTCCTGCCCAAGAATGATGGCCTGAAGGATCGAAAATCCACCCAGACCAAGGAACGGCGATACAAATACTACGGCGACCACCGTTCGGAGAGAATGCCGGTTATCGGGCCTCGGCCAGGAACCGCTCCACATCCTCCACCATTCGCCGCGAGCCGACATAGAACGGTACCCGCTGGTGCAGATCCTCCGGCCGGATCTCCAGGATGCGGCGGGCGCCGTCGCTGGCCTTGCCGCCGGCCTGCTCCGCGATCATGGCGATGGGGTTGCACTCGTACAGCAGACGCAGCTTGCCCTGGGGGGCCTTCTGGGTGGAGGGATACAGGAATACCCCGCCCTTGAGAAGATTGCGGTGGACATCCGAAACCAGGGAACCGATGTAGCGCGAGGTATAGGGACGGCGGGTGTCCGGGTCCACCACCTGGCAATGTTTGATGAACTGCTTCACCCCCGCCGGGAAGTGGGCGTAGTTACCCTCGTTGATACTGTAGATGGTGCCGTTCTCGGGGGTGCGGATGTCCGGGTGGGAAAGGCAGAACTCACCGATGGTCGGGTCCAGGGTGAAACCGTTCACCCCCTTGCCGGTGGTGTATACCAGCATGGTGGAGGAGCCGTAGATCACATAACCGGCCGCCACCTGCTCCGTCCCCGGTTGCAGAAAGTCGGACAGGTCCGCCGGGGTGCCCCGTTCGGTACGGCGGCGATAGATGGAAAAGATGGTGCCGACGGAGACATTCACGTCGATGTTGGACGAGCCGTCCAAAGGGTCCATGCAGAACACGTACTTGCCGTCACGGGACAGGCCGTCATCGAAGATGGTGATTTCCTGGTCTTCCTCGGAGGCGATGGCGCAGCACTCGCCGGTGGAACGCAGGGCGGCGATGAAGTGCTCGTTGGCGAACAGGTCCAGCTTCTGGACGTCCTCGCCCTGGACGTTCACATCGCCGGCACGACCCAGAATGTCCACCAGCCCCGCCTTGTTGATCTTCTTGTTCACCACCTTGGCCGCCACGCCCACATGGTGCAGCAACCGGGACAATTCCCCCTTGGCATAGGGAAAATCCGCCTGGCGCTGAATGACGAACTCGTTGAGGGTGGTGATGTTGTAAGTGCCGGTCGCTCTTGTCATGATCTACCCGTCAGCAATCATTTGATCGGCGAAAGCATACCATGGGTCCCGCCCCATGGCCTCCGGGCCCCCGGGCCGCCGCCTTTCCCCGCCGGCCCCGACACGCCCGGTCAGCGGCATGACATGACCAGCGGCTAAACTGCGGTACCGCAAGTCGCCCCGACACCGGAGTGTGGGGGATGGCCGTCATACCCTATTGGAGAGCATTCATGAGTCCGTCCACGGAAGCCAGCACATCCGCCACGCCCAGGCCCGCATCACCCTCTCTCTGGCGGCCCAGGCTGGGGCTGGCGCTTGGCCCCCTGATCTTTCTCGGCATGCTGCTGGCGGGCCCGCCCGGAGAACTGGCCGCCAATACCTGGGCCGTGGCCGCCCTCACCGCGCTCATGGCCATCTGGTGGGTGACCGAGGCCATCCCCATCCCTGCCACCGCCCTGCTGCCCATTGCCGTGCTGCCCCTGCTGGGGGCAAGCACCATCGCCGAGGCGGCGGCGCCCTACGCCAATCCCCTGATCTTCCTGTTCCTGGGCGGGTTCATGATCGCCCTGGCCATCCAGCGCTGGAATCTGCACCGGCGCATCGCCCTGGTGATCCTGGGCCTGGCCGGACAACGACTGGATCACCTGGTGGCCGGCTTCATGGGCGCCACGGCGGGGTTGAGCATGTGGGTGAGCAATACCGCCACCGCCGCCCTGATGCTGCCCATCGGCATCTCGGTGCTGATCCTGCTGGAGGACCGGGGCATGGACAAGGCACAGATCCGCAACGTGGGACTGGCGCTGCTGCTGGGGATCGCCTTCGGTGCCAACATCGGCGGCATGGCCACCCTCATCGGTACCCCGCCCAACGCCCTGCTCGCCGCCTACATGAACGACAACTACGACCATCAGATCGGCTTTGCCCAGTGGATGATGGTGGGTCTGCCGCTGGCCCTGACCCTGCTGGTGGCGTGCTGGTGGGTGCTGTGCCGCTGGGCCTTTCCGGTGTCCCGGGGACCGCTGGAGGGGATCGGCGAACTGCTGCGCCAGCAGCGGGAACAGCTCGGACCGATGACCCGGGCGGAGCGGCGGGTGCTGCTGGTGTTCGTCGCCGTGGCCCTGGCCTGGATCCTGCGTCCGTTGCTGGAATCCCTGTTCCCCGGGGTGTCCATCACCGACCCGGGCATCGCCATCGTCGGTGCCCTGGCCCTGTTCCTGATCCCGGCGGATTTCCGGCGTCATCAGTTCCTGCTGGACTGGGAGTCCACCCGCCAGCTGCCCTGGGGAGTGCTGATCCTGGTGGGGGGGGGCCTGAGCCTGGGTTCGGCCATCGGCGGCAGCGGCCTGTCGGACCACATCGCCGCCTCCCTGGTGCAACTGAGCAATTGGCCCACCTGGACCCTGGTGGGCATCGTGGCCCTGAGCGCCATGTTGCTCAGCCACGTCACCAGCAACACGGCCACGGCCGCCACGGTGCTGCCGCTGGCGGCTTCCCTGGCCATCAGCCTGGGTCACGATCCCCTGCTGCTGGCCATCCCCGTCGCCCTGGCGGCCTCCTGTGCCTTCATGCTGCCCGTGGCCACCCCGCCCAATGCCATCGTCTTCAGCAGCGAACGGATCACGGTACCGGACATGGTGAGGGCGGGATGGCGCATCAGTCTGATCGCGCTGATCCTGGTGACCGCCGCCGTGTTCGGCCTGGCGATGCCGCTACTGTCCGGAGCATGAAGACCGGGCTTACTCCCGCGTCAGCCGCTTGTAGTAGTTGATCAGCCCGTTGGTGGAGGCATCATGCCCCGCCACCGGGTCCGGGTCGTGCAGTTCCCGCAGCACGGTGCGGGCCAGCTGCTTGCCCAGTTCCACCCCCCACTGATCGAAGGAGTTCACGTTCCAGATCACCCCCTGGACGAAGATCTTGTGCTCATAGAGGGCAATCAGCGAGCCCAGGGTACGGGGAGTGAGGCGCTTGAACAGGATGGAATTGGTGGGCCGGTTGCCTTCGAACACCCGATGGGGCGCCAGGGCCTGCACCTGGGCCTCGGACATCCCGGCGGCCCGCATTTCCTCCCGGCATTCCTCCAGGGTCTTGCCCCGCATCAGGGCCTCGGTCTGGGCAAAGAAATTGGACAGCAGGATGGCGTGATGCTCCCCCAGGGGGTGATGGCTCAGGCAGGGGGCCAGAAAATCACAGGGGATGAGCTGGGTCCCCTGGTGGATGAGCTGATAGAAGGCATGCTGGCCATTGGTCCCCGGCTCGCCCCAGATGGCCGGCCCCGTCTGCCAGCTCACCCGCCGCCCCTGCCGGTCCACCGACTTGCCGTTGCTCTCCATGTCCCCCTGCTGGAAGTAGGCCGGGAACCGGTGCAGATACTGGTCATAGGGCAGGATGGCGTGGCTGCGGGCGCCGAAGAAATTCACATACCACACCCCCAGCAGGGCCAGGATGACGGGCATGTTCTCCTCCAGCGGCGTGGTACGAAAATGCTCGTCCATGGCGTGGGCACCGTCCAGCAGGGCCTCGAAATGGGCCATGCCCAGAGACAGGGCAATGGACAGGCCGATGGCAGACCACAGGGAATAGCGCCCCCCCACCCAGTCCCAGAACTCGAACATGTTGGCCGGATCGATGCCGAAGGCGGCCACCGCTTCCCGGTGGGTGGACACGGCCACGAAATGACGGGCGATGGCCGCTTCACTGCCCCCCTGTTCCAGGAACCAGCGCCGGGCCGAATGGGCATTGGTGAGGGTCTCCTGGGTGGTGAAGGTCTTGGAAGCGATCACGAACAGCACCGTCTCCGGGTCCACCTGGGCCAGAGTCCGGGTCAGGTGGGTGGCATCCACGTTGGAGACGAAATGCATCTGCAGGCGCTCATGGGCATAGGGTTTCAAGGCCTCGCAGACCATCAGCGGCCCCAGGTCCGAGCCGCCGATGCCGATATTCACCACATGCCGGATCGGCTGGCCGGTATGGCCCGTCCACTGCCCCGACCTCACTCGCGCCACGAAGTCGCCCATGTGGGACAGCACCTGGCGCACCCGGGGCATGACGTCTTCCCCGTCCACCCACATGGGCCGGTCACCGCGGTTGCGCAGGGCCACATGCAGCACCGCCCGATCCTCGGTGGTATTGATGCGTTCACCGGCGAACATGCGGTCCCGCCACTGGGGCACCTGGGCGGCCCGGGCCAGTTCCACCAGCAGATCCCGGGTTTCCGCCGTGATGCGGTTCTTGGAATAGTCCAGCAGGATGTCCTCGAACTGCAGGCTGAAGCGCTGAAAACGCTGGGGATCCTGGCGAAAGAGCTCACGCATGTGAAGATCGCAAACGGCCTCGTGATGGGCTTCCAGGGCTTGCCAGGCGAGGGTCTTGGGCAGTGCGTTGCTCATGGGTCACTCCATTTCTATGTTCACGAACGCGAGAATATTTATCTATTATGATGGCCCTACACCCATCATAAACAGGGAGCGCTTCATGGCCGTGACCTCACCCCACCACCGGGACGGCGCGACCATGACATCGGCCTATGCGAATTCTCTTCGCCACCAGCGAGGCACACCCCCTCATCAAGACCGGCGGACTGGCGGACGTCTGCGGCAGTCTGCCCCCGGCCCTTAAACGGCTCCGGCACGATATCCGTCTGATCCTGCCCGCCTATCCGGCCGCCCGCGCGGCGGCGGGCAAGCTGGAAACGGTGGCCGAGTTCCCCCTGGCCGGCAGCGAACAGCCTGTCAGGATCCTGGAAGGCTTGCTACCCAAGACCCGGGTCAGACTCTATCTGGTGGATTCCCCCCTGCATTTCGACCGCGCCGGGGATCCCTACCGGGCGGCCGACGGACGCGACTGGCAGGACAATCACCTGCGCTTCGGCGTGTTCGCCCGGGCCATCGTGAAACTGTCCCTGGACCAGGCGGGCCTGGACTGGAAGCCCCAGGTCCTGCACTGCAACGACTGGCAGACGGGCCTGGCACCGGCCCTGCTGAGCCAGCACGGGGAGCGGCCGGCTACCCTGTTCACCATCCACAACCTGGCCTACCAGGGCCTGTTCCCCCGCCATGCCCACGAGGACCTGATCCTGCCGCCGGAATTCTGGGGCATGTACGGCCTGGAGTTTCATGGCCAGCTTTCGTTCATCAAGGGCGGACTGGTCTATGCGGACCATCTCTCCACGGTCAGCCCCACCTACGCCCGGGAGATCCGTACCGCCCAGTTCGGCTACGGTCTGGACGGCCTGCTCAATGCCCGTGCCCAGGACCTGAGCGGCATCCTCAACGGTGCCGACTACCGGCACTGGGACCCGGCCGGAGATCGCCATATTGCCCGGCGCTACAACGCCGAACAACCGGAGGGCAAGGCCGAATGCAAGGCCGCCCTGCAGGCCCATTTCGGCCTGGAAATCAATCCCGACATACCGCTGCTGGGCCACGTGGGACGCATGGTGGCACAAAAGGGGGTGGACCTGATCCTGTCCACCTGCGAACCCCTGCTGGCGGCCGGTCAGGTCCAGCTGGTCATCCTGGGCAGCGGCGACCGCACCCTGGAGTCACGGGCCCGGGCCATGGCCACGCGCTACCCCGGCGCCATGGGCCTGCACGTGGGTTACAACGAAGCCCTGGCCCACCAGATAGAAGCCGGCGCGGATCTGTTCCTGATGCCCTCCCGGTTCGAGCCCTGCGGCCTGAATCAGCTCTACAGCCTGCGCTACGGCACCGTGCCGGTAGTCAGGCGCACCGGCGGTCTGGCGGACACGGTGATCGACGCCGACGCCCACCACATGGCCGAGGGGACCGCCACCGGCCTGGTCTTTGACGGCCCCACCACCGAGGCCCTGGGCGAGGCGATTCAACGGGGTCTCGCCCTGTACCGGGACCGCGCCGTCTGGACCCGGCTCATGCAGCACGGCATGCGTCAGGAATTCAGTTGGGACCGCAGTGCCCAGGCCTACCAGGACCTCTACAAACGGCTGGTGAACCGATGATGCCCACCACCAAGGACACCTCCCGCTTTCTGGTCCCCAGGGACCGGGAACTGCGCGCCCGGGTGAAGCTGTTCGGCAACCTGCTGGGCAACATCATCCGGCGCCTGGAAGGGGAAGCGGTGCTGCAGGCGGTGGAGACCCTGCGCAAGGGTTTCGTGGCGCTGCGCAAGAAGGACAACCCGGACAAACGGGAACGCCTGATGCGCTACATCGACGCCCTGGACCCGAAGACCCTGGAAACCATCATCCGGGCCTTCAGCATCTACTTCAGCCTGGTCAACCTGGCCGAAGAGGAGTATCTGCACCGGGAACGCCGCCGCCAGGTCACGGAAGGCGGCCCCCTGTGGCTGGGTTCCTTCGATCACACCATCCGGGTTTTCCACGGCCGGGGCGTCCCCCCGCAGGCCCTGGAAGGGCTGCTCGGCCGGCTGGAATACATGCCGGTGTTCACCGCCCATCCCACCGAGGCCCGACGGCGCACGGTGATGGAGGCCCAGCGGCGCATCTTCCTGGCGGCGGAGCGCCTGGACATGCCGCGCCTGGGCCGGGAGGAACGGGAAGAACTGACCCGCCAGCTTGAGGTGCAGATCCAGATACTGTGGCGCACCAATGAAGTGCGGGTGAAGAAGCCCCAGGTGCAGGACGAGATCAAGTACGGGCTGTTCTATTACGTGGAAAGCCTGTTCGACGCCGTGCCCCATACCTACCGCCTGCTGGAAAAGGCGATCCGGCGCAGCTACGGCAGCGACGAGCACGGCAACCCGGCCGTCAGGGTGCCCAGTTTCCTGCGCTTTGGTTCCTGGATCGGCGGGGACCGGGACGGCAATCCCTACGTAACCCCGGCCATCACCGAAATGGCCTGTCGCCTGGCCATGGAGCAGGTCCTGTCCGAATACCTGCGCCGGGTGCACACCCTGCGTTTCGTCCTGACCCATTCCCTGCTCATGTGCCGCCCCACCGAGGCCTTCATGCAGAGCCTCAAGGAGGATGAGAACATCTCCAGGGCGGTGTTCAAGGATCTGCCGGACAAGATGGAGTCGGAACCCTACCGGCGCAAGCTCTACATCATCCGTTACCGGCTGCGCGAGACCCTCGACACGGTACGTCGCCGGCTTGCCGGGGAAACGGCGGTGACGCCCACCCATGCGGCCTACGGTTCCAGCCAGGCCCTGCTGCGGGATCTGACCCTGATCCGCGATTCCCTGATCAGCCACGGGGACGGCAATGCGGCCCGCGGGGAACTGACCGACCTGATCCGCCTGGTGGAAACCTTCGGCTTTCACCTGCACCACCTGGATGTCCGGCAGGAATCCACCGTGCACACCACGGCGGTGACGGAAATCCTGGCCCTATGGGAACCGGACATCGACTACGGTCAGCAGGACGAGGTATCCCGCCTGCGGCGGCTCTCCGAACTGCTGGATCGGGAACAGTGGCCGGACCTCCCCCGTGATTCCCTCTCCGAGGCCACCCGGGAGACCCTGGAGGTCTTTCATGTCATTGCCCGCATGCGCGCCGAGGTAGGGCCTGAAGGCATCGGCACCTATGTGATCTCCATGACCCACGCCGCCTCCCATGTCATGGAAGTGATGCTGCTGGCGCGCCTGGCGGGACTGTGCGGCCGCACCGACCAGGACGAGCCCTTCTGCCATGTCCGGATCTCGCCCCTGTTTGAAACCATCGAGGACCTGCGGCATGTGGAGTCGGTGCTGGAGCATCTGCTGGGCAATGCCGTCTACCGTGCGCTGCTGCGGGCCTCGGGCAATCTCCAGGAGGTCATGCTGGGGTACTCGGACTCCTGCAAGGACGGTGGCATCCTCGCCTCCGCCTGGAACCTGTACCAGGCCCAGCAACGGATCATCGCCATCTCCGGGGCTCACGAGGTGGAATGCCGTCTGTTCCACGGCCGGGGCGGCACCATCGGTCGCGGTGGCGGCCCCACCCATGAATCCATCCTGGCCCAGCCTCCGGGCACGGTACAGGCCCGGATCAAGTTCACCGAACAGGGGGAAGTGCTGTCCTACAAGTACAGCAATACGGAAACGGCCATCTACGAGCTGAGCATGGGCACCACGGGGCTGATCAAGGCCAGCGGGGGGCTGGTCGGCCTGGGCAGCCAGGACCGGACGGCTGACCTGGAGGCCATGGACACGCTGGCCCAGCAGGGGGAAAAGGCCTATCGCGCCCTGACGGACCGGACCCGGGGTGTGCTGGACTATTTCTATGAAGTCACGCCGGTGGAGGAGATCGGTCAGCTCAACATCGGCTCCCGCCCTTCCCATCGCCGCAAGGCAGACCGTTCCAAGGCCTCCATCCGTGCCATCCCCTGGGTATTCGGCTGGGCGCAGGCACGCCATACGGTCCCCGCCTGGTACGGCCTGGGCAGCGCCCTGCGACAGTGGCGCGGGGATGATCCCGGGCGTCTGGAACAGCTCCGGCAGATGTATCGGGAATGGCCCTTCTTCCGCGCCCTGCTCTCCAACAGCCAGATGTCCCTGGCCAAGGCGGACATGGAGATCGCGGAAGAATACGCCAGGCTGTGCCACGACCGGGTCCTGGCGGAGCGGGTATTCGGCCTCATCAGGGAGGAATATCTTCGCACGGTGGAGGAAGTCCTGATCGTCTCCAGCAAGGACAGCCTGCTGGATGACAATCCGGTACTGGCCCTGTCACTGATGCGCAGGAACCCCTATCTGGATCCGCTCAATCACATCCAGATCATCCTGCTAAGACGCCACCGGGCCCTGCAGGGCACCGGGAACGGAGAGGTGGATGACCCATGGCTCTCGCCGCTGCTGCGTTCCATCAATGCCATCGCCGCAGCCATGAGAAACACCGGTTGAAGATCCCCCCTGCCGCTGCCGCATGAGGACTGGCCGGGCACGCGGCAGGGTTTGATTCAGGCAGCCTGGGTGGCGATCTCGTCACCGGTGCCGGTGACGTGGTTGTGCTCGTTCAGATAGACCAGGGAGGGCTTGAACAGATCCGCTTCGGCCGCGGTCATCTGGGCGTAGGCACAGATGATCACCCGATCCCCCGGGCTGGCCTTGTGGGCCGCGGCCCCGTTGACGGAAATCACCCGGCTGCCCGCTTCGGCGCGGATGGCATATGTGGTGAAACGCTCCCCATTGGTCACGTTGTAGATCTGGATCTGCTCATAGGGGCGAATGCCCGCCAGTTCCAGAAGATCCGAGTCAATGGCACAGGAGCCTTCATAATCCAGCTCGGCATGGGTCACCGCAGCCCTGTGGAGCTTGCATTTGAGCAGAGTCAAGAACATGTTTCTAAACATCCTCCAGGCATTACGCCCTTTCGAATCCCCGAGGGACTGTCGTTATCATCCTTGCGCGGAAGTGGTCCGACCGATGCCGGCCGTTACACCCTGAGTGGGGGACCCCGTTCATCCCATGGATGAGGGGAGATCCAGGCATAGATTGTCAATGAGCCTTGCCCGGCCAAGCCATGCGGCCGCCAGGATGACGAGCCGGGCATCACCCGGCCGCGGCAGCAACAGATCCTGCCTTCGCCGCACTGCAACATAATCAGATCGCAGGCCGCGTTTTTCAAGTACTTTCTCCGCTTCCCGTTCCAGGGCGGAATAATCACGCTCACCGGCCTTCAGCCGCGCGGCCAGTTCCGACAGGGTCTGATGAATGGCCGGGGCGAGCGCACGCTCACCGGCCTCCAGATAGGCATTGCGCGAACTCATGGCAAGACCATCCGTCTCCCGGACGGTGGCCACGCCTTCAATTCGTACCGGCATATCAAGATCGCCGACCATGCGCCGGATCAACAGCAATTGCTGGAAATCCTTCTCGCCGAACACGGCCACATCCGGCTGCACCAGATTGAAAAGCTTGCAGACCACGGTGGCCACGCCGGCAAAATGGCCTGGCCGATGGGCCCCTTCCAGCAGATCGGACAACACGGGGACCGTCACCCGGGTCACCTGCTCCCGTCCGTCCGGATACAGTTCGCTTTCCGACGGGGCAAAGACCAGGTCCGCGGCCTCGCCGGCCAGCCGGCGACAATCCTCCGCCAGCGTGCGGGGATAGGCCGCCAGGTCCTCGGCGCGGTCAAACTGCAGGGGATTGACGAAGATGCTCACCACCACCCGGTCCACCAGCGTGCGGGCATGGCGCACCAGGCTCAGATGGCCCTCATGGAGATTGCCCATGGTGGGCACGAGGGCAACCGTACAGCCCTCCACCTGCCAGGCCCGGCGTGCGCCTCGCAGATCCTCAACGTGATGTACGATATTCATGGTCAGGAAAGGAAGCTGTGTTCCGCGGCGGGGAATGAGCCTGACTTGACCGCCTGCACAAAGGCCGCCATGGCGGCCTGCACGCCGGTCTGGCCGGTGAGGAAGTTTTTCGCAAAGCGGGGTGCATGATCGGTCATGCCCAGAATATCCTGCACCACCAGGATCTGCCCATCACACTGGGCACCGGCACCGATGCCGATGACAGGAATCCGGGCCATGGCGCGGATCTCCGCCGCCAGGGTGGACGGCACGCACTCCAGCAGCAACATGTCGGCGCCCGCTTCCTGCAGGGCCATGGCATCCTTGATCATGCGCTGTGCCGCCTCGGCCTCCCGTCCCTGAACCCGATACCCTCCCAGTTTGTGCACCGACTGCGGGCGCAACCCCAGGTGGGCACAGACCGGAATGCCGTGATGGGACATGGCGGTGACCACCGCCACCTGCTGGGCATCCCCCTCCAGCTTGACCATCTGCGCCCCGCCTTCCTGCATCAGACGGGCGGCATTGTGCAGGGCCTGATCCACCGACACGTAGCTCATGAACGGCATGTCGGCCATCAGCAAGGCACGACGCAGCCCCCGGGCAACAGCCCGGGTGTGATAAATCATGTCATCCATCGTCACCGGCAGCGTGGTTTCATGCCCCAGCACCACCATGCCCAGGGAATCCCCCACCAGCACCAGATCCACGCCCGCCGCGTCCATCAGGCGGGCCTGGGTGGCGTCATAGGCGGTGAGGCTGGCAATGGGTTCCTGTCTGTCGCACAAACCCTGCAAGTCCCGCAGGGTCAGCCGCTTTGTCTGGGAGTGTACGCTCACGCTATATCCGGGTTATCAGAATGAAAATGATGGTCTGTCACACCGCCCGCCGCTCAGATGGCGGACGGCAACGGGTTGAAGTAGTGACGCCCCGCCCGCACCGTGCGCATGAACGCCAGCAGCTGCTGAAAATCCTCGTCCCGCTTGACCCAGTCGATCTCGCCGGCGTTGACGATCAGTAGCGGAGCCTCCGCATAATGATAGAAGAAACTGGCATAGGTATCACTCAGGCGCTGCAGATAGACGCTGTCCATCATGCGCTCGTAGCCACGCCCTCGCTGAGCGATGCGCTCCCGCAGGACCTCGACCGGGGCCTGCAGATAGATCACCAGGTCCGGAGGGCGCACATTCCTGTCCAGTTCGTCGCAAATCTGGCGGTAGAGGCGGTATTCGTCCGAATCCAGGGTCACCTGGGCAAACAGATCATCCTTGGCGAGGAGAAAATCCACCACCCGGACCGGATGGTGACTCACTTCCTGCCTGGCCAGGCTCCGCAACAGATCCAGGCGCTGCATGAGAAAACTGAGCTGGGTCGGCAGGGCAGTTCCACGGGGATCCTGATAATACCGCTCCAGAAAGGGATTATCTTCAGGGGATTCCAGCACAAGCTCGCCATTGACGGCCTCGGCCAGGCGCCGGGCCAGACTGGTCTTGCCCACCCCCACAGGCCCCTCGACAGCAATATGAGTCGGTTCTGTTTCAGTCATGCAGGCTCTTCCAGCAGTCTTTGCAGGCCGGACCGAGGGCACTGGGCCACCAGATCCTCCACCCCCCCCAGCCCGGGGATCCAGAGATCAGGGGCTATCTCCGCCAGAGGATACAGGACAAAGGACCGCTGCTGTATCCCGGGATGGGGTACCGTCAAATGTGCGGTCTGAATGACCTGGGTGCCGTAGAGCAGGATATCCAGATCCAGGGTCCGGGGCCCCCAGCGCTCCCCCTGACGAACACGGCCACATCGACGTTCCAGTTCCAGCAAGGATTGCAGCAGGACCATCGGGGTAAGCCGGGTTTCCAGCTGGGCCACGGCATTGATGTAGTCCGGCTGATCCGCCGGCCCCATGGGTGGGCTGCCATAAAGTGAGGACTGGCGCAGCAGGCGGCTCTCGGGCAATGCCGCCATGGCCTCAAGGGCTCCAAGAACCTGAGCCCGCGGCGCCCCCAGATTGGCGCCGATACCGATATAGGCCATTACAGGCGTCATGATGTCAGGCGTTGCCGGATGACTTGCTGCGTGAGCGACGGCGCCGACGGGAGCGGGGCTTTTTTCCCGAGACCTCCACCATCCGGCGTTGCTCGGCTTCGTCCACTTCCTGCAACCGGGTCCACCACTCGCAACCTTCGGCAAGGGCTTCCCCGGAACGGGCCCGCAGACAGTAAAAATCGTAGGCCGCACGGAAACGGGGGTGGGTCAGCAGGCGCAGGGCACGGGCCCCGCGGCGTTGCTCGAAACGGGGTTGCAGCTCCCATATTTCCCGCATCGGCAAGGCGAAACGCTTGGGAATCAGGATATGCCGGGCCTGCCGGGACAGAATCACCCCGCCAGCATGCTGCAGGGCCGGCAGTTCGGCCTCACCTTCCTCCATGAAGCGGCGCGCGGCATGGCGTACCGGCTCCCATAACAGTACCGCATAGAGGAAAGACGGATTCACACCCTTGCCGGACTGGATGCGCTCATCCGTATTGCGCAAGGCGTTGGCCACGAAGGTGATGGGAAAACCTTCCTCTTCATGGGAAAGGGCCTCTTCCGTCAACGGGAACATGCGTCCGAACAGATCGTGATGCCGCAATGCCTCGAAGGTCTGCAGCCCGCAACCGGCATGGAAAAGCTTGATTACCTCGTCGAACAGGCGCGCCGGCGGCACATCCAGCAACAGGTCGCCCAGGCGGGACAGACAGGACTCCGTGGCCTCGTCCAGGCGAAAACCCAGCTTGGTGGCGAAACGGACGGCACGCAACATGCGCACGGGGTCTTCCCGATAGCGTATCTCGGGATCACCGATCAACCGCAACACACCCTGCTTGAGATCGTCCATGCCACCGGTGTAATCCACCACCGAGAAATCCCGGATATCGTAATAAAGGGCATTGATGGAAAAATCCCGGCGCCAGGCATCCTGCTCGATGGTGCCGTAGACATTGTCCCGGATGATGCGGCCGTCCTCGATCAGTGCCTCGGCGGCACCGTCGGCATCTCCGTCATCGACAAAACTGTCATGGGGGGCGCGGAAGGTGGCGACTTCAATGATCTCCGGCCCGAAAAACACATGGGCCAAGCGGAAACGCCGTCCTATCAGCCGGCAATTCCGGAACAGGCTTCTGACCTCTTCCGGATGGGCGTCCGTGGCCACATCGAAGTCCTTGGGCTCACGCCCCAGCAGCAGATCCCTGACGCCACCACCGACCAGACAGGCGCGAAAGCCTGCGTCCTTCAGGCGATAGAGGACCTTGAGGGCGTGCTCGCTGATATTGGCGCGGGAAATACCATGCTCTGCGCGGGTATAGATGCGGGGAGCACCGGCACCGGATTCAGGTTTGAGTGGGTTGAGTTCGTTGGACACGCATGTCTTATGCTGCTTGTTGTGGGCGCTATCATAGCAGCTTCGCATGGGTATGAGGACCTTGATGAAGCCGACGCCCTGGACGGGCTGCGCCCGTCCGACGGCTTCAGGCCACGATTCACATGGCCATTTCGGAATACGGCAGCATCGCCACCTGACGGGACTGACGCGGCCCCTTCACCTCTGCCAGCAGGGCGCTGCTCACCTTCTGGAACCGGCGGAGATCCTCACCGGTCAGGCGCTCACTGCGGGGTAGCTCAGCCCGCATGGCATCAACGGGACGACCATTCACATGCAGTTCATAGTGCAGATGGGGACCGGTGCTGCGGCCGGTGTTGCCGGACAGGGCAATGCGCTGCCCCCGCTCCACCGCCTGCCCCGGGCGCACCAGGGCACGACTCAGGTGCAGATAGCGGGTGGTATAACCCTGACCGTGCTCGATCACCAGGAAACGGCCGGCATAGGGATGCTCGTCCACGCGCACGACCCGGCCATTGGCGGGAGCCACAATGGGCGTACCGATGGGCATGGCGAAATCGGTGCCATGATGGGGAGCAACCGTGCCGGTCACCGGATGCCGGCGTCTCAGATCAAAAGGCGAACTGATGCGGTAGGTGCCGGCGAAAGGACGCCGATCAAAGGGCGGCAGCAGGCTGTGCCCCTCTGGGGTATAGAAACGCCCGTCCACATATCGGGCGGCACTGATGTTCAACTGTGCACCCTGGTAGTCAAAGGCCAGCAACCGCAGTTCGATAGGCTCATCATCACCGGCCAGGGTTTCCTGCTCCACCAGCAGGGAGAAAACATCCCCGCTACGGGCATGCATGCGTACCGGTAGATGGCGGTCCAGCAGCACCGCCAGGGCGGCGGCCGCGCGGCCGGAGAGTTCCTCCCTGCCGGCCAGGGCGGAAGAAATACTGCCCTCGACCCTGGCCGTGATCACCATATGGGTGATTTCACGACTGTTCTGCACTTCGCGACGCTCAAAATCCCAGCCATCCGGGACACGTTCCCATTCCACACCCTTGCCGCGCTCGGTCCAGATACGCAGACGGGTCAGATAACCCTCGTCATCGGTCTGCCACTCCACCTGCTGCCCCACGCTGAGACGATTGAGCACGCGGGCATTTTCGGCGTCTCCCAGCAAACGATAAAGCGTGGCCAGGGGCAATCCCCAGTCACCCACCCAGAGAGAGGAAAGACGATCGCCACGAGCGATGGTGTACTCGAACCAGTCGGATGCCTTGGCAACTTCCTCGTCGTCACCCAGGCTGAAGGACTCATAGGAGGTCGGGTTTTCATCCGGCCCGAGCGCAGGAGCCAGACGTTCCTGAGACATGAAGGCGACCCGCTGCAAATCACCCTGCCCTCCCTCGGCGGCTGAAGCCGTCGCAATCCGGCGCCGCTCCTTGGGCTCGGCGACCGTCAGCGAAGCACCCCCTCCTTCGGCCGACGGGTTGGCGGGGATATCCAGGGGTTGAGAAAGGGCTGCGGATGGGGAGGCATCGCCACCGAAACCGGAAAGAATCTTGGGAAACAAAGCGGTGATGATCAGGAAAACAGCAAAGATTCCCATCACCATCGAAAAGCTTGGTCTTGAAAACGGCATAGATGCCCCCGTAATTTGCTCACAATGCCTTGCCCTTGTCCCGCCGGCTTCTGACGGCACGCATGTATCGGGCGCAGGGACAATTCCGGTCACACCGGAAAATCCCGGACGGTCAAAGCGCTGGAGACATCGGCGGCGCCGACTCCCCTTTGCGGGCGATCTCACGACGCCCGCCAGACAGGGCGGAAACCACGCTCACGGCGTTTCCGCTCAACCCCAAAACACGAAGGAGAATAGCATCAGATAAGCGCTGACGCGAATAAATATCATCAAATCAAGGATTGGGAATACATATTTACCACATCACCTTCACTTTTTTGTGAAACCCATCACGCTTCACAAAATAAGCCAAAGACTGCGAACGGGCCCCGGTATCAGGGCCCGTTCGCGGCACAAGTTTCTGCAAATGCGGGAAACAAGTTCTTCAGAAGGAGGTGAACAGACCACCATTCACCGGGATGTTGGCTCCGGTGATATACCCCGCCCCGTCGTCGCAGAGCATGGCTACGGCGAAGGCGATATCCGCCGTGGTACCCATGCGACCGGCCGGAATCTGAGCCACGATGGCGTTGCGCACATCTTCGGGCATGGCGTCGGTCATGGCCGTGGCGGTGTAGCCGGGAGACACCGTGTTGACGGTGACACCCTTGGCGGCCGTTTCCTGGGCCACTGCCATGGTGAAGCCATGCATGCCGGCCTTGGCAGCGGAATAATTGGCCTGGCCGAACTGACCCTTCTGACCGTTGACGGAGGAGATATTGACGATACGACCAAAACCGCGGGAGGTCATACCTTCCACCACGTGACGGGTGACGTTGAACACGCTGTTCAGATTGATGTTGATGACATCCCGCCACTGATCTTCGGTCATCTTGCGCAGCGTCTTGTCTTTGGTGATACCGGCACAGTTGACCAGAATGTCGATGGGCCCCACGCGGGATTCGATCTCCTGGACCATGTCGGCACAGGACTGGAACGAGGACACATCACCAGCGGCAATGTGCATGTCCAGGCCCTCGGCCTTCATCTGCTGCTGCCAGGCCTCGGCCTGGGATTGCAGCGCGGGCAGATAATTGGCCACGACCACATGCCCCTGACGGGCCAGCTTCTTGCAGATCTCGGTGCCGATTCCACCGGTACCGCCGGTCACTAACGCTACTCGCTTGGTCACTATTCGGGCTCCTTGTTTCTTGACTGGCCTTGAAGACTGTCCAAAATGAAATCAGGCAGCCTTCTTGGCGACAGCGCTTACGTGCTTGACGGTTTCTTCCGCCACTTTAACGGAGTCATCCATCAACCGGGTCATGGAATTACGGGCGTCATTGAGGATCTCGTTCCCGTTCTTGCAAGTGGCAACCATCTTCTGGCCGCAATCACGCAGCAGGTCCGCCTGCAGGGTCACGAGTTCCTGATAGCCTTTGGCCTTGCCCACCTGCTCAAGGTGCTTCATGCTCACATTCACCAAGTCCGTGGTCAAGTCCAGTTGCTGCTCCACCAGCTTCTGAAAGACCTGCTGGTTGATATCGCTCAACTTGCGGAAGGTATCGAAACTGGACTGATTGGCCTTGTTGAAAAGTTCGATCATGTCATTCACGGGTTCATTCTCCTGGATAAGGTTGATATGGGCACAGCAGCAGACTTGCCACCACGAATGCTGCAGCGCAACATATAACCTTAACCAGAATCATCGTCAAGCCAGCCGGGCCGTTTTGAGACAAAAGCCCGGCCACCTCCCAGCCCACGGGGCGCAAGCACCCTATTTCGGCTTTTTACCCGTCTTGCCTTTCCCTTCCAGAACGTCTGTGCCTGAATTTTCATCGGGCCTGTCTTCCACCGCCCCGCCCGACTCCTTCTTCGCGTCCTGGCCTGATCCCGGAAAGACCGCGGCCTTGAAGAACTGATCCTGCATGCCCTTCCAGAACTCCAGGTTGCGGCGGGTCATCTCCGTAATGTCCCAGGTGGCCCGCCCACCCAGCACATCGCGCATGCGGTCATTGAAGTCCCGCTGCTGATCGGCAAAAAACCTGAGACTCTGGTCCAGATAGCCGGAAAAGGCCTCGTGGACCGCTTCATCGTAGAAGCGGATGAAACGCACCAGCATCTCGGTGGTGAAGAGCGGCTCCCCGGCCGTTTCCTGCTCGGTGATGATCTGAATCAGGATACCCCGGGTGATGTCCTTCCCCGACTGGCTGTCCACCACCTTCACGTTGATCCCGCGGCGCACCAGCTGCTGCACATCGGCCAGTGTCACATAACGGCTCTCCTCGGTATCGTAGAGTCGCCGATTGGGGTACTTCTTCACTATCCGCGGTTCGTTCACCCGCTTCTCCCTACATCATTGCAAGTGCATGGCAAGAACCGGATCCCGGGGAAGGCCCCCGCGGATCCGGTCCGGGGCATCACGGCACTCAGACAGCCTCGACCGCCAGGGCCACACCCTGACCGCCACCGATGCACAGGGTTGCCAGGCCTCGCCTGGCACCGGTGCGTTTCATGCCGTGCAGCAACGTCACCAGCACCCGGGCGCCCGAGGCACCGATGGGATGGCCGATGGCGATGGCGCCGCCGCTCACGTTCACCTTGGACAGGTCCCAACCCAGCTGCTTGTTGACGGCGATGGCCTGGGCGGCAAAGGCCTCGTTGGCCTCCACCATGTCCAGATCGGCGGGCCGCCAGCCGGCCTTTTCCAGGCACTTGACGGTAGCGGGGATGGGGCCGGTACCCATGATCGCCGGGTCCACGCCGGCGGCGGCGAAAGAGACGATGCGGGCCAGCGGGTTGAGACCCAGCTCGCTGGCCATGGATTCACGCATGACCACCACGGCAGCGGCACCATCATTGATGCCGGAGGCATTGCCCGCGGTCACGGTGCCGTCCCGGCTGAATGCCGGGCGCAGTCTGGCCAGGCCTTCCGCCGTGGTGCCATGACGAGGAAACTCGTCCGTATCGAAAACCTTGACCTCCCCTTTCCTGAGGGACACTTCCACCGGCACGATCTCGTCCTTGAAATGACCCGCCTTCTGGGCGGCCTCGGCCCGCTGCTGGGACTGGGCGGCAAAGGCATCCTGCTCTTCCCGGCTGATCCTGAACTCGCCGGCGATGTTCTCGGCGGTAGTACCCATGTGGTAATCGTTGAAGGCGCACCACAGGCCATCCTTGATCATGGTGTCCACCATCTTCCAGTCACCCATCTTGGTCCCCTGGCGGGAACCGGGCAGGACATGGGGAGAGGCGCTCATGTTCTCCTGACCACCGGCGATCACCACATTGGAATCACCGCACAGGACCGACTGCCAGGCCAGGTGAACGGCCTTGAGACCACTGCCGCAGACCTTGTTGATGGTCATGGCCGGAGAAGAATAAGGGATGCCGGCCTCCACGGCGGCCTGACGGGCGGCATTCTGGCCCACCCCCGCCTGCAGCACCTGCCCCAGGATGATCTCGTCCACCTGCTCGGGAGACAGGCCGGTACGGGCCAGCAACGCCTTCATGACCATGGCCCCCAGAGTCGAGGCCGGAATCTGTGACAGAGAGCCGTTGAAGGTACCGACCGGGGTGCGTGCCGCATCGACGATGACAATGGATTCAGCCATATAAATCCTCCTGATCAGGGGCGTATTTCTGAATATTGGGATGCCTGAGGGCCATACCTTGACCGGACTTTCATATCGGATACCGGGTGATGGCTCGCACTTTCAGGGCACTCGGTCTTGCTTTCCTGGCATATTTGATCCAAAAGGAGTGACAGCTTCAAGGATCAAGGCATTGCTCCGGCAGTTTATACCAGAAGCGCTGCGTCCCTGACCAACCATGAAGCACCATCCCGGCAGAATTGTTGCACCGCACAAAATCTATGCTAACCTTATCCTTATGATGTTGTACCCTGTCGGATCGCTCCAAGTGCTGACCACCCTGGCCCGGGAATGCCCGCCGGCCCGGGCCTTTGATTGACCGGCCGCAACAGCGATCCCGGATGATAACCACCTGGCCCAGATATGGACCCAAAGGAGATGATTGATGGCTGACTCAAACCCCTTCAACCCCGAAGACTGGATGGAAGCCCAGCGCAAATACTGGTCTGCCTGGATGGACATGAGCCGCAAGGCCATGGGGGGCAGTGACGGTACCGCCAACTGGGGGGACGGACTGGATCAGTGGTGGAAGACCGTTTCCAGCGGCATGCCCCTGTCCGGCAATGACGCCATGGACCAGATGATGAAGGTCGGGCGCAATTATTTTTCCATGGCGGAAAACCTCTATCGGGGCGCGGAAGGCAACAACGCCGCCGAGGCCGTAAACAAGTGGCTGGACCAGATGAGCAATGCCTTCCAGGGTTTCACCAACATGCCCGGAGCCAGCAGGGACGCCAATGCCTTCTGGCAGATGCCCCTGGACACCTGGCGTCGCGCCACATCTTCCTTCATGCCCATGCCGGGCGATTACATGCAGGCCCTGCGGCCGCCGGCCCGCGCCCCCTATGGTGATGCCGTGCAGGAACAGCTGGACCGTTTCCTGTCCGTGCCCGGCGTCGGTTACACCCGCGAATCCCAGGAGCAGTACCAGAACCTGGCCAAGCTGATGGTCAATTACCAGCAGGCCATGCAGAACTATCAGGCCGCCTTCAACAAGGTCGGCATGGACTCCATCGACCGTTTCCGCGCCCGCCTGGACGACGCCGGTCGTCAGGACAAGCCCATCACCTCCATGCGCGCCCTCTATGATGAGTGGGTGGACGTCTGCGAAGAGGTCTACGGCGAATTCGTCATGTCCGATGAGTACGCCAGGATCTACGGCGAGATGGTCAACAGCCTGATGGCGGTGAAGCGCCAGGGCACCCGCCTCATGGACGAGGTCACCGAAAGCCTGAACATGCCCACCCGCCGCGAGGTCAATACCCTGCACCGCCGCCTGCAGGAAAGCCGCCGTGAACTGCAGGCCCTCAAGGCCGCGGTACGCAAGCTGACCGACCAGGTGAATGACCAGGCCGCGCCGGCAAAGGTGGAAGCCCCGGTGGAAAGCAAGGCCGAAGGCAAGGACAGCGCCAGCGCTTCCCGCGCCGCCACCGGCACCCGCAGTCGCGCCACGGCCACAAAACGCCAGACCGCAACCACCACCAAGGCCAAGCAGAGCGATTAAAAGGAGATCCGGCCAATGATTCCGATTCAGATCAGACCCGATCAGGTCATGGACGAACTGACCACCTTCCAGAACAAGCTCACCCAGGGCCTGCAGAACCTGGCCGATGCCGGTGACATCCCCTCCGGCGTGACGCCCAAGGAAGCGGTCTACAAGGAAGACAAGCTCACCCTGTATCGCTTCCAGGCGCCCGCCTCCGTGGTCCAGCACCCGGTACCGGTACTGATCGTCTACGCCCTGGTGAACCGCCCCTACATGACCGACCTGCAGGATGACCGCTCCACGGTCAAGGGCCTGCTGGAAGCCGGCATGGATGTCTACCTGATCGACTGGGGTTATCCGGACAGGGCCGACCGCTTCCTGACCATGGACGATTACCTCAACGGTTACGTGGACCGCTGCGTGGACGAGATCTGCCGTCGCCACAACCTGGACAAGATCAACCTGCTGGGCATCTGCCAGGGCGGCACCTTCAGCCTGTGCTACAGCGCCATGCATCCGGAAAAGGTGCAGAACCTGATCACCATGGTGACCCCGGTGGATTTCCATACTCCGGGCAACATCCTCTCCCACTGGGTCAAGCACGTGGACATCGACACCCTGGTGGACACCATGGGCAATATCCCGGGTGAACTGCTCAACTGGACCTTCCTCAACCTCAAGCCCTACCAGCTCATGGGCCAGAAGTATCTGGACATGGTGGAAGTGCTGCAGGACAAGGACAAGCTGGACAATTTCCTGCGCATGGAGAAGTGGATCTTCGACAGCCCGGACCAGGCCGGCGAGACCTATCGCCAGTTCATCAAGGACTTCTACCAGCAGAACAAACTGATGAACGGCGACCTGCACATCGGCGAGTACGAGGTGAATCTGGCCAACGTGACCATGCCGGTGCTGAACATCTTTGCCGAGCAGGATCACCTGGTACCGCCGGATGCCTCCAAGGCCCTGGCCGGCAAGGTGGGCACCAAGGACTACACCGAACTGTCCTTCCCCGGCGGCCACATCGGCATCTATGTGAGCGGCAAGGCACAAAAGACCGTGCCGCCGGCCATCGGCAAGTGGGTCAAGGAACGGGGTTAATCAATCCCCTGTCGTCCCTCTCCCCCTCCCCCATCGGGGGGAGGAGGGAGCGGCGCCACCCGGCCCGTACGCCGGAATTCCAGATAGTCATCCAGTATCCGGCGATGATCGAAGGCCAGGGGCCGGTCCACTTGGTCCGGGGCCACGATCCAGACCGCCTTGGCATCATCCGCCGCCACCGGCCTCCCCCGGGCCACCGCCCCATAGACGGCACTCACCGTGTGCCCCCGTTCATCCCGGCCGGGATCCGAATAGCAGCCCAGCAGGACCTCCAGTCGCACCGCCAATCCGGTTTCCTCCCGGGCCTCGCGGATCGCGGCCTGCTCCAATGATTCCCCCACATCCATGAAGCCGCCGGGCAGGGCCCAGCCATGGGGCGGATTCAGACGCTCAATCAGCACGATGCAATCGGCCTGATCCTCCAGACGGATGATCACGTCGGCAGCGATGAGCGGTGTCACGGGCCTGGGCATGGGGCTACTCCTTGCCGATGAATCGGCGGATATGGCGCCGGTCACGGCGATCCGGGCGATGCTCGGTATGGGGCACCGCCAGGCGGGCCAGACGCCGCGCTTCGGCCTCCTCGGTGCGGCGGGCCTGACTCTGTTCCGACTCCCGGTACAGGGCCTGAGCCTCGGTGGCGGGCCGGCGCCGGTCGTTCAGCCCCAGCACCTCCACCTCCCAGGCCTCGGCATTGCGCGTGATGCGAAGCTGATCGCCCACCTTGACGGCTCGGGCCGGCTTGACCCGCTGCCCGTTCACATGGACATGCCCCCCGCTCACCGCCTCGGCGGCCAGGGCACGGGTCTTGAAGAAACGGGCCGCCCAGAGCCATTTGTCAATTCGCACAACATCCAATGGGTCACTCATGAATCATGCCCCTGCGTGGGTTGATACACTGATCAGCTTACCAAACCTAAGGAGTCCCCTCTCTCCATGCATCTGAGACTCATCAGCTTCGAACTGTGCCCCTTCGTCCAGCGCAGCGTTATCACCCTGCGCTACAAGCAGGCCCCCTACGAGATCGACTTCATCGACCTGGAACACCCGCCGGAATGGTTTCTTGCCCTCTCCCCCACCGGCAAGGTGCCGGTGCTGCAGGTGGACCGGCAAACGGTCCTGTTCGAATCCGCCGTCATCAACGAGTTCATCGACGATATCACCCCACCCAGCCTCAAGCCCACCGACCCGCTGACCCTGGCCCTGAACCGGGCCTGGATCGAGTTCGGCAGCCAGGCAATCATCGACCAGTACCGGATCATGATGTCGGAAACCGAGCATGACCTGGAACACCATCTGGCCGCCGCCATCGCCGGCCTGCGCCGTCTGGAGGCCTCCCAGGGAGAAGGCCCCTGGTTCAATGGCGAGGCCTTCTCCCTGGTGGATGCCGCCTACGCCCCCCTGTTCATGCGCTACGCCCTGCTGAACCAGGCCATGCCCCTGTTCGACGGGGCCGACTTCCCCCGCATCCAGGCCTGGGCAGACCGGCTCAATGCCCTGGAGGCGGTCAAGGGATCCGTGGTGCCGGATTTCGCCGCCCGTCTCAAGGCCTATCTGCGGGCCAGGGAGGGGTACGGCCCCCGGCAGTTTGCCGGGATTCCGGGCTGAAGAACAGGTCAGTCCGGCCCGTCCTCACAGGGCCAGAGGACGATCCGTGACTCCCAGTCATCCCCCATCTTCTGCTCGCAGAGGATGCGGCCACGCACGGACACGCCCGCCCGGTGCACGCTCTCCGGGTCATGGGTGAGCAGGGGATGCCACGAGGGCAGCCCCCTGCCCTCGTGCAGCCGCCGATAGGCACAGGTGGGCGGCAGCCACGCCACCTGGCTCACCTCATCCGGACTCAGCCGGACGCAATCCGGCACCCGGGACAGACGATCCTCATAATGGCTGCAGCGACAGGTGTTTGAGTCCAGCAGACGGCAGGCCACGTCGGTGTAGTAGATTTCGTCAGTGTCCTCGTCCTGCAGCTTGTGCAGACAGCAGCGACCGCAACCGTCGCAGAGGGCCTCCCATTCCCGGTCGTTCAGGTCGACCAGCGGCCGCCCCTCCCAGAAACCGGGTTTGCGCGATGCTCCGGTCATGGCAGCATCCGGTCCAGGCCCTCGCCGGTCAGAATGCGCCCCTGGGCCTCGTCAAAACGGGCCGGCGCGACATAGTGCAGCACATCCCGCCCCCGGCGATTGAACATCAGCACCAGCCCCTGTTCCGGATAGAGCCAGTAGCGGCGGCCGTCATCCATGGGCAGGCGCCGGGCAGGTTCACCGAAACGGGCCAGCACGGAATCCTCGTCATACCGGGCCCTGGGGACATAGGTGATTTCCACCACCGGCAGGGCCAGCGCGGCCCGGGTGTCGTTTTCCGACAGTTCGAGGCGGCGCGCGCCGCTGGGGGTGGCCTTGCCATGGACCGCCCGCTCGGCAAACCCGGCCAGGGTCTGCTCATCCGCCGCCAGCACCGCCAGGAAGTTGGCCTCGAAAGGCCCCAGTTTCACCGGCCCGAAATAGGCCTCCAGGCTCTGCCCGTCCTCCCGGCTCTGAAACAGGGCCAGACTGGGAAACACCATGAACCGCTCCCGCAGTTCCGACAGGGGCGTCTGTTCCAGATGGATACCGAAGACACTGGAGGTCCCGTCGGCATGGACCTCCACATCCCAGGGCAGATTGTCGTAATGGGTCCGGGGGGGCGAACCGGTCAGCAGAAAGGCCAACCCGAAAAAAGGGATGGCCACGGTCAAAGTCAGCAGGATCTTTTTGAACATGATGGGGTCACACAGGGAAACGCCGTGGGATGAACAAGATTAGCATTCCTGGACCGGCCGGGCGCAGTCACTGAACGGCATGAAGAATCCGCCCGACGGGAAGACATTCGCCCCTTGTTCAACTAGACTTGTAGTAAGCATTGAACCAAGACAAGCCGATGGTCATCACAACTGCAAGCCAAAGTGCGCTTTCCGGAATTCATACCGGCCTGAAGGGGCTGCGCGGAAACGCGGCGGAGATTGCCGGTGCCGACCAGATCAACGGTACGGCACCACGCGGTCTGACGGCCCCCCTGGTCGAGCAAATTCAGCACGCCACCCAGGTGGAAGCCTCCGTCAAGGTCCTGCAGACGGAAAACCGGATGCTGGGCACACTCATCAACGTGAAGGCCTAACGGCGAGGAGTCCAAGCCATGATGGTCACAACCCCTGTCATGAACCCGGTTCAGCCGGTGATTCCCAACCCGGTGATCCCCGCGCCCGTGGAACGCGAGGGTGGCGGCGGCACGGTGACCCCCACCGAAACCGACCGGGCCGTACTCAACAACGAGGAAGTCGAGCAGGGACGTCCCGACGCCGCGCGTTCACAGGAAGAAACCATCGCCCGTCAGCAGGGCAGCAGCGAGCTGGCAGCCCAGGCCCGGCTGCAGGCAGCCCGCGAGGCGGAAAGTGCCCCGACCGGCTTTGGTGTCGATCCCGCCCGGGCAGCGGAATCAGGCCCCACCCCGCAGGCACCCGAAGCCGCCGGCAGCAACAGCACCGGGGCGACGAGCGGTCCCTCTGCGTCCGGCAGTGACCCCGAGCCATCTGCCATGACCGAAATGCAGGAGCGTCTGGAAGCACGCATCGTCCGAGACATGTTCCCCGACCCCAACCGGCCGTCGGAATCCAGCCGGTTCTTCGATGTGACCTGAAGATCCATTAAGGCATTTTGTATTTCTGTCCCCAGCCCCCTTCCCTCAGGGGGCTTTTTCTTTCACTGCATTTAATCCCGTCCACCTGCCGCAACGCCTCCCCCGTATTGGCGCCACACCGGCCTCCCCGTATACTGGGCGGCTTACCCCAAGCACGCATCAGGCAATGACCGAACCGGACACCCAGGGCCCCACCCACTTCATCGGCAACCGCATCCGCAAGGAACTGGAAGCGGGCCAGTATCAGCAGATCATCACCCGTTTTCCGCCGGAGCCCAACGGCTACCTGCACCTGGGTCATGCCAAGTCCATCGCCTTGAACTTCAGTGTGGCCAAGGAATTCGGCGGCTACACCAATCTGCGTTTCGACGACACCAATCCGGCCAAGGAAGAGCAGCGTTACATCGATGCCATCAAGGAGGATGTGCACTGGCTGGGCTATGCCTGGAAGCATGAGCGCCATGCCTCCGACTACTTCGAACAGCTCTACGAGTGGGCCCTGCACCTGATCGACCACGGCCTGGCCTATGTGGACAGTCAGGACGCGGACACCATCCGCGCACAGCGCGGCACCCTCACCGAACCCGGCGAGGAAAGTCCTTTCCGCAACCGCCCCAGGGAAGAGAGCCGTGACCTGTTCCAGCGCATGCGGGCCGGTGAGTTCGCGGACGGCGCCCATGTGCTGCGGGCGAAGATCGACATGGCCTCCGGCAACATCAACCTGCGGGACCCGGTCATTTACCGCATCCGCCACCTGACCCACCCGCGTACCGGCAACCAGTGGTGCATCTACCCCAGTTACGACTACGCCCACGGCCAGAGCGATGCCATCGAGCACATCACCCACTCCCTGTGCACCCTGGAATTCGAGGATCACCGCCCCCTGTATGACTGGCTGCTGGCACACCTGCCGGTGCCGTCCCGCCCGGTACAGATCGAGTTTTCCCGGCTGAACCTGGACTACACCGTCCTCTCCAAGCGCCGCCTCACCCGCCTGGTGGATGAAGGCCATGTGAGCGGCTGGGACGATCCCCGCATGCCCACCCTGGCCGGGGTCCGTCGCCGGGGCTTCACCCCCGAGGCCATCCGTGCCTTCTGTGCCGAGATCGGCGTCACCAAGTCCGACTCCATCATCCCCTTCGGCGTACTGGAAAATGCCCTGCGCAACGACCTGAACGAACGTGCCCCCCGTACCATGGCCGTCCTGCGCCCCCTCAAGCTGGTGCTGACCAACTTCCCGGAAGGCGAGACGGAATGGCTGGAAGCGGCGGTCCATCCCCAGAAGCCGGACATGGGAACCCGCCGGATTGCCATGACCCGGGAAATCTTCATCGAGGCCGACGACTTCATGGAAGAGGCACCGAAGAAGTTCTTCCGCCTCAAGCCCGGCTGCGAAGTACGCCTGCGCAATGCCTTCATCATCCGCTGCGACGAAGTGATCAAGGACGCGGACGGCCAAGTGGTGGAACTGCGCTGCACCCTGGACCCGGACACCCGCTCCGGCCAGCCCGGCGCCAACCGCAAGGTCAAGGGCACCATCCACTGGGTCTCCGCCGTCCACTCGGTACAGGCCGAAGTCCGGCTTTACGACCGTCTGTTCCAGACGCCCGACCCCGCCGGCGACAAGGCCGTAGACTTCATCGAGCATCTGAACCCGGAATCCCTGGTGGTGATCCCGGATGCCCGCCTCGAACCGGAGACGGCCCAGGCACGTCCGGGCGAGTCCTTCCAGTTCGAGCGCCTGGGGTATTTCGCCGCCGACCCGGACGGCACCCCGGAGCGCCCGGTGTTCAACCGGGCCGTCACCCTGCGGGATACCTGGGCAAAGATCGAGAGTCAGGCCTGATCCGCCCCCCCCCAAGGGAGTCAACCCGCCAGGCGCACCTAAAAAAAGCCCCCGCCGATGATCCATCGGCGGGGGCTTTTTTCATGTCACATCATTTCATTTCCCATCAGCCGCACTTGCTGTCCCCGCAGTTCAGGCAGGTGAGGCAGTTGTCCATCACCACCACCGCCTTGGTGTGGCACTTGCCGCAGAGCTGGGCGCCGGGAGGAAAGCTTTCCCGGGCCTGGGGATCGTCGCTGGCCTGGTGCACGCTGGCCTCGTACTGGGCGCGCTTTTCCTCCACCAGGCGGCGCTGGTGCTCGTCCAGGCCCTCGTCCTTGATCAGGCCGATCATCCGCATGTGGCTCTCGATGGCATCGCCGATCTCGGCCACCAGCGAGGGCATGTACTTGCCGCCCTTCTTGAAATAGCCACCCCGGGGATCGAACACCGAGCGCAACTCCTCCACCAGGAAGGTGACGTCACCGCCCTTTCTGAACACCGCCGAGATGATGCGGGTCAGGGCCACGATCCACTGGAAGTGATCCATGTTCTTGGAGTTGATGAAGATCTCGAAGGGGCGCCGCAGCTCGTGCTCGGTGCCCGGGTTCAGGATCACATCGTTGATGGTCACGTACAGGGCATGCTCGGAGAGCGGAGTCTTCAGCTTGTAGGTGGACCCCAGCAACATCTCCGGCCGTTCCAGCTTCTCGTGCATGTGCACCACCTTGGGGGCCTTGTCGGCCGTGTCCGCGGCCGGCGCCGCCACGGGCGCCGGTTCCTGGGGCATTGCCGGCGGCTGGCTCTCACCATCGGGGTGAGGCTCGCGACTGATGCCGAAATCCACGATCTTACTGCTGATCTTGATGGTCATGATGATGCCCCTGTTCAGAATTTACCGTAATACCCTTCCTTCAGGGCATCGTAAAGATTGGCGGCGTTGTGGGTCTCGCCGTCGTATTCGATTTCTTCGTTGCCCTTGGCCAGCACCACGCTGCCGTCTTCCAGCACGAAGCGATAGGTGGTGTTCTCCAGATCCTTTTCCTTCACCAGCACGCCCTGGAAGGCCTCCGGGTTGAAGCGGAAGGTGGTGCAGCCCTTGAGCCCCTGCTCATAGGCGTACATGTAGATGTCCTTGAAGTCGTCGAACAGATGGGCCGTGGGCACGTTGATGGTCTTGGAAATGGACGAGTCGATCCATCTCTGTGCCGCCGCCTGCACATCCACATGGGCCTTGGGATCGATCTCGTCGGCGGTGATGAAATACTCGGGCAGCTGGGCCTTGGGGTCTTCCGCATAGGGCATGGCCTCGGGATTGACCAAGTGCCGGTAGGCCAGCAGCTCGAAGGAGTACACATCCACCTTTTCCTTGGTCTTCTTGCCGGAGCGGATCACGTTGCGGGCATAGTGATGGGCGAACGAAGGCTCGATCCCGTTGCTGGCATTGTTGGCCAGAGACAGGGAGATGGTCCCCGTGGGCGCGATGGAAGTGTGGTGGGTAAAGCGGCAGCCCTGGGCCGCCAGGGACTTCACCAGCTCAGGGTCCACCTGGGCCACCTGCTGCATGTAACGGCTGTAGCGGGCATGCAGCACCTTGCCCTTGATCCTGTCGCCCACCTTGATGCCGTCCTGCTCCATTTCCGGGCGCAGCCGCATCAGGGTGGGGGTCACCTCGAACTCTTCTTCCATGATGGGTGCCGGCCCCTTCTCCCGAGCCAGGGACAGACCGGTGCGCCAGCCCGACAGGGCCATCTCCCGGGTGACGTCCTCGGTGAAGCGCAGGGATCTTTCCTCGCCGTACTTCATGCCCATCATGGTGATGGCGGAACCCAGCCCCAGATAGCCCATGCCGTGGCGGCGCTTGCGGATGATCTCCTCCCGCTGCTGGGGCAGTGGCAGGCCATTGATCTCCACCACGTTGTCCAGCATGCGGGTAAAGACGGCGACGGTCTCCCGGAACTGTTCCCAGTCGAACCGGGCCTTGGCGGTGAAGGGCTCGCGCACGAACTTGGTGAGGTTGATGGAGCCGAGCAGGCAGTTATGAACAACCACGCCGTTCACCACCAGCGTATGGGTGGAATATTCCTCGATGTCATACACCGTTTGCTCACCCATGGCGGTGATGGCCTCAATTCGGGCGACATGGTCTTCCTTGGGTGCCCGCCACCGCTCCTTGCCAGCCAGCAGGGATTCCAGCTTCTCCTGCTTGGTGGTGTTGAAAAGGAATCCGATATACCGATAAAAACGATAAGCATCCTGATGCTGCAGGCAAAGTGTGTAGAAGGCGTTGCCTCTGGAAACGGACGCCATGATGGTCCCGTGAATCCCGAAATTCAGCAACAGAAGCTGGATGTCCTGCAACCACTCCCGAGAGGCAGAAGTCAGACGGATATTGAGCTTTTCAGTGTCGATGCTGCCATCGGCGCAGAACACGGCCGTCAAAAATGATGCCTGCCTGGCAGAGTCCGCACGCCAGATCCGCTCCGGCACCCGCACTTGGCGAGAGCGATAATCCTCCAGGCCCAGATTCGATTTCAGGTTCTCGATAGCGGAAGCACGATAGCAAGCCAGAGAGTACACATTGCGTGCCTGCCCCGCATACGCCTGACGCAGCGTACCTGAAGTCCCTGTCATGGCAGCAAACTGCGGCGCAATTGTCTCCATGGCCACATCGTCCTGATCGCTGAACAACACGCCTGCCGAATGGGTAAGCCATCCATCGGCCAGTAACCAACCGTAGGTTGCATACTCCAGATCCAGGGCATAACGATCCATGGTCGGCATCTGCAGGGCCAGATCGGGTAGCAGCACCCGGTACGTCTCCTTGCGGTGACGACTGATGCGCACAGGCTCATGGGTCAGACGCTTGATGGCCTCGGCAAGCGCCTCACAAACGACCCGCTCACCATATGCCGCCGGCTTGTCCTTGTAGCGGCCGGCGGTCAACTGAGCGGCATGGACATAACCTTCCACCGCCCGCAAGGGGGCCAGTGACAGATCCAGACGATCAATCTCTTCCATCAGTGGGTGGTAGCGGGATAGCTGAAGCCCCTTGGGACTTTCCTGATAATTCACCTTGAGCTGATCCAGCAAGGTGCGTAACAAAGCCCGCCGGGACTGACGGGTCACCATCAACTGATCGCCGGTGTAAGTCTGCAGGAGGTATTTCAGGGCGCCCAGGTAAAAGGGGTCCGCCAAGGAGAGATGGGACAGTTCCCGGGCCTGCACGTGGACAAGACTGCCCACATCAAGTTGGTCCACCCGACGCCAGCCATCGGGTGTGTATACCTGATGATCCGCGGTCAGTTCGATACGCTGACCATTGTCGAAGCGAACCTCGAACACCTCGCGGGTTCCGTTTTCAACCAAGGTACAGGGCCTCAGGTCCGTCTTCTGCCCGGAAAACACATCATCCACGGCCACTTTCAACGCCTCGCCTTGCTGCACCAAGGCAAAGGCATCCTCGGTGCGAATGAGGCCGAAATTGGTATTCAAACGCATATCGCCAGTCCAGCATGCCCCATAAGGAGGTAACGGCTGCTCGCCGCATGGGTTCGTCGCCCGGATCTGCTCGCACCACCAGTTGTTGTTCATCTCATTGACCTTGTCGATGAGCACGAAGCCCGGCTCGGCATAGTCATAGGTGGAGGTCATGACCACGTTCCACAGCTTGCGGGCCGGCAGGCGTCGGTAGATGCGGCAGGCCACCAGGCCGTCATTATTGGTGATGTAGTCGGCGGGATCGGGCCAGTCGCGCCACAGCACCTGCGCCGGATCATCCAGGTCGATGCCGTCCTGCTCCGCCTCCTGCAGGGTCATGGGGAAGGCCAGGGGCCATTCGGCGTCATCCTTCACCGCCTGCATGAAATCGGCGGTGATGAGCAGGGAGAGGTTGAACTGGCGCAGGCTTCCGTCCGCTCGCTTGGCGCGGATGAAGTCCACCACGTCCGGGTGACCGATATCGAAGGTGCCCATCTGCGCGCCACGCCGCCCCCCGGCGGAGGAAACGGTGAAGCACATCTTGTCGTAGATATCCATGAACGACAAAGGCCCGGAGGTATAGGCACCGGCACCAGAGACATAAGCCCCACGGGGACGCAGGGTGGAAAAGTCATAGCCGATGCCGCTGCCCGCCTTCAGGGTCAGGCCCGCCTCGTGGAGCTTCTGCAGGATGTCGTCCATGGAATCATGGATGGTGCCCGACACGGTGCAGTTGATGGTGGAAGTAGCGGGCTTGTGCTCCCAGGCACCGGCATTGGCAATGATGCGGCCGGCCGGAATCGCCCCCTGGCGCAGGGCCCAGAGGAACTTGCCGTACCATTTCTCCCGTAGCTCGGGGGTGGCCTCCACATCGGCCAGGGCCCGGGCGATGCGCTTCCAGGTATCGTCCAGGGTCTGATCCAGAACCTCTTCGGTGCGGGTCTTGAGACGGTACTTCTTGTCCCAGATGTCCAGGGAGGCCGGCTGCATCGGCACTTCCCGTGAAGATGGATTCGCAAGGGCTTGTTCGGCCTGGGATTTCATCGGGGGATTCCTTTTTGAGATACAACTTGTTGTGCCCTGCAGAATGCATTAGCACAACATAGGGGAATTTCGTGGGGCAAGACTAGCCCCTGGGCGGGAGAAATTCAAGCTGGAAAGTCGGTGGGGAATGGGCTACGGCGCAGCCGATTGTTAAACCCTTAATCGTACATTATCCTGTACATGATAAACATCTTGTACAGGAGCGCCCCATGGATGCCATCAGCTACACAGCCGCTAGAACCAACCTGGCAAAAACCATGGAACGGGTCTGCGAAGACCATTCTCCGGTGATCATCACCCGGAGCAAGTCGCAGTCCGTGGTCATGATCTCTCTTGAAGATTATGAAGCATTGCAAGAGACCGCATATCTCCTGCGCGCACCAAAGAACGCCCGTCGTTTGCTGGAATCCGTCGCCGAACTGGAGCAAGGCGGCGGCCAGGAAAAGGGGCTTCTTGAATGAAACTTATCTTCTCCGAAAACGCCTGGGAAGATTATCTGTACTGGCAGAAAACCGACAAAAAGCTCCTGAACCGAATCAACAAACTGATCAAGGAGACAAAACGAGAACCGTTCGAGGGCGTCGGCAAACCGGAGCCCCTCAAACACAGTTTCGCTGGTTACTGGTCCCGCCGAATTAACGACGAGCACCGCATGGTCTACAAGGTTACGGATGACGCATTGCTCCTTGCCCAGCTCCGGTACCACTACTGATTAAACGCCTGAGCTAAGCGGCGTGGCGTTAGCTGTATCCGGTCGAACGCGAAGCGCGGAACGAACCTGAGCGACTTGTTATGTTTTCCAGCCTACATGACAACGCTGAAATTGAATTTTCCACCGGACACTGCAGATTCCTTTGCATAATCGTAGCTCTCTTGTAATTCCTCCAAAACCTGGTCGTGATCATTTCGAAGCAGACCAAATCGAATGCCATCAGCTCTGACCTTAAGAATCAAAGCCTCTAGAATTTGCATCGCATCTTCTGAATCGATCCAAACTCCTTGTGCGGCCATTAGCTCATCTGTCGATTCCATACCGTCTGGAAGGTCGATCACATCAAGATTGCACTCGGCGTCAGTTGAATCACAGAAAGATGAAATAGCTTGTACGCCGCACAGCTCGCATATGGCATCAAGCTTTTTTTGATGCCGATAAATCGCGGGCTTGTCGGATCCATCAGAGATTACGACGCCATCGACCAAACGATTAGCCCAGAGTACGGTGCTCATGCCATCTCCTTAAAAACATAAAGCCAAGCTCAGCTGCCGTTATGCAGCGCAAGCGGAATAACGGTCAGCTGTAGTGCTTTGTGTACGCCCGACATGGGCATGAACTGATGGGGTGAAAGTCCCCTGTAGGAGTACCTGTGATGTCCACTCTGTGGACGAATGTAACTACTAGCCGACGGCAAGGGCAAACCCGTGAGGGAATGTCTGAAGGAAGCCCGAGCGCAAAGGTGTGAGCCGACGGACAGAAACCGCATATAAGGCTCAGTCCCCGGGCAAGTCAGCACAAGGTGACGAAGCCCATCAGGTGCAGGGGATAGGGTAAATGCGGCGGTTGTGCACTGAAAGTTCATGTTCTTATTCGGGGAGATCTGTCTCACTTGCGGTCCGTGTCCCTATGGAAGTCGAACTGAGGGCCGGCTCGAAAGGGCCGGAATAACCATCGAACCCTACCGGGGCTGTGGTCGCCATGGGAGCCGGACTGAGGACCAGCCCGAAAGGACTGGAATCACCACCGGACCCTACCGTGACCCGGACAGCGCGCCAATCGGCAACGATTGGCGTGATGAGGCAGAAGTCAGCAGACGGCATAGTAGCCAAATGCTCACCGTAATGGGTGAGACACGGTGAAGGCCCGAACCTCCGGCAACGAGAGAGACCCGCGTGTCTCAACGGACGTAATGCGCCCGACCGGGTGAAACGGCCTTGGCGATTCGTTGGGTAACCAGCGTTGA
>NZ_NRSM01000029.1 GCF_016584105.1 Ectothiorhodospira shaposhnikovii | reverse complement strand
GAAGAGGACAATTCTGAAGATCTCGAAACCGTTTGTCAACTCCCCGATCTCTTAATCTTGCCAACCGCGTTTCGGTTCAGACCGTCTCGCCGTTGGAGAGCGCGCATTATAGGCCCCTCAGTTTTCCCGTCAACTCCCTTTTTGAATCTTTTTTGAAATTTCTTGAAAAGACAAATACTTTCAATCACTTAAAATCACAACCAACAGCAGACAAACCCTGGCACACTCTTCCCTTCCCCCCTCTCCCGCAAGGAGAGCGTTTTTTGCTGCCTCCACAATTTCGTGGAGAGCGACTGTTCTCGCCTCTCCGACAAGCCGCTAGAGCACGACATCCAGCACGAAGGCACACAGAAACAGCAGGGCAAATACCGCAAACAGCCTTCCGGTCAACGGAGGCAAATCGCCGCGGTCCGCTTGCCGGTCGATGACCTTCATCAACGGCACAAAAGCCAGAGGCAACGAAAAAAGAAGCTGCCACACCCAGGGTAGCAAACCTGCCAGCCACAACCCCAGGCTCACCAAGTAAGCACCTACCAACATGGCCACATAGAGGTACCGCCCGGCGTCGAGCCCGATTCTCACCGTCAATGTCCCCAGACCATGGCGGCGATCTTCTTCATGATCCCGAATCTCGTTCGCCAACAGCAGCAAGGATGTAAGCAGACTGAACGGGATACTTACCGCCAACATGGACAGACTCAGCGGCGCCCCCATGGCCATGGCCGACCCGCCCACCAACAGGACACCCATGAACCAGAACACCAGCACCACACCAAGCCCCCGGCGCTTGTAGTGGATAGGCTCTGCGGAATAGAAATAACCACCCAGCAAGCCCAGAACAATAATCACCAGCAAAGGCCATCCCTGCATCAGAACAAGCCCCAACCCGATCAACACCGAAAAGCCAAAGAACATCAATCCCAGGGCGTGGTAGCGCCGAACATGACGGATAGCCTCGGCCCACTCCTGTCGCGCTTCCCCTTCACCGGCCTGGAACCGGGATTCCAGCACCGGCAGGTCGGCATGATCATTGATCAGGTTCACCGCCGCCTGAATGAGCACCCCGGCCCCGATGATCAGCAGCGCCAGCCAGAGATTGCCGTATCCCTGCTGCAGTGCCAGCACCGTGCCTAGACCACAGGCGGCAATTGCCACGGTGTAGGAAAAGGGCCGGATAGCTCGTCTGAATCGATACGCGCCCGCAGGCTTCATGAATCTCTCCCGGAAATGACCAAACGGGTCAGGATATATGCCTTCCAGGGCAAGACGAAAGCACGCCCGCCCCCACCTGCGGGCAGAATAGCCTCATCCCGCGCACCCAACGGGGCTGCCGACTTCAAGCCCCAGTCGCTCGGCGGCGCTACCCTGATTCACGGCAATCTCCACCAGACCGATGGAATTGCGGTACCAGAACGGGACTCCCGGACCCACCTCCCCAAAGACCCGCCGATAGGGAATATGCTCATCCGCCAGGTTGAGCACCACCGCATCACTCAGCGAATTAGCAGGAATCCCGGTCATTGCATTGCCATAGGCATCCACATAGATCACCTCCCATAAGGCGGCGGGCCAGTCCCAGCCTTGCAACGCATCCGGCTGGACCGGATCACCCGGAACGGATTCCCCATTGGCCAGCATGGCCGCCACCGGCGCAAACAGATCCCGGCCATGAAAACTTTGGGAAAGGAACGGAGGCTCCCAGCGGAGTACCCGTGCCTCCATCGCACCCTGGCTACAGGCCGCCGGCAGCAGCAAGCCGTTGTCGGGCCCAACAAACCAGTGCGCGCCGGCACGCAGCATCAGGGGGCGGCGGGCCGTCCCCACCCCTGGATCCACCACGCACAGAAACACGCACCCCGGCGGAAAAGGCGCCAACAGTGCCTGCAGCAGATAGGCGGCGGCCCGGGGGCGAAAGGCCGGCGCATCGCTCTGCAGGTGAATCACCCGGGAAAGCGGCGCCCGATGAGCCAGCACTGCCTCCATCTGCCCCAGATAGGGCCCCTCCCTGCCAAAATCGGTAAAGGTCACGATCACGAAACCGCCCTCCCTTTCAGAGTCATGCATGGCATCCGACACCACACGGACACGAAAAAGCCGGCACAAGGCCGGCTTTTTCAAAACAGCATGAACAGCAGATGATGCCGAAAAAGATTACTCGGCGGCCTCTGCAGCCGCAAGCTCCGGACGGTCCACCAGCTCCACGTAGGCCATCGGTGCGTTGTCTCCCTTACGGAAACCACACTTCAGGATACGCAGGTACCCACCCGGACGCGCCTGGTAGCGGGGCCCCAGTTCATTGAACAGCTTGCCCACGATCTCGTCGTCCCGCAGACGTGCAAAGGCGAGACGGCGGGTATGGACGCTATCTTCCTTTGCCAGAGTGATCAAGGGCTCAGCCACCCGGCGCAGTTCCTTCGCCTTGGGCAGCGTCGTCTTGATCGCTTCGTGGCGGAACAGCGACAGCGCCAGGCTCTGCATGGTGGCCTTGCGGTGTGAACTGTTGCGATTAAGTTGCCTACCCGAGTGACGGTGACGCATGGCTTATATTCCTTAAGTCAAAATCTGCGAGACGACCGGGGTTAACCGGCGCTCTTCTTTTCGTGTTCTTTAAGGCCCGGCGGCGGCCAATTCTCAAGACGCATGCCCATGGACAGGCCATGAGATGCCAGCACGTCCTTGATCTCGGTCAGGGACTTCTTGCCCAGGTTCGGGGTCTTGAGCAACTCCACTTCGGTTCTCTGAATCAGATCACCGATGTAGTAGATGTTCTCCGCCTTCAGGCAGTTGGCCGAACGCACCGTCAGCTCCAGGTCATCCACCGGCCGCAGCAGGATCGGATCGATGTCCATGGACTTGCTTTCCTGGGTCACGGTCTCGTCACCCCGCAGTTCCACGAATGCCATCAACTGACTCTGCAGGATGGTGGCCGCCTGACGAATGGCGTCGTCCGGTGACACAGTGCCGTTGGTCTCCAGTTCGATGACCAGGCGATCCATGTCGGTGCGCTGTTCCACACGGGCACTTTCCACGTTGTAGGCCACACGACGGATCGGGCTGAAGCTGGCATCCAGCATCAGGCGACCGATCGGGCGATCCTCGCCATCGGCCTGACGACGGGCGGACACCGGCTGATAGCCGCGACCCTTGCCCACCTTCAGGGTCATGTTCAGCTCACCACTCTTGGTGAGATGCGCAATGACATGCTCCGGATTCACCACTTCCACGTCATGATCCAGGGCGATGTCACCCGCCGTGACCACACCCGGCCCCTTCTTCTTCAGGACCAGGGTGGCTTCGTCCCGGGCAGTCATGCGCAGTGCGATACCCTTCAGGTTCAGCAGGACATCGACGACATCCTCCTGAACCCCTTCGAGGGTGGTGTACTCATGCAACACACCTTCGATCTCTGCCTCCACCACGGCGGCGCCGGGGATGGAGGACAGCAGAATACGGCGAAGTGCATTGCCGAGCGTATGACCGAAACCCCGCTCAAGCGGCTCCAGCACCACCTTGGACACATTGTCCGTGATGGACTGGACCTCGATATGCCGAGGCTTGAGGAGTTCGTTGACCTTGGTCTGCATCAAAGACCTCGTAACTGATTACTTGGAGTAGAGCTCGACCACCAGGGATTCGTTGATATCCGCCGGCAGGTCGCTGCGCTCAGGAGCGTTCTTGAACACGCCTTCCATTTTCTTGGTGTCCACGTCCACCCACTCGGGGAAGCCGAACTGCTCGGCCAGCGCCAGGGAATCCTGGATGCGGACCTGCTTGCGGGACTTCTCGCGAATGGAGATCACGTCCGTGGGCTTGACCTGATAGGAAGGGATGTTCACGGTGCGACCGTTCACCTGGATGGCCTTGTGGCTCACCAGCTGACGGGCTTCCGCGCGGGTGCTGCCGAAACCCATCCGGTACACCACATTGTCCAGCCGGCATTCCAGCAGACGAAGCAGATTGTCACCGGTGGAGCCCTTCAGGCGGCTCGCTTCCTTATAGTAGTTGCGGAACTGACGCTCCAGCACTCCATAGATACGGCGCAGCTTCTGCTTTTCACGCAGCTGCACACCGTAGTCGGACAGGCGGGTACGGCGATCGCCGTGCTGCCCGGGAGCCTTGTCCAGCTTGCACTTGGAATCCAGTGCGCGGACGCGGCTCTTCAGGGACAAGTCGGTGCCTTCGCGGCGACTCAGCTTGCACTTGGGACCAATATAACGTGCCATGGTGCTCCTCCGGGACTATACGCGCCGCTTCTTCGGCGGACGGCAACCATTGTGGGGAATCGGCGTGATGTCGCTGATGTTCGTGATCTTGAAGCCCACGTTATTCAGGGCGCGAACCGCCGACTCCCGCCCCGGGCCAGGACCCTTGACGAGCACTTCCAGATTCTTGAGACCATATTCCTGAGCAGCCGTACCGGCACGCTCGGCAGCCACCTGGGCGGCGAACGGCGTGCTCTTGCGGGAGCCGCGGAACCCGGAACCACCGGCCGTGGCCCAGGACAGGGTATTGCCCTGGCGGTCGGTGATCGTCACGATCGTGTTGTTGAAGGACGCATAGACATGCGCCACACCGTCGGAGACGGACTTCTTGACCTTCTTACGGGTCCGGGTGGGGGCCTGTGCCATACCTGTTTCCTGTAATCCTGATAATTACTTGCGGATGGGGCGACGCGGTCCCTTGCGGGTGCGCGCATTCGTGCGGGTACGCTGACCGCGCAGAGGCAGGCCGCGACGGTGGCGCAAGCCCCGGTAGCAACCCAGATCCATCAAGCGCTTGATGTTCATGGAAGTCTCACGACGAAGATCACCCTCGACCGTAAAACGACCCACTTCCGTACGCACCTTCTCCACTTCGTCTTCGGAGAGTTCGCGGATCTTGATGTCCGGACGAATCCCAGCTGCCTCACAGATCTTCTGGGCACGGGTTTTGCCAACACCGTAGATTGCCTGAAGGGCAATCACGGCATGTTTGTGGTCCGGAATATTGACACCTGCTACACGAGCCATCCAGCTATCTCCAAGCACCGGCGGAAAAGCCGGGTATTCTAACCAGTGAACGCCGCCGAATCAACGGTTAACCCTGCCGCTGTTTGTGACGGGGATCCGAGCAGATCACACGCACCACGCCATTGCGGCGAATGATCTTGCAGTTGCGGCAAATCTTTTTTACAGACGCACGTACTTTCATCTCAATTTCCTCTAGCTGGGCCTGCTATCGCAGCATGCCCGACTTGCCATAGCCTTTCAGGTTGGCCTTGCGCATCAATCCCTCGTACTGATGGGACACCAGGTGCGCCTGCAACTGCGCCATAAAATCCATCACCACGATCACGATGATCAGCAGGGACGCACCACCGAAGTAGAAGGGCACGTTCCAGTACAGGATCAGGAACTCGGGCATCAGACACACTGCGGTGATGTAGATGGCACCCACCGCCGTCAGACGGGTCATGACACTATCAATGTACCGCTCGGTCTGGGCCCCCGGCCGGATACCTGGAATGAAGGCACCTGACTTTTTCAGGTTTTCCGCCGTCTCCCGGGCATTGAACACCAACGCCGTATAGAAGAAGCAGAAAAACACGATCGCCGCACCATAGAGCATCACGTAGAGCGGCTGTCCAGGGCCCAGGGCCGTCGACAGATCCCGCAACCAGGTCATGCCCTCTGCCTGCCCGAACCAGGTTCCCAGAGTTGCGGGGAACAGGATGATACTGGAGGCGAAAATGGCCGGAATCACACCCGCCATGTTCAGCTTCAGGGGCAGATGACTGCTCTGGCCACCGAAGACCTTGCGCCCTACCTGGCGCTTGGCATAGTTGACCGTAATGCGGCGCTGACCACGTTCCACGAAGACGATGAAACCGATCACCGCCATGCCCATGGTCATGAGCAGGATCACGAAGGCCGGGGACAGCTCACCGGTGCTGGCCAATTCCAGGGTGCCGCCCAGGGCGCCCGGCAGACCAGCAACGATACCGGCGAAGATGATGATGGAGATGCCGTTGCCGATACCGCGCTCTGTCACCTGCTCGCCCAGCCACATCAGGAACACCGTGCCGGTCACCAGGGAAACCACCGTGGTGAAGATAAAGCCGACACCCGGATTCACCGCCACCGTGGTGTCGCCGATCACCTGTTGATTCAGGGCAATGGCGATACCGATACTCTGGAACAGGGCCAGAAACACCGTACCGTAGCGAGTGTACTGGGTGATCTTGCGCCTGCCCGGCTCCCCTTCCTTCTTGATCTGCTGCAGGGCCGGCACCGTTGCAGCCAGAAGCTGCATGATGATGGCCGCCGAGATGTACGGCATCACCCCGAGGGCAAACAGACTCAGACGCTCAAGGGCACCCCCCGCGAACATGTTGAACATGTCCAGGATGGTTCCCGACTGAGCGTCGTAGAACTGCGCCATTGCAATGGGATCGATCCCCGGCACCGGGATAAAGGTTCCGATGCGGTAGACCACCAACGCCATCAGCACAAACAAAAGGCGCTGGCGAAGTTCAGTGAACCTCCCCAGCCCGCCCAATGTTGCGCCCCCTGCTGTATTGGAAGCGGCCACTTAGTCCTCGATCTGCCCGCCGGCGGCCTCAATGGCAGCCCGCGCGCCCTTGGTTACGGCCACGCCCTTGAGGCTCACGGCCTTATCAATGGAACCCGAAGCAATCACCTTGGCCTTGACGGTCTGTTCCGGCACGATGCCGGCAGCCTTCAGGGCGGCCAGATCGATCACGCCTTCCAGACCGGCCAGCTCGTGCAGACGCACCTCGGCACTGCCGGCGCTGGTACGGGAACGGAAACCCACCTTGGGCAGGCGGCGCTGCAGGGGCATCTGACCGCCCTCGAAGCCCACCTTGTGGTAACCGCCGGCGCGGGACTTCTGACCCTTGTGACCACGGCCACCGGTCTTGCCCAGACCGGAACCGATACCACGGCCAAGACGCTTGGCGTCGGGGCGGCTACCCGGTGCGGGACTCAGATTGTTCAGTCTCATCTCAAACCTCCTCAACCTTCAGGAGATAGGATACCTTGTTGATCATCCCCCGATTTTCCGGCGTATCCTTGACGACCACCGGATTGTGGATACGACGGATGCCGAGGCCGCGCAGGCAGGCCTGGTGGCTCTTCAGCCGCCCATGCTTGCTGCGGATCAGCGTCACCTTGAGTTCGTTCGCGGCTGCCATGATTACCCCACGATCTCTTCGAGTTTCTTGCCACGCTTGGCGGCGATGAGCTTCGGATCATGCACGGCGGTCAGGCCGTTCAGGGTCGCACGCACCACATTGATGGGGTTGCGCGAGCCAATGCACTTGGCCAGCACGTTACGCACTCCCGCCACTTCGAAGACGGCGCGCATGGCACCACCGGCAATGATACCGGTACCTTCGGAAGCCGGCTGCATGAAGACCTTCGCGGCACCGTGACGGGAACTCACGGAGTAATGCAGCGTGCCATCGTTCAGGGGGACGGAGCGCATGTTCTTGCGCGCGGATTCCATCGCCTTCTGGATAGCCAGGGGCACTTCACGGGCCTTGCCATAGCCAAAGCCGACCTTGCCGTTGCCGTCACCGACCACGGTCAGGGCAGTAAAACGAAACTGGCGTCCACCCTTGACCACCTTGGCCACGCGGTTGACGGAGATGAGCTTCTCCTGAAGGCCGTCGTTCTCGCTCGCATTCACACTTGCCATTGCATCACCCTTGTCAGAATTCCAGGCCACCTTCGCGGGCGGCATCGGCCAGCGCCTTCACACGGCCGTGATACTTGAACCCCGAGCGGTCGAACGCCACCTTCTTGATACCCTTGGCGACCGCACGCTCGGCAATCAGACGGCCCACGGCGGCAGCCGCTTCGATGTTGCCGGTGGACTTCAGGCCACCGCGCACATCGGCTTCCACGGTGGAGGCGCAGGTCAGCACCTCGGAACCGGAGGGCGCGATGATCTGCGCATACACATGCCGCGGCGTGCGGTGCACGCAGAGACGATGGGCACCGAGTTCACGGATCTTGTACCGGGCCCGCTTGGAGCGCCGGAGTCGAGCTTCTTTCTTATCCATTGCGGTCACCTAGCCTACTTCTTCTTCGCTTCCTTGCGGATGATCTGTTCATTCGCATACCGGATACCCTTGCCCTTATAGGGCTCCGGCGGACGGTAGCGGCGAATCTCGGAGGCAACCTGCCCCACCTGCTGCTTGTCGACACCCTTTACCAGGATTTCGGTCTGGCTGGGGGTCTCGATGCTGATGCCTTCCGGCACCGGATATTCCACCGGGTGGGACAGACCGAGTGTCAGGTTCAGCTTGTTACCCTGCGCCTGGGCACGATAGCCCACGCCCACGAGTTCCAGCTTGCGCTGGAAACCTTCGCTCACACCCACCACCATGTTGTTCACAACGGCGCGCATTGTACCCGCCATAGCGTTGTGACGGGTATCATTATTGGCGGGCTTGAAGGTAAGCACACCTTCTTCCTGGGCAATCTCAACGTTCGGGTTGGCCGGGAAAGCAATGTTTCCCTTCGGCCCCTTCACGGAGATCGACTCACTGCTGATAGACACATCGACGCCCTTGGGCAGTGCGATGGGGTTTTTCGCTACTCGGGACATGGCTTCAATCCGATTAGGAGACGATGCAAAGTACTTCGCCGCCCTGACCCTGGGCGCGGGCCTGGCGATCCGTCATCACACCCTTGGAGGTGGAGACGATGGCGACACCCAGTCCGCCGATCACCTTGGGCAGTTCATCCTTGTTGCGGTAGATCCGCAGACCAGGCCGGCTGACGCGACGGATGGTCTCGATGACCGGGCGGCCCTGGAAGTACTTCAGCTTCACCGTCATGACGGGTTTCTTGTCCTGCTCGCTCACCACCACATCGGCGACGTAGCCTTCGTCCTTGAGGACGTTGGCGATGGCCACCTTCAGCTTGGAAGACGGCAGGCTGATTTCGGTCTTGGCAGCGCGCTGGCCATTGCGGATGCGGGTCAGCAGATCTGCCACGGGATCGGTCATGCTCATATCAGGTGTTTCCCTCTTACCAGCTCGACTTGACCAGGCCGGGGACATCCCCGCGCATGGCCGCCTCGCGCAGCTTGTTGCGACCCAGGCCAAATTTCCGATAGTACCCATGGGGACGACCGGTCAGGTGGCAGCGATTGCGCTGACGCACAGGACTGGAATCACGGGGCAGCCTCTGCAGCTTCATCACTGCAGCCATGCGGTCCTCGTGGCTCGCCTCCGGGTTCTGGATGAGCGCCTTCAGCTCTGCGCGCTTCGCCGAGTACTGCTTAACCAACTGGGCGCGCTTGAGTTCGCGCTGCATCATGGAAGTTTTGGCCATAGCTCTATAAACCTCTTATTGCTTGAACGGGAAGCGGAACGCTTCCAGCAGCGCCCGGCCTTCCTCGTCGGTCTTGGCCGTGGTGGTGATGGTGATGTCCATGCCACGCAGGGCGTCGATCTTGTCGTAGTCCACTTCAGGGAAGATGATCTGTTCCCGAATGCCCATATTGAAGTTGCCGCGACCGTCGAAGGACTTGCCGGAGATACCACGGAAGTCACGCACACGGGGCAGAGCCACGTTCACCAGACGATCAAGGAATTCGTACATCCGCTCCCGGCGCAGGGTCACCTTGCAGCCAATGGGGTAGTCATCACGGATCTTGAAGCCGGCGATGGACTTGCGGGCACGGGTCACCACAGGCTTCTGACCAGCGATGGCGGTCATGTCGCCCAGGGCGTGCTCGATGATCTTCTTGTCGGCCACCGCCTCACCCAGACCCATGTTCAGGGTGATCTTGGTGATGCGCGGAACCTCCATGACGTTGGAATAGTTGAAGCGCTCCATGAGCTGCTTCACCACCGTCTCCTGATAAAATGCTTTCAGCCTGGCCATCTGATCCACCTTAAGACGCGTCGACGACTTCGTTGTTGGACTTGTAGACGCGCACCTTGCGGCCGTCCTCCAGAGTCCTGAACCCGACGCGGTCGCCCTTGCCGGACGCAGGGTTGTACAGCATCACGTTGGAGATATGCAAGGGCATCTCCTTGTCGATGATGCCGCCACTCACGCCCGCGTAGGGGTTGGGCTTCTGGTGCTTCTTCACCATGTTAATGTTCTGGACCAGCACCCGATCATTTTCGAGCACTTTCAGAACGGTACCGCGGCGGCCCTTGTCTTTGCCGGCGATGACTACCACGTCATCACCCTGTCGAATTCTGCGCATCGTCTCTTACCTCAGCCTTACAGGACTTCCGGCGCCAGTGAAATGATCTTCATGAACCGCTCGCCGCGCAGTTCGCGGGTCACGGGTCCGAAGATACGGGTGCCGATGGGCTGGAGCTGGTTGTTGAGCAGAACGGCCGCGTTGCGGTCAAAGCGCACCACCGAACCATCCGGACGACGCACGCCCTTGGCCGTCCGCACCACTACGGCGTTATACACCTCGCCCTTCTTCACCTTGCCACGGGGAATGGCGTCCTTGACGCTCACCTTGATGATGTCACCCACGCTGGCATAGCGGCGATGAGAGCCGCCGAGCACCTTGATGCACTGGACCCGGCGCGCCCCGCTGTTGTCCGCTGCATCCAAAACCGTCTGCATCTGAATCATGTTCTGATCTCACTTCCTATCGGTGGTCACTTGCACCGGCTTACTCAGGCGCGCGCTCAACGACCTTAAGCAGACGGAACGTCTTGGTCCGGGACATGGGACGGCACTCCTTCACCAGGACCTTGTCGCCCATCCGGGAATCATTGTTCTCGTCGTGCACATGGAGCTTCGTGGAGCGACGCATGTACTTACCGTACAGCGGATGCTTGACCCGGCGCTCGATGAGCACGGTACGGGTCTTGTCCATCTTGTCGCTCACCACACGGCCGGTGATCGCACGCTGTTCTTTCTGTTCCTGTTCGCTCATGACTTCACTCGCCTGCCATCGAACGCTGATTCAGCACGGTCTTGATGCGGGCAATGTCCTTGCGGATCTTGCCGAAGCGGTCAGGACGCGGCGACTGGCCGGTGCCCTTCTGCATGCGCATTTTGAACTGCTCGCGATAGAGTTCCAGCAGTTCGCCCCGCAGCTCGTCGCTGCCCTTTTCACGTACTTCGCTTACCTTCATCACATCACCTGCCGAGTCACAAATGCGGTCTTGATGGGCAGCTTGGCGGCGGCCAGACGGAAGGCCTCGCGTGCCACTTCCTCACTGACGCCTTCCATCTCGTAGAGCACGCGACCGGGCTGAATCTTGCACACCCAGTATTCCACGTTGCCCTTACCCTTACCCATGCGCACTTCAACGGGCTTCTTGGTGACCGGCACATCCGGGAACACCCGGATCCAGATCTTGCCGCCACGCTTGATGTGACGGGTCATGGCACGACGGGCCGCCTCGATCTGGCGCGCCGTGATCCGGCCCCGATCCATGGACTTCAGGGCGTATTCACCGAAACTGACCTTTTCGCCAGAGGTGGCGAGACCGCGGTTCTTGCCCTTGAACTGCTTGCGGAATTTGGTCCTCTTGGGCTGCAGCATCTTTCAACTCCTCAGTTAACCGCGGCCTTGCCATCCTGGGGAGCGTCCGTCTTGCTATCGAAGTCGAACACCTCACCCTTGAACACCCACACCTTGACGCCGATGATGCCGTACGTGGTGCGAGCTTCGGCAAACCCATAATCAATGTCAGCGCGCAACGTATGCAGCGGCACGCGGCCTTCCCGGTACCACTCGCTGCGGGCGATTTCCGCACCGTTCAAGCGACCGGACACATGAACCTTCACACCCAGCGCACCCAGACGCATCGCGTTGCCCACGGCGCGCTTCATGGCGCGGCGGAACATAATGCGGCGCTCCAGCTGCTGGGCGATCCCTTCGGCGACCAACTGCGCATCGGTCTCCGGCTTGCGGATCTCTTCAATGTTGATCTTGACGTTGGGGACAGCCAGACCCAGTCGACCCGCCACTTCCTTGCGCAGGGACTCGATGTCTTCGCCCTTCTTGCCGATGACGATACCCGGACGCGCCGTGTGGATCGTGATGAACGCCTGGCGCGCAGGCCTGGCGATCTGGATCCGGCTGACAGAGGCCTGGGCCAGTTTCTGCTTCAGGAACTGACGAATTTCCAGGTCCTTGTGCAGGTTATCCGCATAATCCCGTCCGTCGGCGTACCAGGTTGACGCCCAGTCGGCGGAGATCCCAAGGCGGAAGCCGATCGGATTTACTTTCTGACCCATCTCAGACCCCTAACTTTACTCAGCGCTCACGGCCACAGTGATATGGCTCGTGCGTTTCGTGATCCGGTTGGCACGGCCTTTCGCCCGTGCCGCGATGCGCTTGAGAACCGGCCCCTGGTCCACGCAAATGCGTGATACCTTGAGCTCGTCCACATCAGCGCCGTCATTGTGTTCTGCGTTGGCAATGGCCGACTCAAGAACCTTCTTCACCAGGTGAGCACCCTTCTTGGGGCTAAAGCTCAGCACCTGGAGAGCCCGCTCGACGGGCAGCCCCCGAATCTGATCCGCCACCAGGCGGCATTTCTGCGGCGATATACGCGCAAATCGCAGTTGAGCCATGGTTTCCATGATGATCCTCTACCTAGCCTTCTTGTCGGCCACATGACCCTTGAAGGTGCGCGTTGCCGCGAACTCCCCGAGCTTGTGACCCACCATATTCTCACTGACCAGCACGGGCACGTGCTGCCGGCCGTTATGCACGGCGATGGTCAAGCCCACCATTTGCGGAATGACCATCGACCGGCGGGACCAGGTCTTGACCGGACGCCGGTCATTGTTGGCGGCGGCGGTTTCGACCTTCTTCAGCAGATGATGATCGACAAAAGGACCTTTCTTGAGCGAACGCGGCACTGACCTATCCCCTCTTACTTCGCTTTGCGACGGCGAACAATCATGTTGTCCGTACGCTTGTTCTTGCGGGTCTTGTAACCCTTGGTCGGCACACCCCACGGGGTGACCGGATGCAGACCGAAGTTCCGGCCCTCACCACCACCATGGGGGTGGTCCACCGGGTTCATGGCCGTACCGCGAACGGTGGGACGGATACCCAGCCAACGCTTCGCACCGGCCTTGCCGAACTTGCGCAGACTGTGTTCCTGGTTACCCACTTCACCGATGGTGGCGCGGCAGTCGGCATGCACCTTGCGCATCTCGCCGGAGCGCAGACGCAGGGTCGCATACTGACCTTCACGGGCCACCAACTGGACGCCGGCGCCGGCACTGCGAGCCAGCTGGGCACCCTTGCCGGGACGCATCTCGATGCAGTGCACCACGGTGCCCAGCGGAATGTTCCGCAGAGGCAGCGCGCTGCCCGGCTTGATCGGGGCATGGACGCCGGAGACGATCGGGTCGCCCGCCTTGACGCCGCGGGGCGCAATGATATACCGCCGCTCGCCGTCTGCATACAGGACCAACGCAAGATGCGCGGTGCGGTTCGGATCGTATTCCAGGCGTTCAACCTTGCCCGGGATACCATCCTTGTTCCGCTTGAAGTCCACGATGCGGTAGTGCTGCTTATGTCCGCCGCCCACGTGCCGCACAGTCACGCGGCCCTGGTTGTTACGACCACCCGACCGGCGCTTCTTTTCCAGCAGAGGACCGAAGGGCTCGCCCTTGTGCAGATCGGGCGTCACCACCCGGACCACAAAACGACGGCCCGCGGAGGTGGGTTTCGACTTGACGATCGCCATCTCGCGTTACCTTTCCGATTACTCGTTGCCGGCCAATTGAATATCGTGACCTGCTTCCAGAGTCACGTAGGCCTTTTTCCAATGCTTGCGGCGTCCGGCGTGGACACCCATGCGCTTGCGCTTACCCTGCTGGTTCAGCATGCGCACGGAGTTGACCTTGACATCGAACAAGGACTCAACCGCCTTCTTTACCTCGACGCGGGTCGCGTCGACGGCTACTTTGAACACGTGCTGATTGTTCAGCTCTGCCAGCATGGTGCCCTTTTCGGACACATGCGGGGCCACCAGGACCTTGAGCAGTCTTTCCTCGTTCATGACAGCCACCCTTCAACTTGCTTCAGCGCCGGCACGGTGATGATCACCTTGTCGAAACCCACCAGAGCCACCGGATTCAGATCCACCACTTCGCACACACCCACGCGGAGCAGGTTGCGGGCAGACAGATAGAGATTGATATCCGCCTCGCTGGTGACAATCAGGGCACCCTCGAGGTTCATGCCGTCCAGCTTGGCCTTCAGGTCACGGGTCTTGGGAGCGTCAACACTGAACGCATCCACCACCACCAGACGATCCTGACGAACCAGCTCGGAGAAGATGCTGGCCATGGCGGCGCGATACATCTTCTTGTTCAGCTTCTGGGAATAATCCCGGGGACGTGCTGCAAAGGTCACACCACCCCCACGCCACAGTGGGCTGCGAATGGTACCGGCGCGGGCACGACCACTCCCCTTCTGACGCCAGGGCTTGGCACCGCCGCCACGCACATCACTGCGGCTCTTCTGCGCCTTGGTACCGGCACGACCGCCTGCCATGTAGGCAACCACGGCCTGGTGCACCAGGGCCTCGTTAAAATCCCGACCGAACGCGCGATCAGAGACCTCGACGTCCTGCTGGGTGTCTTGAACCTGAAGCTTCATGAGATTCAACCTTTCGCCTTGACAGCGGGACGCACCAGCACGTCACCACCGGTGGAACCCGGCACCGCACCATGAATCAGGAGCAGATTGCGCTCGACATCAACCCGGACCACTTCCAGGTTCTGCACGGTGCAGCGCTCATTCCCCATCTGGCCGGCCATCTTCTTACCCTTGAATACGCGACCCGGGGTCTGGTTTTGACCGATCGAGCCCGGCGCCCGATGAGAGCGCGAGTTACCGTGAGTGGCATCCTGCATACTGAAATTGTGACGCTTGATGACACCCTGGAAGCCTTTACCCTTGCTGGTCCCGGTGACATCCACCTTCTGACCCGCGGAAAAGACTTCCACATTAAGGCTGGCACCCGCTTCGATGCCTTCACCTTCTCCGTCCTCGAGACGGAACTCCCAAAGCCCGCGACCGGCTTCCACACCGGCCTTGGCCAGGTGGCCCGCCTGGGGCTTGGAAACACGACTTGCCTTGCGGCTGCCCACCGCGACCTGCACGGCCCGATAACCATCCCGGTCGCTGGTCTTAACCTGCGCCACCCGGTTAGGCTCAACCTCGATGACAGACACCGGCAGGGAGACTCCGTCTTCAGTGAAGACACGAGTCATGCCCACCTTGCGACCGACCAGTCCGATTGCCATGACACTACCTCTTGCTTCCGCCCCGAAAAGGAGCGCCGAAGAAATTATTCTGCGTTCTGAAAATCACGGCCCGGCACAAGTTACCCTGCACCGGGCCATGGAAAGCCAACAATTATGCCACAACTATTGCGGCTAGTTAAGCTTTATTTGCACATCCACGCCAGCGGCCAGATCCAGCTTCATCAGGGCGTCCACGGTCTTGTCCGTGGGGTCCATGATGTCCATCAGGCGCTTGTGGGTACGGATCTCGTACTGATCACGGGCGTCCTTGTTGACGTGCGGAGAAATCAGCACGGTAAAGCTTTCCATCTTGGTCGGCAGCGGGATCGGGCCCTTCACACGGGCACCGGTACGCTTCGCGGTTTCCACGATCTCACTGGCGGAACGATCGATCAGACGATGATCGAAGGCCTTGAGGCGAATACGGATTCTCTGCTTGGCTGCCATGATGCTTACTCGATGATCTTGGAAACGACACCGGCGCCGACGGTACGGCCACCTTCACGGATCGCGAAGCGCAGACCGTCTTCCATCGCGATCGGCGCGATCAGGGACACGGTCATCTTCACGTTGTCACCCGGCATCACCATCTCGATGCCTTCCGGCAGATCGCAGGAACCGGTCACGTCCGTGGTACGGAAGTAGAACTGCGGACGGTAGCCGTTGAAGAACGGGGTGTGACGACCACCCTCTTCCTTCGACAGCACGTACACTTCCGCTTCAAACTTGGTGTGCGGGGTGATGGAGCCGCTCTTGCACAGCACCTGGCCACGCTCCACTTCGTCACGCTTGGTGCCGCGCAGCAGCACGCCCACGTTGTCACCCGCCTGACCCTGATCCAGCAGCTTGCGGAACATTTCCACGCCGGTCACGGTGGTCTTGATGGTGTCGCGGATACCCACGATGGAGACTTCGTCACCCACCTTCACGATGCCGCGCTCGATACGACCGGTCACCACAGTACCACGACCGGAGATGGAGAACACGTCTTCCACCGGCATCAGGAATGCACCGTCGATGGCACGCTCCGGCTCCGGAATGTACTCGTCCAGGGCCGCAATCAGCTTGTCGATGGCCGGCATGCCGATATCGGAGGTGTCGCCTTCCAGCGCCTTGAGCGCGGAACCCACGATGATCGGGGTGTCGTCGCCAGGGAAGTCGTAGCTCGACAGCAGGTCGCGCACTTCCATTTCCACCAGCTCCAGCAGCTCGGCGTCGTCCACCATGTCGGCCTTGTTCAGGAACACGACGATGTAGGGCACACCCACCTGACGGGCCAGCAGGATGTGCTCGCGGGTCTGGGGCATCGGGCCGTCGGCCGCGGACACCACCAGGATCGCGCCGTCCATCTGCGCCGCACCGGTGATCATGTTCTTCACATAGTCGGCGTGGCCGGGGCAGTCAACGTGGGCATAGTGACGGTTGTCGGACTCATACTCCACGTGCGCGGTGGCAATGGTGATACCGCGAGCGCGCTCTTCCGGGGCGTTGTCGATCTGGTCGTAGGCACGGGCCTCACCACCAAACTTCTTCGCCTGAACCACCGTCAGCGCCGCCGTCAGCGTGGTCTTGCCATGGTCGACGTGACCGATCGTGCCCACGTTCACGTGCGGCTTCTTACGCTCAAACTTTTCCTTCGACACCTTAGTATTACCCCTTCAATATTCGAATCTGGTGACGTCCGATCAGGCCGATCTTCAGGACGACTTCTTGATGACCGCTTCAGCCACGCTGGCCGGCGCTTCCGCGTACTTGGCAAATTCCATGGAGTACACGGCGCGACCCTGAGTGGCGGAACGCAGGTCGGTGGAGTAACCGAACATCTCGGCCAGCGGCACTTCGGCGCGAACGATCTTGCCCGCCGGGGCATCGTCCATACCCTGCACCAGACCGCGACGACGGTTCAGGTCACCCATCACGTCGCCCATGTATTCTTCCGGCGTCACCACTTCCACCTTCATGATGGGCTCCAGCAGAACGGCACCCGCCTTGGCGGCGCCTTCCTTGAAGCCGATGGAACCGGCGATCTTGAATGCGGCTTCCGAGGAGTCCACGTCGTGGTAGGAACCGTCGAACAGGGTGACCTTCACGTCCACCACCGGGAAGCCGGCGATGACACCGTTCTTGATCTGTTCCTGCACGCCCTTGTCCACGGCGGGGATGTATTCCTTGGGCACCACACCGCCGACAATACCGTTGACGAACTCATAACCGGCACCGGCCTCCAGAGGCTCGATGCGCAGCCAGACGTGACCGTACTGACCACGACCACCGGACTGGCGCACGAACTTGCCTTCCTGCTCCACCGTCTTGCGGATGGTTTCGCGGTAAGCCACCTGGGGCTTGCCCACGTTGGCCTCCACCTTGAACTCGCGACGCATGCGGTCGACGATGATGTCCAGGTGCAGCTCGCCCATGCCGGAGATAATGGTCTGGCCGGACTCCTCGTCGGTACGCACCTGGAAGGAAGGATCTTCCTGGGCCAGCTTTGACAGGGCCACACCCATCTTTTCCTGGTCACCCTTGGTCTTGGGCTCCACGGCCACGGAGATCACCGGCTCGGGGAACTCCATGCGTTCCAGGGTAATGATGTTGTTCAGATCGCACAGGGTATCGCCGGTGCCGACATCCTTCAGGCCCACCGCAGCAGCGATGTCGCCGGCGCGCACTTCCTTGATCTCTTCGCGGGAGTTGGCGTGCATCTGCACGATACGGCCGACGCGCTCCTTCTTGCCCTTGACCGGGTTGTAGACGCTGTCACCGGACTGCACCACACCGGAATAGACGCGGAAGAAGGTCAGCGTACCGACAAACGGGTCGGTGGCGATCTTGAACGCCAGCGCGGCAAAAGGCTCATCATCGGTGGAATGACGCACGCCTTCGCTTTCGGCCGCATCATCCAGGATACCCTTGATGGCCAGCACGTCGGTGGGGGCCGGCATGAACTCGATCACCGCGTCCAGCATGCGCTGCACACCCTTGTTCTTGAAGGCGGTACCGCACAGGGCGGGAATGACTTCGTTACGCAGGGTACGGGCACGCAGGCCCTGCTTGATCTCATCGATGCTCAGCTCGCCGCCTTCCAGGTACTTCTCCATCAGCTCCTCGGAGCCCTCGGCTGCAGCCTCCACCATGTGATCGCGCCATTCCTGGCAGAGATCCACCAGCTCGGCGGGGATTTCTTTTGCCTCGAAGGTCATACCCTGAGAAGCGTCATCCCAGTAGATGGCCTTCATGGTCAGCAGATCCACCACACCAATAAAGGTATCTTCGGCACCGATGGGCATCACGATAGGCACGGGATTGGCGGCCAAGCGATCGCGGATCTGCCCGATCACGCGCAGGAAGTTGGCGCCGGGGCGGTCCATCTTATTGACAAACGCCATCCGCGGGACCTGATACTTGTTGGCCTGGCGCCACACGGTCTCGGACTGAGGCTCAACGCCACCCACGGCGCAGAACACGGCACAGGCACCGTCCAGCACGCGCAGGGAACGCTCCACCTCAATGGTGAAGTCCACGTGTCCGGGCGTATCGATGATATTGATGCGATGCTCGGGGAACTGCTTGTCCATGCCGGACCAGAAGCAGGTGGTCGCAGCAGAAGTGATGGTGATGCCGCGCTCCTGCTCCTGCTCCATCCAGTCCATGGTGGCAGCGCCGTCATGCACCTCACCGAGCTTGTGGGAGACGCCGGTATAGAACAGGATACGCTCCGTCGTGGTCGTCTTGCCGGCGTCGATGTGCGCCATGATACCGATATTCCGGTAGCGCTCGATGGGTGTTTTGCGTGCCACTTGTATTACCTCGAAAAGTCTTGTTTCTGACCGCCGGTTGCCTTACCAGCGGTAATGCGAGAAGGCCTTGTTGGCATCCGCCATGCGATGGGTGTCTTCACGCTTCTTCACGGCGGCACCCTTGCTTTCAGCGGCATCCATCAGCTCGCCTGCCAGCTTCAGGGCCATGGACTTCTCGCCGCGCTTGCGGGAGGCGTCCACGATCCAGCGCATGGCCAGCGCATTCTGACGCACGGCGCGCACCTCTACAGGCACCTGATAGGTGGCACCACCCACGCGACGGGACTTCACCTCGACGCGGGGACGTACGTTTTCCAGGGCCTGCTCCAGCACCTGGATACCGTCGCCCTTCTTGGATTCAATCTGGGTCAGGGCGCCGTACAGCACGCGCTCCGCAACGGACTTCTTGCCATCGCGCATCACGGTATTGATGAATTTGGCGAGCAGCTCACTCCCGTACTTGGGATCGGGAAGGATGGTGCGCTTGGGAGCTTCAGATCTTCTGGACATGGTCTTATCTCAACGAGCCCTTAGGCCTTCTTGGGACGCTTGGCGCCGTACTTGGAGCGAGCCTGCTTACGGTTCTGTACACCCTGGGTATCCAGGCTGCCACGAACCGTGTGATAGCGCACACCCGGCAAATCCTTGACACGACCACCACGAATGAGCACCACCGAGTGTTCCTGAAGGTTGTGACCTTCACCACCGATGTAGCTGGAGACCTCGTAACCGTTCGTCAGGCGCACACGAGCGACCTTACGCAGCGCGGAGTTCGGCTTCTTCGGCGTGGTGGTATAGACACGTGTACACACGCCACGCTTCTGCGGGCAGGCCTCCAGGGCCGGCACGTTGCTCTTTTCCGTCGGGCGCTTGCGCGGCTTGCGCACTAACTGGTTAATTGTTGCCATGAAAGCGTTTCTCCTAGCCCAAAAACAACGACAGGCCGGACCTACCGGCCTGTCGAGGGTGCGATATGTTAGGCAGAGGGCCCGTCAGTGTCAAGACATGACGGCCCTTCTCACCACCAAAAGACTGCTGCATCATTCCTCGGCGGCCGCGGCGCCATCCGAATCCCCGTTGGATTCGGGTGTCACCGGGGCCTGGGACGGAGCGGAAGCCGCTTCCGGCACGGCCAGGGTCAACCCCTCGCTGTGTCGGCGACGACGGCGCTCCTTGTGGTACGCCAGCCCGGAACCCGCCGGGATCAGGCGACCCACGATCACGTTCTCCTTCAGGCCGCGCAGGTCGTCCCGGGCACCGCGCACGGCGGACTCGGTGAGCACCCTCGTGGTTTCCTGGAAGGAAGCCGCTGAGATGAAGGATTCCGTGACCAGCGAGGCCTTGGTGATGCCCAGCAGCACCCGATCATACAGGGGATGCTGCTTGTCCGGTCCCAGCATGTCCATCTCTTCCACCACCCGGGCACGATCCACCTGCTCCCCGTTGAGGAAGCGGCTGTCTCCCGGATAGGTGATTTCCACCTTGCGCAGCATCTGGCGAATGATCACCTCGATGTGCTTGTCGTTGATCTTCACGCCCTGCAGACGATAAACGTCCTGGATCTCCTTGACCATGTATTCGGCCAGGGCAGTGACGCCCAGCAACCGCAGGATGTCATGGGGGTTGGGTTCGCCGTCGGCGATCACTTCCCCGCGCTCCACATGCTCACCTTCGAACACGTTCACCTGGCGCCACTTGGGAATCAGTTCCTCGTGGGTCTCGCCGCTCTTGTCATCGGTGATGATCAGACGCTGCTTGCCCTTGGTGTCCTTGCCGAAGCTGACCGTACCGGAACGCTCAGCCAGGATGGCGGGTTCCTTCGGCTTTCTGGCCTCGAACAGATCGGCCACCCGAGGCAAACCACCGGTGATGTCACGGGTCTTGGAAGACTCCTGCGGGATACGGGCGATAACGTCACCCACTTCCACCGTGGCACCGTCCTCCAGGTTCACGATCGCGCCGCTCTGCAGCACGTAGTTAGCCGGAATCTCGGTCCCCGCCAGGCACAGGTCCTGACCATTGGGCCCCACCAGCTTCACCATGGGGCGCATGTCCTTGCCGATGGATCCACGGGACTTGGGATCGATGACCACGGTGGAGGTCAAGCCGGTGATGTCGTCCACCTGCTTGTTCACCGTCACGCCGTCGTGGAAGTCCTGGGTACGAATGGTACCGGCCACCTCGGTGATGATCGGGTGGGTGTGGGGATCCCAGGTCGCCACTTCCTTGCCAGCTTCCACGGCTTCGCCATCGGCCACCAGAATGACCGCACCATAAGGCAGCTTGTAGCGCTCGCGCTCACGGCCGGCTTCGTCGATGACGCCGATTTCACCGGAACGGGAAACCGCCACCAGGTTGCCGTGCTTGTTGGTCACCGTCTTGATGTTGTGCAGACGGATGGAGCCCTTGCCCTTGACGGAAATGCTGCTGGCAGCCGCGGTACGGCTGGCGGCACCCCCGATGTGGAAGGTACGCATGGTGAGCTGGGTCCCCGGCTCACCGATGGACTGGGCGGCGATGACGCCCACCGCCTCACCGATGTTCACCCGGTGACCACGGGCCAGGTCACGACCGTAGCACTTGGCACAGATGCCGTGACGGGTCTGGCAGGTGATGGCGGAACGCACCACCACTTCGTCCACGCCGGCGGCTTCCATGGCGTCCACGGCGTCCTCATCCAGCAGGGTACCGCGGGGCATGATCAGGTCGCCGGCCAGTGAAAGCACATCTTCCGCCAGCACACGACCCAGCACCCGCTCACGCAGCGGCTCCACCACGTCACCACCTTCGATGATGGGCTTCATGATGATGCCCTGGTCGGTACCGCAGTCCTGCTCGGTCACCACCAGGTCCTGGGCCACGTCCACCAGACGCCGGGTCAGGTAACCGGAGTTGGCGGTCTTGAGCGCCGTATCCGCCAGACCCTTACGGGCGCCGTGGGTGGAAATGAAGTACTGCAACACGTTCAGACCTTCACGGAAGTTCGCCGTGATGGGGGTCTCGATGATGGAGCCGTCCGGCTTGGCCATCAGGCCGCGCATCCCCGCCAGCTGACGGATCTGGGCGGCGGAACCACGGGCCCCTGAGTCGGCCATCATGAAGATGGAGTTGAAGGAAGGCTGCTTGACGAGCTTGCCTTCGGCATCTTCCACCTCGTCCTTGCCCAGCTTCTCCATCATGGCCTTGGCCACCTGGTCGTTGGTATGGGACCAGATGTCCACCACCTTGTTGTAGCGTTCGCCCTTGGTCACCAGACCCGAGGAATACTGCTCCTCGATGTCCTTCACCTGGGTCTCGGCCGCCGCCAGGATGCCCATCTTCTCGTCCGGGATCACCATGTCGTTGATACCGAAGGAGACGCCACCCCGGGTGGAGTATTTGAAGCCGGTGTACATCAGCTGGTCGGCGAAGATCACCGTCTCCTTCAGACCCACCCGACGATAGCAGTGGTTGATCAGCCCGGAGATGGCCTTCTTGGTCAGATCTCGGTTGACGATTTCGAACGGCAGGCCGGGGGGCAGGATGCGGGACAGCAGGGCACGACCCACCGTGGTCTGGTAGCGGGTCAGGGTTTCCGAATGCTCGCCTTCCTCGCTCACCACCACTTCGCGGATACGCACCTGCACGCGGGCATGCAGTTCCACCACGCCGTTCTCGTAGGCGCGGTGTACCTCGTCCACGTCACTGAACATCATGCCCTCGCCCCGGGCATTGATGCGCTCGCGGGACATGTAGTACAGGCCCAGCACGATGTCCTGGGACGGCACGATGATGGGCTCGCCGTTGGCCGGGGACAGGATGTTGTTGGTGGACATCATCAGGGCGCGGGCTTCCAGCTGCGCCTCCAGGGACAGGGGCACATGCACCGCCATCTGGTCGCCGTCGAAGTCCGCGTTGAACGCGGCACAGACCAGCGGATGCAGCTGAATGGCCTTGCCTTCGATGAGCACCGGCTCAAAGGCCTGGATACCCAGACGATGCAGGGTCGGTGCCCGGTTGAGCATCACCGGATGCTCGCGGATCACCTCTTCGAGGATATCCCAGACCTCCGGCCCTTCCCTTTCCACCAGCTTCTTGGCTGCCTTGATGGTGGTGGCCAGGCCACGGCGATGCAGCTTGCCGAAGATGAAGGGCTTGAACAGTTCCAGGGCCATCTTCTTGGGCAGACCGCACTGGTGCAGGCGCAGGGTCGGACCCACCACGATCACGGAACGACCGGAGTAGTCCACGCGCTTGCCCAGCAGGTTCTGACGGAAGCGACCCTGCTTACCCTTGATCATGTCGGCCAGGGACTTGAGCGGGCGCTTGTTGGTGCCGGTGATGGCACGGCCGCGACGGCCGTTGTCCAGCAGGGCATCCACCGCCTCCTGCAGCATGCGCTTTTCGTTGCGCACGATGATATCCGGGGCATTGAGCTCCAGCAGGCGCTTGAGACGGTTGTTGCGGTTGATGACCCGGCGATACAGATCGTTCAGGTCGGAGGTGGCGAAGCGACCGCCGTCCAGGGGCACCAGGGGACGCAGATCCGGCGGCAGCACCGGCAGCACCGTGAGAATCATCCACTCGGGCTTGTTGCCGGATTCCAGGAAGGACTCGATCAGCTTCAGGCGCTTGGCCAGACGCTTGATCTTGGTGTCGGAGCTGGTCTCGCGCACCTCCGTGCGCAGGCGGTTGGCCTCCTGCTGCAGATCGATGGAGCGCAGCAGCTCGAACACGGCCTCGGCGCCCATGCGGGCATCGAACTCATCACCATGCTCCTCGATGGCGTCCAGGTATTGCTCGTCGCTCAGCAGCTGGCCCCGCTCCAGGGTGGTCATGCCCGGATCCACCACCACGAAGGCTTCAAAATACAGCACCCGCTCGATATCGCGCAGGGTCATGTCCAGCAGCAGGCCAATGCGGGACGGCAGGCTCTTGAGGAACCAGATATGGGCCACCGGACTGGCCAGTTCGATATGCCCCATGCGCTCGCGGCGCACCTTGGTCTGGGTCACTTCCACGCCGCACTTTTCGCACACCACGCCGCGGTGCTTGAGGCGCTTGTACTTGCCGCAAAGGCACTCGTAGTCCTTGATGGGACCAAAGATCTTGGCGCAGAACAGGCCATCCCGTTCCGGCTTGAAGGTACGGTAGTTGATGGTTTCCGGCTTCTTGACCTCGCCGAATGACCAGGACCGGATCATTTCAGGGGACGCCAGCGCGATCCGGATGGCATCAAATTCTTCCACCTGGCCTTGCTGCTTGAGTAGATTGAGAAGATCTTTCATCGATTCACCTCGATTGAGTCGGAGCGGACACGTCCTGATTGCCCGACGGGGCGGACGGAAGGTCCGCCCCCGTCATGTGGTCCTGGCTCAGTCCTGCTCCAGTTCGATATTGATGGCCAGCGAACGGATTTCCTTCATGAGTACGTTGAAGGACTCGGGAATATTCGCTTCCATCCGGTGATCGCCGTCGACGATGTTCTTGTACATCTTGTTGCGGCCCTGTACGTCATCCGACTTCACGGTCAACATTTCCTGCAGTGTATAGGCGGCGCCATAGGCCTCCAGGGCCCAGACTTCCATCTCCCCGAAGCGCTGGCCACCGAACTGGGCCTTGCCACCCAGCGGCTGCTGGGTGACCAGGCTGTACGGACCGGTGGAACGGGCGTGCATCTTGTCGTCCACCAGATGGTTCAGCTTCAGCATGTGCATGTAGCCCACGGTCACCGGACGATCGAAGGTCTCGCCGGTCCGACCGTCGCAGAGGAAGGTCTGGCCGGTTTCCGGCAGATCCGCCAGCTTGAGCATGTGCTTGATCTCATGCTCTTCGGCACCGTCGAACACCGGAGTGGCCATGGGCACACCGCGACGCAGGCGCCTGGCCAACTCGATGACTTCCTCGTCGGCGAGCTGGGACAGGTCTTCCTTGATGTTCTTGGGATCATGGTTGTAGACCTGATCCAGGAACCGGCGCAGCTCGTCCACCTGGGCCTTGGCATCAATCATGCGGCCGATCTTCTGGCCCAGGCCCTTGGCGGCCCACCCCAGGTGGGTCTCCAGCACCTGCCCCACGTTCATGCGCGACGGCACACCCAGGGGATTGAGCACGATATCCACGGGAGAGCCATCCTCCAGGTAAGGCATGTCTTCCATCGGTACGATCATGGAGACCACGCCCTTGTTACCGTGGCGGCCGGCCATCTTGTCACCGGGCTGCATGCGACGCTTCACGGCCAGGTAGACCTTGACCATCTTCAACACACCCGGGGCCAGATCGTCACCGGCGGTGAGCTTGGCCTTCTGCTCCTTGAAGCGCTTCTCGAAGGCGTCATGCTGCAGCTTGAGCTGATCCTGCATCAGTTCCAGCTGTTCGTTGACTTCCTCGCTGCGCATGCGGATCTCGAACCACTTCTCCCGCGGCAGTTCGCTCAGGTAGGTGCGGGTCACCTTGGCGCCGTCCTTCAGGCCGCCGGGGCCACCGGCCGCCAGCTTGCCGGAGAGCAGCTTCTCCACGCGATCGTAAATGTCGTCCTCGTAGATGCGCAGCTGGTCCTTGAGGTCCTTGCGCACCGACTCCAGGGCCATTTCCTCGATCTGCAGGGCTCGCTTGTCCTTCTCCACGCCGTCGCGGGTGAAGACACGCACGTCGATCACGGTACCCTCGATACCGGAGGAAACGCGCAGACTGGTGTCCTTCACGTCCGAGGCCTTCTCACCGAAGATGGCGCGCAGCAGCTTCTCTTCCGGGGTCAGCTGGGTTTCGCCCTTGGGCGTGACCTTGCCCACCAGGATGTCACCCGGCTTCACCTCGGCACCCACGTAAACGATACCCGACTCATCCAGCTTGGACAGCAGGCCCTCGGATACGTTGGGAATGTCGGCACTGATCTCCTCCGGCCCCAGCTTGGTGTCCCGGGCCACGCAGGTGAGCTCCTCGATGTGGATCGAGGTGAAGCGGTCTTCCTGCACCACCCGCTCGGAGATGAGGATGGAGTCCTCGAAGTTGTAGCCATTCCAGGGCATGAAGGCCACCAGCATGTTCTGGCCCAGGGCCAGTTCGCCCAGATCCGTCGAGGAACCGTCGGCGATGACATCACCGCGGGCAATGACGTCACCGACACGGACCAGCGGACGCTGGTTGATGCAGGTGTTCTGGTTGGAGCGGGTGTACTTGATGAAGTTGTAGATATCCACACCGGGTTCGCCGGCTTCGGTCTCGTCATCGTTGACACGCACCACCACGCGGGCCGCGTCCACGGAATCCACCACCCCGCCGCGACGGGCCACGATGGAGGAACCGGAGTCGATGGCCACGGTACGCTCGATGCCGGTGCCCACCACCGGGGTCTCGGCACGCAGACAGGGCACCGCCTGACGCTGCATGTTGGAACCCATGAGGGCGCGGTTGGCGTCGTCATGCTCCAGGAACGGAATCAGCGCCGCCGCCACGGAGACGATCTGCTTGGGCGAGATGTCCATGCACTGGATCTTGTCCGGGGTGGACATGGTGAATTCGTTCTGGAATCGGCAGGACACCAGTTCATCCACCAGGTTGCCGGACTCGTCCAGGGTGGCGTTCGCCTGGGCGATGACGTAGTTGCCTTCCTCGATGGCCGACAGATACAGGATCTCCTCGGTCACCTTGCCGTCCACCACCCGGCGGTACGGGGTTTCCAGGAAACCGTAGCGGTTGGTGCGAGCGTACACGGCCAGGGAGTTGATCAGACCGATGTTCGGACCTTCCGGGGTCTCGATGGGGCAGACGCGACCATAGTGGGTGGGATGCACGTCACGGACTTCGAAGCCCGCCCGCTCGCGGGTCAGACCGCCGGGACCCAGGGCGGAGATACGCCGCTTGTGGGTAACCTCCGACAGCGGGTTGTTCTGGTCCATGAACTGGGACAGCTGGCTGGAGCCGAAGAACTCCTTCACCGCCGCCGCCACCGGCTTGGCGTTGATCAGTTCCTGGGGCATCAGGCCTTCGCTCTCGGCCACGCTCAGGCGTTCCTTCACGGCCCGCTCCACGCGCACCAGACCGACGCGGAAGACGTTTTCCGCCATCTCGCCCACGCTGCGTACGCGACGGTTGCCCAGGTGGTCGATGTCGTCCACATGGCCGTTGCCGTTACGGATGTCGATCAGGACCTTGATCACGTCCAGGATGTCGTTGTTGTCCAGCACACCGGGACCGGTTTCTTCCTCGCGACCCACGCGGCGGTTGAACTTCATGCGCCCCACGGTGGAGAGGTCATACCGGTCTTCGGTGAAAAACAGATTCTGGAACAGGTTCTCTGCGGCATCCTTGGTCGGCGGCTCGCCCGGACGCATCATCCGGTAGATCTCCACCTGGGCCTCCAGCTGGGAGCGCGTGGTGTCGATGCGCAGGGTGCTGGAGATATAGGGCCCGTGATCCAGATCGTTGGTGTACAGGGTACGGAAGCTCCTGGCACCGGAGCGACGGATCTTCTCCAGCGTGTCGGGCGTGAGTTCGTCGTTGGCATTGGCCACCAGTTCGCCGCTGTCTTCATCGGCGATGGTGTGGGCCAGGATCTTGCCCACCAGGAATTCGGCCGGCACTTCCAGGGACTTCAGCTCGGCCTGCTCCATCTGGCGCACATGACGGGCGGTGATGCGGCGTCCGGACTCCACCAGCAGCTGGTCGCCCACATAGATGTCAAAGGCCGCCGTTTCGCCACGCAGGCGTTCCGGAACCAGTTCCATCTCGAAACCTTCTTTCAGGATCTTGACCGTGTTGGTCTCGAAGAAGGTTTCCAGGATCTCTTCTTCCTCCATGCCCAAGGCACGGAGCAGCACCGTCGCGGGCAGCTTGCGGCGACGGTCGATACGCACAAAGATGGCGTCCTTCGGATCAAACTCGAAGTCAAGCCAGGAGCCGCGGTAGGGAATCACGCGGGCATTGAACAGCAGCTTGCCGGAGCTGTGGGTCTTGCCCTTATCGTGATCGAAGAACACGCCGGGGGACCGGTGCAGCTGAGACACGATCACGCGCTCGGTGCCGTTGATCACGAACGTACCGTTCTCGGTCATAAGGGGCAGTTCCCCCATGTAGACTTCCTGTTCCTTGATGTCCTTGACCACACGGGAGCCCGCCGGGGCTTCCTTGTCGTAGATCACCAGGCGCAGCAGCACACGCAGCGGGGCGGCATAGGTCATCCCCCGCAACTGACATTCCTTCACATCAAATACGGGATCACCCAAGCGGTAGCTGACGTATTCCAGTTCCACGGACCCGGAATAACTCACGATCGGGAACACCGACTTGAAGGCGGCGTGCAGGCCTACCTCGTCGCGGCCCTGGCGGGGCTCGCTCATCTGCAGGAACTGACGGTAGGAATCAATCTGCGTGGCCAGCAGATAGGGGACATCGAGGATCTGGGGCCGTTTGCCGAAATCCTTGCGGATGCGCTTCTTCTCGGTGTAGCTATAAGCCATTGTGATTCCTCACACTAGAATCGACACGCCACCCTTGTGTGCGGGGTGAAGTGGAGCAAGCAGCAAGAGGCCGGCGGTGTATCACCGCCAGCCCCCGGGTGTCACGCGACCAGGTCGCGAAACAAAGACCAGACCAACGCCTTACTTGAGTTCGACGCTGGCGCCGGCTTCTTCCAGTTCCTTCTTGATCTTTTCGGCTTCGTCCTTGTTCACGCCTTCCTTCACGGTGGCGGGAGCGGATTCGACCATGTCCTTGGCTTCCTTCAGACCCAGACCGGTCAGACCGCGGATGACCTTGATCACGTTGACCTTGTTGGCGCCGAAGCTGGTCATGACGACGTCGAACTCGTCCTTGACCTCGGCAGCAGCTTCACCACCAGCGGCAGCCACGGGGGCGGCGGCCACGGCGGCAGCGGCGCTCACGCCGAACTTCTCTTCCATCGCGGAAATCAGATCAACGATTTCCAGGACGGTCATGTTGGAAATGGTTTCCAGGATTTCTTCTTTCGAAACAGCCATGGTTAACTCCTAAGAGGGTGTGATACCCGATTCGGTTCAAAAATGTACTCAGGCAGCCGCCTGTTTCTGGTCGCGAATGGCGGCCACAGTGCGAACGAACTTGCCCGGGACTTCGTTGAGGGTGCGCGCGAACTTGTCGAGCGGCGCCTTCATGACAGCCATGAGCAGGCTGATGGCCTGGTCGCGGGTCGGCATGCTGGCCAGACGATCCAGTTCGCCCGGACCCAGCAGCTGTCCACCCACGGACACCATCTTGCACTCCAGCTTCGCGTGGCTCTTGGCAAAGTCCTTGACCAGTCTTGCAGCGGCACCCGGATCTTCCTGGGAGAAGGCCAGGACCAGGGGTCCGACCATGCCTTCCTGCATGCACTGGAAATCGGTCCCCTCGACCGCACGACGGGCAAGGGAGTTCTTCACCACCCGCAGGTAGACGCCGGACTCACGCGCCAGTTTGCGCAGCTCGGTCATCTCGCCCACGGAGAGCCCGCGATATTCAGCCGCAACGGCTGAATGAGCGCTGGCGGCCACCGCAGCGACCTCAGAGACAATCGCCTTCTTGTCTTCGAGATTCAGTGCCACGGATATACCTCCTGTTTGACGTCAAGGGCTTGCGCCGATGACGCTGAGTGATAAAGCCGGGGGGCAACAAACCCCTCGACTACCTTTACGGCGTACCCTCAGCAGGAAGAACCTGAATCGGGAGACACCGTCTGCGCAGGCGGACCTGATGCTTCCATTAAGTCCCGACAACCGGGACGCCTGCGGTCTTGGACGGATACCGGCTTGCGCCGGCAGTCCCACCCAAACTAAAACACTTACACACCCCTCTCCCGCCAGCGGGAGAGGGGCTTGATGCCATTACAGCGCCAGCGAACCCTGATCCACCGGAACGCCGGGGCCCATGGTGGTGGAAACGGTCACCCGCTTCATGTACACACCCTTGGCGGCGGACGGCTTGGCCTTCATCAGGTCACCCAGCAACGCCATCAGGTTTTCTTCCAGCGCCTTGGGCTCAAAGCTCACGTTGCCGATGGTGCAGTGGATGATTCCGCCCTTGTCGGTGCGATAGCGCACCTGACCGGCCTTGGCATTCCTCACCGCGCCGGCCACGTCGGCGGCCACCGTACCCACCTTGGGATTCGGCATCAGACCGCGGGGACCCAGGATCTGGCCCAGCTGACCCACCACGCGCATGGCGTCGGGGCTGGCGATCACCACGTCAAAGTTCAGATTGCCGGCCTTCACCTCGGCGGCCAGATCATCCATGCCCACGACGTCGGCGCCGGCCTCGCGGGCGGCATCGGCATTGGCACCCTGGGTGAACACGGCCACGCGCACGGTCTTGCCGGTGCCGTTGGGCAGCACGGTGGAACCACGCACCACCTGGTCGGACTTACGCGGGTCCACACCCAGATTCACGGCCACGTCCACGGATTCACTGAACTTGGCGGAAGCCGTGTCCTTCAGCAGTTGAAGGGCCTCGGACACCGGATACATCTTGCCCGGCTCGACCTTCTCGCGGATCGCCCGCATGCGCTTGCTCAGCTTTGCCATCTCACACGCCCTCCACGTCAAGACCCATACTGCGCGCACTGCCGGCGATGGAACGCACGGCGGCATCCAGATCCGCGGCGGTCAGGTCGGGCATCTTGGTACGGGCGACTTCTTCCACCTGCTCGCGGGTCACCTTGCCCACCTTGACGGTATTGGGGGTGGCGGAGCCCTTGGGCACACCAGCGGCCTTGCGCAGCAGCACGGAAGCCGGCGGGGTCTTGGTGATGAAGGTGAAAGAACGGTCGGAATAGACAGTGATCACCACGGGAATCGGCAGGCCCGGCTCCAGATTCTGGGTCTGGGCATTGAAGGCCTTGCAGAATTCCATGATGTTCACACCGCGCTGACCCAGCGCGGGGCCGACGGGGGGACTGGGATTGGCCTTACCGGCGGCCACCTGAAGCTTGATGTAAGCTTCGATTTTCTTAGCCATGACATGAACTCCTGAGTATGGGTACTAGCGCCTTGCGGCTCCCCTGAGGAAAAGCGGCAGGACCCGGGCACCCCGGGTCCTGCCGCGATTCGATGCTTCCAGCAGACCTAGACCTTCTCGACCTGATGGAACTCCAGCTCCACGGGCGTGGAGCGGCCAAAAATCTGCACAGCCACCAGCAGGCGGTTCTTGTCGTAGTTCACCTCTTCGACGACGGCATTGAAGTCGTTGAAGGGGCCATCGGTCACCCGGACCACCTCGCCGGGCTCGAACAAGACCTTGGGACGCGGTTTCTCCGCGCCTTCCTGCATGCGCTGCAGAATGACATCCGCTTCTTTGTCGGAAATGGGCGTGGGACGATCAGCATTGGCGCCAATGAAACCCAGCACCTTGGGCACGCTCTTCACGAGGTGCCAGGTATCTTCGTCCATTTCCATCTGAACCAGGACGTAGCCGGGGAAGAATTTGCGCTCGCTCTTGCGCTTCTGCCCGTCGCGCATCTCCACCACTTCCTCGGTGGGCACGAGGATGTCCCCGAACTTGTCCTGCATGTCAAAACGGGCAACGCGCTCCTTGAGGGAGCGCTTCACCTGATTCTCGAAACCGGAATATGCATGCACGACATACCAACGCAGGGCCATCTTGACTTCCTAATTGCTCAGCGGATGAATTCGCGAATCGACCACCCCAACAGCATGTCGATCAGCCACAACATGATCGCCACAAGGATGGTCACAGCCAGGACGACCAGAGAAGTCTGCAGGGTCTCGACCCGGGTGGGCCAGACCATCTTGCGCACTTCCGTGCGTGAATCCTGGAGGAAACCCGCCAGCGCCCGGCCTTTGGCAGTGGTGAACACGATACCCACCGCCACCCCGCTGATTGCCAGCAGACCCAGGACGCGGAGGAGCGTCGACCCGTCCGAGAACCAATAAAAGCCGACGACGCCCGCCACCAGCAGCCCAACGGCTGCCAGCAGCTTGACGGTATCGAAACCGGCACCTTCTACTTCCGCTTTACCTGCCATGGGATAGAACTTGACCCGGTTGCAATCGCAACTGCCTGCGAGAGATGGCAGGCCAGGAGGGACTCGAACCCCCAACCTGCGGTTTTGGAGACCGCTGCTCTGCCAATTGAGCTACTGGCCTGTAACAACCGATACAAGCGAATCGCCTTTCGATTTAAACCCGGCGCCCGATTTCGGGCGCCGGACTCAAGCCGATGCAGCCAGACGATTGTATCGCCTCGGCGGATGATTCCGCCAGCACTTCTTACTGCTTACTCGATAATCTTGGCGACCACGCCAGCGCCGACGGTACGGCCACCTTCACGGATCGCGAAGCGCAGACCGTCTTCCATCGCGATCGGCGCGATCAGGGACACGGTCATCTTCACGTTGTCACCCGGCATCACCATCTCGATGCCTTCCGGCAGATCGCAGGAACCGGTCACGTCCGTGGTACGGAAGTAGAACTGCGGACGGTAGCCGTTGAAGAACGGGGTGTGACGACCACCCTCTTCCTTCGACAGCACGTACACTTCCGCTTCAAACTTGGTGTGCGGGGTGATGGAGCCGCTCTTGCACAGCACCTGGCCACGCTCCACTTCGTCACGCTTGGTGCCGCGCAGCAGCACGCCCACGTTGTCACCCGCCTGCCCCTGATCCAGCAGCTTGCGGAACATTTCCACGCCGGTCACGGTGGTCTTGATGGTGTCGCGGATACCCACGATGGAGACTTCGTCACCCACCTTCACGATGCCGCGCTCGATACGACCGGTCACCACAGTACCACGACCGGAGATGGAGAACACGTCTTCCACCGGCATCAGGAATGCACCGTCGATGGCACGCTCCGGCTCCGGAATATACTCGTCCAGGGCCGCAATCAGCTTGTCGATGGCCGGCATGCCGATATCGGAGGTGTCGCCTTCCAGCGCCTTGAGCGCGGAACCCACGATGATCGGGGTGTCGTCGCCAGGGAAGTCGTAGCTCGACAGCAGGTCGCGCACTTCCATTTCCACCAGCTCCAGCAGCTCGGCGTCGTCCACCATGTCGGCCTTGTTCAGGAACACGACGATGTAGGGCACACCCACCTGACGGGCCAGCAGGATGTGCTCGCGAGTCTGGGGCATCGGGCCGTCGGCCGCGGACACCACCAGGATCGCGCCGTCCATCTGCGCCGCACCGGTGATCATGTTCTTCACATAGTCGGCGTGGCCGGGGCAGTCAACGTGGGCATAGTGACGGTTGTCGGACTCATACTCCACGTGCGCGGTGGCAATGGTGATACCGCGAGCGCGCTCTTCCGGGGCGTTGTCGATCTGGTCGTAGGCACGGGCCTCACCACCAAACTTCTTCGCCTGAACCACCGTCAGCGCCGCCGTCAGCGTGGTCTTGCCATGGTCGACGTGACCAATGGTGCCCACGTTCACGTGCGGCTTCTTACGCTCGAATTTTTCCTTCGACATGGTCTAGCACCCCGGTTGAAGTTCTTGCTTTACAAAAAATATACGTTGGAGCCCATAACCGGACTTGAACCGGTGACCTCTTCCTTACCAAGGAAGTGCTCTACCGACTGAGCTATATGGGCCGGACTCTATAACTATGCTGTTGGAGCGGGTGATGGGAATCGAACCCACATCATCAGCTTGGAAGGCTGAGGTTCTACCATTGAACTACACCCGCGGAACCCCGCACTGCCGGTAGCGCCACTCAGTCGCCTTGCCGGCACCCGCCCGCTACAAACCCGAAAGACGGGACGCCAAGTAAAACACATCACCTTCCCTGACTCAGGAAGGAAACCCGGCGCCACCTCATACTGCAAAACCAGTGAACGCCGGGACCAGGAATCTGGTGGAGGGGGAAGGATTCGAACCTTCGAAGGCTGAGCCAGCAGATTTACAGTCTGCCCCCTTTGACCGCTCGGGAACCCCTCCAGGGGTGAAAGCCGGTGATTATTCGCATGAGCGGCCCCACTGTCAAGCACTAATTTCAATTAAGGCAAAATTCCCGGCCGCTCACATCGGACCACGCAATGGATTCGTCATTCCCGCGAAAGCGGGAATCCAGTCGTGGGTTGAGCGCCCATGGACTCCCGCTTTCGCGGGAGCGACGCAGTGAGCCTTTCGCGGGAATGAGGTGAATGTCTCGGGGAATCGGCGCAGGAAGGGGAGCGTTTCCTTAATGAAGTCATCACAGGCCTTTGCTACGATGCCCGATTGACTCAAAGATCCACATCAGGGGAATCGCACGATCATGAAGGTCACCATATACGGCTCCGGCTACGTAGGACTGGTCACGGGCGCCTGCCTGGCGGAAGTGGGCAACCATGTCCTGTGCGTGGACATCGACCCCGACAAGATCGAACGCCTCAAGCGCGGCGAGATCCCCATCTACGAGCCCGGCCTGGATGATCTTGTAGCCGAAAACGCCGCCGCCGGGCGCCTCGCTTTCACCCTGGACCCGACGGAAGGGGTCAGGCACGGGCTGTTTCAGTTCATCGCGGTTGGCACCCCACCCGACGAAGACGGTTCAGCCGACCTGAGCCACGTACTGGCCGTGGCCCGCGCCATCGCCGACAACATGAGCGAGTACCGCATCGTGGTGAACAAGTCCACCGTCCCCGTGGGCACCGCCGACAAGGTCAAGGCGGCCATCACCGACACCCTGGCCCAGCGTGGTTCCCAGGTGGACTTCGATGTGGTCTCCAACCCGGAATTCCTCAAGGAAGGGGCTGCCATCGACGACTTCATGAAGCCTGACCGCATCATCGTCGGCACCGACAACCCGCGCACCGCCGAACTCATGCGTGCCCTCTATGCCCCCTTCAACCGCAATCATGATCGGGTCATGGCCATGGACATCCGCTCGGCGGAACTGACCAAATACGCCGCCAACGCCATGCTGGCCACCAAGATCAGCTTCATGAACGAACTGGCCAACCTGGCGGAAAAACTGGGCGCCGACATCGAGCATGTGCGCCAGGGCATCGGCTCCGACCCGCGCATCGGCTACCACTTCATCTATCCCGGTTGCGGCTACGGCGGTTCCTGCTTCCCCAAGGACGTGAAGGCCCTGGAACGCACCGCCCGCCAGGTGGGTTTCAAGGCCCAGCTGCTGGCCGCCGTGGAGGACGTGAATGAGCGCCAGAAAGAACGTCTGTTCGACAAAATCCGCACCCACTTCGACGGCGACCTCAAGGGCCGCACCATCGCCCTGTGGGGCCTTTCCTTCAAACCCAACACGGATGACATGCGCGAGGCCTCCAGCCGCACCCTGATGGAAGCACTGTGGGATGCCGGCGTCCACGTCCGCGCCCACGACCCGGTGGCCATGGAGGAATGCGCTCGCATCTACGGTGAGCGCCCGGACCTGGCCCTGTGCGAAGACCATGAGGAGGCCCTGACAGGCGCCGATGCACTGGCCATCGTCACCGAATGGAACGTCTTTCGCAGCCCGGACTTCGATTTGATCCGCAGGCAGCTCAAGACCCCGACCATCTTTGACGGTCGCAACCTCTACGAGCCACGGCACCTGGAAGACATGGGGTTTGCCTATTACGCCATCGGCCGGGGCCGGTCCATCCAGGCCTGATGACCCCTTTCGCGGCCAGGGGTCGCTCCCACGCAAGACGAGCAAGCCCAGTGGGAGCCGGCCTCGCCGGCGAGTGGCAACACATCAACAGGCACAAAACCCTTCGCGGCCAGGAGCCGCTCCCACATGAAGGATCACAGGGATTGCCATGTCAAACAGCCCCATTCTCGTCACCGGCGGCGCCGGCTATATCGGCAGCCACACCGCCCTGATGCTGGCCGAGGCCGGTGAACGCGTCATCGTCCTGGACAACCTCTCCACCGGCTTCGCGGACGCCGTCAACCAGGACACACTGATCATCGGCGACATCGGCGACAAGCCCCTGGTCAGTCGCATCCTGCACGAGCATGACATCGACACTGTCATGCACTTCGCCGCCCACACCATCGTCCCGGAATCCGTCGCCGATCCGCTCAAGTACTACGGCAACAACACCTGCGGCACCCGCACCCTGCTGGAATGCTGCGCCCGGGCCGGCGTCAAGCATTTTGTCTTCTCCTCCACCGCCGCCGTCTACGGCATCCCCCACGACGGCATCGCCCGGGAAGACAGCCCTACCGCCCCCATCAACCCCTACGGCACCTCCAAGCTCATGAGCGAATGGATGCTCAGGGATCTCTCCGCCGCCGGCGAAATGCGCCATGTCATCCTGCGCTACTTCAATGTCGCCGGCTCCGACCCGCAAGGTCGCATCGGCCAGTCCACCGCAAAGGCCACCCTGCTGGTCAAGGTGGCCTGCGAAGCCGCCGTGGGCAAGCGCGCCCATGTCTCCATCTTCGGTACCGACTACCCTACCCCCGACGGTACCGGCGTGCGCGACTACATCCACGTCAGCGATCTGGCGGCCGCCCACCTCAAGGCCCTGGAACACCTCCGCGCCGGAGGCGAATCGGACACCTTCAATGTGGGCTACGGCCACGGCCTGAGCGTCAGGGAAGTGCTGGATGCGGTGGAGCGCCTGAACGGCAAGCCGCTGGACATCCGGGAAGAACCGCGCCGCCCCGGCGACCCGCCCAGCCTGGTGGCCGCGGCGGACCGAATCCGCGCCACATTGGGCTGGACCCCGCGACACGACGACCTGGCGTTCATCGTTCGCACCTCGCTGGAGTGGGAACGGGCGCCGCGCTACTAGGAAGAAACAGGCCCGGCGATGAACCGGGCTTCAGGACTGCCGAACAAAGGCCTTCCTGCCCAGATGCATCACCAGCAAATGAGGGGGCATTTTCTGCCAGTGCCCCCGAATGATCAGCAGCCACTCACTCAAACGCCGAGGGACACCCCGATCCAGGGTGTCCGAAGGGGACAGGGACATCCTCAACCCCCAGTCCAGCACCGCCCCCCCGAACCCCACCGGATAACGGCGCCGCGCCAGATCCAGCACATCTCCCGGGACAGGCGTACCCACCAGACGATCCAGGTAATGCAGCGCCATGAACAGGGGACGCTCCAGCCCGATCTCGGCCGCCCGCAGCAGCAGGCGCCGCCAGTCCTCGTCGCCCGAAAAACCCCGGATCATCCCGTCCAGATCCAACAGATCCCGGAGCCCGCCGGCCATCTCGCCCTCGGAAAAGAACAGATGCGTCGCGCTGTGCAGCACCCGGTCCTCCGGCGCCAGCACCCTGAAGAAACAGCCGTCGAGGGTCATCGCGGCATCCATCAGCAAGTCCGGACGGGTCTTCAGACGGGCCGTGGGCGGCAGGATCGAATGATGGACGTCAAGGGTCGTGCCGCGACGGATATGCTGCATCGGCGGCAATTCATGCATCCACTCACGGTAATAACGCTGATCGTAGTCATCATGATGGCTGTTCACCCAGCCCTTGAGCATCAGCGCCGCCTCCACCCGAGGCAACGCCTCCGGCGCCACCATGATGTCGATATCACCAAACAGGCGCCCTCCGGCAAACGCCAGACCGGCCACATGGTAGGCCGCGCCCTTGAGCAGAATGACCGGCACATCCAGCCCGGACAGCGCCTCCTCGATACAGGACAGCTCCCACCCCAGCTCCTCTGCCTGGGTATTCACCCGGGCAATGGCCCATTCCAGATGCTGACGAGGACCGATGGGCACGGACGCCAGTAATCCGCACGCCTCAAGCCCCACCGCCAACCGGCCAAGTAATCGACTCAGGCGGGCCTGCCTGATCAATACGTCCCACTGGCCGGGAGAAAGGGTCCCCAGGGATACGGGATCCAGCACCCCGGACACGAGCAGCCCCCTTGCCGAACCACGCGCGTCAGGCAGCGGCATGGATGTCCTCCACCAGCCGCATACCCTCATCCAGACTACCGTAGCCGATTTCGTGGCACCCGCAACGCTCCACAAGATCCGCCAACGCTTCAAAACCTTGCCGACGCAGGGCTGAAAAATTGAAGGCGCTCTCCATCAGCAGTGCAAACGCGGCACCCTGCCCCACCCCGCGATGCACGGGCCGGGCACCACGGGTGAATTTCGGAAAGATCACCGCCACCGGGGCGGCCGGACGCCGCACGGCCAGCACGCTCTCCCGGGGCGGGCGCATGAGCGCCACCGAACCCTTCACGGTGTCCCGCACCGTCCCACTGAACGCATCCTCCCCCGTCAGCCTCTTGACCAGGTCGATGGAGTCATTCTTCAGACTGATCGGGCGCGCCAACCCTTCGATGCTGAGTGCATCCAGGGCCAGCGGCGCCAGCTCATCCGACAGCAACCGCCAACCGTGATGCACCAACCCTGCCACCAGGGTGCTCTTGCCGGAACCCGGCGGCGCGGGAATCAACAGAGCCTTGCCGTCCTTTTCCACCACGGCGGCATGCAGAATCAGGCAATCCTTCACGGCGTCATGCACGCACCAGTTAAGCCCCCATTCCAGCAACGGAAAGGCCTGCGCATGGGGCAAGGGGAAGAAAGACGAACTGCCGTCCACATGGAATTCAAGCTGCCTGCCGAACCATCGCCGCAGATTACGGGGCGGCCTCACCTCCACATGGAAGTCGGCGAACCCTTCCAGGCTCACCGGGTGATGCCGATACATCCGATGGACTTCATCGGCCAGGTGTTCAACGGGGGAACTCAGGCGAAAGGAAAAGCGCCCGAAATGGATAATGGCACCGGCACCGGCTACCAGCGCTCTGAAGTCACGGGCGGGGATGGCACCCACCTCAACCAACGGGAGGGAGGCCTCTATGCCGTCCGCTCCACCAACTGCATCCCCTCCAGGGTGGACATGACCTGATACAACGCTTCCTGGGTTTTGCATTGGAGATCTTCGGATCCGGAAGTTTCGGTGTCGGGGGCGCAAGACCGCAACAATGCCATGAAATCGCCGCGCCCGGCCGCCAGATGCTCCAGCACCTCACCGTGAAAACGGGACAGCACAAAGACATCACCCGAACCCTGGTGAAAAACGGCCACGCCATCATCCAGGGTTCGAACGATCACGCCTGCAGGATGCAATTGCCAAGCGATACCGTCTGTGTGATCAATCTCCAAGGTCAATCCGGAGAGCTGTCCGAGACGTCGAAAAACTCGTCGGCATCATCAATCCAGACAGTCCTTTCGTAGGTTGATTCGAGATATTCCTTCACGCGGGCCTTATCCCAGGATACCCCGGGCCTGACCATATACACGCCCGCCCCATCAAGCTCATGCCACATCGATACCACATGACGTGGACTTAAAGGATACGTGCCTGGCCATGTCGTGGCATTCATATAAGCTGCCACAAATGCACGAGCAAGATTATCCGGATCACGAAACGACTGCTTCTTGTGCTGATGCCTGGATACAACATCGCCGAGCGTCAAGGCACTGATCCTTAAATCCGCATCACGAACATCCTCCACAACCTGAAAATGATTTGCGGAGACGAACACATCGGTGAACAGTCTGCCCAACTCAGAGGAAGACGCCCCCTGAACCTTAGCGGCATTCCCCCAATATCCGGGTGATTTCCCACAGAGCAAGTTTTCCCGATCCCCCTTGCGACCACTGGCCTTCAGCGAATCAAACCCGGAGGGCGTATCGGCGACACAGGCCCACGCCCCCAAGGCCGGCCTGTTGACCAAGGCGAAGAGGACAGAGGTTGAGCCGGCAGCCAGAGCAAATCGTCTCCGACTGGACTGTACCCCCTGAGAGCATGAGATTCCCGAAACCTCGCCGTCAGAAGGAAGCAAAGTGCGGGAACGCTCATCACCAGTGTTGGGCATGTTTTTGTCAGCCATCACAACCAGCCTCGCAATAGGTAGGAATTCATGGCAGCAAGGCAAACAAGACGCTTCAGCCGGAAGCTACCGGGAAGGAGCAATCCCCCTCTCACTCGGACCGGCAGCATTCAGAACAACGACAACTGCGCAAGCTTACCAGAAACCTGTCCGGGCGCAGCCAGGATATGGCGTCAACCCCTGCAACAAAATTAAGCAAAAATAAAGCCAACCCGATCAAGCCCCGGAATCGCGGGGATATTGTGTGCAATGTAACGTGACAACACTCACAAAATCAACCTGACTTTGTAAACCAAGCCGACATATGAATTGACGATAAACAACCGACAACACCAGCGTCCATGATCATGCCTACTCAAATCATAGCGGCTGACAACGACATCATCATCGGCCGTGGCGAAAAAGCATTCACTTACATCCGGCATGTAAAAAAAACCGACAAAACAGCAACACCTCACACCTACGATACCCTGCCAACCGAAATGCCTGTTTCAACTCATGTCGTACCATTGAAAACAACCCACCGGGGTCAATGCAAATCAGACTCCATGATGGCCACATGAGAGCAGCAAAACCCGCTTGATGCGGAAGCCCCGTCGAACCGCAAAATGCCGGCTGCTTGCTAGACTCTGGAGATGAAACCACCGCACCAACTCAACCCAACAGGACCGGAACATGGAAAAAATCCTGGACTTTGCCGGCACCCTCATTGCCCTGCTGGGCATTGCCACCTGTCTTGCCAGCACCGGGACCTGGCTGATGGGTGATTACTACCTTCTCGGACTGGAGTTGATCGTCATTCTCACCGGCGGCATCGGCCTGCTGGTGACCGCCATTCTGTTCAAGGTGCAGGTGCTGGTCATGCGATCGTTCTAAACCCACCCCGTCGCTCCCGAGCCTGCCTCATCACGTTAGCGCCTACCCCGTCACTCCCGCGAAAGCGGGAGCCCAGGACGGATGCTCCAACCGCGACTGGATTCCCGCTTTCGCGGGAATGACGTGGAAGAATCAGATGGGTCCCGACATGGATACCTGGATGCCCTCCGGCACCGGAATGCCCCATTCAAGGCGTCAGATCCACCTGCCGCAACAGATCCCGGATGTAATTCCCGGGGATGGCATAGCTGATACCGCTGGGCCGATCCAGCGCCCGCTCCCGCCCCTCCTTCACAAACACCATGTTCAACACCCCCACCACCTCGCCGGTCGCGGGCCGGTACAGGGGGCTGCCGCTGTTGCCGGGGTAGGCCGTGGCATCCAGCTGAAACACCGCATAGGGATCACGCAGACGCCGGATCACCCGGGGGTCCAGCTGCTGGGTGGAATGCATGGGCATGGCAACCGGCGTGATGGCGGAAACAATCCCCACATGAGTGGCCGGCACCAGCCCCAGCATGGCGCCGATGGGAAAGCCGGTAAGCGCCACCGTCTCGCCTTCCCGCAGGCGGTCGGAGTTGCCCAGGCGCAATGTGGGCAGAGGCGCCCCCTCGATCTTCAACAACACCAGATCCCGTAACGGATCGGAAGCCACTCGCTCCGCCCGGCGCATCTCGCCGGAATCTCCGGACCCGGGGACGAAGACCGCCAGATGCTCCCGATTGGCTGTATCAATGGTCAAGGGAATCACATGGTCATTGGTGATCACATGGCGCCCGTCAGCCACCGCAAATCCCGTCCCCAGCAGATTTGCCCGGGGCGAGCCGGTAGGCTGAAAGGTGCCCACCCCCACCACGGAGGGCTTGATCCGGGCGATGGTATCGGCCAGCTCCGATGCCGCCGCCGACAGAGACATCATTAGCAGGAGGGCCAGGATCCACCCACCAAGAGGTCGAGAACGCGGGGATGAGCGATGATTCGTCGACAGGTTTTTCACAGCGGCCGCTCCATGATTGCGCTTGGCTTTGATTATAGACCTCCTGCAGAATGCCTGAAAAACAGCGCGAGGCCCCCATGGACAGCACCTACCTCCTGCACCATCTTCCCTTCGCCGCCGGCGAACGAACCCCGGAAGCCCCCGCCCTCACCCATGGTGACACCACCCGGACCTACGGGCACACCACCCAGGCCATCCGGGACTTTGCCGCCGCACTGGCCTCCATCGGCCTCACACGCGGCGAACGGGTGGCCGTCTACCTGGAAAAACGCCTGGAAACCGTCACCGGCATCTTCGGCACCAGCGCGGCGGGGGGCGTCTTCGTGCCGGTGAACCCGATTCTCAAGCCCGACCAGGTGGCCTACATCCTGCGCAACTGCAACGTGCGCATCCTGATCACCTCTCCCGCCCGCCTCGGCGGCCTGCTGGAAGCCTTGGCGGACTGCCACGACCTGCGCCACATCATCCTGACCGAAGCCCCCGACAGCATGCCCGACCTGCCCGGCATCGCCCTCCATGGCTGGCCCGAACCGGGCGGCCATGCCGACTACCGGGAGCCGCGCATCATCGACACCGACATGGCCGCCATCCTCTACACTTCCGGCAGCACCGGCGGCCCGAAGGGGGTGGTCCTGTCCCATCGCAACATAGTCATGGGCGCCAGAAGCGTGGCCCAATACCTGGAAAACCACTCCGACGACACCCTGCTGGCCGCCCTGCCCCTGTCCTTCGACGCGGGATTTTCCCAGCTCACCACCGCCTTCCATGCCGGCGCCCGAGTGGTCCTGCTCAACTATCTGCTGCCCCGGGACATACTCAAGGCTCTGGTCCGGGAACGGGTGACCGGCCTGACCGCCGTACCGCCCCTGTGGATTCAGCTCACCCAGCAGGACTGGCCCGAGGGCATCGACGAACACCTGCGCTACATCGCCAACACCGGCGGGCGCATGCCCCTGGCCACCCTGCGTCGACTGCGGGATACCCTGCCCCGCACACGACCCTATTTAATGTATGGCCTCACCGAAGCCTTCCGCGCCACCTACCTGCCGCCGGAAGAGGTGGATCGACGCCCCGACTCCATCGGCAAGGCCATCCCCAATGCCGAAGTCCTGGTCCTGCGGGAAGACGGCAGCCCTTGCGCCCCCAACGAACCGGGAGAACTGGTCCAACGGGGCGCCCTGGTGGCCCAGGGCTACTGGAACGATCCGGACAAGACCGCCCGCCACTTCAGGCCCCTGCCCGCCCTGGCCCCGGGCCGCGAGCCCGGTCTGGTCCTGCCCGAGATCGCCGTCTTCTCCGGCGACACGGTGCGATACGACGAAGACGGCTACCTCTACTTCATCGGCCGTCGGGACGAGATGATCAAGACCTCGGGCTACCGGGTCAGTCCCACGGAAGTGGAAGAAATCCTCTACGCCACCCGGCTGGTAGGCGAATGCGTGGCCTTCGGCATCCCCGACGACACCCTGGGCCAGATCATCGCCGTCATCGCCACGCCGCCGACGGCGGACGCGCCCCTGGACGTAAACGCCCTGCTGGCCCAATGCAAGGCCCGCATGCCCGCCTACATGGTCCCGGCCCGCATCCACGCCCATGACGGCCCCCTCCCCCGCAACCCCAACGGCAAGCTGGACCGCAAGGCGCTGGCCGGCGCATGGTCTACGAAGGCATCGGACAACAGATGAACAAACCCGCCCCCACCC
>NZ_NRSM01000028.1 GCF_016584105.1 Ectothiorhodospira shaposhnikovii | reverse complement strand
CTCATCATTACCGCACCCCGCGTCATGCCCCCCACCCCCTCCGTCATTCCCGCGAACGCGGGAATCCAGTGGCAGGGCAGAAAACCATGGACTCCCGCTTGCGCGGGCGTGACGACGGGGATGAGGTAAGGGAGCGACAATAAGACCTTGCTTTCACGGCAAGGGCTTTGCTTTCAGTGCTAAAATGCCCGTTTGCCCGCCGGCAACCCACTCGGGAGCCTCTGTTCCATGGAAAATATCCTCATCCGCGGTGCCCGCACCCATAACCTTCAGAATGTGGATCTGACCCTGCCGCGGGATCGGCTGATCGTCATTACCGGAGTATCCGGTTCCGGCAAATCTTCCCTGGCCTTCGACACCCTCTTTGCCGAAGGACAGCGTCGCTATGTGGAATCCCTGTCCGCCTATGCCCGACAATTCCTGTCGGTGATGGAAAAGCCGGATGTGGATCATATCGAGGGCCTGTCTCCCGCGATTTCCATCGAACAGAAGACCACGTCCCATAATCCGCGCTCCACCGTGGGGACGATCACCGAGATCTACGACTACCTGCGTTTGCTGTTTGCCCGCGCCGGGATTCCCCGTTGCCCCGATCACGACACCAGCCTTGAGGCCCAAACCGTGAGCCAGATGGTGGATCAGGTCATGGCGCTTCCCGAAGGTGAGAAGCTCATGCTGCTGGCCCCCGTTATCCAGGAGCGCAAGGGTGAGCACCAGAATGTGCTCGAAGGCTTGCGAGCCCAGGGCTATCTGCGCGCCCGTATCGATGGCGAACTGGTGGAACTGGATGATCCCCCCAAGTTGGAACCTCGTCGCAAGCACACCATTGAGGTGGTGGTGGATCGTTTCCGAGTGAGGGATGATGTCCGCGTGCGCCTGGCGGAATCCCTGGAAACGGCCTTGAATCTCTCCGAGGGGATCGCCTTGGTGGCCTGGCTGGATGAGCCGGACCGGACGCCGATGGTGTTTTCCTCCCGCTTTGCCTGCCCTGTCTGCGGCTATGCCATTCAGGAACTGGAACCCAGGCTGTTTTCCTTCAACAATCCGGTGGGCGCCTGTTCCACCTGTGACGGTCTGGGCGTGCAGCAGTTCTTCGACCCCGAGCGGGTGGTGGCCCACCCGGAACTGAGTCTGGCCGGTGGGGCGGTGCGAGGCTGGGATCGTCGCAACGCCTATTACTTCCAGATGATCCAGAGTCTGGCGCGGCATTATGATTTCGATATCGAAGCACCGTTTCAATCTCTGGATGTATCGATTCGCCACGTGGTGCTCCATGGCAGCGGTCGCACGCGTATCGAGTTCGAATATCAGAACGAACGAGGGCGGACCGCTCGTTCCACCCACCCTTTTGAGGGGATCATCCCCAATCTGGAGCGACGTTACCGGGAGACGGATTCCAGTGCCGTGCGCGAGGAACTGGCCAAGTATCGCTCAATGCATCCTTGCCCGGATTGTCGGGGAACGCGCCTGAACCGGGCCGCCCGACATGTGTTCATCGGGAATCATTCGTTGCCGGAGTTGACCCGTCTGCCCATCGGGACGGCCCGACACTTTTTCCAGGATCTTTCCCTGCCCGGCAAGCAGGGCAGGATTGCGGACAAGGTCGTCAAGGAAATCGTCGCCAGGCTGGATTTTCTGGTGAACGTGGGACTGGATTACCTCACCCTGGACCGATCCGCGGATACGCTCTCCGGAGGTGAGGCCCAGCGTATCCGGCTGGCCTCCCAGATCGGTGCCGGGTTGGTGGGTGTCATGTACATCCTGGACGAGCCTTCCATCGGTCTGCATCAGCGGGACAACGAACGCCTGCTTAATACCCTGACCTATCTGCGGGATCTGGGCAACACGGTGATCGTGGTGGAGCATGATGAAGATGCCATCCGCCGGGCGGATCATGTGGTGGACATCGGTCCCGGGGCCGGTCGTCACGGTGGTCGCATCGTGGCTCAGGGAAGCCCTGAGGAGATCAGTCGTGCCGCTGATTCCCTGACCGGCCAGTACCTGTCAGGGCAGCGCCGGATTGATGTTCCCGTCCGGCGGCATCCGGCGGACCCGGAGCGTCAACTGGCCATCCGGGGCGCCAGCGGCAACAACCTGCGTGATGTGGATCTGTTCATCCCGGTGGGGTTGTTCACCTGTGTCACTGGCGTTTCCGGTTCCGGCAAGTCCACTCTGATCAACGATACCCTGTATCGCCTCATGGCCCTGCGCATCAATCGTGCCGGTGAACAGCCGGCTCCTTATGCCGCACTGGAAGGGGCAGAGTTTTTTGACAAGGTGGTGGACATCGACCAGAGCCCCATCGGTCGCACACCCCGTTCCAATCCGGCCACTTACACCGGCCTGTTCACGCCCATCCGCGAACTGTTCTCCGGTGTACCGGAGGCCCGTTCACGAGGCTATGCCCCGGGGCGTTTCTCGTTCAACGTGAAGGGCGGGCGTTGCGAGGCCTGTCAGGGTGACGGCGTCATCAAGGTGGAGATGCATTTTCTGCCGGATGTCTATGTGCCCTGTGATGTCTGCAAGGGCAAACGCTACAACCGTGAGACCCTGGAGATTCGTTACAAGGGCAAAACCATCCATGAAGTGCTGGAAATGACCGTGGAGGATGCCCTGGAGTTTTTCCAGGCGGTGCCGGCACTGCGGCGCAAGCTGGAAACACTGATGGATGTGGGGCTGTCCTACATCCAGTTGGGGCAGAATGCCACCACCCTGTCCGGTGGCGAGGCCCAGCGGGTGAAGCTGGCGCGGGAACTGTCAAAGCGGGATACCGGTCGTACCCTTTACATCCTCGACGAGCCCACCACCGGGCTGCATTTTCACGATGTGGAACAATTGCTCAAGGTGCTGCACCGCCTGCGCGACCATGGCAACACGGTGGTGGTGATCGAACACAACCTGGACGTGATCAAGACGGCGGACTGGCTCATCGATCTGGGGCCGGAAGGAGGTTCCGGTGGCGGCGAGATCATCGCCACGGGGACGCCGGAGCAGATCGCCGCCGAGCCTCGCTCACATACGGGGCGGTTTCTGGCACCGATGCTGGCGCTGGATCCCACTGGATGACCGAATACGGCTCTCAGCATGTCATTAGATTCTCAGCAGGTCGTTATACGGCTCTCAGCATGTCATTCCCTCGAAAGCGGGAATCCTGTCGCGGGCTGTGAAGTTCTGGACTCCCGCTTTCGCGGGAGTGGCGGTAAGTCTTTTCCGGGTGTAGCGGCAAGCCTCCTTGCTTGAGTCACGGCAAGGGAGGGGTGGTGAGCCTGGACAGTAGCATGACCTGTTCCCCATGACCCATGGACGGTCTATGCTCTGGTGGGCGGGCGGATAAATTCCGGCCTTGCCCCCTCAATCACGATACAATGGACGATTTCTGTTTTCGGGAGCGGTCTCATGGCTAAAGGCATCAACAAGGTCATCCTCATCGGCAATCTGGGCAATGATCCGGATGTGAAATACATGCCCAGTGGGGCCGCCGTGGCCAACGTGAGCCTGGCTACCGCGGAACGCTGGAAGGACAAACAGACCAATGACTGGACGGAGCGCACCGAGTGGCACCGCCTGGTGTTCTTCGGGCGTCTGGCAGAGATCGCCGGCGAATACCTGCGCAAGGGCTCCCAGGTCTATGTGGAAGGGCGCCTGCAGACCCGGGAATGGGAAAAGGACGGCATCAAGCGCTATACCACCGAGATCGTGGTCAATGAAATGCAGATGTTGGGTGGTCGCAGCGGCGGTCATGATCCTGGCGATGGCGGCAGACCCGCTCCCCGGCAGGCACCGGCCCCGGCTTCTTCCAGTCGTCCGATGCAGGATGATTTCGAGGACGATATTCCGTTCTAATTGCCACGTTTTTATGTTTATGTTTATTTAACCCTTCCCTTTCCCACCCGTGGGAGACGGGAAGGGGATGAGGGGAGGCCGGACACCGGCTTGATGCCGGTGCCGGGTACCCTGCCCCTTACCCCAACCCCTCTCCCATAAGGGGGGAGGGGCTTGTTCTGCGGCATTCATTTCGCTTTGCCTTACCGGACTCCCAAGAATCACCCCATGCGTACCAAAATCTATATCCAGACCCACGGCTGCCAGATGAACGAGTACGACTCGGGCAAGATGCTGGACGTGCTGCGTGAATCCCATGGGGGCGAGTTGACGGACGATCCCATGGACGCGGATGTGCTTCTGCTCAACACCTGTTCCATTCGGGAAAAGGCTCAGGAAAAGGTCTTTTCCCTGCTGGGGCGTTGGCGTGCCATCAAGGAACAGCGCCCCGGCGTGGTGATTGGTGTCGGCGGTTGCGTGGCCAGCCAGGAAGGGGATCTGTTGCGGGAGCGCGCGCCCTTCGTGGACATGGTTTTTGGCCCCCAGACCCTGCACCGGCTGCCCCAGATGCTGGAAAGCGCCCGGGGTGGCCGCTATCCGGTGGTGGACGTGTCCTTCCCCGAGATCGAGAAGTTCGACGCTCTGCCTGAACCCCGGGCCAACGGCCCCACGGCGTTTGTGTCCATCATGGAAGGGTGCAGCAAGTACTGCACTTACTGTGTCGTCCCCTATACCCGGGGTGAGGAGATCAGCCGGCCCTTCGACGATGTCCTGGCCGAAGTGGCCCAGCTGGCGGCCCAGGGGGTGCGGGAGGTGAACCTGCTGGGGCAGAACGTGAACGCCTACCGGGGACGCATGCACGATGGCGAGATCGCCGACCTGGCCCTGCTGATCCACTATGTGGCAGCGGTGGACGGGATCGATCGCATCCGCTTCACCACATCCCATCCGGTGGAGTTTTCCGACAGCCTGATCCGCGCCTTCGCCGAGGTGCCCCAGCTGGCCAGCCATCTGCACCTGCCGGTACAAAGCGGTTCGGACCGGATACTGGCGGCCATGAAGCGCGGACATACGGCCCTGGAGTACAAGTCCAAGATCCGGCGCATCCGCGAGGCCCGGCCGGACATCTGCCTGTCTTCGGATTTCATCGTCGGCTTCCCCGGTGAAACGGAGACGGATTTCCAGGCCACCATGAAACTGATTCATGACATCGGCTTTGACCAGTCCTTCAGCTTCATCTACAGTCGCCGTCCCGGCACCCCGGCGGCAGTGATGGAGGATGACGTGCCCCTGTCGGTGAAGAAGCAACGCCTGCAGTACCTGCAGGACACCATCAATGCCTCCGCCCAGGCCATCAGTGAAGCCATGGTGGGGCAGGTGGAGTCGGTACTGGTGGAAGGCCCGTCCCGCAAGGATCCGCGCTGGATGGCGGGACGCACCGGCAACAACCGGGTGGTGAACTTCCCGGCGGATCCGGACTGCATCGGACAATTCGTTCCGGTGCGCATTACCGAGGCCCTGAGTCATTCACTGCGGGGCGAACGGGTGCCTGACGAGCAACAACCCGAACCGATGCCGAAGGCCGCCGCGAGCGGCTGATCAGGCTATACTCCGTGGACACACAACCTGCCTTGATGGCCTGAACCTGCCTTGACTGAAACTCCTGCCGATTCTCAAGTGGCGGCCTCCCCGGTGACAGTGGAACTGTCCCTGGAGCCCGCCGACAACCTGCGCCTGGCAAATCTCTGTGGTCAGTTCGATGAGCATCTGCGGCTCATGGAGCAGCGCCTGGGCGTGGAAATCAACAACCGGGGTGCCCGCTTCAACGTGATCGGTGACCCGCAACCGGCCCAGGCCGGCGCCGAGCTGTTGCGGGATCTCTACCGGGCCACCGCGAAGGAGACCCTCAACCCCGCCCGCGTCCACCTGCATCTGCAGGCGTCGGGGATTGACCGCCTGTTGTCCCGACGGGAGGAAAAGGCGGACGAGGATGAAACGCCGCTGCATCTCAAGCGGGGCGTGATCCGGGGTCGCGGGGCCAACCAGCTCCGCTACCTGCGCAACATCCGCACCCATGACCTGAACTTCGGCATCGGGCCGGCGGGTACGGGCAAGACCTACTTGGCCGTGGCCGCCGCCTGTGAGGCCCTGGAAACGGAGCGGGTGCGGCGCCTGGTGCTGGTGCGTCCGGCGGTGGAGGCCGGGGAGCGACTGGGATTTTTGCCCGGGGACCTGGCCCAGAAGATCGACCCCTATCTGCGGCCCATGTACGACGCCCTCTACGAGATGCTGGGTTTTGAAAAGGTGGCCAAGCTGATGGAGCGCAACGTCATCGAGGTGGCCCCCCTGGCCTACATGCGTGGCCGCACCCTGAATGATGCCTTCGTGATCCTGGACGAGGCCCAGAATACCACCTCGGAGCAGATGAAAATGTTCCTGACACGCATCGGCTTTGGTTCCACCGCAGTGGTGAACGGTGACGTGACCCAGACGGACCTGCCCAATCCCCGGCAGTCGGGGCTACGCCACGTGATCGAGATCCTGCAGGATGTGAAGGGTATCAGCTTCACCTTCTTCACCTCCCGGGACGTGGTCCGCCATCCCCTGGTGCAGCGCATCGTCGAGGCCTATGACGCGAGCGAATCGTCTCGCAAGGACCGCTGATGTTCCGGGATGTGCAATTGCAATACGCGGTGCCGCGCAAGGGGATACCCGGACCGGCGAGCTTTCGTCGCTGGGTGGACCTGGCCTGCCAGGGCTGCGAGGGGGCGGTGCTGATCCGCGTCACCGATGAGGCGGAAAGCGCCGAACTCAATCATCAGTACCGGGGCAAGTCCGGCCCCACCAATGTGCTGTCATTCCCCTTCGAGGCCCCGGTGGACGTGCCGATGGCCCACCTGGGAGACCTGGTGATCTGCGCCCCGGTGGTGGCCCGGGAGGCTGAGCAGCAGGGCAAGCCGGTGCAGAGCCACTGGGCGCACATGGTGATCCACGGTGTACTGCACCTGCGCGGCTTCGATCACCTGTCAGAGGCCGAGGCCGAGGTGATGGAGACGATTGAAACATTGCTCATGGCAGAATTGGGCCATGCAGACCCCTATGCGTACTGAATCCTTCCGACCTCTCATCCCATGAATACCGATCGCTCCAGCGAACCTCCCGCCCGTAGTTGGGTGGAACGTCTCACCCTGGCCCTGTCCGGGGCCGAGCCCAGGGACCGCGCCCAACTGGTGGAACTGCTGCGCGGCGCCCATCAGCGCCAGATCATCGATCCCGATGCCCTGGGCATGATCGAGGGGGTGATGCAGGTCTCCGAGATGCAGGTGCGGGATATCATGATCCCCCGCGCGCAGATGGATGTGGTGCGGCGGGATGCCGCCCTGGACGACATCGTCGCCATCCTGGCCGATTCGGCCCATTCCCGCTTTCCAGTGATCGGTGACGACCGGGACGAGGTGGTGGGCATCCTGCTGGCCAAGGACATGCTGCGTTATTTCGTGAAGGACGGTCGGGAGGTCTTCGACATGCAGGACATCTTGCGCCCCGCCGTCTTCGTGCCCGAGAGCAAGCGCCTGAACGTGCTGCTCAAGGAGTTCCGCAACAGCCGCAATCACATGGCCATCGTGGTGGATGAGTACGGCGGCGTGGCGGGGCTGGTGACCATCGAAGATGTGCTGGAGCAGATCGTCGGCGAGATCGACGACGAGCATGACATCGAGGACTTCCTCACTCACATCCTGCGCCACGCCAATGGCCGCTTCACGGTGAAGGCCCTCACGCCCATCGAGGAGTTCAACGCCTATTTCAATACTGATTACAGCGATGACGAGTTCGACACCATCGGCGGATTCGTGATCCATCGCTTCGGCCATGTCCCCAAGCGCGGCGAGGAACTGAGCTTCGATCGTTTCCATGTCCGGGTGTTGCGGGCCGATAACCGCCGGGTGCATCTGCTGGAACTCAGTTACCGTGAAACCCCGCCCGCCGAGGCGGAGCCCACCCCGCTCTGATCCCATGACCCACGCGCTCGCGGCTGTGCCCCTGATCCGGACGCTGGAACGGCACCCCCGTTGGGCCCTGTGTCTGGCCCTGTTGGCCGGCGCCGCCCTGGTGCCGGCCTTTGCCCCCTTTGAACTGCGTGTGCTGGGTGTGTTGGCGCCGGCCCTGCTGTTCGTGCTCTGGGCCGGGGCACAACCCCGCCAGGCGGCCTGGCGGGGCTATGCCTTCGGCCTTGGCATGTTCGGGGCCGGCGTCTACTGGGTGTATTACAGCCTGCACCTGTTCGGCGCGGCCATTGCCCCCCTGGCGGCCCTGATCACGGCCGGCTTCGTCATGCTGCTGGCCCTGTTCCCGGCCCTGCTTGGCTATCTGGCCGCCCGCCTGAGGGGGCGGACGCCCGCCTTTGTGCATCTGGTGCTGTTGGTGCCGGCCCTGTGGGTCCTGTTCGAGTGGTGGCGTGGCTGGTTTCTCACCGGATTCCCTTGGCTGCTGCTGGGGACGGCCCAGCTGGATACGGCCCTGGCCGGCTACATGCCGGTGCTGGGAGTCTTCGGTACCGGCATGGTGGCGGCGATGATGGCCGGCGCCCTGGCCTGGGGTGTCGTGAGCGGGCATCGTCGGCTGGCGGCGGGGCTGGGATTGGTGGGATTGCTGTGGCTGGGGGGGCTGGGACTCAAACAGGTGGAATGGACCCGCCCCGTGGGCGAGCCGTTGCAGGTCAGCCTGTTGCAGGGGAACATGGCCCAGGAGGACAAGCTGCGTCCGGAGGAACTGGTGACGGCCATGGGCCTGTATGCCTACCTGACCGAAGAGGCCTTCGGCAGTGACCTGATCCTCTGGCCCGAGACGGCGGTGCCCAATTTCTATCATTACCTGGAAGAGGATTTCCTCCTGCCCCTGGAGGCGGAGGCGCGCACCCATGGCAGCGAACTGCTGGCCGGCATCTTCACCTACGAACCCGAAACCCGGCGCATGTTCAACAGCATCGCCAAGGTGGATGCCGAGCGCCCTCAGTTCTATCACAAGCGCAAGCGGGTGCCCTTTGGTGAATACCTGCCACTACGGGGACTGCTGGAGTGGCTGGACGGCTATATCGAGCTGCCCATGGCGGACCTGTCCAAGGGATATGGGGATTTCACGCTGGAAGCGGCCGGGATCGTGCTGGGAGCATCCATCTGCTACGAGGATGCCTTCGGACATCTGATCATCCGTGCCCTGCCGCGGGCACAGATGCTGGTGAACGTGACCAACGATGCCTGGTTCGGGGATTCCATCGCCCCCCATCAGCATCTGGAGATCGCCCGGGTGCGGTCACTGGAAGCGGGGCGGGAAATGCTCCGGGCCACCAATACGGGGATCTCGGCGGTGATTGATCATCGGGGCGGGATCCGGGATCGTTCGCCCCAGTTCAAGACCCACGTGCTGACCACCCGGGCGCAGCCCCGGGAAGGGCGTACCCCCTATGCCCTGTGGGGGAACTGGCCGGTGGTCACGGGGCTGACGTTGCTGGTGGCGGGGCTGGTGCTGGCCGGGCGACGCGGCCCGGCGTCCCCTTCATCACCGGTGCCTCGCTCCTAGTCCCGGGCCCTTCGATATTCGGTGCCGTGGCACTTCGGGCAGGGCGGGATCCGGCCGCTCTCGGTGAAATGCAGTTCGGTGTCACACCGCTTGCAGGCCAGCACTCCCGGCGCCGCCACTTCACCGGTGTGCCAGACTCCCACCGCCCGGGCACGGGCCTCCAGTTCCGCCAGCTCCACCCGGGTGCGGTCGGCGATGGAGGACAGCAGGTCCAGGATCCGGGCCTCGATGAGTTGCAGGTCCATGCGGAACCAGGTGCGAAAATCCCGGCTCGACTCGTTCAGGTAGTCGCCGATGTCATGCAGATCCCGGCGGATGTATTCGGCCACCTCGTGGGCCTCCTCGCGGGTGGCCTCGCCCAGTTCCACGGCTTTGTGACGGGCGTCCTCGATGGCATGTTCCAGGGTCGGGCCGGTCTTTTCCTCTGCCACTTCCACGGCATGCCGCACCCGTTCCAGCATCCGGTCGTAGGCATGGACCAGTCCGTCCCGGATGGGATGTTCGCTCTGTTTGTCCGACATGATTCCAACCTCCAGTGAATTCATCAAAAAATGGATCGGTGCCGCAGAAGGGGTAGGCCGTGGTCCTGGCGGCGGGCGTTTGCCGCAGGGATGCGGCAATCAAGCCTACAGGGACGTATTCACGGCGTCCCGCCGATGGGGCCACGGCCTACCTCTGTCTTCCACCATGCTTCCAAGAGTACACCAGGTTTCACGCGTACCACCCATGCCTCGGCTCAGGTCAATGTGCCGGAAGTTGTGACCCCCCGGCAGTCACGCTATCCTTGCCGGTCTTCCCGGAGCCATGGACAACGCAGCGGCGGTCCGCGCCCCTGGCCCGTGCATTCCCAGATTCAGCCGGTGGAACCCCATGCAAGAACACTACGAACCCGAAGTCATCGAAACCGATGCCCAAGCCTGGTGGGAAGCCAATGACTGCTTCCGTGCCCGGGAGGATGACGGCCGGGAACCCTTCTACTGCCTCTCCATGTTCCCGTACCCCAGTGGGCGGCTCCACATGGGCCATGTGCGCAACTACACCATCGGCGACGTCATCGCCCGCCACCAGCGCATGCAGGGGCGCAACGTGCTCCAGCCCATGGGCTGGGATGCCTTCGGCCTGCCCGCCGAGAATGCCGCCCTCAAGCACGGCGTGCCCCCGGCCAAGTGGACCTACGAGAACATCGACTACATGCGCGGCCAGCTCAAGCGCCTGGGGTTTGCCTACGACTGGTCCCGGGAAATCGCCACCTGCCGGCCCGAGTATTACCGCTGGGAACAGTGGCTGTTCACCCGCCTGTTTGAAAAGGGGCTGGTCTACAAGAAGACCGCCGTGGTCAACTGGGACCCGGTGGACCAGACTGTACTGGCCAATGAACAGGTCATCGACGGCCTGGGGTGGCGCTCCGGTGCCCCGGTGGAACGCCGGGAGATCCCCCAGTGGTTCCTGCGCATCACCGACTATGCCGAAGAGCTGCTCAACGGCCTGGATACCCTGACCGGCTGGCCGGAGCAGGTACGCACCATGCAGCGCAACTGGATCGGCCGCTCCGAAGGGGTGGAAGTGGTCTTCCAGGTAGACGGCCACGACACCCCCCTGACCGTCTATACCACCCGCCCCGACACCCTGATGGGGGTGAGCTATCTGGCGGTGGCGCCGGAACACCCCCTGGCCGCCCTGGCCGCCGAGGACAACCAGGCCCTGGCCGGTTTCATCGAGGAATGCAGCCACACCAAGGTGTCCGAGGCCGACATGGCCACCATGAAGAAACGGGGTGTGGCCACCGGTCTCAAGGCCATCCACCCCATCACCGGGGAAAGGGTGCCCGTGTGGGCCGCCAACTTCGTGCTCATGGAATACGGCACCGGCGCCGTGATGGCGGTGCCCGCCCACGACCAGCGGGACTGGGAGTTTGCCCGGGCCTACGGGTTGCCCATCCGGCAGGTGATCCGTCCCGCCGACGGGGCCGCCGCCATCGACCTGGACAAGGAAGCCTTCACCGAAAAGGGCATTCTGCTGGCCTCCGGCCGTTTCGACGGCATGGCCTTCGACCAAGCCTTTAATGCCATCGCCGATCAGCTGGAAGCCGAAGGCCAGGGGCGTCGTCGGGTTAATTACCGGCTGCGGGACTGGGGTGTCTCCCGGCAGCGTTACTGGGGTTGCCCGATTCCCATCATCAACTGTCCTGACTGCGGTCCGGTCCCCGTCCCCGAAGACCAGCTGCCGGTGGTACTGCCGGAAGCGGTGGCCTTCGACGGTGTGGGTTCCCCGATCAAGAAAATGCCCGAATTCTACCGCACCACCTGCCCCCGCTGCGGCGGCGAGGCGGAGCGGGAAACGGACACCTTCGATACCTTCTTCGAGTCCTCCTGGTATTACGCCCGCTACGCCTGCCCGGACAACGACGGCGCCATGATGGACGAGCGGGCCCGTCACTGGCTGCCCGTGAATCAGTATGTGGGCGGCATCGAGCATGCGGTGCTGCACCTGCTCTATGCCCGCTTTTTCCACAAGCTGATGCGGGACGAGGGGCTGGTGCCGGGGGATGAACCCTTCGCCAACCTGCTGACCCAGGGCATGGTGCTCAAGGATGGGGCCAAAATGTCCAAGTCCAAGGGCAACACGGTGGACCCCCAGGAACTGATTCAGCGGTACGGTGCCGATACCGTGCGCCTGTTCATGATGTTCGCCGCGCCGCCGGAGATGTCCCTGGAATGGTCCGATTCCGGGGTGGAGGGGGCATCCCGTTTCCTCAAGCGGCTGTGGAAACAGACCCACGACCATGTCAGTGCCGGACCTGTCACGGCCCTGGACGCGGCATCGCTGACCGAAGCCCAGGCGGATCTGCGCCGCAAGCTGCACCAGACCATCGCCAAGGTGAGCGATGACATGGGCCGGCGCCACACCTTCAACACCGCCATCGCCGCCTGCATGGAACTGCTCAATGATCTGAGCCGTTGCGAGGACACCACGCCCCAGGGACGCGCCCTGATGCAGGAGGCCCTGGAGGCCATCGTGCTCATGCTCTCGCCCATCGTGCCCCACATCACCCATCGCCTGTGGGCCGACCTGGGACACCCGGATGCCCTGGTGGATCGCCCCTGGCCCCTGGTGGATCCCACTGCCCTGGAGAGTGACACCCAGGAGTTGGTGATTCAGGTGAACGGCAAGCTGCGCGGCCATCTGCGGGTGCCCACCGGCGCCGAGCGCGACGCCATCGAAACCCTGGCCCTGGCCGACGAGAACGTCAGGCGACACATCGACGGCAAGACCGTGGCCAAGATTATCGTGGTCCCGGGCAAGCTGGTGAATGTGGTTGCCAAGTGATGAGCGGCCGGATCGCCAAGCGATGGCTGGCGGGACCGGGGCGGGTTGCCCTGGCACTGACGGCGTGCCTGTTGCTGGTAGCCTGCGGCTTTCAACTGAGAGGGGCGGTCGGGTTGCCGCCGGAGATGGCGCATACCGCCATCACCGGGCTGAGTGCCACCGATCCCCTGGTGATCGAACTGCAGATGGCCTTGCGTGCCGGCGGGGTCGTATCGGTGCCCTTGTCCGAGGCCACGGCCGAGCTGCGCATCCATGACCTGAGGACCGGCCGCCGCGCCCTGTCCGTGGGGCGAGATGCGCAGATCTCCGAGTACGAGATATTTACCCGCCTGCGCTATTCGGTGAGAGGGCGGGGCAATGACTTCGAGATCCCCGAACAGACTCTGACCCTGACCCGGGACTATCTCTTCGACCCGGAAGGCGTGCTGGGCCAGGCCCAGCAGGAACAGAGTCTGCGGGAGGCCATGCGCCGCGACATGGTGCAGCTGATCCTGTTGCGACTGCAGGCGGTCGCACGGGACGACTGATCGCTGCCATGCGACTCAAACCGGAACAACTGGAAGGACATCTGCAAAAGGGGCTGGCGCCCATCTATCTGCTCAGCGGCGAGGAGCCATTGCAACTGATGGAGGCTGCCGATGCGATCAGGGCGCGGGCCCGGGCCGAGGGGTTTGAGGACCGGGAGGTCTTCACCGTGGACAAGGGATTTGACTGGGGTCAGGTCCAGACCGCCGCCGAGAGCCTGTCCCTGTTCGCCCAGCGCCGGGTCCTGGAGCTGCGCATGCCGTCCGGCAAGCCCGGCGTCCAGGGAGGCAAGGTACTGGAGGGCTGTGCCGGGCAGCCGTCCGCGGATACGGTACTGATCGTTCAGTGCGGCAAGCTGGAACGACAGGAGCAAAAGTCCCGCTGGTGTCAGGCCCTGGAGCAGGCCGGGGTGATGATCCAGGTCTGGCCCCTGGACCTGGCGGGGACCGAAACCTGGATCACCCGTCGCATGACCCGCCGTGGGCTGCGCCCCACCGCCGAGGCCGCCCGGTTGCTGGCGGAACGGGTGGAAGGCAACCTGCTGGCGGCGGCCCAGGAGATCGACAAGCTGGTGCTGTTGCAGGGGGACGGTCCGGTGGACGAGGCCGCGGTGATGGCCGCCGTGGCCGACAGTGCCCGTTTCAGTGTCTATGATCTGACCGACGCCGCCCTGGCCGGGGAGACGGGCAGGGCGGTGCGGATACTGTCCGGTCTGCGGGCCGAGGGCATCGCACCGGTGCTGGTGAGCTGGGCCCTGGCCCGGGAGATCCGCACCCTCAACCGGCTGGCGGAACAGGCCGCCGCCGGTACGCCGCCCCAGGCGGTGCTCAAGTCGGTCTGGCCGCCCCAGCGCCAGCCGGTGGTGCGCCAGGCCCTGCGACGCCTGTCCCTGCATGCCCTGGGGCAATTGCTGCGGGAGGGCGCGCGGGCGGATCAGGTGGCCAAGGGGCAGAAGCCGGGCAGCCCCTGGGATGAATTGTTAGACTTGACCCTGGGACTGGCAGGACATCCGTCTTTCTTGAGCCGCAACCACTCACATTGAAAAAGATGGCAGACACCGTGATCGAGAACATCAACGACTACATGCTGCAGCTGGGTCGACAGGCCCGTGCCGCTTCCCGGGTCCTGCTGCGCGCCGACACCGCCGCCAAGAATGCCGCCCTGCTGGCCATGGCGGAACTGATCGAGGCCCGGGCCGACACCCTGATGGCGGAAAACCGCAAGGATCTGGAGGCCGGTGAAAGGAATGGCCTGGATGCCGCCATGCTGGACCGTCTGGCCTTCAATCCCGAACGCCTGGGCACCATGGCCGAGGGGCTGCGCCAGATCGCCGCCCTGCCGGATCCGGTGGGTGCCATCTCCGATCTCAATTACCGCCCCAGCGGCATTCAGGTGGGCCGCATGCGCGTCCCCCTGGGGGTCATCGGCATCATCTTCGAGTCCCGGCCTAATGTCACCGTGGATGCCGCCGGCCTGTGCCTCAAATCCGGCAATGCCGCCATCCTGCGCGGAGGCTCCGAGGCGTTTCATTCCAACCGGGCCCTGGCCGACTGCATCCGCGAGGGTCTGGACCGGGCCGGCCTGCCCGCCGACGCGGTGCAGGTGGTGGGGACCACCGACCGGGCCGCGGTAGGCGCCCTGCTGCGCCTGAAGGATCATGTGGATGTGATCGTGCCCCGGGGCGGCAAGGGACTCATCGCCCGGGTCAGCGAGGAATCCCTGATTCCGGTGATCAAGCACCTGGACGGCATCTGTCATGTCTACATCGACGATCATGCGGACCTGGACAAGGCCGTCAGGGTCACCCTCAATGCCAAGACCCAGCGCTACGGCACCTGCAACACCCTGGAAACCCTGCTGGTGGCCGAATCCATCGCCCCCAGGGCCCTGACCGCCCTCAAGCCCCTGTTCGACGACAAGGGCGTGGAACTGCGGGGCTGTGCCCGTACCCGTGCCTTCCTGCCGGATATCAGCGAGGCCACCGAGGAGGACTGGCAGACGGAATACCTGGCGCCGATCCTGAGTATCCGGGTGGTACCCGGACTGGACGAGGCCATCGATCACATCAATCACTACGGTTCCCGCCACACCGATACCATCGTCACGGAAAACTACACCCGTGCCCGGCGGTTCCTGCGGGAAGTGGATTCCAGTTCGGTGATGGTGAATGCCTCCACCCGCTTTGCCGACGGCTTCGAATACGGCCTGGGGGCCGAGATCGGCATCAGCACCGACAAGCTCCATGCCCGTGGCCCGGTGGGGCTGGACGGTCTCACCACCCTGAAATACGTGGTTCTGGGGGACGGTCATGTGCGCGGGTGAGCACGGGCTCGGGGAGCGATGATCGGCATCCTGGGCGGCACCTTCGATCCCATCCATTTCGGACACCTGCGTCCGGCGCTGGAGATCCAGGAATGCCTGGATCTGGATGAGCTGCGCTTCATCCCCTGCGGCCTGCCGCCCCACCGGCGCCGGCCCGAGGCCGACATGTCGCACCGCCTGGCCATGGTGGAACAGGCGGTGGCCCTCCATCCCGGTTTCAGCGTGGATCGTCGTGAGCTGGAGCGGGCCGGACCTTCCTACAGCGTGGACACCCTGGAGAGCCTGCGCCGGGAACTTGGCTCGCGTGTACCCCTGTGCCTGCTGTTGGGCATGGACGCCTTTGCCGGCCTGTCCTCCTGGCATCGCTGGCAGGAGCTGTTCGGCCTGGCCCATATCGTGGTGGCCCACCGGCCGGGCAGCGACGAGCCCCGGGCCCTGGAGGCCTGGGCGGCATCCCGGCGGGCGGCAGACCCCGCCGAACTGCGCGCCGCGCCGGCGGGGCGTATCCTGTGCATGCCCGTGACCCAACTGGATATCTCCGCCACCACCATCCGTGGTCTGGTGGCCCGGGGGCGCAGTCCGAGATTTCTGCTGCCGGAGCCGGTGCTGGAGTACATTCACCGTCACGGACTCTATCAGGAACACGCCGCGGCTACGGGTAGCCCGTGCTGACCGGGTCGCCCCCTCGGGCGGCCGTGTCGGCGGCATTGTCGTAATCCTGGCTTTATCTTTATCTTTCACCGCTTTCCCAGAGGGATGCATGCAGACAGAACAACTGACCCAGATCGTCCTCCAGGCCCTGGACGACATGAAAGCCCAGGACGTCAAGTGCATTGACGTGCGAGGCAAGACCGCCATCACCGACACCATGGTGATTGCCTCCGGTTCATCCAACCGCCATGTGAAATCCCTGGCCGACAACGTCATCATCAAGGCGAAGGAAGCCGGCATCCAACCCCTGGGCGCCGAGGGCGAGCGGGAAGGGGAGTGGGTGCTGGTGGATCTGGATGACGTGGTGGTCCACGTGATGCTGCCCCAGGTCCGCGACTTCTACAATCTGGAGAAGCTGTGGCTGACGGACGAATCCCTGCAGGCGGCCTCGGATGAGGAAACGGACGAGGATTCTCCGGCCGCGGCCCTGCGCCGCCTGCGTCGCTAGGCCTGCGTGCGCATCCATCTGCTGGCGGTGGGCAATCGCATGCCCGGCTGGGTGACCGAGGCCTACCGGGAATATGCCGGGCGACTGCCCGCTGAATGCAGCCTGGAGCTGCGGGAGATCCCTTCGCCCCGGCGGGGACGCAACGCCCCGGTGGAGCGTCTGCGGGAAGAGGAGGGCGAGCGTCTGCTGGCGGCGGTGCCCCGGGACTGCTGGGTGGTGGCCCTGGACGAGAAGGGCCGCGGCCTGGATACCGCCGGCCTGTCCCGGCAACTGGATCAGTGGATGCAGTCGGGCCGGGACGTGGCCCTGCTGGTGGGGGGCGCCGACGGTCTGTCCGACGCCTGCCGCGCCCGGGCGGACTTCAAGTGGTCCCTGTCGCCGCTGACCTTTCCCCATCCCCTGGTGCGGGTGATCCTGGCGGAACAGATCTACCGCGGCTGGAGTCTGTTGCGCAATCACCCCTATCATCGGGCGTGACCGTCGGCACGGCCTCCGTGCCAGGTGCCCAACCCGATGCCTCACACCCGGAGATTCGCCCATGCTCATCCTTGCCTCCGCCTCGCCCCGCCGCCGCGAACTGCTGGATCAGATCGGTGTGGCCTGGCAGGCGCATCCGGTGGACGTGGAGGAGATCCCCCTGGCCGGAGAATCCCCCGAGGATTTTACCCTGCGCATGGCGGTCACCAAGGCCCGGTCAGCCCATGACGCCGTTCCCGGTCACCTCCCGGTGTTGGGCGCGGACACCGTGGTCAGCATCGACGGTGATATCCTGGGCAAGCCCAGGGATCGGGAAGATGCCCTGGACATGCTCGGCCGTCTGTCCGGTCGGACCCATGAGGTCCTCTCCGCCGTGGCCCTGCTATATCAGGGGTGCTGTCATCAGGCCCTGTCCACCACCCGGGTGCGATTTCGCGACCTGAGTCCCGCTGACATGGACGCCTATTGGGCTTCCGGAGAACCGGCCGACAAGGCGGGTGCCTACGGGATTCAGGGCCTGGGCGCCCTGTTCGTCGCCCACATTGAGGGCAGTTACTCCGGTGTGGTGGGGCTGCCCCTGTTCGAGACCGGGGAACTTCTGCGTCGCTGCGGTCTAATATCCGGCATTGATAATCAAACCTGAAGGCACCCCGATGATGGGCACGGAAATCCTAATGAACGTCACCCCCCAGGAGACCCGCGTGGCCCTGGTGGAAAACGGTGTGCTGATGGAACTCAGCATGGAGCGGGCCCGGCGCCGGGGGCTGGTGGGCAACATCTACAAGGGGCGAGTCAGCCGGGTGCTGCCGGGCATGGATGCCGCCTTCGTGGACATCGGCCTGGAGCGGGCCGCCTTTCTGCACGCCTCCGACGTGGCCCCGGTGGAACGGGAAGAACTGCAGGGCGGCGAGACGGAACGTACCGAGCCCATCCAGCGCCTGCTGCGGGAAGGGCAGGACATCCTGGTGCAGGTGATCAAGGACCCCCTGGGCACCAAGGGGGCACGCCTGACCACCTACATCACCGTGCCCTCCCGGTATCTGGTGCTCATGCCCGGCAATACCACCGTGGGCATCTCCACCCGCATCGAGTCGGACACCGAGCGCGCCCGGCTCAAGGGCACGGTGGAAGGCCTGCAGGCGGAACTCGGGTGCAGCCACGGTTTCATCGTGCGCACCGCCGCCGAGGCCGCGCCCCTGGAGGCCCTGCGCAACGACATGATCTTCCTGGTGAAACTCTGGCAGACCATTCAGCAGGCGGTACAGAAGGTGCGGGCCGGTTCCGAGGTCTACATGGACCTGCCGCTGACCCTGCGAATCCTGCGGGACATGGTGGGGGTGGAACTGGAGAAGATCCGCATCGATTCCCGGGAGACGGTGCAGCGGGTGAGCGAGTTCGCCGCCCAGTATGTGCCCGAGCTGCTGGACCGGATCGAGCATTATCCCGGCGAGCGCCCCATCTTCGACCTCTACAACGTGGAGGACGAGATCCAGAAGGCCCTGGAACGGAAGGTGGAACTCAAGTCCGGTGGTTATCTGATCTTCGACCAGACCGAGGCGATGACCACCATCGACATCAACACCGGAGCCTTCGTGGGCCACCGCAACCTGGAAGAAACCATCTTCAAGACCAACCTGGAAGCGGCCCAGGCCATTGCCCGGCAGCTGCGCCTGCGCAATCTGGGGGGCATCATCATCGTCGACTTCATCGACATGACCCAGGAGGATCACAAGCGCCAGGTGCTGCGTTCCCTGGAAAAGGCGATGGAAAAGGACTATGCCAAGAGTCAGATCTGTGATGTCTCGCCCCTGGGACTGGTGGAAATGACCCGCAAGCGTACCCGCGAAAGCCTGGAACATCTGCTCTGCGAACCCTGTCCCACCTGCATGGGGCGCGGTTACGTAAAGTCCGCCGAGACCGTTTGCTACGAGATGTTCCGGGAGATCCTGCGCGAGGCCCGTCAGTTCGACGCCCGGGAACTGCTGGTGCTGGCCTCCCAGCCGGTGGTGGACCTGCTGCTGGACGAGGAGTCCGCCAGCGTTGCCCAGCTGCAGGAATTCATCGGCATCCCCATCCGTTTCCAGGTGGAGAGCCTTTATACCCAGGAGCAGTTCGACGTCGTGCTCCTGTAACCCCGCATTCCGCCCCGGACCTTGAGGAGTCCGTCGCTTGCTCAGACCCACCCTGGCCGTCAGCCTGCGTATTCTGGTCATCAGCCTGCTGGTGGCGGCAACTCTGGTGGCAGGCCTGCGGCTGATCGCGCCGCAGCTGGATGGGCTGCGCGCACCGTTGGAACGCTTTCTCTCCGAACAGTCCGGCCAGCGGGTGACGGTGGGCGCACTGCACGCCCGGTGGCGCATTCTGTCGCCCCAGGTCACCGTCTCCGATGTTCAGGTCCACGGCACCGACGAGGCAGAACCGATCCTCGTCCTCAAACATCTGGATCTTGGTCTTGCTCCCTGGCGCAGCCTGCGACAGGGGCGGCTGGTGCTGGGGCATGTGGAGATGCGGGGTGCCGATCTGCACCTGCATCGGGACGAGGCCGGGCGGGTACAGGTGCGCGGTGTGGATGCCCTGCCGCCGCAGTCTGATGCCCCGGCATCCGCGCCGTCACCGGATGTGCTGGCGCTACTGGTGGGCCGGGCCTTCACCCTGAGCGAAAGCCGGTTGCGCTGGGAAGATTTGCGACTGGGCATTGATTACCAGTTCGACGACCTGAACCTGGACATCTCGCTGGAGCCCCGTCGGGTACGCATGGCCGGAGAGGTCTTTCTGCCGGAGGAGTTGGGCCGTTCGTTCCGGGTGGGCATGGATCTGAACCACAGCGGCCAGTGGGATGGCTGGGACGGCAAGACCTTCATCCAGGCCGATGGGCTGGAACTGGAGGGGCTGCCCGAGGATGCCCGTGCCGCCCTGGGTTTGCGCACGGGTAACCTGGACGGCCGGCTCTGGTTGCACTGGCGCCGGGGTGGTCTGCAGCGGGCTTACCTGGAACTGGCCTTGCGACATCTGGAAATGGTCTCCCTGGAGGATCCCGACCTGCCCGCGCCGGTGCTGGATGCCCTGGAGGGACGGGCCTTGTGGTATGCCCGTGAGGGTGGCTGGGATCTGCGGGTGGACGGACTGAGGCTGTCGCGCCAAGGGGATCACTGGCCCGGGGGTGGCCTGGACCTGAGCGTGGTGGAAGATGCCCGGGGTGTGCAGGTGAATGCCTGGCTGGACTATCTGCGTCTGGAGGATCTGCTGCCCCTGGTTCTGCATCAGCCCTGGGTGGACAACCCCTTCCAGCAGCTGCTTGCGGCACTCTCGCCCAAGGGGACGTTGACGGAAACCCGTGTGGGGCTGATCCTGCCCCCCGAGGGAGGGCTTCGCTTTATCACCGATGGGCGTTTTCAGGGCGTGGGTATGGTTCCCTGGACGGTGTTGCCGGGGATCCAGGGGGCGGACGGCGCCTTTGCCTTCACCGAGGCGGGCGGCGAGCTATGGCTGGATAGCGTCGGCCTTGGAGTGACGTTGCCGGACCTGTTCGACCACGAGCTGCGGGCCGATACCCTTAAGGGACTGGTGCGCTGGCTACCGGAGCCGGATGGGTCCAGGCTGCACCTGGAAGGACTGACGGTGGCCAATGCCGACCTGCAGGCCCGGGGGCAGGGCGTGATTCACCTGGGCGCCGAACCGGGCATGGATCTGCAGCTGTCCTTTGCCGAGGGTGACGGTGCCCGGACGGCCCATTACCTGCCCCGGGGCATCCTGCCGGAGAAGACCTATCAGTGGCTGAGTCGCGGCATCCTGGATGGTCGGGTCATCGAGGGCGGCCTGCTGTTCCGTGGAAGGTTCAGTGACTTTCCCTTCCGCGAGGACGAAGGGGTCTTTCTGGTCAGCGCCCGGGTGGAAGAGGGCGTGCTGGACTATGAAGACGGCTGGCCGCGTCTGGAAGCGATTTCTGCCACCCTGGAGTTTCGTAACCAGGGCATGCGGATTCATGACGGGGAGGCACGACTTTTCGATGCCCGCATACACGATGCCCGGGTGCGGATCGATGATCTTGAAAGCCCTGTGCTCACTATCGAGGGACAGGCATGGGGACCGGCGCGGGATTATCTGCGTTTCGTCGGCGAAAGCCCCCTGGGGGAAGGGCTGGAGACCCTGCTGGCCGGGGTTTCGGCCCGGGGCGAGGCGGGGCTGGAGGTACGGATAGACATCCCCCTGGAAGATCGCGAGACCCTGGAACATCCGGATACGGTCAGGGGGCGCCTGACCCTGGATGGCAACCGGCTGTCCCTGGCGGATCCCCCGCTGGTTCTGGAATCGGTGCAAGGTGCGGTGGATTTCACCGAGCGTAGCGCCCGGGCCCGGGATGTCTCCGCCCGGCTCAATGATGCCCGCATCCGGGTGCAACTGGATCGCACTCCCGCGGGAGCCGTGGAGATCCAGGCTGCGGGTCCTCAGCCGATCAGGGGGTTGCTGGGCGATATTGCGCCCGAGCCCTGGCTGGGCTGGCTGGAGGGAACCTCCCGCTGGGAGGCGCGGCTGAGCGTGCCTCCCGAAGGGTTGTCGCAGGGTGTACTGAGCCTGTCTTCCGATCTGGTGGGGGTCCGTTCCAGTTTGCCTCTGCCGCTGGCAAAGACCCCGGAGGCGGCGCGTCCCCTGGCGGTAAGAATTCCGCTGGATCGGGGCGAGAATGTGCCTTTTCGGGTGACGCTGGGAGAGGACCTGCGTGCCCTGTTCACCCTTGATGAGGCAGGTCGGGTGCAGCGGGGGGAATTGCGTCTGGGGGGGCAGCCCGCCGGTCTGCCGGATCAGGGTTTCAGGGTCAGGGGCAGTCTCTCGGGGTTGTCCCTGGATGACTGGCTGGCGGTGCTGGATGATATCGGCGAGATCGAACCGGCCGGTCGGGACGGGTGGCTCAGGGAACTGGATCTGCACCTGGACCGTCTTCAGGTCATGGGACGACGCATCAATGATCTGAGCCTGCATGCGCGCCAGGAGTCGCGCCATTGGACCGCCCAGGTGGCCTCCCCCCTGATGCTGGGCCGCATCCAGTGGCCCTTGGAGGCCGGAGATGGCTTGATCATGGATCTGGAACTGCTGGATCTGGATCAGCTGGAAGGGGCCGCGGTGCAAACTGCCGAGGGCCGGGCCCGGCCGGATCCGGGCGGTTTGCCGCCGTTGCGCCTGTCCGCTCAGTGGCTGGTATTGCAGGGGCATCGGCTCAAGGATCTGCGACTGGAGACCGAGCCCGGCCCCGAAGGCCTGGCGATCCGCCGCTTCTCGCTCGCCGATGGCGAGGGTCTGACCCGGGGCCAGGCCGAGGGGCATTGGCTCAGGCGGAACGATGATGCCCACGAGACCCTGCTGCAGATGACCCTGGAGAGCGAGGATCTGGGACGGAGTCTGACCTTGCTGGGTTTTCAGCCCGTTTTTCGTGGCGGCAGGGTCGGGCTAGAGGCGCGGCTGCACTGGCCCGATACCCCTGCCCATGTGGACTGGTCCAGCCTGGAAGGTGAAGGGCACGTGCGCGTGGACGACGGCCGCCTGACCGAGGTGGAGCCCGGGGCGGGGCGTCTGCTGGGGCTGTTCAGCCTTGATCTTTTGCCCCGGCGCCTGGCCCTGGATTTTCGGGACTTTTTCCAGCGCGGGTTTGCCTTTGATCATCTGGAAGGAACATTCCGGTTCAGCCAGGGGAATGTCCATACCGATGATCTGAGCATCCACGGGCCGGCCGCCCGCATCCGTATCCATGGCCGGACCGGGGTGGAGGCCAGGGATTATGACCAGACCATTACCGTGACTCCCAGCGTGAAGAGCACGCTACCCCTGGCCGGCGCACTGCTCGGTGGGCCGGTGGCGGGTCTGGCGGTATTCGTGTTCGACCGGGTGTTGGGGGTGGGGGAGCGCATCGACGAGGCGGCCCGGGTGGAGTACCGGGTGACCGGGGACTGGTCGTCACCCCGGGTGGAGGCCGTGGCCCGGATCCTCGAAGGGCGGGGTTCCTGAGGGACTGTCGTCATTTTCACCTTTCTGTTGCTATAGTAGCGCCATGCTGCCGATCCTGCGCCGGGGCCTGACCCTGATCCTCCTGTGTTTCCCCCTTCTCCTGCCAGCGGGCGAGCCCGCCTTTACCCTCGATGCCGATGTCTGGACCCGCCCGCGGGACGCCGCTTCCCTGGTGGCCGAACCTGCCTTGCGCGGTCTGCTGTCCCGCTATGAGTCCCGGGGGGGTGGGCAGGTGATCCTGCGTCATCCTCCGGGGGAGCAGGGCCGGCTATGGGCCGCCGAACTGCAGGACTGGCTGGTGGCACTGGGCATTCCCTCCGCGGACATCATGCGCGTTGCGGGGGAAGGCCTCACCGGCCGGATGGAGCTGTCTCTCCAACCCCTACCCTGAACCGCAATAGCCAAGGGAATTAATGTGACGATTGCCGCTGCCATTCAAATGGCCTCGGGGACCAACCTGAGTGCCAACCTTCAGGAGGCCGGACGCCTGATCACCCAGGCCGTTCAGGCCGGCGCCCGCCTGGTGGTCCTGCCGGAAAACTTCGCCCTCATGGGGATGACCGAACATGACAAGGTGGGGCTGCGGGAGGCACCGGGCCAGGGCCCGATCCAGGATTTCCTGGCGGAACAGGCCCGGCGCCACGGGATCTGGCTGGTGGGGGGAACGATCCCCATGGAATGCCCTGACCCGGGCAAGGTGTTTGCGGCCTGCCTGGTTTATGACGATCAGGGACGGACGGTGGGCCGTTACGACAAGATCCATCTGTTTGACGTGCATCTGCCGGACAATGACGAACACTACGAGGAATCCGAGACCATCTCTGCCGGAGACCAGGTGGTGGTGGTGGAGACCCCCTTTGGTGTGATGGGGCTTTCGGTCTGCTACGACCTGAGATTTCCGGAACTCTACCGTGGGTTGCTGGACCGTGGCGCGGAGATCGTGGTGCTTCCGGCGGCCTTCACCGCCGTGACCGGCCGTGCCCACTGGGAGGCGTTGGTGCGGGCACGGGCCATTGAGAACCAGGTCTATATGGTGGCGGCGGCCCAGGGCGGGTATCACGTGAACGGCCGTGAGACCCATGGAGACAGTATGGTGGTCGATCCCTGGGGCAATGTGCTGGATCGCCTGCCCCGGGGGTCCGGGGTCGTGACCGGAACCCTGGACCGGGAGCGGCAACAGTCCATCCGCCGCGGCTTCCCGTCCATCTACCATCGCCGGCTGTCTTGCGATCTTCGCTGAGGGGCGACCGGAGCGGTGGAGGGCATGGCTGAAAATCCCTTGTATTCTGAGGGCTTGAAATACAGCCGCCACGCCCCAACACTGCAAGGACAGCCCTCTACCGTAATCGCCGTGCGCCTGTACCAAGACACTGACCAAAGGCCCTGTTCATGACCCAAGCCCTGGATACCGCCCGCCTGCATCTGCTGGAACCCGCCGGCCTCACCGAGGCCGACCTGGACCGGGTGCTCGGGACCCTGTGCGGTCCCGGGCTGGATGGGGGCGACCTGTATTTTCAGCTTTCCCGCCATGAGTCCTGGATGCTGGAGGACGGCATCGTCAAGGATGCCGGCTACAACATCGAGCAAGGGGTGGGGGTACGCGCCCTGTCCGGCGACAAGACCGGTTTTGCCTATTCCGACGAGATCCTGCTGCCGTCCCTGATGGAGGCGGCGCGCGCCGCCCGCGCCATCGGCCGGGATCATCGTGACGGCACGGTGCCGGTGCGTCGGCGGGAGGCGGGACACCGCCTGTATCTGCCGGTGGACCCCCTGGGGACCCTGGACGAGAATGCCAAGATCGATCTGCTACAGCGTCTGGACGCGGAGGCCCGACGTCAGGATCCCAGGGTGAGCCAGGTGATCGTCAGCCTGGCCGGGGTCCATGAGGTGGTGATGGTGATGCACACCGACGGCACCGTGGCGGCGGATGTGCGGCCCCTGGTGCGCCTGAACGTCCATGTCATTGCCGAGGACGACAAGGGGCGCCGGGAGCAGGGCTCCAGCGGCGGCGGCGGGCGCAGCGGTTACGAATTCTTCCTGGATCAGGAACGGGGTCTGGGCTATGCCCGGGAAGCGGTGCGTCAGGCCCTGGTGAACCTGGAGGCGGACGAGGCCCCGGCGGGCACCATGACCGTGGTGCTGGGATCCGGCTGGCCCGGCGTGCTGCTCCACGAGGCCGTGGGCCACGGCCTGGAAGGTGACTTCAACCGCAAGGGTACTTCGGCCTTCAGCAACCGGGTGGGACAGAAGGTGGCGGCATCCGGGGTGACGGTGGTGGATGACGGCACCCTGGCCGGGCGGCGCGGTTCACTGAACGTGGATGATGAAGGCATCCCCACCCAGTCCACGGTGCTGATCGAGGACGGTATCCTCAAGGGCTACATGCAGGACCGGCTCAATGCCGGGCTGATGGGGCTGGCGCCCACGGGCAACGGTCGCCGCGAGTCCTACGCCCATCTGCCCATGCCCCGCATGACCAATACCTACATGCTGGCGGGGGCCCATGACCCGGGCGAGATCATCGCCTCGGTGGACAAGGGACTCTATGCGGTGAATTTCGGCGGTGGTCAGGTGGACATCACCTCCGGCAAGTTCGTCTTCTCCGCCTCGGAAGCCTATCTGATCGAAGGCGGCAAGGTGACCCGGCCGGTACGGGGCGCCACCCTGATCGGCAACGGCCCCGAGGTCATGAGCCGGATTTCCATGGTGGGCAATGACCTGGCCCTGGATACCGGCGTGGGTACCTGCGGCAAGGAAGGTCAGAGCGTGCCGGTGGGGGTCGGACAGCCGACCCTTCGGGTGGATGCTCTGACGGTGGGTGGTACCAGTCACTGACCGTCTTGCGGTGGGTTCTCCGGTGTCTGCATCGTGTCGGACACCAGGCGGAACAGGGCACGGGATGCCCCGGGGCGCTGCGAGCGGGCATCGGCGGCCAGCGTCGCCAGGCGCTTGCGGTTGACACGGGGGTACTCATCGCAGAAGGTGGCCAGTGCCGTCTCCCCCTCGGTGACCAGACGGTCCCGCCACTGCTCCATCCGGTGGAACTGCCGGGCCCGGGCCCGGCGTGCCGCCTCCCTGGCCTCGATGGCCGCCTGAATGGGGCCGGCATCCACCTGACGCATCAGCTTGCCGATATACTGGCGTTGTCTTCGCAGGGCCTCCTTGCGCAGGCCACGGCAGTGGCGAAGGGCGTCCAGCAGGCGTTCCGGCAGGTCCAGGGCCTTGAGGTCCGCCTCGGAAAGCTCAAGCAGGGCCTCGCCCAGGTCCTTGGCGGCCTGAGCCTCCCGTTTGCGGGAACCGCGGCTGGGGCGGTCGAATTCATCAAGTTCATCATCGGTCGTCATGGGGCATAGTGTATCCCGAAGACGCCCTTCAACGAGCATGCCACACGCATTACCAAGGAGATCTCATGTCCGCACCCCAGACCCCGGTTCTTGATGCGCAGGCGCTGGAACATCTCGTCGGGCAGGTCCTGGACGAGGCCCGTCGCGCCGGGGCCACGGCCGCCGAGGTGGCGGTCAGCCACGATACCGGCCTGTCGGTCAACGTACGCCTGGGCGAGGTGGAGACCCTGGAGTTTCACCGTGACCAGGGCGTGGGCGTCACCGTCTACATCGGCCGGCGCAAGGGTTCCGCCAGCAGTTCCGATCTGCGTGCCCGATCCCTGCGGGAGGTGGCCGAGGCCGCCTGCCGGATCGCCCGCTATACCGCCGAGGACCCTTGTGCAGGCCTGGCTGACGCCGGACTCATGGCCCGGGACTATCCCGCCCTGGACCTGGATCATCCCTGGGACCTGGAGGCCGATGACGCCATCGAGATTGCCCGACGCTGCGAGGCCGCGGCCCGCGCCGAGGATGCCAGGATCGTCAATTCGGAAGGTGGCAGCGTGAACACCTTTCGGGGCACCGCCATCTACGGCAACACCCATGGCTTCATCGGCGGCTACGCCGCCACCCGCCATTCCCTGAGTTGCTCCGTGCTGGCGGGGGATGGCGGCACCATGGAGCGGGATTACTGGTACACCGTGGCCCGCGAGGCCGGTGCCCTGGAAACGCCCGAGTCCGTGGGGGTCGAGGCCGCCCGCCGGGCGGTGCGCCGTCTCAATGCCCGGCGTCTTTCCACCCGCCGCGCTCCCGTGCTTTATACCCCGGATGTGGCCCGTTCCATGCTCGGACATTTCGTCGCCGCCATCCGCGGCAGTGCCCTGTATCGCAAGTCCTCGTTCCTGGTGGACCGGCTGGGGGAGCGGATCTTCCCCGAGTTCGTGCATATCCACGAGCAGCCCCACATCCCCCGTGCCCTGGGCAGCGCACCCTTCGACGGCGAGGGGGTGGCCACCCGGGCCAGGGATCTGGTCCGTGACGGTCGCCTGGAATCCTATGCCCTGGACAGCTACTCCGCCCGTAAACTGGGTATGGAGACCACGGGGAATGCCGGCGGCGTGCGCAATCTCACCATTGACCCGGGCACCGGGGATGCCCAGGCCCTGTTGCGGGAGATGGGCACGGGGCTGCTGGTGACCGAGCTGATCGGTCACGGCATCAACATGGTCAATGGCGACTACTCCCGGGGCGCGGCCGGATTCTGGGTGGAAAACGGCGAGATCCTGTATCCGGTCTCGGAGATCACCGTGGCGGGCAATCTCAAGGACATGTTCATGAATCTGGTGGCCGTGGGTTCGGACGTGGACTTGCGCGCCAATATCCGGACCGGTTCCCTGCTGATCGACGGGCTCACCGTCGCCGGTGACTGACCAGAACCCGACCGGTTCCACGGCAATCCCACCCGTGGTCTTGTTACCATAGCCCCCTCTCTCCTTGTGGGAGAGGAGGCTGGTATGGAATACACTCTCTACCTTCCTGAATCCCCTCTCCCTGTGTGGGAGGGACCGGCGTGGTTGCCGGGTTAATATCTCCATATCGGAACCATCCGGCCGGGGGAGCCATCGCATGCGCAAGACCAGGGACAGCATCATCTGGATGAGCGTCTTTTTGCTCGCGGTCATGACGGCCGCGTTGCTGCTGTCCGGTCCCCTGCTGGCGGCCTTTCTGGCCAACCCGGCCTTCAACGGCATGATCCTGTTCGTGCTGCTGGTGGGACTGGTGGTGAACTACCGGCAGGTACTGATCCTCAATCCCGAGGTGCGCTGGATCGAGGCCTTCCGCACCAGCGATGTCCCGGAGGCCGCCCAGCTCCCCCGTACCCGGTTGCTGGGAGCCATGGCCCGCCTGCTGACAGGGCGGCGTGGCGACCAGTTCACCCTGTCCACCGTCTCCATGCGCACCCTGCTGGACGGGATCCGGATGCGCCTGGACGAGTCCCGCGATCTGTCCCGCTATTTCATCGGTCTGCTGGTTTTCCTGGGGCTGTTGGGGACCTTCTGGGGCCTGCTGGATACCCTGCGGGGCGTGGGTGCGGTGATCTCGGACATGGGTATCGGCGGCGAGGACATGAACGGGGCCTTTGCCGCCCTGCAGAGCGGTCTGGAGAAACCCCTCTCGGGGTTGGGAACCGCCTTCAGTTCCTCCCTGTTCGGGTTGGCCGGTGCCCTGGTGCTGGGCTTTGTGGACCTGCAGGCGGGCCACGCCCAGAATCGCTTCTACAACGAACTGGAGGAATGGCTTTCGGGCCTCACCCGCCTCTCCACCGGTGCCCTGGTGTCGGAGGGGGAGGGGACGGTCCCGGCCTATATCCAGGCCCTGCTGGAACAGACTTCCGACAGCCTGGACAAGCTCCAGCGCCTGATGGCCCGGGGGGAGGATGAGCGCCGGCTCACGGACCAGCGGTTGATCGCCCTGACCCAGGAAGTGGCCGAAGTGGCCCAGCTGGTGCGCGGCGAGCAGAAGGCCATGCTCGGGCTGGCCCGCACCCAGTCGGAGCTGCAGGGGGTGCTGGAGCGGTTGGCCGAAGCCACCGGCGCCCGTTCCGACAGCGAGCAGGAGATGAGCCGGCACCTGTCCGGGGTGGCCGATACCCTGTCGGAGCTGCGGGTGCAACTGGGCGAGGACCGGGGGCATTTCATCGGCGTGCTGCGTGACGAGGTCCGCCTGATGACCCGCACGGCGGCCCGTCTGGGGGAAGGGGGACGGGAGCGGGAATGATGATGCACCGTCCAGCGATGCCATCCGGAGCCTGCTGACCACTCATGCTGCCCTCCAGTCGCCGCCGCAGTCGTGCCTCCCTGGACATCTGGCCCGGGTTCGTGGACGTGCTGGCCACCGTGGTGCTGGTCTTCGTCTTCCTGCTCATGCTGTTTGTGGTGTCCCAGTTCCATCTCTCCGATGTCCTGTTCCAGCGGGACCAGACCGTGGAAACCCTGCACCAGCGCATCGGCGAGCTGTCCCGGACCCTGGCCCTGAAGGAGGCGGACAACGTTCGCCTGGAAGGGCGCATCCACGCCCTCACCGCCACCCTGCAGACCACCTTCGAGGAGCGGGAGGCCGCCCTGCAGGCACAGGATGCGGACCGTCGGCTGTTGATGCAGGTCCAGGAAGACCTGACCCGGGAACGGGTCCTGGGGATGGAAACCCAGACGGACCTGGCACAGTTGCAGTGGCAGCTGGAGCAGGTGCAGCTGCAGCTGACTGCCCTCAACCAGGCCCTGGAGGCGCGGGAGGCGATAATCGTTGCCCAGCGGCTGCAGGTGGAGAACCTGGGGGAGCGCCTGAACCTCGCCCTGGCTGACCGGGTGCAGGAACTGGCCCGGTATCGCTCGGAATTTTTCGGGCGTTTGCGGGAATCGCTGGCGGACGTGGAGGATATCCAGATCGTCGGCGACCGTTTCCGGTTCCAGTCCGAGCTGTTCTTTGCCTCGGGTTCCGCCGATCTGGAGGTGGAAGGCCAGGCGCGGCTGGACCGGGTGGCGGTGCTGGTTCGGGAAATCGAGCAGCGCATCCCCGCGGATATCGACTGGGTGCTGATGGTGGAGGGGCATACGGACCGGCGCCCCATCCGCACCGAGCAGTTTCCGTCAAACTGGCAGCTTTCCACCGCCCGGGCGCAGCGCATCGTGGACTACCTGATCGATCGCGGGGTGGCGCCCCGGCGCCTGGCGGCGGCGGGATACGGGGAATTTCACCCCCTGGACCCGGCGGATACGCCGGCGGCACTGGCCCGCAACCGGCGCATCGAGATGCGCCTGACCAGCGCTCCGGAGCAGTGATCCCAAGCGTGAGGGGAGGGCCTTACGGCCCGAATACCTGGTTGCCCAGCCCCCATTTTCCGGCCAGGGTCTCGGCGGCATTGAGTATCTCTTCCGTCCGCGAGGGGTGATTGAAGGCCCCCCGGGCGATCCAGGCCAGGGCCGTATCCCGGTCCGGGGCCAGGGACAGCAGGTGGATCAATTCTCCGGCCTGGGCACCCAGAATCTCGCCCCCCAGCAGGGCGCCGGTGTCCATGTCCGCGATCAGGCGCACAAAGCCTTCGGTGTCATCCTGGCCCAGGGCGCTGGGGGACGTCGCGAAGGCGGCAAAACCCACCGCCGGTTCGTGTCCGGCGTCTTCCGCCATGGTTTCATCCATCCCCAGGCGGGCCAGTTCCAGGGCGCTGTAGACCACCATGGGCACCCGCAGCGGGTCCAGGTGTCGTGCCTGCCCATCCCGGATGTGGCCGATGACGGCGGTGGCCTCGGCCAAGGCATGATTGGCGGTCATCCATTCACAGGCCACGTCGCCAATGGCGTAGATGTGAGGGACATCGGTTTGCAGCTGCCCGTTGCGGCGGATGAATCCCCGGTCGTCGGTGCGAATCCCGGCCTGCTCCAGCGCCAGTCCCTCGGTATGGGGGCGGCGTCCCGTCCCCAGGCAAACCCAGTCCACGGCGAGGGTCTCATCCCCTGACAGGTGCAGCCGGACGTCGTCTTCGGTCACCGTGATCGCCTCGAATCCGATCCCGCTGCGCAAATGCAGTCCCTGCCGTGCCAGGGCCTGGGTCAGGGCGTCCCGGGCCGGCCGGCTCAGGGGCAGGCGACGCAGCATGGGGGAGCGGGCCAGCCAGGTGACCTGTCTCCCCAACTGACTGAAAATATAGGCAAACTCGGTGGCCACCACGCCGCTGCCGATCACCGCCACCCGCTCGCCCGGTGGCGGCGGAGCGTCGAACAGCATGTCCGTGGTGAGCACCTTGTCGGGGATGGGCTCGAACGGGGCCGGTATCACCGGCTGTCCGCCGGTGGCGATGATGACATGGTCGGCCCGGACCCGGCGGGTCGGCCGGTCGGGGTGCTCCACCGACAGGTGTCGCGGGTCCAGGAAGCGGGCATGGCCGTCGAGCCGGGTCACCTTCAGGTGGTGCAGGTAGTCCAGATAGCGGGTCCGGATGCCGTCGACCACCCGGCGCTGATGCGCCCAGGCCCGGCCCAGGTCCGCCCGCAGTTGCCCATCGAGGCCGCGCCCGGCAAAGTGCGCCTGGGCCGCCATCAGGCGGGCGGTGTGATACCAGTCCTTCTTGGGTACGCAGCCCCGGTTCAGGCAGCATCCACCCCAGTCGGCCTTTTCGATGATGACGACGGACAACCCCCGCAAGGCCCCCAGCACCGCTGCCCGATAGCCGCCGGGTCCGGAGCCGATGACGGCCAGATCACAGTCCAGGACCGGATCAGCGGCTGTCATGCCATTCCACCGACTGGATGGTCAGGACCAGCCGTTCGCCGTCCTCCAGCTGTTCCAGGCGGACCGGCAGATAGTTGAGGCGGGGCGCGAACCAGGTACTGACGGTGGTATCCCGTTCCTCGTTGTAGCGGGTGACCGGGATGGCCTCCACCGCGCCCATGGGGGTGTCGATGGTTTCGGGTTCTCCCACCGTGAATTCGTAGGTCCGGATGCGATTGCGTTCGACGATGGTTTCCGTGAATTCACGCTGTCCGCTCCAGACGTCATGGATCATGGAGAGCTGAAGGGCGAAGCGGTCGATGGCCCGGTCGGGAATGTCCAGCTCGAAGGCCCGGCCATTATGGCTGCCGCCGGCCTTGAGGGCTTCCCAGTCGAAACGGATCTCGGTGCGCCGGTCCCGGCTGGCGCCGGTATGACTGTAGAGGTACTCCTCGCTGCGCAGCCCGGCGGGGGTCAGGCGCAGGATGCTCTGCTCGATGATCTCGTCGTTGCGTACCCAGGACAGCATACCGGTGGGCCTGACCCGGGCCCGGTAGCGCAGGCGCTCTCCTTCCCGGGTGAGGGTGATCCTGGCCACCACCGACAGCCCCATCTTCTGCGCCCGGTATTCCGCCGTATAGGAGGGCGGGACAAAGGGCAGGGTCTGGGCCTGGGTTGCCGGCATGGCCATGCCCAGCAGCAGGACTGCCAGCGTGGTACCGATCAACATCCGGTAAGGTGACCGCCTGCTTCGGGTATCAGCAGGCACTGTCCGCGAGGGTGATCGGGTCCGAAAATTGAAGGGGTGCCTGCAGAGGTTTTTCATCGAGCCATACCTGTCCGTTGCGGAGTGTCAGTCGACCCTGGCAGAACCACTGAATCACTCGGGGATAGGCCCGGTGTTCCTGTTGCTGTACCCGCGCCGCCAGGGTTTGTGGGGTGTCATCGGGCAGCACGGGAACGCTTGCCTGCAGGATGACCGGCCCGCCATCCAGTTCGGTATTGACGAAGTGGATGCTGCAACCATGCAATTGGACACCGGCTTCCAAAGCGCGTTCATGGGTGTGAAGACCCCGGAAATCCGGCAACAGGGAGGGATGGATATTGATCAGGCGCCCCTCATGGTGCCCCACGAATGCCGGGGTGAGCACGCGCATGAAGCCGGCGAGCACCACCAGATCAGGCTGATGCTGGTCGATGGCCGCCATCAGCGCCTGATCGAAGGTGTCCCGGTCGGAGAAGTCCTGGTGATTGATCACCCGGGCCGGGATGCCGGCACGACGGGCCCGTTCCAGCCCGGCCACCTCGGGACGGTTGCTGATCACCCCCCGGATTTCGCCGTGGATATCCCCGTTGGCGACGGCATCGATAAGGGCCTGCAGGTTGGTGCCGGAACCGGAGATGAGGACGACGATCCCAGGTGAAGGACTCTGACGCATCAGCGGGTCAGCTCCACACGGGCTTCGCCTTCACCGGCCTCGATGCTGCCCAGCCGCCAGCTGTCGATACCGGCCTGGCTCATCAGGGCCTCGGTGGCGGCCACGGCGGTTTCCGGCAGCACCAGGATCATGCCCACGCCGCAGTTGAAGGTGCGCAGCATCTCCCGCTCATCAATGCCGCCGGCCTGTTGCAACCACTGGAATACCGGGGGTCTTGGCCAGGCCTGGGGGTCCACTTTGGCCACGGTGCCGGATGACATCACCCGGGGCAGGTTCTCCAGAATGCCCCCGCCGGTGATGTGGGCCAGGGCATGGACGGGCTGTTGCCGCAGCAGCTCAAGCAGGGGTTTGACATAGATGCGGGTGGGGGCCATCAGGGCATCGCCCAGGGTGGTCTCGCCGCAGGGGCTGTCCAGGTCCGCGCCGGTGATCTCCAGCAGGCGCCGGATCAGGGAATAGCCGTTGGAGTGGGGGCCGGAGGAGGCCAGGCCCAGCAGTACGTCACCGGGGCTGACCTGGCTGCCGTCGATGATGCGGGCCTTCTCCACAATGCCCACGGCAAAGCCGGCCAGGTCGTATTCGCCGGGTGCGTACATGCCGGGCATCTCCGCAGTCTCGCCGCCCACCAGGGCGCAGCCGCTCTCGGCGCAGCCGTCGGCGATGCCCTTGACCACATCCGCGGCGGTATCCACATCCAGACTGCCGGTGGCGTAGTAGTCGAGGAAGAACAGGGGTTCGGCGCCCTGGACGATGATGTCGTTCACGCACATGCCCACCAGGTCGATGCCGATGGTGTCGTGGCGGCCCAGCTGCTGGGCCAGCTTGAGCTTGGTGCCCACGCCGTCGGTTCCGGAGACCAGTACCGGTTCCTTGTAATCTGCGATGGGCAGTTCGAACAGGGCGCCGAAACTGCCCAGGCCCGCCATGACACCGGGGCGGCGGGTGCGCTGCGCGTGGGGCTTGATGCGTTCCACCAGGGCGTTGCCCGCGTCGATGTCCACACCGGCATCACGGTAGCTGATGCCCTGGGTGGGAGGAGTCTTTTTCTGGACCATGGAAAGTCTGTCCTTGCGTGGGAGGGATGATGCGATGTTTGGGCTGTCCCCAGAGGGCGTTGATGTTACCAAAGGGTGTACGGGGCAAGCCATCTTCAAGTCAGTCAAGGGAATGGGGAAAACCGCTTTGCCCGCACGCTTGGCTGGGGGGTATTTATGCTATTTTAACCAGTCCAATGCCTGTAGCCCTAGTACCGGACCTATGAGAACACTGGTTTCGTTTCGCTTGATTGCTACGTTGTTCCTGCTGCCGGCCTTGCTGGCCGCTCCCTTGTCTGGGGTTGCGGAGACAGGAATGTCACTGGGTGAAGCCGAGGTCAGGGTAGCTTCCAGGGACCGCCCCGAGCGCATGGAGGGGTTCAGTCAGGCCCTGGCCGAGGTTGTGGTTCGACTGTCGGGGCATCGAGACATTGTCAGTGATCCCCGTGTCGTTTCCCTGCTGGAACAGGCCCCGCGCCATGTGCAGCAATATCGGTACCTTGACGCGCCCGACGAAGGCACCAGCCTGTTGTGGGTTCGTTTCGATGTCCGTGCGGTGGAGCAGCAGCTTCTGGATGCCGGTTTGCCGGTCTGGTCCGGGGAGCGTCCTGCCCTCCTGGTTTGGCTGGGTGTTCAGGACCGGCAGGAACGCAGGCTGATCTCGGCAGGTGACGATCATGACGCCAGAGCCTCGCTGGAAAGCGTTGCCCGTGAGCGTGGAATCACCCTGCTGTTCCCCCTGATGGACCTTGAAGACCAGGGGCGAGTGAGTCTGGTCGATGTGATGGGAGGATTTCATGAGCCCTTGCTGGAAGCATCCCGCCGCTACGGCCCCGGCGGAGTGCTGGTTGTCCGGGTGCAGCCCTCAGGCAGTCGCTGGCAGGCCCGGTTGCAGCTGTTTGGCGGTGACGAGTCCGAGCAGTGGCAGGGCGATGGTGAGACGCAGGCGGACGCCATTGCCGCTGTCATGCATCAGCTGGGTGATTACCTGGGAAGGCGCCTGACTGTCGCGGGTATTCAGCCGGATCGAGGCGGGATCATGGTCAGCGTCACTGGGGTGGAATCCCTGGGGGATTATTTGCGAGTGCAGAGCTACCTTGCCGATATGGCTGCGGTATCCCGTTTGCGTCCCCATGGGGTGAAACCGGATCGTGCGTTGTTTCTGGTTCAGGTGCGTGGCAGTGGGCGTGACCTGGAGCGCGCCGCTCTGCTGGGCTCCACGCTGGTTCCGGATCCCTTGACCACGGCAGTGGATGGGATTGAAACCATCGGCTTCAGGTTGCTGCGGTGAGTTTTCGTCAGTTGCCCAATGTCATCACGTTGCTGCGCATCGTGTTGACTGGGCCCATCATCTGGGCGCTGGCCACCCATCAGTATGTGCTGGTCCTGTGGCTCTTGCTGATCGCTGGCCTGTCGGATGGTCTGGATGGCTGGCTGGTGCGTCGCTACGGGTGGTATACCCGGCTCGGGGGGTACCTGGATCCCCTGGCGGACAAGATTCTCATGGTGGGCACCTATTTCACCGTGGCCTGGACCGGATTGCTTCCCTGGTGGCTGGTTGTGCTGGTGCTGGCGCGTGATGGCGTTATCGTTCTGGGGGCCATGGCTTTCCGTGCGGTGACCCGCAGCCTGGAAATGCAGCCGCTTTTCATCAGCAAGGCCAACACTTTCTTTCAGATCGTGCTGGTGCTGTCGGTGATCATCAACGCCGGTGTGCTGGAACTTCCCGAATGGTATCTGCACGGTATGCTGATGCTGGTGCTTTTCACCACCGTGAGCAGCGGTCTGGCTTATGTCTTTGCCTGGGGCCGCAAGGCTTATCTTCACTGGCGGTCAACCGCATGAAACGGTTTTACCCTCCCGAAGTGGCACCGAGGGGTACATGGCACGTCAGTTGACTCTGGATGTCACCCTCCGTGACGGCACGGATTTCGAAGCCTTTCACCCAGGGAGAGAGGCCCTGGTGCCCGAGGCGGTGAGGGGGTTGGCCCGTGGTACGGGAGAACGTCAGCTGTATCTTTTCGGTGAATCCGGCGCGGGCAAGACCCACCTGCTGCACGCGGCGTGTCATGATGTGGCGGAATGGGGTGGTCGCGTGGCCTACCTGCCCATGGCCATCACCGCAAGGGCCGGGTGTGATCTGCTTGAAGGCTGGCAGGCGGTGGATTTGGTGGCGCTGGATGACCTGGACCGGATGCCATGGGAGCCTGACCTGGAGCAGGCACTTTTCAACCTGATCAACAGCGTGCGTGATTCGGGTGGGCGTTTGCTGATGGCATCACGCACCGCGCCTCAATTCTTGCCCGTGGTGTTGCCGGATCTGCGTTCACGCCTGTTGTGGGGACCGGTCTTCCAGCTGCGTGTACTGGCGGACGCGCACAAATGCGAGGCATTGATGGCGCGGGCCTTGAGGCGGGGTTTCGAGTTGACTCCGGAGGTCTGTGATTATCTTCTTCGCCATTATCGCCGGGACCTGCCTTCCCTGATTGCGTTGCTGGATCAGCTGGACAGGGAGTCCCTTGCCACCCGGCGTCGGGTGACGGTGCGGTTTGTCAAGCAATTTCTTGACGAACTCTGAGCGGAGCCATCAGCGTTGTTTGGTCGCTTGCGCAAACCCGACGCATCCGGTGAACAGGGCCAGACTTAGCAGGACCATGAGGACTCCGTACAGCCGCTGCTCGCCGGCGGCTGCCAGTGAGCAGCCGATCAGAACATAGGGCAGACTCAGCAGGCTCGTCCATATGTGGGTCCGAGGACGGGCGTGGAGCAGCCCCCGCAGGGGCAGCAGCAGCGGTCCCAGCAGCAGCGCCAGAAGGATCGCCCGGGGGAATTGTTCCGGCGGAGCGATCCAGAGCGTCCAGACGAAGATCAGGCCGAACAGCCCCAGAAGACCGGCCAGGGATAGTCGGTTATACCCTTTTCCCTTCATTCCTTGATCCCCCGCACGAGAGCCAGGGCTGTTCGCGCCAGGCGCCGACCCAGGGCGTGGCAAAGGGTCCGCTCATGGTCCGTCAGCGGGTTGTTGCCCTGGGTACCGGCCACATGGCTGGCGCCATAGGGGGTGCCGCCCGAGGTGGTTTCGCTGAGGGCCGGTTCCGTGTAAGGGATGCCGGTGATCAGCATGCCGTGATGGAGCAGCGGGATGATCATACTGAGCAGTGTGGTCTCCTGCCCGCCGTGCTGGGTGCCGGTGGAGGTGAACACGCCCGCGGGCTTGCCCGCCAGTGCGCCCGCGAGCCACAGGCCGCTGCTCTGGTCCAGAAAGTACTTCAGGGGGGCGGCCATGTTGCCGAAGCGGGTGGGGGAGCCCAGCGCCAGGCCCTGGCACTCCCTCAAGTCCTCCAGAGTGGCGTAGGGGGGGCCATCGGCGGGGATGTCCGCGGCCACGGCTTCGCAGGTGGCGGATACGGGTGGTACGGTACGCACGCGGGCGCTGCAGTGCTTCACTTCCTCGATCCCCCTGGCCACGTGGCGCGCCATCCGGGCGGTGGCGCCGGATCGGCTGTAATACAACACCAGGATCTCGATGTCGGACGTCTGACTCATGGGTGATATCTCCTGGTTGGCGGGGCGGGTTAATTTTAATGAAATTACAACAGGTTTAGGGTGTAGGTAGTTGTTGTCTTGACGTTTTTTAGGGGGGGTGTTAGTGTCAATCACATGCCCACGCGAGTATGTACCAGCGTCGTGTCCAACAGACCCCGCCATCGCCCCTTGTTACGGCGCCTGCTCATGGCAGTATACGTGACGATCCTGTTTGCGGGATGTGCCACCATGGCGCCGGTGCAGGAAATGAGTGATGCCCGGCAAGCCCTGCGCGCGGCCGAGGAGGTGGGTGCTCCCGAGCGGATGCCCGAAATCTACGAACGTTCCCGTCAGTTGCTGGAGCAGGCCGAGAGCAGTCTTTCCGCCGGTGAATTCCATACGGCCCGCCGCAAGGCCAAAGAGGCCAGGGAGTTGGCCATCGAGGCGCGTATTCAGTCCGCTGAATGATGTTCGTGGCGTGGGCATGGCGTGTTTTCATGTTCCCCATTCGCCATGTCTCCATTGATCGTATAAAATCAGCATAAAGGCCCTGAATGGGCCCACCTCCCGCACAGGTCTCAAATGGAGCTCTAGCCGTGAATACAAAAAAGAAAATGATCTTTCTGGCCGGCCTTGCCTCGGCGGCTCTTATGGCGGGCTGCGCCAACGTATCGGAGGTTCCCGTCGGAACTGCCTATGTGGTTGACGGCAGTGGGGCCTACGCACGTAGCGCCGCATCCGGAGAATGCGTTCGCACCGGATACTGGAGTCGAGAGACTGCCAATGAAATCTGCGATCCCGACCTGTTCGCCCGCGCCCCTGAGCCGGCTCCGGCGCCCGCGCCCGCTCCGGCACCCGCTCCGGCACCCGCGCCAGCAGCGGAACCTGCCTACATGACGTATGAAGTGGTCCGTGGCGACAGCCTCTGGAAGATCTCCGGTCGCAGTTCCGTCTACGGCAATCCCTATCAGTGGCCGCTGATCTACCGGGCCAATGTGGACCAGATCCGTGATGCGGACCTGATCTTCCCCGGACAGCGCCTCAAGATTGAACTCCGTCCCTCCAGTGCCGACGTGGATGCTGCCGTGCATCATGCCCGCACCCGCGGTGCTTGGGCGGTTGGTCCCGTTGAACGCTCCGATCTGCGTTATCTTGATCAGTACGGTCTCGCCCCCAAGCGCTGATCATGTTGCGCTGATGTACTGCTAGTATTGAAAGGGCCCGCTTGCGCGGGCCCTTTCTCGCTTTAAGGGCTCAATAAAATCAGAGGGGTTACTTGCTTGTCAGCCAACCAGGATGATGAAGTGGCCTGCCGTTGCTGGGTGTCCGGCAAGGTGCAGGGTGTCTATTTTCGGGTGTCCACGCAGCATCAGGCGCTATCGATGGGGTTGCGAGGATATGCCCTGAATCTGCCCGACGGCCGTGTGGAGGTGGTGATTGCCGGTCCTGAAGATCAGGTGGCTCGTCTCGTTGCCTGGCTTCATGAGGGGCCACCCAAGGCCAGTGTCGAGCAGGTTCTTTGCGAAGACTTCGTCGGAGAGGTCGAGGAAGGCTTTGCCGTCCGCTGAGCGGGAATATTACTACTGCCTGGCCTGGGGGATCAGCACGCTGAGTGTTTCAGTGAATCTCCGGTTCGCGCTGTCGCAGCAACTCTCCGCGCCTTGGCTGCTCAGTCCAAGCCGGTCCCATACCTCTGAGGGAATCGTTGATTCCCTCGGGCCGAATTCACTGAAGCAGCCTTGATCGGTCCGGTTGCTCAGCGAATCTGCCAGATAGACCAGCGTGGCTTCCAGCCCGGCCTGTAATGCCATTTCGGGGCGATGGTGTAGCCTGATGGCGGTCTGCAATGATGGTGGCAGGCCCCATCTGCCCAATAGTTCTCCTCCCGCATCGGCGTGGTCAAAACCGAGTATCTCACGCTCAAGGCTTGCCAGAAGCGGTTCCTGACCTCGGGTGGCAAGCAATGCGTCCCTGAGTTGATCGGGATAGCGGTGGTACAGGATCAGGCTGCCGACATCGTGGAGCAATCCTGCGACGAACAGGCGTTCGGGGTGCAACACGTTGCAGCGCTGGGCCAGATCCTGGGCAATGAGCGCGGTGAATACGCTATGCCGCCAGAATACGGCCATGTTCACAAGTTCACAGGGAAGACGGGAGAAAGAATGCGTGGCCGTGATCGCCAGCGCCAGGTTGTATAGCGCGCGAGTGCCGATGATGGAGATGGCGCGGCTGACGGTATCCACTCGATGGGGCAGGCCGTACAGGGCGGAATTCGCCAGGCGCAGGATCTGGGCGCTCAGGTTCGGATCCTGCGATACGATGGTTGCCAGCGAGTTGGCGGAGCTGCCCGGTGTGTCAAGGGCGAATCGCAGGCGAATGATGATCTCGGGAGGGGATGCCAGCCCGGAAACGTCCTTCAGCACGTCATCCAGGTTGCACCGCCCGTCGGAAAGATTATCCATGTTGCTGATCACCCGGTGAATTTTTGAAGTGTGTACTGGTCTTAAAGTCCTAATATGGACTATAAGGCTTGCATGTCAACAGTTGCTAATCGGCCCCGCCCGGCCGGCACGAACCGCCCGCCCAGGTGTTCGCCATGAATGAAAAAGCCCAAGAGAATGTGATTGCCTTCAATCCCGCTGAACGCAGGGCTGGTCTGCAGCCCTCGCCGTTCCAGATTCTTGGGCACTGCCGCAATCTGGCCTCGCGTCATGTGGATCCCTTGCTGAAGGAAATGCTGGATAACGCCGATGACGCCTTGTTCCGGTTGGCCGAAAAGGCAGAGGACAACCGATCCCAGACCGCGTTTTTCGATGCCATGAGAGCGCTGCGTCGGCAGCGTTCAACCATGGAAAGCGAGTATGTCACACAGATCGCCCGCGTGTTTGAGGCCTGCATGCGCCCTGTTCCGGGGGGGCGAAAGCTGGATGTGGTTCCCGCGGATGAACTGTCCCTGGTGGCTTCGGATGACCTGGAGGAGGATCTGGCCATCGATGGCATGGTGGCCAAGTCGCGCCGTCTTGTTGAATCCGATCTCTATGCGTTACGCCGGCGTCTGGGTTCGGTCATGGATCGCCCCAACCTCATGGAGGATGACAATCCCCTTGATCCCAGGGCTTTCTGCAAAGCCTTTCGCGATGCCATGCAAGTCCTTGATGTGGATATCAGGATTCGGCTGATCATCTACAAGCTGTTTGATCAGTATGTGGTGAGTCAACTGGCCTCCCTTTATCAGGACGTGAACCGCTATCTGCAGGAAATGCGGGTATTGCCGGACTTGCAACCTGAACATCGCCATGATGTCCCCGGTTTACGCAAGGATGGGCGCGGTGTGAGGAGCGCTGCGGGGCAGGGTGAGTCGGTGCAGGACCAGGATCATTCCGGTGGTAATGCCCCGGAGCATATGGAGGATGGCGATCTCCAGCATATTCTGGAGGCGCTTGCCCGGGGCCGGTTCAATCCCCCGGGGGAGGCCGGTGGTGCGTTTCAGGGCAGAAGCTCAGGGACGTCGGGCGCGTTTAACAGAACCGCAGATGCGGGCAGTCTGCTTTCCGCCTTGTCTTCCATTTCCTTGAGTCAGCTTGCGCCCACTGGAAACAGCATTTCAGGCGACGATCTCAAGGGAGCGATGATGGCCGCCCTCAACCCTGGCGGGAGTCAGGCGATGGTTATCAATGGCGCGGATGAGTCAGCCATTGATGTCGTTTCAATGCTCTTCGAATTCATTTTCGATGACCCTGCTCTGCCGGCGCCCATCAAGGAATTGATCGGGCGCCTTCAGATTCCCCTTCTGAAGGTTGCGATCCTCGACAAGACCTTTTTCAGTCGGAAACGGCATCCTGCCCGACGTCTGCTGAGCGAATTGTCCCGGGCTGGCCTGGGATGGTCTGAGTCCAGTGACGAGGAAGACGGCCTGCGCGCCAAGATCGAATCACTGGTGGAGCGCCTGCTGGATGATTTCGATGATGACGTGGGATTATTCGACGAGGTTCTGGCGGATTTCCAGTCATTTTGTGAGGCGCTGGCGGTGCGTGCCCGGCAAAGGGAGGAGGAGGTTGCCCAGGTTGTTCAGGGGCGTGAGCAGCTTCTGGTGGCCAAGGCCGTGGCCGCTGAGGCGATTGACCATGTGGTGGCTGATCAGAAGTCGCTGCCCGTACCTGTCCGCCGATTGCTGGAAGGTACCTGGAAAGAACTGCTGGTACTGATCTATCTCAAGCATGGTGAGCATGGCCCGCTATGGCAGAAGGCATTGAATGTGGCCTCTCTGCTGGTCTGGAGCCTCATCCCCAAGCAGGGGCAGGAAGAACGGGACCAGTTGACCAGTCTCCTGCCATCCCTGCTCAAATCACTGCAGGAGGGTATGAACAGGATGTCCATGCCCCAGGCGGAGCAACGGGAGGTGTTGCAATCGCTGGCGGCTGAGCATGCCCGCATGGTCAAGGCGCCTGTTGCCGTGGAGTCTCCAACAGTGGCTGACAAGCCCATCCTGGGGGATGAGGTGACCACCACGGCTGATTCCACTGTCAGCACGTCCGTCCCTGTTGCCGGTGAGAATCCTCCGATGCCTGATGCTTCCACTCCCAAGGACGGTCGCGGTTTCATGGCTCGCAAGGTGGCGGAGATCAATCAACTCATCGCCGAGGGACGCTTCCAGGTACTCCCTCCGGAGTCCTCGCCCGATGGGGTGCCGGATGCCCATTTGGAAGACCTGCACCTGCTTGCGGCCAGGGAACTCAGGGAGGGCACCTGGCTGGAAGTGGATGACGAAGAGTTGAACAAGGTAAGGCGCATGAAGCTTTCCTGGAAGAGCCTGATCACCGGCAAGTATTTCTTCGTCAATCAGCAGGGACTCAAGGTTCGGGAAATGACGGTAGAGGTTCTGGCAGCGGAATTTCGGGCCGGACGTGTCCGCGTCATCGAAGATGTGCCGGTGTTTGACCGGGCCATCAGCCGGCTGATGGCGAACCTGGAGCAGCCCGCAGGGTGATCTGCTGCCCCTGAGCACTGGTCGTCGGTAGCGCCCCCGGCGCTATTGTGGTTTTATAGGCGGGTTTTTCCCCTCGCAACCACAAGGGTGTCCGGAATCATGGTGACCAAGAACCGTTCTCCGTACCGCGCCGTACTGCTGATCCTCCTGCTGATCTGCGGAATGGTGGCCCCCGCGATGGCCGCCGAACCGATCCGGATCGGCGCCCTGGTGTCCGCCACCGGGCCGGCCTCCTTTCTGGGGGACCCCGAGCTCAAGACCCTGGAAATGTATGTGGAGCGCATCAACGCGTCGGGCGGCGTGATCGGCAGGCCCCTGCGTCTGTTTCACTATGATGATGGTGGCAATGCCAACGAGGCCCGTAACTTCGCCAATCGCCTGTTGCGTTCCGACCGGGTGGACCTGGTCATCGGCGGCAGTACCACCGGCACCACCATGGCCGCCGTGCCCTTGGTGGAACGGGCCGGCCGTCCCATGATTTCCATGGCCGGTGCCCTGGTGATCACCGATCCGGTCCGTCCCTGGGTCTTCAAGACCCCGCAGTCCGACCGCATGGCCGCAGAACGGGTACTGGCCGATATGCAGTCCCGCGGCATCACCGGTATCGGCCTCATTTCGGGCACCGACGGTTTCGGTCGTTCCGGCCGGGAGCAGACCCTGGCGGTGGCCGCCGATTTCGGCATCCAGGTGTTGGCGGATCAGACCTACGGTCCCCAGGATACGGACATGACCGCCCAGCTGACCCGGATCCGTAACACCCCGGGTGTGCAGGCCGTATTCAACTTCGGTTTCGGTCAGGGGCCCGCCATCGTCACCCGCAACTATGCCCATCTGGGGATCGAGTTGCCCTTCTATCAGTCCCACGGCGTTGCCTCCGACCGCTTCCTGGATCTGGCCGGTTCCGCCGCCGAAGGGGTGCGCCTACCGGCCTCCGCCCTGCTGGTCCCTGACGCCCTGCCCGATGATGATCCGCAAAAGCAGGTGGTGCAGGATTACAAGGCCGCCTACGAGGCCCGATGGAACGTGTCGGTTTCCACTTTCGGCGGCTATGCCTACGACGCCCTGATGCTGGCGGTGGCCGCCATCGAGGCCGCCGGTTCCACCGAGCCCGAGGCAGTCCGTTCCGCCCTGGAGCAGATCCAGGGCCATGTGGGGGTCACCGGCATATTCAACATGTCACCGGATGACCACAACGGCCTGGCGCCCGAGTCCTTCCGCCTGCTGGAAGTCCGTGACGGACAGTGGGTACTGGTTGACTGATCATCCAGGGAGGGGCGGACGCGTGCCGTCCCTCCCCGTGACTCACTTTCCCGATACAACATCCACTCTGGTTCATTCATGTTTGCCGAGTTTCTCCAGTACCTCTTTTCGGGCGTCACCATCGGCGCCACCTATGCCCTGGTGGCCCTGGGGTTCACCCTGGTCTACAACGCCAGCCACGTGATCAATTTCGCCCAGGGTGAGTTCCTCATGATCGGCGGCATGTCCACGGTCTCGCTGCTGGCCATGGGGGTACCCCTGCCGCTGGCCATCGCCATGGCCGTGGCCCTGGCGGCCGTGCTGGGGGTGGCGCTGCACAAACTGGCCATCGCCCCCGCCCGCAAGGCGGACGTGATCACCCTGATCATCATCACCATCGGGGCTTCCATCTTCCTGCGCGGGCTGGCGCAGATCATCTGGGGCAAGGAGTTCCATGCCATGCCCAGCTTCAGCGCCACGGAGTCGGTGAACGTGCTGGGCGCCGTCATGTACACCCAGAGCCTGTGGGTGCTGGCGGTGGCCGGTGTCCTGGTCCTGCTGCTGGCCCTGTTCTTTACCCGTACCCTGATGGGCAAGGCCATCCTGGCCACCTCCATGAACCCCGGGGCGGCCCGCCTGATGGGGATCCGCACCCAGTTCGTGCTCATGCTGGCCTTCATGCTGGCGGCGGTCCTAGGGGCCATGGCCGGGATCATGGTGGCTCCCGTCACCCTGACCGCCTATGACATCGGCATCATGCTGGGTCTCAAGGGTTTCGTGGCCGCGGCCATCGGCGGCATGGGCAGCGGGGTGGGGGCCGTGGTGGGCGGCTTGCTGCTGGGCATCGCCGAGGCCATGACAGCGGGCTACATCTCTTCCGACTACAAGGATGCGGTGGCCTTCCTGCTGATCCTGGTGATCCTGTTCTTCATGCCCCGCGGTCTGTTCGGTGCTCGTGTGGCGGAGCGTGTCTGATGGCGTTGCGATTGCCTGAACGCGTGCCGGGCCTGCCGGTGCTGGCCCTGGTGCTGTTGCTGTTGCCCCTGTTTTTGGGTAACGAGTTTCACCTGGACATCGCCACCCAGATCGCCCTGATCGCTGCCACCGTGGTGGGCCTGAACCTGCTGGTGGGCTACGGCGGCCAGGTGAGCCTGGGTCATGCGGCCTTCTTCGGCATGGGGGCCTATGCCAGTGCCATCCTCACTGGTACCTATGGCTGGACTTCGATCCCGGCGCTGCTTTGCGGCGCACTGCTGGTGGCGGTCCTGGCCTGGACCCTGGGACGTCCCATCCTGAGGCTCAAGGGACACTATCTGTCCATGGCCACCCTGGGCATGGGCATCATCATCGCCATCGTCATCAACAACGAGGGCTGGCTCACCGGCGGACCCGACGGCCTGGCGGTGGAGCCTCTCACGGTGCTGGGTGCCGAACTGAGCATTTTCGATCATTACTCCCTGCTGGGTCTGGAAGTCTCCGGGGCGATGCTCTGGTACGGTCTGGCGGCCCTGTTGCTGCTGCTGGCGGTCTGGATCGCCCAGAACCTGGTGGATTCACCCATCGGGCGGGCCCTGCGGGCAGTGCACGGTTCCGAGGTGGCGGCCCGGGTGGTGGGGGTGGATACTTCCCATTACAAGCTGCTGATTTTCGTGATCTCCGCGGTCTATGCCAGTGTCATGGGCAGTTTCTACGCCCATTACACCGGTTTCATCACCCCCCAGGTGGCGTCCTTCGAGCACTCCATTGAACTTATCACCATGGTGGTGTTGGGGGGCATGGCCTCCACCTACGGCGTCATCCTGGGCGCAGTGCTGCTGATGCTGCTGCCCCAGTTGCTGACGGATTTCCAGGACTACGAGATGATGATGTTCGGCCTGATCCTGATGCTGACCATGATCTTCATGCCCAAGGGGCTGTTGCCCACCCTGAGCGAGGCCGTCAGGCGTCTGCGACCGCGGCCGGCCACCACCCCGGCGTCCGGGCAGGAGTAGGGGCATGAATCAGAACGTGCAACAGACCGAAACGTCCCGTGACGACACCGCCCGGCTGACCCCTCTGCTGGAAGTCCGGGGCCTTGGCAAGGCCTTTGGCGGCGTCCATGCGGTGGATGACCTGAGCTTCCGGATCCTGCCAGGAGAAGTCTATGCGGTGATCGGACCCAACGGGGCCGGCAAGACCACCCTGTTCAATCTCATCACCGGCCTGTACCAGCCTGATCAGGGGGAAATTTCCCTTAAAGGTGAAGCGGTGCAGGGACTGCCGCCGGAGCGCCTGGCGCGGCTGGGCATGTCCCGGACCTTCCAGAACCTGCAGATTTGCATGAACATGACCGCCCTGGAAAACGTCATGCTGGGCCGGCATCTGCATCTCAAGCGCAATTTCCTGGCGGCCCTGCTGCGTTGGCCCAGTCTGCGGGCCAGTGAGCGGACCTGCCGGGCGCAGGCGGAGGAGCTGATCCGGTTCGTCGGCTGCGGCGACTATGTGGATGCCGATGCCGCCGCCATGCCCTACGGTGCCCTCAAGCGCCTGGAGATCGCCCGCGCCCTGGCCACCCAGCCCTCCATCCTGCTGCTGGACGAACCGGCGGCGGGGCTGAACTCCACCGAGACCGCCGCCCTGGAGCAACTTATCCGCAAGGTGGCGGCCGGCGGCATCACCGTGGTCCTGGTGGAGCACGACATGAAACTGGTGATGTCGATTTCCGACCGGGTGCTGGTGCTGGACTACGGCCGCAAGCTGGCCGAGGGCACGCCCCGGGAAATCCGCGACAACCCGGACGTGATCGCCGCCTACCTGGGCGGCTAGTCCCGACCACGTACTCTTCATTGCCAGCCGGAATCCCATGACCGAGCATCGCCACGATCCCCGCGAACAGGCCGTCCACATCATCACCCGGGAACATCTGAACCTGTGGCGCATCATCCTGTTGCTGGAGCGTCTGCAAAAGGATATCGATGATGAGGCCCAGGCCCCGGACGAGGTCCTGATCAACGCCATTCTGGACTATTTCGAGCACTTCTCCGAACGGGTGCAGAGTCGCCCCAATGAGATCCTGCTGTTCCAGTGCCTGCGGGCACGGGCCCCCGAGGGCATTCCCGCGCTGGACGAGCTGGAACAGGACTACCTCACCGCCCATGACGCCCTGCAGCGGCTGCGCACCCTGTTGCACGAGAGCCTGGACGATTGGCCGCGGGGCAGGGAGCCCTTCATCCAGGCCATGTTCCGGTTCACCCAGACACTGCGTCGCCACGTTCTGCAGGAGGAACGGGTGCTCATCCCCCAGGCCCGGGCACTGCTGGACGAGTCGGACTGGGAGCGGATCGCCCAGGCCAAGGATCAGTACGACGATCCGCTGTTTGGCGAGCGGGTGCGGGAGGAGTTCAAGGAGCTGCGCCACCGCATCATCAACATGGCCCCCGAGCACGTGGGCGGGCTGGGCATTGATCACCCCCGGCGTCTGGACCCGGCACCGGCCCGGGAGGCCCTGCTGGAGGTGCGGGGCCTGGTCACCTCCTATGGTCGCATCGAGGTGCTGCATGAAGTGGACCTGACCATTTGCCGGGGCGAGATCGTCTCCCTGGTGGGGGCCAACGGCGCGGGCAAGAGCACCCTGCTCATGACCCTGTCCGGTCTGCAGCCGGTGGACCGGGGCGGACTGACCTACGCCGGGGCGGACCTGACCCGCCTGCCGGCCCATCGGCGGGTGGCCATGGGCATCGTGCAGGTGCCCGAGGGGCGGCAGGTGTTCCGGGATCTGAGCGTGCACGACAACCTGCGCCTGGGGGCTTTCACCCGCAAGGGCGGGGCGGAGGTGAACGAGGATCTGGAGCGGATCTACAACCGCTTCCCCATCCTGCGGCAGAAACGCCATCAGCTGGCGGGGATGCTCTCCGGCGGGCAGCAGCAGATGCTGGCCATGGGGCGGGCCCTGATGGCCCGGCCCCGGCTGCTGCTGCTGGACGAGCCCAGCATGGGGCTGGCGCCCCTGATCGTGGAAGAGATCTTCGACATCATCCGCGAGCTCAACGGCGAAGGGATCACCGTATTCCTGGTGGAGCAGAATGCCTCCCAGGCCCTGGCCATCTCCGACCGGGCCTATGTCCTGGAAGCGGGCAGGGTGGTGCTGGAAGGCGCCGGCCGCGACCTGCTGGAGGACGACAAGGTCAAGGCGGCGTATCTGGGCATCTGATGTCTGCCGGGAGGGATCAGGCCGCGTCTTGCATGGCTGCAAGTTCATAAAGACGTGCAGGTGACAGCTCAAGGCCATGAGGCCAGCACAGGGCTCCCGCATCGATGAAGGCTTTTTCTGCAAATCCAGGATCATGCAGTGGCTTGAGCAGGCTGCCTGAGTGTTTGCTCAGATAATCCTGTAAATCAAAAACGCCCTGTCTTGAATCAGAGAAAAATGAAGTGGTCCAATTGTAGCGGACACCCCGTTAAGCCCTCGTAGGCTATGCATTGGAGGTGTTCATGAGCAAGAAGGCACGACGTCGATACACGGCGGAATTCAAGGCTGAGGCAGTGGCGTTGGTTGAGCGCCAGGGGTATGGGGTGGCCGAAGCTGCCCGGTCTCTGGGAATCAATCGCAGCCTGTTGGATCGGTGGTTGCGCAAGGAACGTGAGCGGCAATCTCCCCAGCATGACCAACAGGAGGACCAG
>NZ_NRSM01000027.1 GCF_016584105.1 Ectothiorhodospira shaposhnikovii | reverse complement strand
CGGTGAGACCCGTAACTGGACGCCGGTGGGTCCGGTGTGGCTCAACCCTGAAATTCAAAATGATCCTCGTGCTTCATTAGAGGCTGCATGACCCGGGTTCCAACCACCTTGACAGCCGCCGCGGTCCAGGTAAGGAAAGCGGACCCCGAGAAAGGGAACGTGACCTGACGGCCACCGGGGAGTCGGATCACCTCATACTACTCCGAGACGGTAGAGCCGATCACATGGGGAAGGGGGTGACAGTCATACACAGTCCGCAAAGGCCACTCGCGCCGGACACTGTCGGGCCGGAGAACGACGAGCCAACCTTCCTGCGGGCGATATCCATCAAGGCGGGCACTGCGAAAGCCCACCGATTCCAAAACCTTTATGGCCTTCTGAATGAATCACTACTGCACCATGCATGGCGCACCCTGAATCAAAGGGGAGCCCCGGGCGTGGACAAGGTGACCATGGCCGAATATGGCAAGAACCTGAGTGAAAACATCAGACAACTGGTAGAACGCCTGAAACGTAACGAGTATCGAAGCCGGTTGATCCGGCGCCGGTACATTCCGAAGGGGAACGGCAAGGAACGACCGCTGGGAATTCCGGTGGTGGAAGACCGACTGCTTCAGGCGGCAGCACGCCTGTTGCTGGAGGCTATCTACGAAATGGATTTTCTCTCCACCAGCTATGGCTACCGGCCGAAGCGTGGTGCACAGCAGGCGGCCAAGGATCTCACCTATGAGCTGCAGTTTGGACGTCACGGTTATGTTGTCGAAGCCGACATTAAAGGCTTCTTCGACAACATTGACCATGACTGGCTGCTACGGATGCTGGCGGAGCGGATTGACGATAAACCGTTCGTTGGTCTCATTGCCAGCTGGCTGAAGGCCGGAATCCTGGAGCGAGATGGATCTGTACTCCATCCGCACACGGGAACCCCACAGGGCGGTGTGATCTCGCCGATACTGGCGAACATCTATTTGCACTATGTGCTGGATGTGTGGTTTGAGAAGCGGATCAAGCCGCGCTGTGCCGGACAGGCGTACATCATCCGCTTTGCGGATGATTGTGTGCCGCGAAGGCGCACTAGAGGACGACAGTCCTCCGTGCAGCTGTGCTGCACAAGAGATGAGGGAAGGCCCCTCGGAGTCGCTGTGCAGGCGGGGGCTCCAAACCACCCACTGCTGCTGCCTTTAAGAGAGGTGGTGGTGAGCGAGCTGGGAAAAGGCGGGGCAAGACCCTGTCAGGTATGGACCGTGGAGTCGAACGCGAGTGAACCGCTGATGAGGTGTCGAAAGCGTAGGGACGACGTCAAAACCGGGACCAGTCGTTATCCCGGGACAAGTCTGGGGGGCGACCTGCTAACTGCCCAGGCGGCGTCCGGCATGAAGGCGGCGAGAATGCGGTCCAGGCTCTTGTGCGGAACCCGGGAACCTGTCACCCCGATGTCAAGGGAGAAACGCAAGAGGAAGCCCCTCAAGCGTGAGAGTACCGATGCGGGGTACAGGGGCGGAGTCACCCGTAGTAGTGATGAACGTCCTGTAATGGGGCGGGAGCGAAGGGGTGGCCCTATCCAGCCTGGGACGTGGGAGCAACCAGCGATGGGAGGACTCTCATGAACCAGGCAAAGCCGTTTCCCATTACCAAACGTCAGGTGTGGGAAGCCTACAAACGAGTGAAGGCAAACCAGGGAGGGGCGGGTGTTGATGACCAGTCGCTGAAGGAGTTCGAAGAGTGTTTGCAAGACAACCTCTACAAGCTCTGGAACCGGCTGGCATCCGGGAGCTACATGCCCCCGCCGGTCAAGCGGGTGGAGATTCCTAAGTCAGACGGTGGAGTCAGGCCGCTGGGGATCCCTACTGTCGCGGACCGGATCGCCCAGACGGTGGTCAAGCAGGCACTGGAACCGGAATTAGAAACGCATTTCCATTCCGACTCCTACGGGTACCGACCGGGCAAATCAGCCCACCAGGCTATCGGGCAGGCGCGTAAGCGCTGCTGGCGCAATGACTGGGTCGTGGACCTGGATATCAAGGGTTTCTTCGACAACATCCCGCAGGATCTGTTGATGCGGGCCGTGCGTCACCATGCCCGGGAGAACTGGGTACGGCTGTATGTCCAGAGGTGGTTGCAGGCCCCGGTGCAGTTGCCGGACGGCAGCATACAGGAGCGAACGAAGGGCACCCCGCAAGGGGGTGTGGTCAGTCCGCTGCTGGCAAATCTGTTCCTGCACTACACCTTCGACGCGTGGATGCTACGGAATTTCCCCGGCATCCCGTTCGAGCGGTACGCGGATGATGGTGTCTGCCATTGTCGGTCGAAGGCACAGGCCGAGTATCTGCGGAACGCACTTGAACGCCGCTTCGCGGAATGCGGATTGGAACTTCACCCGCAGAAGACCCGCATTGTCTACTGTAAGGACGATGATCGGCGTCAGGAGTATCCCGTGACGTCCTTCGATTTTCTGGGGTACACCTTTCGCCCGAGGCGGTCGAAGAACCGATTCGGCAAGTACTTCGTGAACTTCAGTCCGGCGGTCAGCAACAAGGCCGCTAAGGCGATTCGCCAGGAAGTCCGGGGTTGGAAACTGCCGCTACGCAGTGACAAAGCTCTGGGCGATCTGGCGGCGATGTTCAATGCCAAGATCCGTGGCTGGCTGAACTACTACGGTGCTTTCTATAAGTCGGCGTTATACCCGACCCTTCAGCACATTGACCGGAAACTCGCTTTGTGGGGCACTCGCAAGTTCAAGCGTTTGAGACGCCATCGACGGCGAGCGGCCCATTGGTTGCTGCGCGTTGTGCGTCGACAGCCCCGGCTGTTCGCACACTGGCGTCTGTTGCATGGAACGGCTGAATAGGAGGAGCCGTATGAGCGGAGACGTTCACGTACGGTTCTGTGAGCGCCTCGGGGGGTGGTTCCCCGGGGCGACTCGACTCGTGTGTGCTTTCCAGTATCGGGCGGATGCACAGCGGTTCTATCGAGCCTTGCCGAGGCGACTGGAGGCCTTTGGTCTCCAGGCGGCCCCGGAGAAGACGTGCATTCACCGCTTCAGCCGTTTTCACCCAACACGGACCCGGCGATTCACCTTCCTTGGTTTTGAATTTTACTGGGAAGCGGATAGCAAGGGGACACCGCGGGTATGGCGGCGGACCAGTCGCAAGAAGCTGCGCAGTAGCATCCGGGCCTGCAAGGACTGGCTGAAGACACACCGGCATCTTCGTCTGCCGATACTGTTGGCGACGATGAAACGCAAGGTACGGGGGCACTACAATTACTTCCGTGCCATCGGTAACATCAGCTCGCTGTGGTGTTTTCACACCGCGGCAATCCGGTTGCTCTACAAGTGGCTGAACCGTCGCAGTGAAAGGCGAAGTTTGACCTGGGAAGGTCTCAGGCGGGTGCTGGAGGCCTACGCGTTTCCGACACCGGTTGAGGCGATGCAGGGGATACGGAATCGGGGGCTTGCGTGAGGGACCGTCCTTCTGCGCGAGTGAGTATGACTGAAGAGCCCGGTGCGGGAAAACCGCACGCCGGGATCTGTGCAGGGGGCGTCGGGTAACCGGCGTTCCTACTGCGACGGCACAGGGAGATCAAAATGAGCATAGGACACCGCGTCTTCATAGTGCATTCGGATGACAGTGTTGAGCACATTTCACAGAAAGCCTTTGAAGGTTTTTTTTCGCGAAATGAGCCAAGTCTAAAAAAATTCGCTGGCAGCAATATTCATATAGCAATGGCGTTTTACACGCTGAAGGAAAGAAAGCCCGACCAAATAATTCGAATAGATAATATGCGATTGACAGTTAATACAGATGGTTCGCTAGACGAAGATCGAAGCTCTGATGCCTTGCGACTTGCAATGAATCGAGTATACCCCGCAGAAGAGCGTGCAGAGTCAATGGCACCAGTCATTGATGCCACAGCCAAGTTCGATGAAAGACGCTGGGAGCAATATAATCCCAAGCTATCGGGTCCAGCACACAAAAAAATTCTCAAAAGGCTTTTTGGCGGCAATGTCTGAAAATAGAGATCTTGGCTCTTTTCTGTGGCCATTAAGTTAAATATGCCTAACCAGTGCAGGCACGGCGACACCCATTACATTGCGCCTTCGGCTCCATTCCATAGGTGCGCATGCTGCAAGCGTTAGCGAGTAGTTGGCTCAAAACTAAATTGCAGGAGATTGCGGGTAAAGCTATGAGAAAACCAAGAATATTTATCGCGTCCTCAGCAGAGAGCCTTGATGTAGCTGACGCGTTTAATGTCAACTTCGATCACCAGGCAGAAGTGACAGTTTGGAAGCACGGGTTTGCGCTATCTCAAACGACCATCGAATCCCTCGTGCAGATGGCGGACACGGTAGATTTTGCGATATTTATTTTTACGCCCGACGACGTTGCTCGGATTCGGGAGAAGGAAAAACAGGTTACTCGGGACAATGTCGTTTACGAACTCGGTCTGTTCACCGGAACACTGGGCAAAGATAGGTGTTTCATCGTTAAGCCCAGAGATATTGACCTTCATTTGCCCACCGACCTGCTTGGACTCACAGCGGCAGATTATGATGGGAATCGGTCAGATAACAATCTGGAAGCAGCAGTGAATCATCCGAGCGTCTTGATCAAAAAACGTGTTGCTGAGCTGGGCTTAGTCTCCCAAGATCTCGATATCCAGAAAAAGATCCGACGAAAAGTTGGATATAACTACAAGGTCGGGGATACGGAACACCTCATACTTACGAAAATATTGGAGTCATATGCTCGATCACCTGAAGGGGTTGCGGCACATTTGGTATTTAATGAGATCAAGGGAATAAGTGAAGGACATCTCAGCCTCGCACTCATTAAACTGGAAAGGCTCGGTTATTTAGATAAGAGTATTGTTGAGGACGGGCAGTACGAGTACTACGGCTTCTCAATAACGGCTGATGGCATTGATTACCTTTTAGAAAATGAGGAATCGTTGCCGAAAATGGAATCGATTTCGCCCCAACCCAAGACTCCGGTAGATGACTTTGACGGCGACATTCCATTTTAGTGTCGGCGCTAATCGGATAGCCGGAGGGTTTTCTCCCCCGGCCTCCACAACACCCCGCATGCGGGTCCGCACGGGGCGTTTCCTCCGGAGTTCAAAGGGCCATGCAAACATGGTGACCTTCAACGCTGGTTACCCAACGAATCGCCAAGGCCGTTTCCCCGAATAAGAACATGAACTTTCAGTGCACAACCGCCGCATTTACCCTATCCCCTGCACCTGATGGGCTTCGTCACCTTGTGCTGACTTGCCCGCGGCTTTCGGCCGCTCTCGGAAAGACGAACCGCCGTCTTGCGCTTCTCTTCCTGCGCCGCAGGGTTCTGGCATCATCTTTTTTACGGATCAAATCATAGCGCAACGTGAAGTCATTCAATTGCCGGTTTAGTAGTTGATTTCGACCTTTTTTTCAGGCATAACATGGCTTTGTGCGGGGGAATATATAATGAGCGCTGATGGCAATATTGATTCAAAAAATAAAATCCGCACAGACAAAATTAAAAACGTACTTTGGACTGGAGGGTGGGATTCTACATTTAGAGTTCTTGACTTGGTTTTAAGGCTTGAAAAGAGGGTTCAACCATTTTATTTGATCGATAATTTGCGTAATTCCGCCGATATAGAACAAGAAACGATGGAACGCATAAGGGGTGTTATTGGAACTCGCTCACCTAAGGCGCTGTCCCTAATTGATCCGCTGAATGTCATTACCCTTAAGGATATGGATAAGGCCGATGATTTCAAGGCGGCTCTTGTGCAGTTAAGACTTCAGGGATACCTTGGAAAGCAGTACCCATTGATCGCAAGGCTTGCTCAAGAATATGAGCTCAAAGGCCTGGAATTGAGTGTGCATAGAGATGATAAGGCATATGACTTTATCAGGCCTTATGTCGAACGCATACGTGACGGTGACGATGAGTATTTTGTTCTCATGTGCGACGCTCCCGACGATGTGCGCCGCTTGTTTGGTAATCTTGTTTTTCCCGTGCTCGAACTTTCGAAATTAGATATGGAGAAAATTGCGAAGGAGCAAGGGTATAGTGATATTCTTGAAGAAACTTGGTTTTGTCACAACCCCACCCGCAAAAAGACCCCATGTGGAGTTTGTAATCCCTGCGTTTATACCATTGAAGAGGGCTTGTCTCGCAGGATTCCACTCGCGGGGCGTGTCCGTTACCGAAGAAATCAACTGTTGGATGCGATAGATGATTTTCTTCCTAAGTCACTAAGTTGGAGGTTTCGTAGATTTTCACGTTTTTTACGGTAAATCAGTCATGAGGAAATACCTCGATTTTTCCGAGGGGCACTCCACAACATCCCGCGTGCGGGTCCGTACAGGCCGTTTCACCCGGTTTAGCTACTATGTCTTCTGACTTCTACGCCAAGCGCTACCGACTGGCACGCTGTCCGGGGCACGGTAGCGGTTATCCCTACCACGCCACGCCGGAGCAATAAGCAAGACATGCGCCAGCTGATACAGGTCACGGCATGCTCTGCGGTATCGCTGCTTCTCGTGGCGCTGGCAGTCGCTTTGTTGTTTGCAGGGCTTGAGTTGCACTCGCCGACCGAGTTCTGGAGCCCGTATGGCGCATTCGGGGTCGGACTCCATGCCACTCTTTTGTTGGGGGCTGTTCCCGCCATCCTGGCGGGTGCCCCGGCTTACTGGTGGTTGTGGCGGGCGGGTCGCGCCCGATGGCTGGCCGTCGTACCTCTCGGTGCCGCCCTGGGCGCGCTCGTCGCGGTGCTGGAGTCGGCGTTACTCGGCTGGGGTGCTGGGTGCGGCATGTTCGTCGCGGGGCTTACCCATATGACGGCACGTCGCTGGCTTCCTCAAAGAGGGAGGTCCGACTGATCGGCCTTGCTCTGGCATGCCTGGATGGCCTCCACCAGCGGGTCGGCGGCGGCGGGGGGCTGGCCCCAGCCGTTCATGTGGATCAGTTGTTCCAGCGGCAGTCTGGGGCGCCAGCCGGCGGTTTCCAGTTCCGGTTTGTCGTGGAAGTGACTGACGCGACCGATGCAGAGGTAGGCCACGGGCACGATGTCCTCGGGAAGGCTGAGGACCCGTTTGATGTCTTCGGGCCGGAAAATGCTGACCCAGCCCACGCCCAGCCCTTCACTGCGGGCGGCCAGCCACAGGTTCTGCACGGCGCAGACGACACTGTAGAGATCCATGCGATGGTCGTGGGTACGGCCGATCACGACGGGGCCGGCGCGATCCCGGTCGCAGGTGATGCACAGGTTGATGGGGGCATCCAGGATGCCTTCCAGTCGCAGGCTGCGGTAGATCTGCCGACGCTCACCCTCGAACATCTCCGCCGCTTCTTCGTTGGCGAGGCTGAAGGCTTCGTGAGCCCTACGCTTCACCTCCGGATCCTTGACCACCACGAAACTCCATGGCTGCATGAAACCCACCGAGGGGGCGAAGTGGGCGGCGGTGAGGATGCGGGCCAGCATGTCGTCGGGTATCGGGTCGGGGAGGAACTGTCCCCGTACGTCCCGTCGGCAGAGGATGTTGCGGTAGATGGCCGTGCGTTCCGCCTCGCTGAAGCGATGGGTGTCGGGTATCGGTTGATCTTTTTGCATGACAGCCGGTTTTTGATGGGCGGGATGGGCAGTATAGCCCGGATTGGTCGGGGTCCTGCTGGCGGGTGGCCCCGGTCATCGGGTGATCTGACGATGCGGATTCTGATCCTGCCGGGGGCCGTCACAGTCTTCCGGGTGTTTGCGCATCACGGGCATTCATCGGCGTTCGAGTCGTTTGCAGGAATAGGCGAGGTGGTTTTCATCCTGTACTCGATGGCGCCGAACCAGCCCATCCCTTCATAGGTTTCATAGCCGGGGGTCCGGGCAAAAGCCACCATGTGGTCTTCTGTGATATCGAAACCCTTGTCCCGGTTTCCCGGGTTGAATGGATACACTTCCTTGAGCGAGGGTTCGCCCCGTGAATCGGCGATGATCCGATGCTTTGCGTCCAGCAGCATGACGCGGCAGTGGCTTCGTTCAGCTTCATCCAGGGCGACGCCGGAAACGATGGTCTGGGCCTGGGGCGTCCAGTTGAAGAAGATGGCCAGGGCCCCGATGGCCGTGCCGTATGTTTCCCCCTTGCTGCGAATCGCCGTGGCATAAGTGGCGGTTGGGGCATCATCCAGCCAGGGATTGGTTTCGATGTCGGCCACGGCGAACTGATCGCCGTGGCGGGTGGCCATGGCATTGCGAAACCAGGATGTGGAAGACACGTCACTGCCCAGGGCGTTGGGATAGGTTTCCTGGCGTCCCTGGGCGATCACCTTGCCGTTTAGGTCGATGACCCACAGGTCCAGGTAGACGGTGTAAGAACGCAAGATGGTGGCAAGACGGCTGCAGGCCAATGATTGCAGGTCCTGATCCTCGGGGTTTTCCGCCAGCGCCACCAGCGCGCTTTCAGTGGCCCACCAGCGCACATCGCAGGAGCGTTCGTACAGATTGCGGTCGATGAGTTCCACAACGTTCAGGGAAAGATCGGTGAAACGCTTGCCGCGCAATTCACTGCTCATGCGGGTACTGGCTTCCTGGATATGGGAGGCGTAGCGGCCCACATCGACGCGGAAATCCGCGGCGATCTGGTTGATGCGGTTGGAAACATTACTGATTTCCTGGGCAACCACCCCGAAGCCCGCGCCGGATACCCCGGCCCGCGCGGCCTCGATGCGGGCGTTCAGTGCCAGGATCTGGGTCTGGCGCATGATTTTTTCGATCAGGTCTACTTTGTGGCGGCTGGTTTCAGAGAGCTCATAGGCCAATTTGAGGATACTGTTGTCCTGCATGGGGGGCTTGTTCCCTCGGTGTCGTCGTTCATGGTCAGGACAGGCTGCCCGCGGGCGCCTTTCCGTTGAGGGTGCAGGATGATACTGGATCGGAACCAGCATGTGCCGTATCAATTCTTATTTCTTGATCAAGAGCCGTGCCCATTGCCGTGTCGGCAAGAGAAGGACGGTCAGGTCAACGTAAAGATCACCGATGCCCGCTTCGCCGAAGTGCTGTCCTCGGTAAATCAAATTGTTCAACTCATTTGAACAGAGGTTGGCCATACCCGAGGAGCGATCGCTTTGAGCAGCCCCCCGTAACCGATGCGTTCCTGTTCCAGCCGGACGCACTCTCCCAGCCGATTCTCCCGCAGATCCTCGAACAGGGATTGCTCCGGTGGTGTCAGTCGGGTGAGGGTGCCGGTGAAACGCTGCTGCGGATGCTCCTGTCCCCACAGGTCGCGGTGGGCCTCAAGGGTCGCCCGATCCATGAGCAGGGAACGGGTGTGGGGCAGGCGGGCGCGAAGCCGGTCCAGGATGGCAAAGCCATGGGTGTCGATGTCGCCCCAGTAGTGGATCTCCACCTCTGTCAGCCATGGGATGTCCGCCAGTCTTTCCAGGCCATAGCCCAGGCCGAAGATCACCAGGCTACCGGGGGTGTCGGGAAAGGCCAGGCCGTTGATCTCGTTCTCGGTGATGAATACCCTCGCCACCACCTCCCGGCTGTCCAGGGGCCAGGCGTTCTGATAGCCGCGCATGGCGTCGATGATGCGGTCCCGCAGACCGGCGGCACTCCTGTCGGCGTTGTCGATGTTCCGGGTCAGCCATTCCCGCATCTCCCGCTCCCGGTTGTCGCAGGATTCCACGCTCAGGGTATGCTCGCCCAGGGCCTCGTCCCGCATCGTCTCCAGACGGGGGAAGTAGGCGTCCCGGGCCTCCCGGGGGGTGGCATCGAGCAGGGTGGCACACTCGTCCCGCTGAGCCTGGGCCTGCTCCTGCCTGAGTTGTGCCTGGCTGCACTCCCGCTGGGCCTCGCCCAGGGCCTTGTCGGTGTCCTCCATGACCTGTTCCAGTTCACGCAACTGGGTCTCCAGGGCGCGCAGCATGTCCGAGTCCCGGGCGAGCTGTGCATACTCCGCCTCCAGGGCCGCCATCTCCGTGGACAGGGGGCGCCAGTCGATGTCGTGGAAGTCCCGGAAATGGGACAGCTCGACGATCAGGTCCCGCCGGGCCTCGCAGGTCTTGCGGGCCTGTTCCCAGCCGCCGATCCGATCACCCAGAGCCTGCATTTGCCGGGCCAGGGTCTGGGCCTGTGCCGCCGCTGGTCGCGGATCTCGCGCTTTTGTTCCAGCTCGACCTTGATGCGCTCCAGCCGATCGCCCCCATTCTCGGCAATGGCCTGCTTGAGTTCATCGCGCCGGGCCCGCTGTTCCCGCTGCTGGCGATGGAGCTGCTCGATGCGATGCTCCAGATGGGCCAGATCCTTGTGCAGATGGTCCAGCCTCCGGTCCAGCAGTCCGGCCTTGAGCGAGGCAAACCAGGGCCTGAGTGCCTCCCGGCAGGCGCGCAGGGCTTCGGCCTCCCGGCAGCGTTCGGCATAGGTGTCGGCGCGGGCCACCAGTGGTTCCAGATGGGCGACCTGGGCCTTGGCCTTGAGTACCGCTTCATGGGCCCGGTTGAGGTCGTCGAAATGGGTGATCAGGGCCTGAATGCGATCCTCCACCGGGAAGGCTTCGAGCATTTGACACCCTCCCCACGGCTAAAGCCGGGGGCTTCTCGCGCATCACGGTGAGGCTGCTCCAGACTTTTCAGCCATTGGATGGCCTGTTCCGTGGCCGGCGTCAGGTCGTAATGGGGCTCGTCGCCGTGTTCCGGGTAATAGCGCCGCAGCCAGCCCCGTTCATCGGCGGACCAGTCGGACAGGTAGGCGCGGGCGGCCCGGGGATAGGCATCCTCGCCCAGTTGGCCGCGCAGGTGAAACAGGAAATCTTCCAGCCGGTTTTCCAGGTCGGTGGCCGCCAGCACCCGGACATTGGGGGCGACGAAGCTGCCGTGGAGGAAGCTGATGATCATGGGAGCGTTGTCCGCCACCAGCAGCCGCCAGGCTGGATGCATCCGACGCAGGTTTTGCAGGTCGTCGTGGTTCATGTGCTACTAGATGGTGTCGCCGGGGAGGCGGAAAGGAGGGGTTGAGACGGCCGGATGTCCAGGCGCAGCATCAGCGTTAAGGGATCGAGCGTGGAGGGCTGGAAGCCGTAGTGCTCGTAGAATTGCCGCGCGTGATCGTGAAGGGCATGGACGAGTAACGCTCGCCCGCCGACGTTTTGCGCAACCACCACCGCCCGCCGTAGGGCATCCTGAAGCATGGCGCCGCCGAGCTTGTGACCCTGGGCATGGGTGTCGACGGCCAGCCGGGCCAGCACCAGGACCGGGACGGGGTCTGGCATGTTACGGCGAACCGCGCCGGTCGCCAGACGATGTGCGACCGCCCCCGCGGCCATCGCGTAGTACCCCTGAATACGGTCGTCCTGATCCACGACGACGAAGGTGCGACTGGCACCGTTTTGCTGGTTGGCCATCGCCCGGCGTTTAAGCCACTCGTCAAGCACCGGCTCCCCGCAGGAAAAGTCGCCGACGCGGTGGACCGCGGTCAGCGGCTGGGGCGCGCTGAGCGGGGTATTCATCCTTCAGTCCAAGGGGCCTTCAGCGCCATCAGCCGCTCAAGCCCCGGGTTGGGCGAGAGCGGTGCATCGAGCAGGTCAATGAAGTGCTGGAATTGATCGGCGTCGAGGTTGAAGTAGACCTGATCAAGCAGCACGGCCTGGGCCTTGTCACAGGCGGCCTCAAGCATGAAGTCCGAACGGTTTTTACCCAAGAGATGAGCAGCGCGGTCAATCAGATCGCGCTGCTCCGGCAATGCCCTAAGGTTAATGGCGGCGTTTCGCATGATTTAGCCCTGCATACACGATAGATACGCAAAGACCCTAGGTCTGTGTGTGGCTGTTGTCAATACGTGTCTGCCTTGTTACACATAGCCGCCACCCGGGCCATCCGTCAGCTGTTCGTATCCTGTTTCGGGGTACCCAGTCCTTTTCTGGCGGATTTCACCCCTTCCTGATGAACTGCCGCGTCACCTCGGCGCCTGCCCGCCGCGCCTGTCGCCAGACCCGTTTCCAGTCGCCGCCCAGGGCGGCGCGGGCGATGCGCAGGGCTCTGGCCCGGTGGGAACGATCCAGTTGGCCGAGTAATACGCCCCAGATGCGGTCCACCTGCCAGGCGGTTTCCAGGCTGTCCAGCCGTGCCGGCACGATCAGCGCCGGAGGGATGTCCAGATCCCGGGCCACGGCTTCCATCGCCCCCCGCATGGCCGCGGCCTTGGGCCGGTCCGGGTGTTCCAGGTCATAGGGCGGCGCCCATTCCCGTGCCGGCGAGAGCCGGTCCACATGGCTCAGGACCACCATCACCGGGGGCAGGATGCGGCCCGGCATCCGCTCCAGGGTCCGGCGCAGGGTGGTCAGCGCCTCCAGATCCAGGGCACGATCCGCCCGGTGTGCCGGCACCACCCAGAGAATGCAGTCGCTATCCGCCAGGGTGTCAACCAGGGCACCGAGTTGCGTCCGGTTTTCCAGTCCGGGGGTGTCGATGAGCACCAGTTCTTCCGCCCCGTCCCGTTGCAGCACGTAGCTGCCCGGCGTCCGTGTCAGGGGCAGGGCGTCCACGCCGGAAGCCCGGGTGCCCAGCAGGGCATTGACCAGACTGGACTTGCCGGCATTGGTCTGCCCGGCCACGGCCACCCGTACCGGTCCCGGGGAGGGCGCCGGCGGTGCCCCCGGTCCCCGGGCCCGGGCTTCTGCACGGGCGTCCTCGGTCCGGTCATCCACCCGCAGGCGTCCCGAGTACAACTCGATGGCGGCCCGTCCCACTTCCTCCACCCAGATCCGCGCCCCGCGCCGACGCAGATAGTCGCCGGCCTCGCCCAGCATGGCCGAAATCATCTTTTCCCGGGCCGCGGCCAGGGCCGCGGTGGCCGGGTTGACCCAGCGCACGGTGCGATACACCCGGCTCAGGTGAGCGAGCCAGCGGGCGCCGGTAAGGGCTGCGGGTTGCAGTTCCCACAGGCGCATCACCTGGCTGGCCCGGATCATGTGTGCGCCGGGGACATGATCCAGCATCACCCGCCGGAGCCGGGCGCTGACCCGTTCCGTCAGCAGTAGGGCCTCGGGCACCGTGAAGCCCCAGACCGCATGTTTCTCGTCGGGGTGGTAGTGGTGGGCCACCTGTTCGATGGTTTGCCGCGCCGTGTCCAGCATCCGTTGCTGATCAGAGAGAATGCGCGGCTCCACTTCGGCGGCCAGGCGCTGGACCGCTTCCCAGGCGGCCAGATCCCGTCCGGACCAGTCCTCATCCGGTGCCGACACCGGGGTGTCGTCGGCGATGGCGGTATCCCGACCTTGCAGGCCACGCCGCTGCAGCCACCAGCCGACGCCGTAGATCACCCCCCCCAGCACGGCGGCAATCCCCAGCCAGTGCAGCAACCAACCCTGTTGCCAGAGCCACAGGGCGCCGAAGGGGATCAGGACCAGCAGGGGCACCACCGCCAGCCCGAGGGCGGATACCAGGGCGCCCCAGCGCTCCCAGGGGCCGTCTTCCTGTTTCATGGCCTGGACTCCGCGTGAGTGGCCGCATTCCCTTTACGGGGTTGTCTGAACATCACATAGGCTTCCTTGAGGGCGCCACGAAAGGTCTCGGCCACCCCTTGCGGGGTGTCGACTCCCTGTCGGCGTTGTTCCAGATAATGGCAGGCGGCCCGGCCCAGGGCATAGGTGACCGCGCCACTGGCCACGCCGGCCGCCGTCGCGCCGGCCACCTGCCCGTACACCGGGATCAGTTTGCCCAGCTGTCGGGCGGCAAACCCGGCGCCGATGCCCAGGGCCGTGCTCATGCCCAGGGACGCCAGAAAGGCCTTGAGGGTCCGGCGGTCCCAGGGCAGGGCGTAGATGCGGGCGATGCTGTGCAGCATCTTGCCCTGCAGGGTGGGGACCGTGACCGCGCCCATCACGGGCACCAGGTCGCAGACCCCGGCGGCGGTGGCATAGCCCAGGATATGGGGGTGGATCCGGGCACGGCAGGCATCCCGGCCATGGCGGGCCAGATCCCCGAGCAGCCCGGTACGGCCCTGGATGCAGGCCGCGTCCAGGGCATCCAGCAGTTCCGGCAGCCCGTAGTCCTGGTCGGAAAACCCGTCTTCCGGCAGGGTCAGGTCCACCGGCACGGCCTGAAACAGGCCGTCGCCGGGCAGTCCGGCAAAGGCCGCGGCCTGGGCCTTGAGGGCGCGATCCAGGTCCATCAGCGCCGGGTCGTGGTGCCAGTCTCCCCAGGGCGGGTGATCCCGGTCATCCGGATAGGCGTCGTGGAGCCGGGTCTGAACCAGGATCACGGCCCAGTCCGGGTGTCTGCGGCGGATCTGTCCCAGGGCGGTCAGCAGGGCGTCCTGTTGCGGGTCCATGGCGCGGACCACGGCAATGACGCCATGGGCATGGCCTTCCACCACCGCCAGGTCCGCCGCCGGATCGTAATCCGCTTCCTCCAGACCCCGGGTATCCAGGAACCGCACCACCGGTACATCGGGGGGAAACTCGTAGATCCGGGCACTGGGGGTGCAGGGCTGGAAGGCATTGCCGATCTCGGCGGCCGGATCGCCGGTGATGGCGCGCACGATGGAGGTCTTGCCGGACTGCACCTTGCCCAGCAGCCACAGCACCGGGGCCTGTGTCCGGGCGCCGGCGGCAATCTCCTGTTCCAGGTCCGGTGCCGGATCGGGTCTGAGCACCGCGTCCATGAGTCGGCGCCAGGGCGTCATGGGGGGGCTCCCGTCCCGTGGTCTGCGTGCCGGTCCAGAAAACCCTGCAGGATCTGGCCGAAGGGGCCGGGGGCCTGGACATGGAGCCAGTGCCCCGTGTCCTTCAGGGTCATCAGTCGGGCGCGGGGAAAGCGGGCCTCGATCAGCGGACGATACGCATCGCGGATGTAGTCGGAGCGTTCACCGCGAATGAACAGGGCAGGGCCTTCGTAGGGGGCGCCGGTCTCTGGGTAGCCCACCAGGGTGGGAAGGGCCTGCCGCAGGATATCCAGGGGAATACGCCAGCGAAATCCCTTCGGTCCCCGTTCCAGGTTCATGAGCAGGAACCTGCGCACCGGGGCTTCGGGGATGGCCCGGGCCAGGGCGATATCCGCATCTTCCCGACGTGACAGGTCGGCCACGGGCAGGTGCTGCAGGCTGTCGAGGATGTGGGTGTGTTCCCGGTCATCCAGGGCGTAATCGACGGGGGCGATGTCCGCCACCACCAGGGCCCGGACCCGCTCGGGGTGGTGCTGGGCCAGGGTCATGGCCACCTTGCCGCCCATGCTGTGCCCCGTCACCAGGACCTGTTCCAGGCCTTCCCGGTCCAGCAATGCCAAAAGGTCCGCCGCCATGGCCGGGTAGTCCATCTGCAGGGCGTGGGGCGACTGCCCGTGATTGCGCAGGTCCGGCAGCAGCACCCGGTAACGTTCCGCCAGGGTCCGGGCGTGGCCCTGCCAGTTGACGCCGGCCCCGTAGAGGCCGTGCAGCAGCAGCAGGGGCGGCCCGCTGCCGAGGATCTTGTGGTGGAGTCGCATTTTCTGGTCGGTCCTGTCTGATATCCGAACACATGAAGATTTGAAGCCATCCCGGGAGCGGTTAGACTGGACCCCGTCTGTTCTCCTGGAACGAAGGAGCCATCCATCATGGACCACAATCCCGGTAACCGCATTTTCCGGCGCCGCATGACCCGGCGCGACTTCCTCTGGCTGATGTCCGCCGGCACCGCCGGGGCCGTGGTGCTGCCCTCCCTCAAGGGCTGTGCCGTGGATCCGGTCACCGGCCAGCAGCGGCTCATGCTCATGTCCGAGCAGGAGGAGATCGCCGTGGACCGGCAGCATTCCCCTCACCAGTTTTCCAATGACTATGGACTGCTGCGGGACAATCGTGTCAACAACTATGTGACCCAGGTGGGGAATTCCGTCGCCGGGGTCTCCCACCGGCCCCACATGCCGTACTCCTTTAATGTGGTCAATGCCAACTATATCAATGCCTACACCTTCCCGGGCGGCACCATGGCCTGTACCCGGGGCATCATGGTGGAGATGGAGGACGAGGCCGCCCTGGCGGCCTTGCTGGGCCATGAGACCGGCCACGTCAATGCTCGTCACACCGCCCGGCGCCAGACCACGGGCATCATCGCCGCCGTGGTCCTGGGGGGCGTGGGCATTGCCGCGGCCCAGTCCGAACAGCTGTCCGGTTACAGCAACCTGATCTATGCGGTCAGCGCCGTGGGTGCCACCGCCCTGCTGGCCCATTACAGCCGCGAGAACGAGCGGGAAGCCGATGCCCTGGGTCTGGAGTACATGTCCAAGGCGGGCCAGAACCCCCAGGGGATGGTGGATCTGATGGATATGCTGCGGGGCATGTCGGACCGTCAGCCCAATGCCCTGGAAGCCATGTTCTCCACCCATCCCATGAGCCAGGAACGGTTCGACACCGCCCAGCGGGAGGCCCGCTCGCGCTATTCCGCGGATCTCAACCGCAATGTGGGGCGGGAGCGTTACATGGACAACACCGCTTCATTGCGGCGCATCAAGCCCGCCATCAAGGAACAGCAGGCCGGCGAGTCCCGCATGGCCAGGGACCAGTACGCCCAGGCGGAACGGCATTTTGCCACCGCCCTGCGTCAGGCCCCCGGTGACTATCCGGGGTTGTTGCTCATGTCCAAGGCCAAGACCGCCCAGGGGCAGCATCGGGAGGCGGAGCGCTATCTGCAGCAGGCCCGCAGTGCCTATCCCGATGAAGGGCAGGCCATTCACCTGAGCGGCATCAACCAGCTGGCCCAGAACCGGCCGGATGCCGCCCTGAGTCATTTCCAGCGTTATGAGCGGATACTGCCGGGCAATCCCAACACGGTGTTCCTGCAGGGCGTGGCCCACGAGAACATGCAGAACCGTCAGGCGGCGGCGCAGCAGTATCAGCGCTATGTGCAGATGGCGGGGACGCAGACGGAGCAGGGCCGCTATGCCGCCCAGCGTCTGCAGAGTTGGCGTTGAAAAGGAAATCCCGCCTCTGGCTGGCCCTGATACCGGTACTGTTGGGTCTGGTGCTGGCCATCTGGCAACCCGTCTCGCTGGATGCCCTGCTGGATTTCGGCCACCAGGCCAGCGCCCATCCCCTGGTGGCGGTGGGGCTGGTGCTGGTGCAGGCCCTGTTGCTTGCCCTGGCGCTGCCCGGCACCCTCATGCTCTGGGTGGTGGCGCCCATCTACTCCCCGCTGGTGGCTGCCGGTCTGCTCACGGCCGGCAGCGTTTTGGGTGCTTTCGGTGCTTACGAGATTTCCCGGCACCTGCGCGGCCGTCGGCCACCGGATGTGGATGCCGGGCGTGTGGTCAATCTGCTCAGGGAGCGGGGGGATTTCCTTACTCAGCTGGTATTGCGGGTGTTGCCGGGGTTTCCCCATTCAGTGATCAACTACGGTGCCGGCATGCTGGGTCTGCCCCTGCTGCCGTTCCTGGCGGCCGCCGCCTTGGGGCTGGCGGTGAAGTGGGTGGTCTATGCGGCGGCGGTTCACGCCCTGGTGGAAGTGGGTACCGGGGCGGAGGAGTTCGGTCTGGATTCGGTGGCGCCGCTGCTGGTCCTGGCCCTGTTCCTGGGGATGGGTGCCCTGGTGCGTCACGCCCTCCAGACCCGCCGCGCCCGGCTTGACGAGGCCCCGCGGCAGGATGGTTCGTGAAGGTTGTCTGTTGACTTGGGTCCAGGCCCTTGCCGCGACCGGATTGGGCGGCAGGCCGGGAGTCATGGCGGGTTCCATGCCTTTTTGCCGCCCCGCCTTGGTACACTACGCTCCCTCAAGAACCACATGTCAGGCAGAGAGGATCACCGGTGCCAAGCTATCTTGATGAATTTCATGCCGTCGACAACGGTCTGGTGCGGGTCACGCCCGAACAGGCCAGCCGCTTCGCCAAGGAAGTGGCCGGTGATTTCAATCCGATCCACGACCCCGATGCCAAGCGCTTCTGCGTCCCCGGCGATCTGCTGTTCTGCCTGGTGCTGGCCCGCTACGGGGTGAGCGCCCGCATGGCCTTCAGCTTCACCAACATGGTGGGTGCCGGCGTCGGCCTGCATTTCCCCGCCACCGACGACGCCACCCTGGAGATCACCGACGGCGGCGAGCGGGTCTATCTCAGGGTGGAGCGGGATGGTGAGGTGTCCCGGGACGGCGCCCTGCTGGAAGGGCTGACGAAACAGTACGCCGCCTTCTCCGGGCAGAACTTCCCCCACGTGATGGTGCCCCTGATGAAGGCCCAGGGCGTCATGGTCAATCCCCAGCGCCCGCTGGTGTTCTACGAGAGCATGACCCTGGAATTCACCCGTCTGCCCGCCGAGGCACCGAGCTTGAGCTTCACCAACGCCACCATGGCAGTCAACGGCAAGCGCGGCGACGTGGTGCTGGAGTTTGCCCTCACCGCCTCCGGCGAACAGGTGGGCACCGGCCGCAAGAAACTGGTCATCTCCGGCCTGCGTCCCTTCGAACAGGACGTGGTGGACGACCTGGTCAGCCAGTATGACGGCTGGAAGGCGGCCTACCGACGGTATCCCTGATTGTTTCGCGGCAAGTCCACGGCCGTTGTTGCGCAACTGTGACCGATGGGGTCGACAGGGGGCGTCCCTGACGCCAACATCAACTGTTATCCTTCCCCATTCTTGCTCCCTTCATTGGATCAACCCTTCCCATGACTGATATCTCCCACCGCATCGCCCAGGAGCTGGGCGTCCGTCCCGATCAGGTCAAGGCCACCGTGGAACTGCTGGACAGCGGCGCCACGGTGCCGTTCGTGGCCCGTTACCGCAAGGAGGCCACCGGCGGGCTGGATGATGCCCAGCTGCGCAGCCTGGAGGAACGCCTGGGGTATCTGCGGGAGCTGGATGCCCGAAGGGAGGTGGTGCTCAAGGCCATCGAGGAACAGGGCAAGCTCACCGACTCCCTGGCGGCGGCCATCTTCGAGGCGGATACCAAGACCCGCCTGGAGGATCTGTACCGCCCCTATGTGAAAAAGCGCCGCACCAAGGCCCAGATCGCCCGGGAAAACGGCCTGGAGCCGTTGCTGGATGCCCTGTTGGCGGACCCCGGTCAGGTGCCGGAGGCGATGGCCGCCGGTTACACCACCGAGGAGATCACCGTGGAGGCCGCTCTGGAAGGGGCGGGGCACATCTTCATGGAGCGCATCGCCGAGGAGGCGGACCTGATCGAAGAGCTGCGCAATTATGGCTGGGAGCGGGGTTTTCTGATCAGCAAGGTGGTGCCGGGCAAGGAGCAGGAGGGGGCCCGATTCCGTGACTATTTTGATCACATGGAGCCCTTGAGCAAGGTGCCTTCCCATCGGGCCCTGGCCATGTTCCGGGGGCAGGCGGAGGATTGCCTGCGGCTGGAGGTGGCCTGGACCGAGGCCCAGGCCCGGGGTGAGGAAGACACTGTCATCTCGCCCGGAGAGGCGGCCATCGCCCGGCGTTTCCAACTGTCGGACCGGGGCCGTCCGGCGGATGCCTGGCTGGCCCGGCATGCCCGCCTGGCCTGGCGGGCCAAGCTGTCCATCCACCTGGACGTGGCCCTCAAGCGACGGCTACGGGATCTGGCGGACGAGGAAGCCATCCGGGTCTTCGGCGCCAACCTGCAGGACGTGTTGCTGGCCGCCCCGGCCGGTTCCCGCTCCACCATGGGTCTGGACCCGGGGGTGCGTACCGGGGTGAAGGTGGCGGTGATCAACGGCCAGGGGGCGGTGGTGGAGACGGCCACGGTCTATCCCTTCCCGCCCCGGAATCAGGTGCGGGAAACCCTGGAAACCCTCTCCGCCCTGGCCCGCAAGCACCAGGTGGACCTGGTGGCCATCGGCAACGGGACCCATTCCCGGGAGACGGACGCCCTGGTGGGGGAGTTGATGCGCCTGAATCCCAAGCTGGGGCTGACCAAGGTGGTGATTTCCGAGGCGGGCGCCTCGGTCTATTCCGCCTCGGCCCTGGCCTCGGCGGAGCTTCCGGACCTGGATGTGTCCCTGCGCGGGGCGGTGTCCATTGCCCGCCGTCTGCAGGACCCGCTGGCGGAGTTGGTGAAGATCGAACCCAAGGCCATCGGCGTGGGCCAGTATCAGCATGACGTCAATCAGGCCCAGCTGGCCCGCAAGCTGGATGCGGTGGTGGAGGACTGCGTGAATGCGGTGGGGGTGGATGTGAATACCGCCTCCGCGCCCTTGCTGGCACGGGTGTCGGGCCTGGGCACCACACTGGCGGAGAACATCGTGATCTTTCGTACCGAACAGGGCCCCTTTGCCAGCCGTGCCGCCCTCAAGAATGTGCCCCGTCTGGGGGCCAAGGCCTTTGAACAGGCGGCGGGCTTTCTGCGCATCCCCCGGGGCAAGGACCCGCTGGATGCCTCGGCGGTGCACCCGGAAGCCTATCCGGTGGTGCGGCGGATCGTGGCCGAGACCGGCCGTGATGTGCGCGAGCTGATCGGTGACGAGGCCTTCCTCAAGCGGTTGGACCCGTCCCGGTTTACGGACGAAAACTTCGGCGAGCCCACTGTGCGGGACATCCTGGCCGAGCTGGCCAAGCCGGGCCGGGATCCGCGGCCGGAGTTTCGCACCGCAGCCTTCAAGGAGGGGGTGGAGCGTCTGCAGGACCTGCAGCCGGGCATGGTGCTGGAGGGCACGGTGACCAACGTGGCCAACTTCGGCGCCTTCGTGGATATCGGTGTGCATCAGGACGGGCTGGTGCACATCTCCGCCCTGTCGGACCGTTTCATCAAGGACCCGCGGGACGTGGTGCGGGCCGGTGACGTGGTCAAGGTGAAGGTGATGGAGGTGGATCTGGAGCGCAAGCGGATTGCCTTGAGCATGCGTCTGGACGATGAGCCGGGACGGGAGGCGAACGGCCGGCCAGCCCGGGAAGCCCGGGGTGGCCAGGGACGCAAGGTTGGCGCGGCGCGCAAGGACACGGCCCGCGCCGAGCCTCAGCCGGAAGGGGCACTGGCGGCAGCACTCAAGGCTGCGCGCGGAAAATAGAGTGTCGGCCCTGCTCCCCGTTGTACGGGGAGCAGGGCGGCATGGCGTCAGCCTGCTGCCGCCCGAAGCGCCTCGGCCCGATCGGTCCGCTCCCAGGTCACGTCCAGATCCTCGCGGCCGAAGTGACCGTAGGCCGCCGTGGGGCGATAAACCGGCCGTTCAAGATCCAGCATGGTGAGGATACCGTAGGGCCGAAGGTCGAAGTGTTCCCGCACCAGTTCCGTCAACCGCAGCTCATCAATCCTGCCGGTGCCGAAGGTCTCCACGGCGATGGAGGTGGGTTCGGCCACGCCGATGGCATAGGAAACCTGGACCTCGCAACGTTCCGCCAGCCCGGCGGCAACGATGTTCTTGGCCACGTAGCGGCAGGCATAGGCAGCGGAGCGATCCACCTTGGACGGGTCCTTGCCGGAGAAGGCGCCACCGCCGTGGCGGGCCATGCCGCCGTAGGTGTCGACGATGATCTTGCGGCCGGTGAGGCCGCAGTCTCCCAGCGGGCCGCCGGTGACGAAGCGGCCGGTGGGGTTGATGTGGAAACGAGTGGCCTTGTGCAGCCACCGAGATCCCAGCACCGGTTTGATGATCTCCTCCATCACCGCTTCCTGCAGGTCCTGTTGGGAAATGTCCGGGGCGTGCTGGGTGGAGAGCACCACCGCTTCGGCGGAGGCCGCCTGGCCGCCCTCATAGCGGAAGGTGACCTGGCTCTTGGCGTCGGGACGCAGCCAGGGCAGGGTGCCGTTTTTGCGCACTTCGGCCTGGCGGCGGACCAGCTGATGGGCGAAGTGGATAGGGGCGGGCATGAGGACATCGGTCTCGCTGCAGGCGTAGCCGAACATCAGGCCCTGGTCACCGGCCCCCTGGTCCTCGGGGCGGCTACGGTCCACGCCTTGGTTGATATCCATGGACTGGGCGCCCAAGGTGTTGAGGACGGCGCAGGTACGGCCGTCAAATCCCTTGTCGGAGTGATCATAGCCGATGTCCAGTACCACTTGGCGTACCAGCCTTTCCAGATCGATGGTGGCGGTGGACTTGACCTCGCCCCCCACCAGCACCATGCCGGTCTGGGCAAAGGTCTCGGCGGCGACGCGGGCCTTGGGGTCCTGGGCCAGATAGGCGTCCAGGATGGCGTCTGAAACCTGATCGCAGAGTTTGTCCGGATGGCCCTCGGAAACGGATTCGGATGTGAACAGATAAGTCTTGTTCATGGGGATACCTGTGGGTTGTCCTTGGAACGGATGGCTGGAAGGACTCAAGCCTTGCGGAAGCGGAAGATGCCCCAGCACAGGTGCCCGGCGTGGCCGCCGTCGATCCAGTGCTGCAGCCCCTTCTTCATGCGCGCCAGATAGTCCGGCGAGATGCTGCCGGCCAGGTCAGCCTCCCGGGTCTCCGTTTCCTGCAGGACCCGGGCATAGTGTCGCGGCAATTGGTGGCTGTGATCCTCAAGGCTGATCTCTTCAAGTCCATGTTGCCCGGCGGTCTCCCGGTAGAAACCTGGGCAGCCCAGGGTTTCCAGGTGGATGCGATCCAGGATGGGTTGCAGGACCCCGTCGGGGCAGTCGTCGGTGGCCATGGGGTCGGTGAAGATGAACACCCCGCCGGGTTTGAGGACCCGGGCGGCTTCCGCCAGTACACTGGCCCTCCGGCCGCTGTGCAGGATGGCATCCTGGGACCACACCACGTCGAATTGACCATCAGGGCAGGGGATGTCCTCGAAGCTGCCGTCCACCACCTCGATGCGATCGTCCAGCTTCTGGGCCTGGTTGATCTTGCGATTACGGGCGTTTTCCACCTCGCTCAGGTTCAGGGCGGTGACATGGCAGCCGAAGTTGCCGGCCAGGTAGCGGGCGGCTCCGCCGTAGCCGGCACCCAGGTCCAGGATCCGGTGCTCGGGGGTGAGTTCTCCCAGCATGTCGCCCATGTGGGCCACCGTGCGGCGGCTGGCATCACTGATGGGTTCGTCCTCGGTTTCGTAAAGGCCGATGTGGATGTCCTCGCCACCCCAGACCCGGTGGTAGAAGGTATCGGCGTCATTGCTGTTGTAGTAGTCGCGGGCGGTGGCGACGGCGCCTGCATAGTGATGGCTCATGCCGGATCTCCCGTGTAGCGCTTGTCGGCGACATGGATGAAAAAATCCGGCTCCTGCTCCTGATAGGTTTCCTTGAAGTCGCCGAAAGTCTCGATCTGCTGGAAACCCACCTCACGCATCAGGCGGCGCACATAGGCCCTGCGCAGGGGATACATGTTCAGGTGATAGACCGACTGGTCGGGAAAGGCATAGCGGAAGCGGGTCAGGCCCGGATCTACATGCTCGGGGTGGACCGAGACGTTGTCACCGCAGTAGTAGAAGGTGTGGGTGCTGGAGTAGCCGTGATCCAGAATGGCGTCGTAGTTGCGCTGGTCCAGGATCAACAGGCCGTCGTGGTTGAGTGCCGAATAGAACTCGGCCAGGGCCTTGCGGCGGTCGTTTTCGTTGAACAGATGGGTGAATGAGTTGCCCAGGCAGACTACGGCATCGTAGCGGCCGTAGATGTCCCGATTCAGTTCCCGCCAGTCCGCCTGGGTGGTGCGCAGGATGTGGCCCCGCTTGCGGCCGTTGTCGAAGGCCTTGGCCAGCATTTGGGCGCTGCCGTCGGCACTCACCACGTCAAATCCCGCCTCCAGCAGCAGGATGGAGTGAAAGCCGGTGCCGGTGGCCACGTCCAGGACCCGTTTTGCCCCCCGCTCCTTGAGTACCCGGATGAAGAAATCCCCTTCGCTGGCGGCCCGGCTGTCCCAGTCGATGAGCTCGTCCCATTTGTCCACGAAGGGTTCCACGTATTCACGGACGTAGTTGTCCGTTTCCCGGCGTTCCACCGGTCTGGTTCCGAAATCCTGCTTGGTCATGGTGATTGACATCGAGGTCTCCTCGCCACCTGGTTGGTGGACGTTAGAAACGCGGGGCGCTGGTGCACCCGCACGATGTGGATGACAGGCGCAGCCGAAAAACCCGAAGCGGGTGGTGGCGCCCTGTCCGGCCTGTGCTGGGCCGCTGATGGTGTCCGCGAGACCTTTGCAGTGCCTCGGGACCATGGGATGGTCGTCGTGATGACCATGTCTTGCCGGACGAGTGATCAGGCTCCGGCAGGCTGGGACGCAGTGGCGTCCGGTGGGCAGGAAGGGGGTGTTGCGGCGTTGACGGCTCCCGCGGACCGTCGTATGCACCGTTGGCCTGTTGTTTCGGTGCACCTTTTTACCTTGAGCAAGTCGGGCCTGAATTTCAAGTGGATATCCCGGATTGTCAATAAGGGTTCATGGATTCATGGCCGTCGCATGCACAAAAACAGGGTGGCTTGTCGTGTTTCTGCGTGAATTGTTGTAAAGCTGACAATGAAATCTGCTCTGGACGACATGGTCATGTATGCCTTGATCTCCAATATAAACAACAATTTGTGGGTATTTTTTGCAAGATGAACTAAATGGCACCGGATTTGCTGAGGATAAAGAAAGACTGTTCCCGGGGAGGTGTTCATTGAAGTGGAACAGCCGGTTCATTCATTCAATAAAGAGGGCATTTCCATGGCGCGCATTGGGATCTTTTTCGGCACCACCACCGGCAATACCCGCAAGGTTGCCAAGATGATCAAGAAGAAGTATGACGATGAGACCATGGCCAAGCCGCAGAATGTGAACAAGGCCAGCGCCGATGAGATTGCCGGCTATGACTATCTGATTTTCGGTACGCCCACCATGGGCTCCGGCCAGTTGCCCGGTCTGTCCGCCGACTGCGAGGAAGAGAGTTGGGAGGAGTTCCTGCCCAATCTGGAAGAGGTGGACTTCACCGGCAAGACCGTGGCTCTGTATGGACTGGGGGACCAGGTGGGTTATCCCAATGAATTCGTCGATGCCATGATCGAGTTGTATGATCTGGTCACCGGCCGTGGTGGTCGCGTGGTGGGGGCCTGGCCGACCGAGGGCTACGAATTCGAGTCTTCCCAAGCCGTGGTGGATGGCAAATTCGTCGGGCTGGTGCTGGACCAGGACAATCAGAGCCAGCTTACCGAGGAGCGTCTTGAGACCTGGCTGGCCCAGATTGCCCCGGAGTTTGGGTTGTCGGCCTGACGCAGACGCCGGGGCGGGCGCTCCGGCGTTTTTTTTGACCATGCGTTGATAATGATTAGCAATACTACTACCATGAGCGATCGCTGAAACCATCGCAGTTCTGACACGCATCAAGGAGTTGCTTTATGAATTCACCAGACGCTGCTGAAGCCGATATTGCTGCACCTGGTCTGGCGGATCCGGGCGCCGTGGAATCCTCCGGCCTTGTAGATACGGGCCTGGGGGAAACGATGATCTCACAGGCCGGTGTCGCGGATGTGGCGGAGGCCGGGATCGTTCACGCCCTGCAGGGAATGATCGACCTTGGTGGTCCGGTGGTGGCTATCCTGCTGGCCATGTCCGTGGTGGCCCTGACCATCATCCTGGTCAAGATCGGCCAGTTCCTGTGGTGGCGTCTGGGTGACGAGCGCAGTCTCAAGACCGCGCTGGAACACTGGCGCGACGGTCGCTCGGAACCGGCACTGGAGACCCTTTCCCGTACCCGCAGTCCCGCGGCCCGGGTGCTGGAGGTGGCCATCCTGGGGCGGCGGGACAATGCCTGCCCGGAGCCGCTGGTGCGCGAGGAGGCCACCCGGGTGGCGGTGAACTGGCTGGAGCGGTTGCGGGGGCAGTTCCGTTTGCTGGAGGTGATTGGCACCCTGGCGCCGCTGCTGGGGCTGCTGGGTACGGTGCTGGGCATGATTGCCGCCTTCCAGCAACTGGAGGCGGCCGGCAACCGTGTGGATCCCTCCATTCTTTCCGGTGGCATCTGGGTGGCACTTCTGACCACGGCAGTGGGTCTGGCGGTGGCCATTCCGGTGGTGGCGGTGCTCAACGGGCTGGAGCGCTGGGTGGAACGTTTCCGCCACCGGATGCAGGATGCCCTGACCCAGGTTTTTACCCTTCCGCTGCCGGCGGTGAGTGAACGGCAACAGGAACCGACGCCCATCAAGTCGGCGCAGAAAGCGCATATCAAGGTCTGGAAGGACCGGGCGGCGGGCGATGCTCATTGAGATACCCCAGCCCCGTCGGCGGGTGCTCATCAGCCTTACCCCCCTGATCGATGTGGTGTTCATCCTGCTGATCTTTTTCATGCTGGCCAGCAGCTTTCTGGACTGGAGCGCGGTGACCCTGAGTACTCCTTCCTCCCAGTCCAGCGCCACTGACGACCAGCCGCCTCTGGCTGTGCGCATCCTTCCGGGTGGCGAACTGCGGGTAGCGGGTGAAGCGGTGACGGGGGAACACCTGGTCAGCGTCCTGCGCGAGCATCTGGCCGTTGAGCCCTCCCGCACGGTGGTGGTCCAGCCGGCGGGGGAGGTTCCCCTGCAGACCGTGGTCAATGTCCTGGACCGGGTGCGGGAGGCAGAGCCCGTGTCCCTGCGTCTGTCACGGGAGTAAGGCTCCATGCAGTTACCCGAGTATTCCGGCAAGCCCCCGGAAGAGAATCTGATTCCGCTGATCAACATCGTCTTTCTGTTGTTGATCTTCTTTATGGTGGCCGGTGCACTGACTGCCCAGGATGTCTTTGAAGTGGAAGCTCCTGATTCCAGTCACGAGGCCGGCGTCGATGATGAAGGCTGGCTGGTGTTGCTGGGCCGGGATGGGCGGCTGGCCCTGGACGACGAGGAACTGGATGCCGATACCCTGAAACTGCGTCTGCAGGCAGGGATGGAGGCGCGAGGCGAATCCCCGGACAAGAAGGGGGAGCCGCTGGTGCGTATCAAGGCAGACCAGACGGCTTCCACCGATGAACTCATGGACCTGATGGAGCTGCTGCGCGCCGCGGGTGTGGATGAGGTGCGTCTGCTGACGGTCCTGGCGGGGGATCGTTGATGCACTTGAGAAGCATGGGCTGGTTGCTGGCCCTGACGATGGCGGTGGGGCTGCATTTGCTGGTGTTCTGGTGGCTGGCACGCAGTGACGACGTGAAGGCGGAGGCCGCCCAGGCACCCGGAGAAGCCGGTGTGGTGATCGGTTTGGGTCCGGCGGGACAGCCGGCGGGACAGCCCGAGCCGGTCGCGGAGCCGGTGTCGGAACCCGAGCCTGAGCCTGAGCCAAGACCACAACCCGAACCCGAACCCGAGCCAAAACCCGAGCCAAAACCCGAGCCAAAGCCGGAACCCAGGCCCAAACCTGAGCCCAAGCCCCGGCCGCCCGAACCAAAGCCCAGGCCCCAGCCCAAGCCGGAGCCGGTCGCCGAGGCTACGACTACGACCGCTCCCGTGGCCAAGCCCCAGGGACAGTCGAGCGAGGATGCCCGCGAAAGCGCATCCAACCAGCCTGGTCGACAGGCGGGTCAATCCGCCGGTGGTGATCCGGCAGCGACCCAGGATTATCTGCAGGTGGTGCGTGCCTGGCTGGAGCGACACAAGGAGTATCCCCGTCAGGCGCAGTTGCGTCGTCAGGAGGGGGTGGTTTATGTGCGTTTTGTAATGAACCGAAACGGGGAAGTACTGTCACATAGCATTGAACGCAGTTCAGGGCATTCGCTGCTGGATCGGGAAGTGACCAGCATGCTGCAGCGGGCACAGCCATTGCCCGTGATGCCGCCGGAACTGCCTCAGCACAGACTGGAAGTGGTCCTGCCGGTGGCCTTCAATCTGCGCTGAGGTCAGGTGGAACAATGGCCGGGACGGACCTTTACCGCTCCGGCCATTGTTCAGCTTGATCATCTCCTGCACTACAACAACTTCAGTTTAAAGACTCCGTTCAGACGCTCAGCATGGCCGTGATTGAGGGGGGATACCCCCCTCTGGTATCCTCTCCTCCCGTCCGGCGCCTTTGGCGCACTCATTCTCCAATCCCGACGAAAATCTCATGACGCGATACGTGTTCATTACAGGGGGCGTGGTGTCTTCCCTGGGTAAAGGCATTGCTGCTGCTTCCCTGGGGACGATCCTTGAGGCCCGTGGTCTCAAGGTCACCATGCTCAAGCTGGACCCCTACATCAACGTGGACCCCGGCACCATGAGCCCGTTCCAGCACGGCGAGGTCTTCGTCACCGAGGACGGCGCGGAAACCGACCTGGACCTGGGACACTATGAGCGGTTCGTGCGTATCAGGACCAGCCGGCGCAACAACTTCACCACCGGCCAGATCTACGAGAACGTCATCCGCAAGGAGCGTCGGGGTGACTACCTGGGCGGCACCGTGCAGGTCATTCCCCACATCACCGACGAGATCAAGCGCTCGGTGCGGGCCGGGGCCGAAGGGGCTGACATCGCCCTGGTGGAAATCGGCGGTACCGTGGGCGACATCGAATCCCTGCCGTTCCTGGAAGCCATCCGCCAGATGGGGGTGGAGCTGGGCAGCGAGAATGTCCTGTACATCCACCTGACCCTGGTGCCTTACATCGCCGCCGCCGGCGAGATCAAGACCAAGCCGACCCAGCACTCGGTGAAGGAACTGCGTTCCATCGGCATCCAGCCCCATATCCTGCTGTGCCGTTCCACCCATCCACTGCCGGAGGGGGAGCGTCGCAAGATTGCCCTGTTCACCAACGTGGAGGAAAAGGCGGTCATCTCCTCGGTGGACGTGGACAACATCTACAAGATTCCCCTGTGGCTGCACTCCCAGAAGCTGGACGAGATCGTCCTGCGCAAGCTGCACGTGGAGGCCCCGCCTGCGGATCTGTCCGACTGGAAGCACGTGGTCAACGCCATGGAGTTTCCCGAGGCCGAGGTCACCATCGGCATGGTGGGCAAGTATGTGGAACTCACCGAGTCCTACAAGTCCCTCAACGAGGCCCTGACCCACGCCGGCATCCATACCTCCACCAAGGTGAACATCCGCTATATCGACTCCGAACGCCTGGAGACCGCGGGCACCGACTGCCTGGCCGAGGTGGATGCCATCCTGGTGCCCGGTGGTTTCGGTGAGCGGGGCGTGGAAGGCAAGATCGCCGCGGTGCGCCATGCCCGCGAGCACAAGATACCTTACCTGGGCATCTGCCTGGGGATGCAGGTGGCGGTGATCGAATATGCCCGCAACGTGGCCGGCCTGGAACAGGCCCACAGCACTGAGTTTCGTCCCGGGACGCCCCATCCGGTGATCGCCCTGATCACTGAGTGGCAGGACCGGGAAGGCCGCGTGGAACAGCGCAGCGGCGATGACGACCTGGGCGGCACCATGCGTCTTGGGGGGCAGCAAGCCCGTCTGGCCCCGGATTCCCTGGCCCGGCGCGTCTATGGTGCCGAGGTGATCAGTGAGCGTCATCGTCACCGCTATGAATTCAACAACCAGTATCTGGAGACGTTGCAGGCGGCCGGACTGGTGATCTCCGGCAAGTCCATGGACGGGGCACTGGTGGAAATGGTGGAGCTGAACGACCATCCCTGGTTCCTGGCCTGTCAGTTCCACCCGGAATTCACCTCCACCCCCCGGGATGGCCATCCGCTGTTCGCCGGTTTCGTCAAGGCAGCCCGACTGCAGCATGAAAAGGTTTTCAACCAGGGTGAAGAATCCCGATGAAACTCTGTCATTTCCAGGCGGGTCTGGATCAGCCGGTATTCCTGATCTCCGGTCCCTGTGTCATCGAGAGTGAACAGCTGGCCCTGGACACGGCGGGTCTGCTCAAGGAAATGACCGATCGCCTGGGCATCCCCTTCATCTACAAGTCCTCTTTTGACAAGGCCAACCGGTCTTCCAGTCGAAGCTTTCGTGGTCCCGGCCTGGAGAAGGGGCTGCAGATCCTGGAGACGGTGAAGCACCGGATCGGCGTGCCGGTGCTGACCGACGTGCATGAAGACACCCCGCTGGCCGAGGTGGCCGCCGTGGTGGATGTGCTGCAGACCCCGGCCTTTCTCTGCCGCCAGACCAACTTCATCCGCAACGTGGCGGCCCAGGGCCTGCCGGTGAACATCAAGAAGGGCCAGTTCCTGGCCCCCTGGGACATGAAACACGTGGTGGACAAGGCCCGCGAGACCGGCAACACGCAGATCATGGTCTGCGAACGGGGCGTGTCCTTTGGTTACAACACCCTGATTTCCGACATGCGCGGCCTGGCCGTGATGCGGGAGACCGGGTGTCCGGTGGTATTCGATGCCACCCATTCCGTGCAACAACCCGGCGGCCGGGGCACCAGCTCCGGCGGCCAGCGGGAATTCGTGCCGGTCCTGGCACGGGCCGCCGTGGCCTCCGGGGTGGCGGGTCTTTTCATGGAGACCCACCCGGACCCGGACAAGGCCCTGTCCGACGGACCCAACGCCTGGCCCTTGCCCCATCTGGAGGCATTGCTGAACACCCTCAAGGCCCTTGACGACGTGGTCAAGGCCCAGGGGTTTATCGAACAACAGTTCTTGAATTGAGCAACAGGGGATCATGACCCATGACCGAGATCGTTGATATTCTGGCCCGCGAGGTGGTGGACTCCCGCGGCAATCCCACCGTCGAAGCCGATGTGAAACTGGGCTCCGGCGCGGTGGGACGTGCCGCGGTACCCTCCGGCGCCTCCACCGGCTCCCGCGAGGCACTGGAACTGCGGGACGGTGACGCGCGCTACCTGGGCAAGGGCGTGCGCAAGGCCGTGGCCAACGTGAACGGCGAGATCCGCGAAGCCCTGCTGGGCCTCAAGGCCTCCGATCAGGAGGCCATCGACCGGCGCATGATCGAGCTGGACGGTACCCCCAACAAGGGTCGCCTGGGCGCCAATGCCCTGCTGGCGGTGTCCATGGCCCTGGCCCATGCCAATGCCCGTGATACCGGCCTGCCCCTGTACCGTCACCTGGGCGGCGAGGGGGCCACCCTGCTGCCGGTGCCGATGATGAACATCATCAACGGCGGCGCCCATGCCGACAACAGCGTCGACATGCAGGAGTTCATGATTCTGCCGGTGGGCGCCGGCAGCGTCGCCGATGCCATCCGCTACGGCGCCGAGGTCTTCCACGCCCTGAAGAAGGTGCTGCACGGCCGTGGCCTGTCCACCGCCGTGGGTGACGAGGGTGGTTTCGCCCCGGACCTGCCCTCCAACGAGGCGGCCATCGAGGCCATCCTGGAGGCCATTCATCAGGCCGGCTTCACCCCGGGCAAGGACATCTTCCTGGGGCTGGACTGTGCCGCTTCCGAGTTCTACAAGGACGGCGCCTACGTGCTGGCCTCCGAAGGCAAGCGCCTGGATGCCGCCGGCATGGTGGAATTCCTGGCGAACTGGGTGAAGCAGTACCCCATCATCACCATCGAGGACGGCATGGACGAGGGCGACTGGGACGGCTGGAAGCTGCTCACCGAGCGCCTGGGTGATCAGGTGCAGCTGGTGGGTGACGACCTGTTCGTCACCAACACCGAGATCCTGCAAGAGGGCATCGACAAGGGGATCGGCAACTCCATCCTCATCAAGCTCAACCAGATCGGTACCCTCACCGAGACCCTGGAAGCCATCCGCATGGCCCATGACGCCGGCTATACCGCGGTGATTTCCCACCGCTCCGGCGAGACCGAGGACGTCACCATCGCCGATCTGTCGGTGGCCACGGGGGCCGGTCAGATCAAGACCGGGTCCCTGTCCCGCTCCGACCGGGTGGCCAAATACAACCAGCTGATTCGCATCGAGGAAATGCTGGGAGCCTCCGCCCGCTATGCCGGCAAGGCGGCATTCAAGCGTCTGGGCTGATCGACAGCGTCCGGCCTGGCCGCCTTCCTCCGGGCAGGGGGAGGCGGTCCAGGCCCGGGCATGGTGACTTCCCCCGACCCTACGCGCTGGACTCCCCCGGATGAAATGGCTCATCACCCTGTTGCTGGCACTGTTCCTGGGGCTCCAGTACAAACTCTGGCTTGGCGAAGGCAGCCTGATGGAAGTCTGGCAGTTGCGTCAGGAACTGGAGACCCAGCGGGCGCAGAATCAGGAACTGCGCGGCCGTAACGAGGCGCTGGAGGCGGAGGTGATCGATCTCAAGACCGGCCTGGAAGCCATTGAGGAACGGGCCAGGCGGGAACTGGGGATGATTGCCGAGGACGAGATCTTTTTCCAGGTGGTGGATCGCCACCGCTTTGGCGGACAACGATGACGAAGACTCCCGGATTCTGGGCGGTGATTCCCGCCGCCGGTGTCGGCAGCCGCATGCGCGCCGACCGTCCCAAGCAGTACCTGCCCCTGGCCGGGCGCACGGTGCTGGAACATACCCTGGACATCTTTTTCCGGCACTCGCGCATCAGCGGCGTGGTGTTGGTGATCAGTGCCGATGATGGCTGGTTCGGGGATCTGGATATCAGGACCGACAAGCCCCTGTGGGTGGTGGACGGGGGCGCCGAGCGTTGTCATTCCGTGCTCAACGGTCTCAAGGCCCTCATGGCCCACGCCGATCCCCGGGACTGGGTGCTGGTCCATGACGCGGCGCGGCCCTGTCTGAGCGATGGGGACCTGGATCGGCTGCTGGATACCCTGCGGGACGATCCGGTGGGCGGCATCCTGGCCACGCCGGTACGGGATACCAAAAAGCGGGCCGGACCTGGTGGCCGCATCGCCGCCACCGTGGATCGCGGTGCCATGTGGCGAGCCTTCACGCCGCAAATGTTTCGTCTGGCGGCCCTTGAGGCGGCCCTGGAGCAGGCCCTGGCCGATGGTTTTCTGGTGACCGACGAAGCCTCTGCCATGGAGCATGCCGGACAGGCGCCCCTGCTGGTGGAGGGCAGTGCCCGCAACATCAAGATCACCCAGCCGGAAGACCTGTCCCTGGCGGAGTTCTATCTGTCCCGGCAATGACTTGCCGGATGTGGGAGCGGGGGATCTTTCCCCTGAACTTTCTTTCCTGCCCACGGGTGTCTCACCTCGGGGGCTCTCTTCGGACCAGAAGGAGCGGCAATGAAGTTTCGTATCGGTCACGGGTATGACGTCCATGCCTTCATGGAGGGCGATCACCTCATCATTGGCGGCGTGCAGGTGCCTCATCACAAGGCCTTCAAGGCCCATTCCGATGGAGATGTGCTGATGCATGCCGTCTCCGACGCCATCCTGGGGGCCGCGGCCCTGGGGGACATCGGCCGTCATTTCCCGGACACGGACCCCGCCTACAAGGGGGCCGACAGCCGCGTGCTGTTGCGGGAGGTTCTGGCCAAGGTGCAGGCCCTGGGCTGGCAGGTCGGTAATCTGGATGCCACCCTGGTTGCCCAGGCCCCCAAGATGTCCCCCCACGTGGAACAGATGCGGGCCAACCTGGCGGCGGATCTGCAGATCGATCTTGCCCAGGTGAACGTGAAGGCGACAACCACCGAGCGACTGGGATTTGCCGGGCGGGAAGAGGGCATCGCCGCCCACGCGGTGGTCATGCTGGTGTCCGCATAACCCGGCGTAGCCTGCTACTTTTCCAGGTGCTTGAGCTTGTCCGGTTGCCCGTTCCAGGACTCGGCATCCGGCAGGGGATCCTTGCGCCGGGTGATCACCGGCCATTGCCGGGACAGTTCCGCGTTGAGCTCGATGAAGTGCTCCTGACCTTCGGGCACCTCGTCCTCCGGCACGATGGCCTGTGCCGGACACTCGGGTTCACACAGGGAACAGTCGATGCATTCATCCGGGTCAATTACCAGAAAGTTGGGACCCTCGTGGAAGCAATCCACGGGGCAGACCTCCACGCAGTCGGTGTATTTGCAGCGAATGCAGTTCTCAAGGACGACGAATGCCATGGGTGTCTCCCTATGGTTGGATCAGTGACGCTTCCCTGATGGCATCATACCCGGCATTCACATTCCGCCAAACGCCTTGAAAAACAGGGTTTCTGCCGGCGCTACTCCCGCAGCAGCGCCGCCAGTTCCTTGAGCCGGTACAGGGCCACCAGGGCCTCACGGGGTGTCATACCGTCCGGATCCAGTTCATCCACCGCCGTGCGCAGGGCCTGGCTGGTGGTGTCGGGGCCGTCCTTCGGGGGCTCTTCGGGTGCTTCCGCCTCGGGTAGCGGCGCGGCGAACAGGCTCATCTGCGGGCCCTGTCCCGGCCCAGCCAGACTCTGCTGCTCCAGGGCATTGAGGCGCTGACGGGCACGCCGGATCACCGCCTTGGGGACGCCCGCCAGGGCGGCCACATGCAGGCCGTAACTCTGATTTGCCGGCCCCTCCTTGACCGCGTGCAGGAACACGATCCGGTCCCCGTGTTCCACCGCGTCGATATGGACGTTGGCAATGGTGGGGTACTGGTCCGGCAGGGCGGTCAGTTCGAAATAATGGGTGGCAAACAGGCAGAAGGCCCGGTTGCGGGTGGCCAGGTGTTCAGCACAGGCAAAGGCCAGGGACAGGCCGTCGAACGTGCTGGTGCCCCGACCGATCTCGTCCATCAGCACCAGGCTGTGCTCGGTGGCGTGGTTGAGGATGTTGGCCGCCTCGGTCATCTCCACCATGAAGGTGGAACGACCGGAGGCCAGGTCGTCACTGGCGCCGATGCGGGTGAAGATCCGGTCCACCGGCCCGATCAGGGCCCGCCGCGCCGGCACGAAGCTGCCCACGTGGGCCATGAGCACGATCAGGGCTGCCTGACGCATGTAGGTGGACTTGCCTCCCATGTTGGGACCGGTGATCACCAGCATGCGGCGCTTGGGGTCCAGCGTCAGATCATTGGGAACGAAGGGTTCGTCCAGCACCCGCTCCACCACGGGATGGCGTCCGTCCTCGATGCGCACACCCGGCTGGTCGGTCAGCTCCGGCGCGGTGAGATCCAGGCTGTCCGCCCGTTCCGCCAGATTGGCCAGGACATCCAGTTCCGCCAGGGCCTCGGCGCTGCGGCGCAGGTCGGGCAGGGGGGCATGAAGCTCTGCCAGCAGGGCTTCGTAGAGCTGCTTTTCCCGCGCCAGGGCGCGTTCCCTGGCGGAGAGGACCTTGTCTTCGAAGCGCTTGAGCTCGGGGGTGATGAAGCGCTCCGCCCCCTTGAGGGTCTGGCGCCGGGTGTAATCGTCCGGGGCCCGATCCGACTGGCCGCGGCTGATCTCGATGTAATAGCCATGCACCCGGTTGTAGGCCACCTTGAGGTTATGGATGCCGGTGCGTTCCCGTTCCCGTTGCTCCAGATCCAGCAGGAACTGATCGGCGTTTTCCGACAGGGCGCGCAGCTCGTCCAGTTCGGCATCGTAACCCTGGGCGATCACCCCGCCGTCGCGGATGAGGACCGGTGGCTGATCGATCACCGCCCGGCGCAGCAGATCCACCACCCGCGGGTGCTCGCCGATGGCCTCTGCCAGTTCCCGCAGACGCACCGCTCGCAGCGGGTGCAGGGTCTGTTGCAGGGCGGGCAACTCGGCCAGGGAGTCCCTCAGGGTGGTCAGGTCCCGGGGGCGGGCGGAACCCAGGGCGATCCGGGTGAGGATCCGTTCCAGATCGCCGATGCACCGCAACTGGGGCTGGATCTGCTCGAAGGCCCGGATATCCAGCAGGGCACTGATGGCACCGTGGCGTCCCTTGAGGATCCGGCGATCCCTCAGGGGCTGGTGCAGCCAGCGGGCCAGCAGGCGGCTGCCCATGGCGGTGGCGGCCTGATCCAGGACGTGGGCCAGGGTATTGTCGCGTCCGCCGGACAGGTTGGTGGTCAGTTCCAGGTTCCGGCGGGTGGCCGCGTCCAGGATGATGCCATCGTCCCGCCGCTGTACGCTCAGGCCGTCGATGTGGGGCAGGGCGGTCTTCTGGGTCTCCTGGGCATATTGCAGCAGGGCACCGGCGGCGCCGATGGCCAGGGGCATGTGATCGCAGCCGAACCCGGCCAGGTCCCGGGTGCCGAACTGGCGGGTGAGCAGGGTGCGGGCGGCCTCGGTCTCGAAGTGCCAGGGGGCACGGCGCTTGACGCCGCTCCGTTCCGGACCCGGCAGGCGCATGTCCTCGGGGATCAGGATTTCGGCGGGCTGCAGCCGTTCCAGTTCCCCCAGCAGGGGTTCTTCTCCCTTGAGTTCCTGGACCTGGAAGCGACCCGATGCCAGATCCAGGATGGCCAGCCCGGTCTGTTCACCCCGGGCCTTGAGGCAGACCAGGAGATTTTCCCGACGCTCCTCCAGCAGGGCCTCGTCGGTGACGGTGCCGGGCGTGACGATCCGCACCACCTTGCGCTCCACCGGCCCCTTGGCGGCCGCGGGGTCTCCCACCTGCTCGCAGATGGCCACCGACTCGCCCTGTCTCAGCAGACGGGCCAGATAGGACTCCGCCGCGTGCACCGGAACGCCGGCCATGGGGATGGGCTCCCCGGCGGACTGGCCGCGGCGGGTGAGGGTGATGTCCAGCAGGCGGGCGGCCCGGGTGGCGTCCTGGAAGAACAGCTCATAGAAGTCGCCCATGCGGTAGAACAGCAGGATATCCGGGTGATCGGCCTTGATCTTGAGGTACTGCTGCATCATGGGGGTGTGGGAAGACAGGTCGCTGGTGGTCATTAATCGTCTATTGGATCCTGTGACAAGCGGTGAAGATTACCATGACCGGATCATGGGAACCTCCCGGTCTGAAATCGTCTAAGCTCTTAATGAATGCGTCAGGGAATTTTACAGACGGTGAGTCTTTCACCGCCGGAGTGGGTTCCGGCATTTCCTTGCAATGCAGATAGGAGGTTCGTCTATGACAACATGGGTCATTGTTGCGGATGCGAGTCGGGCCAGGGTGTTCAGTGCCGAGAAGTCCTTCAGTCCCCTGGTGGAGGTGGAAGATCTGACGCATCCGGAGGCCCGCTTGCATGAGCAGGACCTGCAGTCGGACCGCATGGGGAGGGCGTTCGACAGTACCGGCGATGGGCGCCACGCCATGGGCAAGGAAACGCCTCCGAAAAAGCACGAGGCACTGCGTTTTGCCCGCACCCTGTGCGATCGGCTGAACAATGCCCGGGCCACCGGCCAGTTCAGTAAGCTCTATATCATCGCCGCCCCGGCGTTCCTGGGTGCGCTGAGAAACTGCATGGATGCGGTCACCCAGAAGTCCGTCGCCGGTGAGATCGACAAGAACCTCACCACCCATGATCCCATGGATATCCGCCGGCAGCTGCCCCAGTTCCTCTGATGCAGCCTGAGGGAGGGCGGGGCTTCAACCCGCCCCTCCCCCTGTATCCACCAGCGGTACGAACCGTACCGCCAGCACTCTCCGCGTTTCCAGTTCGCCGTTCTCCTTTTTCTCGCCCACCACCAGCATCTGTGCGTCCCAGCCGGTATCCACCGGAATCACCATGTGCCCTCCGACGGCAAGTTGTTGCAGCAGGGGCGCCGGTATGCAGCTGGCGGCTGCCGTGACGATGATGCCGTCAAACGGTGCTGCCTCCGGCCACCCCGCATGGCCATCTCCGCTGCGGGTGTGGACCTGGTCGTAACCCAGGGTCTGGAGTCGTTCATGCGCCGTGTGGGCCAGCTCCGGTATGACTTCGATACTGTATACATCAACAGAAAGCTCTGCCAGAATGGCCGTCTGATAGCCGCAGCCGGTTCCGACCTCAAGCACCTTCGCCCCCGGCTGGAGCGCCAGCAGGTCTGTCATCAGGGCCACGATGAAGGGCTGTGAGATGGTCTGCCGATGGCCAATGGGGAGTGCGGTGTTATCCCAGGCATGGTCAAGACTGGACCGGGAAACGAACTGATCCCGGGGCACATTCGCAATTGCTCGCAGAATGGCTGGACTCGGTCTGTCAAGGCCGGTTGTGTTTGATGTGGACGCGTAATCTGCACAGATTTCCTCCGTGAGCCGCGCTATCTTGGTTTGCCTGTTCGGTAAGGGGTTCATCAGGATTCTCCTCTGGTAACCAGTAGGCTTGCGTATAAAGCCGATCCCTAGAATGATGCGGTAATTGCGCTATTGCCGCTGATGATGTCGCCGGATAGCGCTTGCGCGTGACACGCACCCGACGGGTTTGCAGCAGAATAGGGGTTGACGAAAATGCCTGAAAAGGTCATATCCCACGGTATGAAGCCTGTCATTAATCGATGACCGACCCAGCAGGGGGGATACATGAGTCTGGATTTTGAAGAAAAGAGAGTTTTTCAACGACTTCAGTTAAACCACCCTCTGAAAGTTACGGAGTCTGCTTCCGGTAAGGTCTATCAGGGACTTGGGCGCGACCTGAGTGCCATCGGTCTGTCGTTTTACATGGATACCCAGCTGCCGGTGGGGGCTGTGCTCGGCATCACCATTGATCCCGCCGGCCAGTCTTCCGTGATGCCCTTTCGGGCAGAAGTGGAAGTGAAGCGGGTGGAGGAAGAAGGTCAGGGTTATTTGGTGGCAACCAGCATACTGCGCATGCTGTGATGTCGCTTCCCTCCGATGACGAGCTTGTGAATATTGCCCGATTGCTGGGGGAACAGTTGTGCAGCCATGGTGAGAGGCTGGTTCTGGCCGAATCCTGCACGGGCGGCTGGATTGCAAAGGTCATCACCGACCTGCCCGGTTCGTCAGTGTGGTTTGACCGGGGATTCGTGACTTACAGCAATGAATCCAAGGTGCAGCAGCTGGGGGTCGATCCTGATCTCATTGATCGCTATGGCGCCGTGAGCCAGGAGACGGTAGCCGCCATGGCGGAAGGAGCCCTGGTTCGCAGTCAAGCCCACCTTTCAATTGCTGCAAGCGGTATTGCGGGCCCGGGAGGCGGCTCCACTGAAAAGCCTTCGGGGACGGTGTGGCTTGCCTGGGCCAGGCTGGATCAGGTCACTCAGACCCGTTGTTTTCATTTCCCGGGAGAGCGCGAAACGGTTCGCCGTCAGGCGGTTGCGCATGCCCTTCAGGGGGCGATCACTCCCTAGGATGGCCTGCTGGATTCCTGGGGTTGGCACGGAGGCCGGTATGTATGGGATAATCCGAAGTTTACCGTGAGGCGGAGACCTCTATCGCATTTTCAGGGACGATCAAAAGGGGTTTTTAGAGTGGACGAGAATCGCAAGAAGGCACTATCCGCGGCACTGGGTCAGATCGAGCGTCAGTTCGGCAAGGGTGCCGTCATGCGCATGGGGGATTCCACCGCCGTGCGCGACGTGGCAGTGATCTCCACCGGTTCCCTGGCGCTGGATATCGCGCTGGGCATCGGCGGCCTGCCCAAGGGGCGGGTGGTGGAAATCTTCGGTCCGGAGTCCTCGGGCAAGACGACCCTGACCCTGCAGGTGATCGCCGAATGCCAGAAACAGGGCGGTACCGCTGCCTTCGTGGATGCCGAGCATGCCCTGGATCCCAGCTATGCCGAAAAGCTGGGCGTGGACGTGGACAACCTGCTGGTGTCCCAGCCGGATACCGGTGAGCAGGCCCTGGAAATCGCCGACATGCTGGTGCGTTCCGGCGCCGTTGATGTGGTGGTGGTGGATTCCGTGGCCGCTCTGACCCCAAAGGCCGAGATCGAGGGTGAGATGGGGGATGCCCATGTGGGTCTGCAGGCCCGTCTCATGTCCCAGGCCCTGCGCAAGCTCACGGCCAACATCAAGCGTTCCAATACCCTGGTGATCTTCATCAACCAGATCCGCATGAAGATCGGCGTCATGTTCGGCAACCCGGAAACCACCACCGGCGGCAACGCCCTCAAGTTCTATTCCTCCGTGCGTCTGGACATCCGGCGCACCGGTGCCATCAAGAAGGGCGACGAGGTGATCGGCAACGAAACCCGGGTCAAGGTGGTCAAGAACAAGATGGCCCCGCCGTTCAGGGAAGCCAATTTCGAGATCCTCTACGGCGAAGGCATCTCCCGCCTGGGCGAGGTGATCGACATGGGCGTCAAGGACGGCATCGTGGACAAGGCGGGCGCCTGGTACAGTTACAAGGGCGAGCGCATCGGGCAGGGCAAGGACAATGCCCGCAACTTCCTCAAGGAACGCCCGGAGATTGCCGCCGATATCGAGGCCCAGATTCGGGAAAAGCATCTGCCCAAGCGTGGGGCGGTAGAGAGTGAGCCTGAAGTCCCGGCAGAAGACTGAAGCAGAGTCGGCGGATGATGCCGCTGTTCGTCTGTTGGCCCGTCGGGAGCACTCACGCCGGGAACTGTGGTCGAAATTGGCTGACCGCGGGCTGGAGCAAGCGTCCATCGAGGCGGCTCTGGACCGGCTGGAGTCCAGTGGTCTGCTCAGCGATGAGCGATTCACGGAAAGTTTTGTCAGACATCGTATCGGGCAGGGGCACGGTCCGATGCGTATCTGTGCCGACCTGCGGCAACGGGGCGTATCCGAGCCGCTGGTGCAGGCCGTCCTGGACGCATCCCAGGCCGATTGGGAAGCCTTGGCCCACGATGTCCGCATGCGCCGTTTTGGCCCGGTGCTCCCCGGTGATTATCGGGAACGCAGCAAGCAGATGCGGTTTTTGCAATATCGAGGATTCCCCACGGACATCATACGCCGTGTCATGACCGACGAAGACAAGACATGAAAAGCGCCGACATACGAAGCAGTTTCCTCGAGTACTTCCGCTCCAAGGGACATGAAATCGTCTCCTCCAGTTCCTTGGTGCCCGGTAACGATCCCACCCTGCTGTTTACCAACGCGGGGATGGTCCAGTTCAAGGATGTGTTCCTGGGGCGCGAGCATCGTCCCTATGGTCGCGCCACTACCTCCCAGCGCTGCGTGCGGGCCGGTGGCAAGCACAACGACCTGGAAAACGTCGGTTACACCGCCCGTCATCACACCTTCTTCGAGATGCTGGGCAACTTCAGCTTCGGCGACTACTTCAAGCGTGACGCCATCCACTATGCCTGGGAATACCTCACCGTCGTCCTGAAGATGCCGGCCGAGCGCCTGTGGGTCACGGTTTACCAGACCGATGACGAGGCCTACGACATCTGGACCCGGGAGATCGGCATTCCCCTCAATCGCATCACCCGCATCGGCGACAAGCCCGGTGGTGGTTCCGATAATTTCTGGCAGATGGGGGACACCGGTCCCTGCGGTCCCTGCACCGAAATCTTCTATGATCACGGTCCCCATGTCTGGGGCGGTCCGCCCGGTTCCCCCGAGGAGGACGGCGACCGCTACATCGAGATCTGGAACCTGGTCTTCATGCAGTATGACCGGGACAAGGACGGCAACCTCAACCCTCTGCCCAAGCCCTCGGTGGACACCGGCATGGGTCTGGAGCGCCTGGCGGCGGTGATGCAGGGGGTGCATTCCAACTACGAGATCGACCTGTTCCAGCACCTGCTGGCGGCGGTCGGGCGCCTGGTGGGGACCACCGATACCCATGCCCCGTCCTTCAAGGTCATTGCGGACCACATCCGCTCCTGCAGCTTCCTGATCACCGACGGTGTGATGCCCGCCAATGACGGCCGGGGCTATGTGCTGCGCCGGATCATTCGTCGCGCCGCCCGTCACGGCCACAAGCTGGGTCTGAGCGAACCCTTCTTCCACAGGCTTGTTGCCCCGCTGGTGCAGGTGATGGGGGATGCCTACCCGGAACTGGTGAAGGCTCAGGCCCAGGTGGAGCAGGTTCTGTTGCTGGAGGAGCAGCGTTTCCAGGAAACCCTGGAGCATGGTCTCAAGCATCTGGAGGAAGGTCTTGGTCGCATTGCCGACAAAACCATCCCCGGCGGCCTGGTATTCAAGCTCTACGACACCTACGGTTTCCCCGTGGACCTGACCGGAGATATCGCCCGGGAAAAGGGTCTGGAACTGGACATGGCCGGCTTCGAGCACGAGATGGAACAGCAGCGCGACCGCGCCCGGGCCGCCAGCACCTTCAAGATGGCCGATGCCGGCGCCATGGCCGTGGGCGTGGCGGATTCGGACTTCGTCGGTTACGAGGCCGTGGCCGGCGACGCCAGAGTGGTACGCCTGGCCGCCGGTCCTGATCGTCAGGGCTGTGAAACCCTCAATGAGTCGGAAGAGGGCAGTGTGGTGCTGGATACCACTCCCTTTTATGCCGAGTCCGGTGGCCAGGTAGGCGATACCGGCGTGATCGAAGGTCCCGAGGGCGAGTTCCAGGTCACCGACACCGTCAAGCAGGGTGGTGTCTTCATTCACCACGGCCTGATGTTGCGGGGGTGTCTGAAGACGGGTGATCCGGTCCATACCCGGGTCAACGAGGATCGCCGTCAGGCCGTGGTGCTGAACCATTCCGCCACCCACCTGCTTCATGCCGCCCTGCGGGAGGTCCTGGGGGAGCATGTGCAGCAGAAGGGATCCCTGGTGGCACCGGATCGGCTGCGTTTCGATTTCTCCCACTTCGAACCCGTCACCCAGGATCAGATCGAGCGTCTGGAAGCCATGGTCAACCGCGCCATTCGGGCCAACGTGGCGGCGGAGGCGCGCACCATGCCCATCAAGGAAGCCCTGGCCGCCGGCGCCATGGCCCTGTTCGGCGAAAAATACGGCGACGAGGTACGGGTGCTTTCCCTGGGCGGATTCTCCACCGAACTGTGCGGTGGCATCCATGTGCAGCGCACCGGTGACATCGGGGTATTCAAGATCGTTTCCGAAGGGGGCGTGGCTTCGGGTATCCGTCGGATCGAGGCGGTGACCGGGGAAAATGCGCTCCAGTACATCGGCGAAACCGAACAGCAGCTTGCGCGCGCGGCGGAATTGCTGCGGGCCGGTCGTGGTGACCTGGCGGACAAGGTGCATCAGGTGCTGGACCGGGCCCGCACCCTGGAAAAGGAATTGGAAGCCATCAAGGCCAGGCTGGCCTCCCAGGCCGGTTCCAGCCTGTCCGATCAGGCTGTGGAGATCAACGGCGTCAAGGTCCTGGCCGCACGCCTTGACGGCGCGGATCCCAAGTCCCTGCGGGATACCGTGGACCAGCTCAAGAACAAACTGGGCGAGGCAGTGATCGTGCTGGCCACCGTGCAGGACGACAAGGTCAGCCTGGTGGCGGGAGTCACCAAGGGGCATGTCGGTAGCATCAAGGCTGGTGAGCTGGTGAATCAGGTGGCTCAGCAGGTGGGTGGCCGCGGTGGCGGTCGTCCGGACATGGCCATGGCCGGGGGTACCCGACCCGAAGGGCTGGATGAGGCCCTGGCCTCGGTCACGGAATGGGTCCAGGCCCGTCTCTGAATGCATGGGGGGTACCCGGCATTCGATGAACGGTTCTTCCACATGGCAAGGCAGTATTGTCTAATGACAAGCCTATATCCAAGTAAAACAATATGTCTTTAATCGTCCAAAAATACGGCGGTACTTCGGTCGGCAGTGTTGAACGCATCCAGAACGTGGCCGACAAGGTCATGGCGGCGCGTCGGCAGGGGCATGAAGTGGTGGTGGTGGTCTCTGCCATGAGCGGTGAGACCGATCGATTGCTGGGGCTGGCCAGAAGCATCCGTTCCGGTGTCGATGGCCGTGAGCTGGATGTTCTGCTGTCCACCGGTGAACAGGTTACCATTGCCCTGCTGGCAATGGCCCTGGAGGCAAAGGGGTGTCCGGCCCGTTCCTATACCGGCGCCCAGGTCCAGATTCTTACCGATAGCGCCCATAACAAGGCCCGTATCCGCGAGATCGACGGTGCCCGGGTGCGTCGTGATCTGGCCGACGGAAAGGTGGTGGTCGTGGCCGGATTCCAGGGCGTGGACGAGATGGGCAACATCACCACACTGGGCCGCGGTGGTTCCGATACCACGGCCGTTGCACTGGCCGCGGCCCTGAAGGCCGATGAATGCCAGATTTTTACCGATGTGGATGGTGTGTACACCACCGATCCCCGCGTCGTACCCAAGGCCCGTCGGCTGGACCGCATCACCTTCGAGGAGATGCTGGAAATGGCCAGTCTTGGATCCAAGGTTCTGCAGATACGCGCCGTCGAATTCGCCGGCAAATACAATGTACCGTTGCGTGTTCTATCCTCCTTTCAGGAAGGGGAAGGCACGCTCATCACTTTTGAGGAAGAGAGCATGGAGCAGGCGCTCATTTCCGGGATCGCCTTTAACCAGAACGAAGCCCAGTTGACCGTCGCCGGTGTGCCTGATCAGCCGGGCGTGGCTTACCGGCTGCTCGGTGCGGTAGCTGATGCGAATATCGAAGTGGACATGATCGTCCAGAACGTGGGGGCCGATGGCACCACGGACTTCACTTTCACCGTTCATCGCAATGATTTCGAAAAGGCCCTGGGTATCGTCCGTTCCCGTGCCGAGGCGCTGGGTGCCCGTCAGGTGACCGGTGACGACAAGATCGTGAAGATCTCCATTGTGGGTGTCGGAATGCGGTCTCATGCCGGCATTGCCAGCAAGATGTTCGAGGCCCTGGCGGCCGAAGGCATCAACATCCGCATGATTTCCACCTCCGAAATCAAAATCTCCGTGGTGGTGGATGAAAAATATCTGGAACTGGGGGTGCGTGCTCTGCATGATGCCTTTGAGCTGGAGCATGCCCAGTCCAGTAAGTGATCAGGGCCCGCAAGTGAGTGCGGTGGCCTGACGGGCGGGCCTGGATCGGGCCCGCTCTTGAAAGCAGAAAGCCGGCATCAAGCCGGTCACATACCGGACCGCAGAGTCTGGACTATAAAACACATGGTGATTGAATCCAGTCTGGAGTAAGGAAAATGCTTATTTTAACTCGCAGGGTTGGTGAAACCCTCATGATCGGTGACGAGGTCACTGTTACTGTGCTTGGCGTCAAGGGCAACCAGGTGCGCGTAGGCATCAATGCCCCCAAGGATGTTGCCGTGCATCGCGAAGAGATCTACGAGCGCATCCAGCGTGAGCAGGAAAGCGAGGGCAACGCCTGATTTTTGCCTTTAAGTACTTTACGTAAGCCCATCATTTGGGTACTATGTTGGCTTGCCGTCGTTGTTAAGGACAGCTTGACGGCAAGCTTGACTAAATCAAAAGTCAGCATTTCGGAGAGATGGCCGAGTGGTCGAAGGCGCTCCCCTGCTAAGGGAGTATGGGTCAAAAGCCCATCGAGGGTTCGAATCCCTCTCTCTCCGCCATATATTGCATAAAAGCCCCTGATTTCAGGGGCTTTTTGCTTTCCAGGCATCCGATAACCCACTCTCTGACCCACGCTTGCGCACTGGCTTTTACGGGAACCAGTTGGGCGCTGCTGGATGCTACCCGGTGGGGAGGCCAATGGATACCGTTTCAATTGCCTCGGGAGTGCCGAGAGGCGGGATACCCCTGCGTTCGAGGTATCCCGCCCTGCTGGTTCTGTCGAATTAGAACCGGCTGCCCAGGCTCAGGTAGACGTTACGACCCTTGCCCACCCGGGATGTGGTTTCCACATCCCGGGCGTTGATGTAGGGTTTGTCGAACAGGTTGTTCACCCCGAACGCCACTTCCACATCCTTCATGAAGGACAGGTTTCCCTGGGTCCGGGGCGTCCACACGGCATTGATGCCGGTCTGGGTGAAGGATTCACGCACATACCAGTACTCCACGCCACCGCTGGTGATGGTCTTGGGGTTCTGGTCCGGCTTGAACCAGTGATTGACCGATGCGCCCAGCCGCAGGGTGGAAAGGGGACGGTAATAGGCGGTGAGGGTCGCCTTGTCGGCAAAGGCCTGGGGCGTTTTTTCACCGGTGGCCTCGTCTTCAAGATTCACCCGGGAGAAACCCAGGCTGCCACCGGCCATGGGGGCATCGTAGGCCAGCGAGGCCTCGAAACCATCCCGGGAGACCCGATCCACGTTGCGGTAGGTGGCAAAGGGCGTCCCTTCCTCGGAGACGGGGCCGTCATGGTCGGCCCGCAGGGCGATCATGTCCTTGATCGTGCCGTCGAAGTACATGAACTTGACGCGCAGATGGTCGTTGGCGGTCAGCCAGTGCCGACGGGTATAGGAAAAGCCCAGTTCGTATTCGGTCACCACCTCGGGCTTCAGGTCCGGGTTGGGCAGATACCAATAATGGCGGTTGAGGGGGCCTTCCGAGGAGGTTTCATGGGGTGTGGGGGCCCGGAATGACTCCGAGACGTTGCCCAGCAGGTGGAAGCCTTCGAACAGTCTCAGGCTGGCTCCCAGTCGGGGAGAGAAGTTGTCGTTGTCGTAACTGCCCGGGTTTGCATCCACGCTGCGGTCAAAGCGGTCATAACGCCCGCTGACCTGGACCACCAGGGCATCGTCCAGGAAGCGGGATTCCATGTGTGCGAACAGGCCGGTGTCCTCGTAGGTATTGGGCATGGAACCGAATTCGGTGACGGCCCCGTTGAGCACATAGCTGGCGTCCTCCTTGCGACGTTCGTAATCCAGACCCAGGAGCAGGCGATTGGCGGCCGAGAAGGCGTCGAACTGCATTTCGTTCTGCAGACGCAGACCCCAGCGGCGGTCTTCGTTCTCATAGTCCAGCTTGCGGGACTGCCCGCTGTTATCCACGTAGTCGTAGCCCCGGTCATAGCTGGCATGGGACTGGTAGAGGGAGGCGGACAGGTTGACGAGATTGGAACCGAACGGGTTGAGGGTATAACCCGCCACGATGTCACGCTGCATCAGGTTGCCGTATACCGGTCCGGTGACCGCGCTGTAACCGGGGTGATACAGGGTCTGCCAGGTGACTTCGGTATCCTTGACGTAGTCGTAATAGGACAGCGTCAGACGGGAGTGATCGTTCAGGTTGTAGGCGCCCTTGATGAAGGCGACTCGAAGATCCTCCTGGTTGTCCACCGTGTCCGACTTGGTATCTGTCGTGACGTCGTAGGCACGGGCCAGGGTAAGATCCCCATGCCGGCCGCGTTTGCCGTATGCCAGCAGCTCGAAATTGCCATCACTGGGGGCGGCGGCTCCCGCCACGTAGGTTTCCTTGTAATTATTGGTTTCGTAGCGAACCCTGGTTTCCAGGCCGGTTTCCTCGCCGGGGGACAGGAAGTCGTGTGCATCCTTGGTGGTCATGGCGATCACGCCACCGATGGCACCGCTGCCGTGGTTGACGGACGAGGCGCCCTTGACCACCTCGACCCGCTTGAGCAGGTCATTGTCGGAGCGGAAGGTGGATATCTGGTTGGAGTACAGGGATGCGGAGCGGCGCACACCGTCCTGCAGGATGATGACCCGGTCTTCCGATTGATATCCAAAGCCACGGACATTGAATTGCTGACCGATGCCGCGACCGGAATCCCCGCCGGTGGTGACCCCGGGCACGCCGGCCATCGCTTCGATCACCGTGCTGTGACTGCGCAGGTCAGCTTCCTCCAGCACGGTGACGGAGCCGGGATAGCGCTGGACATCCGTTGCCATGCGGGTGCCGGTGACGGTGATCTGCGACATGCCTTCCACACCGGGGGGAAGTCCCTCCAGTACATACCGCTTTCTCAGGACATACTCGTTGTCCGCCGTTCTGGCCGCTTCGAGGGCGGTGCCCGCCAGCAGACGGGAGAGTCCTTCCTCCACCCTATAGGTTCCCTGCAGGGATCTGGCCTGCAGGCCGGAAACCAGGGCCGGGTCAAACAGCAGGGTGATCCCCGCCTGTCTGGCAAAACTGTTGAGTGCCTCCTCCAGGGTGGCGGCGGTGACCTGGAAATCCCTGGGTTCCGGGGGCGGGGCCGACTGCGCCGTTGCCGTGCCGGTACACATTATGAAACCGGCCAGTACCGCGTGCACCAGAATGGACAGGGGCTTTCGTCTCAGCCCGTGGGTGCATGATGCGGGGGGGAGTGTGTCGGAGGATCCTTGGGCCTGGCCACTGAAGGCAGGTGAGTGAAGGGGCATGGTGTCTTTTGACCTCTCGTTGAAAGAAACTGACCCTTTAAAGGCCGAACGAGCGTCGCAAACCCCGTAAACTTTTTACTCTGCGAGCCGCACCCACAGCACTCCGCCGGAATCCCGCTCAATCCTCACCGGCAAGGTCCGTGTCATTAAATCAAGGCTGCGGGGGACGGCATCCGGCGCATGCAGCTGAAAGACGCCTGACACCTTCAGTGAGGCTGCCGCCGGATCGCAGGCCAGCAGGCCGTCATGGAAGGGACTCAGTTGTTTGAGTAGCCGTTCCATCGGGATGGATTGAGCCACCAGCACCCTGACAGCGCGAGAGGGGAACCGCATCGATTCGACTTCCAGTGATTGCCACTGGCCGTCGCCATCAATACGAACCCGATCCCCCGGGCCGGCAATGGTGATCTGCCTGCCCTGCAGGAGCATGGCCACGCGCCCCGCCTCCACCTCCAGCGTGGTGGCGTCGGCAGCGGCCCGCACGGAAAAGCGGGTGCCGATGGCCACCAGACGGGCCTGGGGCGCGTCCACCTGGAAGGGACGTCCACGCAGCCGGAATCCCGGGTCCATGCCCGTATCGACGCGGATTTCTCCCCGAATCAGCGTGAGCCTGCGATCACGAAGGGAATAATCCACCATGATGCGAGTCTCCGGATTCAGCTCCAGTTGAGTGCCGTCCGGCAGCAGGGTATGCAGGAATTCATGTTCATGGGTATGTAAGGAGAGCCGGGGCTGGTTGTTTTCACAATGCCAGAGCAGTCCGCTTCCCGCGCCCAGGATACTGCCGACCAGCACCAGCAGACCTCGGCGACGGGCAGGGTTTTGCGGTGTGCCGTCGATGGTGTTTTTCAGGGCGCTGGAAAGCAGTGGCCCGGTGCCCGGCGGCAAGGTACTGAACAAGGACTCCACCCGCTGGACTGCCTTCCAGGCGGCGGCATGCCGTGGGGATGCCTTGATCCACTGATCGAAGTCTCGCCGCTGGCTCCCGTCGTGGATGCCAGCCTGCATTCTGACGGCCCATCGCACGGCCATGTCCAGGATCTCGGGCGGGATCTCTCCGTCAGGGTGTGTGTCTTCAGCTTGCCGTTCCATAGCCATTGTCCGGGAGGAATGAATGCTCAATGATGTGCCTTGGTGACTGTGTTCAGTCCAGGGCCTTGAGGCAGTGCAGGAGGGCGCAGGCCATGTATTTTTCCACTGAACTCAGGCTGACGCCCAGTGCCCGGGCAATTTCCGGGTAGCTCATGCCATCCACCCGGGACATGAGAAAGGCGGTACGAACCCTGGGTTTCAGTCCATTGAGTAACCGATCGACACGGATCAGGGTTTCCATGACCATGCACTGGACTTCGGGATTGGGCACCTCGGATTCGGGCAGTTCCGAAATGGCCTGCATGAAGGCCTGTTCCAGTTTTTTGCGCCGCAGGTGATCCACGGACAACCCTCGGGCGATGGTGGCCAGGTAGGAGCGGGGTTCCTTGATCGATCCCGCCTGTCGATCCCTGACCAGTACCCGTAGAAACGTGTCGTGGGCCAGGTCTGCCGCGACTTCGGAGCACCCCAGCCGGCGGTATAGCCAGGTGTACAGCCAGCGATGATGACCTTCATACAGGGCGGAGAGGGCTTTGGAGGGGGACGACATACGCGCGGCAGTCTCTGTGACAGAAAGAAACATGGCTGGCTGGCCGTCAATGAATTTCACAGCTTGGCTGGCTTATGGGGCGGCAATGATAATATTCATACGCAGGTCATTGCCAATGATTCTTATTAAATTTTCTTTTAACAAGTTCCTTTTCGGCATTCCAGCGCCTTCCTTACGAGATGCCTGTTTTTCCTTAATTTTCCTGTTCCTTTTTTCCCGCGTCACTCCCGCGCAGGCGGGAGTCCAGGATTTTCAGTCTGTCACTGGATTCCCGCTTACGCGGGAATGACGATACCCGGAAGCGGGCCTGCAAGTGAATGTCACTGGATTCCCGGTGCGGGGAATGACCCGAATTATGTCTGCAACCAGGCGGTTGTCCTGGGTTGCAGGGTGCGCAGCAGACTGGCCCATTCGCCCCAGGGCCACGATTGCTGACCGTGGTCGTCGATGGCCAGGAGCAGGTGTCCGTGAACATCATGACATTCGATGCCCAGGGTATCTCCCTGGTAGGCCGGTTTGCGGACGACCCAGATGGTTTCCACTGCATCCAGCGTCAGACATAGCCGGGTGTCGGGGGTCTGATGGATCCAAAGCGTGTTGTCCCTGATATCCGCCTTCGACACCGTGCCTGTTGTGCGCTGGGAGGCGCAGTCGTTGGCCACCGACAGACGGAGCGTCAGATGTTGCTCCAGTGAGTTCAGGCACTCCGCAAGAAGATGTAATGCCTCTGGTCTGGCCCGAATGGCAAACTCGGTGCCGATGGTTTCCAGGCATCGGGTCCTGGACAGGCCCGACAGGCCCGGGACCTGATCCACTGGCAGGTCTCCCGGCATCTGCCACCAGAGGCGGATGCTGTCCCTATCCAGTCGTTCCATGTAACGGGGTTGTGAATAAGGATGGCTGTGAGGGGGCATGGGGACGCGGGTGTGTTCCCGGCCTTGATGTGGGTTCAGAAAGGCCCTGATCCGGGCAGGTTCAAACCCGTTAGGCGAGGCGGACTCCAGGGCAAAGACCCGCTCGCCGTAGGTATCAAAAAATCGCAACGACCGCGTCACGGAGCCGTTTGCCTTTTCGACATCAATGGCAAAGCCGCTTTGCCAGGCATCGGTGTTCAGGACCAGGGTCTGTTGCGTGCCGAACAGGTGGAGGGTGCCGTTCACAGTGCGGGACTGCTGGATGCATGGAGTTTGATCCAGAGCCACGCCCCGTGTTGTGGTCACGCAGCGAATATCGGGCTGTTCACATAATGTATGAATGATGCCGAACCAGTCACTGCGGAGCCGGTGAACGCGCCGACCGCAGGACAGGGCCAGTTGCTGGGATTCCGTCAGCCCAAGGTAGCTGGTGTCATGGGCTGGCACCGCCGGACCGGGAAAGGTGACGTGAGCGGCGGTGTTGTCCAGGGAGGGAGATATGTACATGGCAAGCGCCTCCTGACTCAGGTCGGATGATGACGATGACGACCGCAGCCCCGGCAAGCCGGGGCGCATTTCTGATGGCTTTCAGCGGGCAGGGGGGACTGCGGTGGCTCCGGCACGACCTGCGGAGATTCCTTGGTATCGGCCTGGGCCTGATCGGAGACAGGGGTGAGTGTGTGCATGGGCGAGTCCGGTATTTGCTGGCAATAAACTAAATAATAATCATTATTATTTAATATTGGTAGCTTTTTGCCATGACTTGCCCTCAGTTTATCCTGGAAAAAATGGGTAACCGGAATATCTGGTTGATCTCTACCTTGGCGTTCATTCACAAATTTCACTTTCTCAACGGAAAAGCTGGTTGTTTTGTTGCCTCCTAACCATATATCACATAATATCCACCTGTG
>NZ_NRSM01000026.1 GCF_016584105.1 Ectothiorhodospira shaposhnikovii | reverse complement strand
CGGTGAGACCCGTAACTGGACGCCGGTGGGTCCGGTGTGGCTCAACCCTGAAATTCAAAATGATCCTCGTGCTTCATTAGAGGCTGCATGACCCGGGTTCCAACCACCTTGACAGCCGCCGCATGGCCTGATGCAAGCTATGCACATTTCCGAAAGCCTGTAAGTCGGGAAGGGCGGCGATATTTTCAGGAATGTCGATGAGATCGATAGTACGGGTGCGGGCGTTATCGCTGGCGAACCACACATCCGTGGCGATCCCTTCGGCACCGTTAGACCAAGTGAAGCTGCCCACCTGCTTGTGAGCATTGCCGTGCTCATCCACATAGGACGAATTGGCATAGTCGAGATTGATGGAGACAATGCCCAGTTCGTCGAGTGTGATCAGTTCACCTTCCCGGGTGACCCCATCCTGGGAAAGATCACGCCATACGCGCAGTTCAGCCCAGATGGTATCATCGGCGTCGACTACTCCGTCGCCGTTTGAATCATGCTCTGCCAGCGCGGCGAAGCCATTGACAGCTGTCATGCCATTGGTAAGCACCGTGTTGTTACCAAAGAGTTCCGCGCCATTGTCGATGATGCCGTTGCCATTTCGGTCCAAGACCAGCAGCCCGTCATTGGTGCCCACCCAGCCGGTAAGTTGAGCAAATCCGTTACCGTTATGATCGAAGTAAATATCCGAATCGAAACCGACGGTGTTGATTCCGGAGCCGTCCAGATCGAGGATGATGGGGGAGGCTTGTGTCCCTGCCTGCCCAAAGTAATCTTGAACGCGAGATATCACGCCATCTAATTTGTCCCTACCCCATGGGATCGCGATTGATTCACCAAACCAACCCCCGAGTTTGCTACCGACAACACCAAGTACTACTGAGCCAGCAATCAAGGCCGCTGCCGATGAGAAAATTGCTGCTGCCGCAGCAACTCCTACGATTCCTCCAATTATTCCCGCGGAAATTTCTCCTACACGATCCCAATCGCCATTATAGGCGGCTGTTCCACCTTCCAGTAGCGACAAGCTGTCACCTATTGGCCCGAATACCTTGCCGAGATTCCCTTGTAATCGGGTCTCAATGCTTCTTAACCACGCTTCATTGCTCATGGTTACACGCTCATTCGCGCGATCGGTAAGCCAGTCACTGGTTCTTTGCCATATTTCTGCACGCGCAGGATCGTTTGTTGAGACAGCCCTTTCAGAATATTTTTCGGCGACGCGAGAAAACTCCCTTATCTCCTCCTCTATGATATTGGCATACTTCAATAACCGCTCGGCTTCATTCAGGTTTGCTGATGAAGGGATGTGCTTAACTTGGTCGAGAAATGATGACAGTGCGCTGGTTGCCGTGTTGTTTGCGCTATTCAGGAAATTCTGCACTTCCATTGCAAATGTAGACGAAGCGGTGTGCTCAGTCATGTTGCCTCCTGGCAGTGTTTGTCGGGGTTGGTTGTGATTGCGGTGCTTCTGTTATGCGTATTTAATTGCCCGGACTAATGCTGCGAGCCATTTGTATGTCGCAAGAATTGAAGCGGATATGCCTGTTATAAGGATTGCGCTCCATATTCCGAATGCGAGTTTTGACTCTATTATTGATCGGCTTAAGCGGCCTGATTTTGTATTATCGTTAGGGTCGAATGGGAAATGAATTAAAAAAAATATTATCACCATTGGTAATATTGTGATTGCAAGAATTGCGCGGGCATGGGAGTAGCCGTATTTGGTTTTTTCTACATTAACTCCATCGTAGCGAGTGAATAGTAAAATAATTAATGGGATGCAGATTAGTTCTATAAGGTATGTGACTTGAGCGGGCTGGCTAAAAGTGGATAGGGCGGCAAGTCGGGACATGCTGGGTACAATTGATGCGGTGTGGTTGATGATTGATTGCACGATAGAGCTGCGCTCGATAATGTCCTCTGGCAACAAGTAAACTAAAATCGTCATGACTAATATGAATAGTGCTGATGCAGTGCATGTGATTTGGTGGTTTTTGTTTTTAATGGTGGGTGTGATGCTATTTAAATTCATGGCGCGCCTCTCATGAATAACTGTTCAAATAGTGTTGGCTCTTTCGCCCTTCATTTAGTGCTGGAAATTGTGAGCGCAGGGCGTGGCTTGTGTTTGCCCATGCATCAACCGCTGGAAGGTGATTCTGAACTACTTCTATGAGATTTATCCATGCGTCATGGTGTTCTTTAGGGTCTATCAGGAAGAGTATCCAGAAGTGTGTGGCGTAGTACAGTATTGATAGCCCAATAACTACGGGCATGACTGTTCTGCTTTTCGTGGTTTCCTGTAATTATGAAGCTGGAACATCCGTAAAGAAGTCTATAATTTTCCGCATTTCTGTAGTTCCATTTTTTACCTTTCCCTGCCCGTTTCATTCAGAGCTGACAAAATGGGCGCCGCAAAGAACTCAATCAATCGCCGTTTTCCAATGGTCACTTCGGCGGAAGCGACCATCCCCGGCGCCAATCCAATCCGCTCGCCCTCGATATCCATCCAGTCCCGCTCCATCCTGATTCTTGCGAGATAACGAGGGCCGGCGATTTCGTCTATAACCGCGTCGCGTGAAATACGCATGAGTTCACCTGGGACTGTCCCGTATTTTGTGAACTGAAAGGTGTTTACCTTGACGGAGGCCTTCTGGCCTTCGCGTACAAAACCAATGTCGCGGTTCAGGATCCATGCTTCGACGATCAGTTCTTCACCGTCAGGGACAATTTCGAGCAGGTGTTCGGCGGGTTGGACTACAGCACCCAAGGTGTTGACGTGAAGTTCATGGACGATGCCGGATACGGGGGCGGACAAGACTTGCTGTCGGTCAAGCTCTTGTGCCTTGCTGAGTTCCTGCGCAAGCTCTTCGAGCTCGCTGTGTAACTGCTCCAGCCCGGTGAGGGCGTCGTGGCGTGTCTCCAAATGAAGTTGTTCCCGACGGTGCTTGAGTTCGCCGATCTCGGAGCGTAATTGCTCCAAGCGATGGCGTTCAGCCTCAAGTTGTCCTCGGGTATCAATGATGTTTTGTTCCAACTCCAGCCACTGCAATCGGGCTGCCATGCCCTGGCGCTGGAGTGTGTTGAAGGCATCGGTACGTTCCTGCATCAAGGGCAGCATCTGTTCAAGACGCCTGACAAGGGCGCTGGCTGATGCCAATTCCCCTTCGCGGGCACTTTTTTGTTGTTGCAGGGCCATATCCATGGCTCGGAACATCTGTATCTGGGTAGCGAGCAACGGGTCGTTTGGCCCGTAATCCAGGGATACGCTCCGCAAGCCCTCGGTATGGCGGGCATACAGCGCCTCGGTCTCCGCGTGAAGGGATTGAACGAAATTCTCCAAGCGGGCCGCATGCTGTTTTCGTTTGCGGATCGATTCGAGCAGACGTCTGACGTCCGCGGTGGTCATGGTGGAATCAAGCACAATGAGTGGCTGACCAGCCTTGACGTGATCTCCATTTTCCACGTGAATTTCCGCGACCACGCCCAGCATCGTGGGTTGCACGATGCGGGACTTGCCGCTGGGCACTATGGCTCCTTCGGCAACGGCAATCACGTCCACCTTGCCAATGGATGCCCAGAGAATGGTGGCTACGAAGAGCGTGACAATGAGCCATATGATGGTGCGCCCGATGGGGTTTGCCGGAGTTGCCTCCAATTCCATGGCGGCGGGAAGGAATTCGCGCTGCACAGACTCCATGTGGTGCTTTCGCATCGGGATCACCCGCTTCTCCGGAGGATTCATGACGCGATCTCCGTGCTGGTGGCTCCCTGTGGTGGTGGCACGGGCGACGGGTGGCCGCTCTGGAGGGCGTGAAGGTGGGCGTAGAGACCCTTGTTTGCCAGGAGGGTGTCGTGGTTTCCGGTCTCTACGATGCGCCCTCTGTCCATGACCACGATGCGGTTAGTCTGGCGTACGGTGGAAAGGCGGTGAGCAATGATGAGTACCGTGCGGCCCCGGCAAATGTGGGCCATATTGCGCTGGATGATGTGTTCTGATTCATAGTCGAGCGCGCTGGTGGCCTCATCGAAGATGAGGATCCTCGGGTTGGCGAGCAGGGCTCGGGCGATGGCGATACGCTGGCGTTGGCCGCCGGAGAGCAGGCTTGCCTGTTCGCCTACCGGGGTGTCGTAACCCTGTGGTAGCTCAAGAATGAATTCGTGGGCGCCGGCCAGCTTGGCTGCATGAATGATTCGCTCCATCGGTGCGCCAGGTTCGGCAAGGGCGATGTTGTCACGAACCGAGCGGTTGAAGAGAAAACTGTCCTGCAGTACCACACCCACCTGACGGCGTAGCCATGCCGGGTCCACCAAGGCGAGGTCCACGCCGTCCACCAGTACGCGGCCGGCATTCGGCACATAGAGTCTTTGCACCATACGGGTGAGGGTGCTTTTCCCGGAGCCTGAGCGACCCACGATGCCGATGACTTCTCCGGCGCGGAGAGTGAGATCCACTTCCTGCAGTACGGGAGGGCGATCGGGGTGGTAACTGAAGGTGACATGGTCGAAACGGATCTCCCCCTTGAGGTCGGGCAGGGAGGTGCGGTTGGGGTCGTGACCCGGCTCGGTTGGGGCATTGAGTACGTCACCCAGGCGTTGCAGGGAGATGCCGGCCTGCTGGAAGTCCTGCCACAGTTGAACGAGTCGAAGGATGGGACCGCTGATGCGTCCAGCGATCATGTTGAATGCGATGAGCATGCCGATGGTCATGGCGCCACTCATGACCAGCCCGGCGCCGATCCAGAGGATGAGTACCGTGACCACCTTGTTGATGAACGAGGCGGTCTGACCCGCGATGTTGCCCAGGTTCATGGCACGGAAGGAGGCGGTGACGTAGGCGGCGATCTGATCCTCCCAGCGGCGTTGCATCTGGGGTTCCACCGCCATGCTCTTCAGTGTGTCCATCCCGGTCACCGTTTCCACGATGAATGCCTGGTTTTCTGCGCCCCGGCGAAATTTCTCCTCAATCCGGACGCGCAGGGCTGGGGTGATAGCGACTGACAGCAGCACATAGCAAGGGATGGAGGCCAGCACCACCAGGGCCAGTGTGGTGTTGTAAAGAAAGAGCACCGCGAAGAAGACGACGGTGAACAGAAGGTCGATGACCAGTGTCACCGACGAGCCGGTTATGAATTCGCGTATGGTGTCGAGTTCGCGGACACGCGCTACAGTGTCACCCACTCGACGGGCTTTGAAATAGCTGATGGGCAGACGGCTCAGATGGTCGAATAATCGTGCGGCCAGTACCACATCGATACGGCTGGTGGTATGCGAGAAGACATAGCTTCGCAGGATGTTGAGCAGCACATCGAACAGTGACACGGCCAGCAGACCGATTGCGAGCACATGCAGGGTGGAACGGCCCTCATGAACCAGAACCTTGTCGATCATGACCTGGAAGAAGAGGGGGGTGATCAGTGCGAAGAGCTGGATGAACAGGGAGGCCAGCAGTACTTCGCCCAGCAGGCGTTTATGGCGCATGATCACGGGGACGAACCAACGCAGTCCAAAGCGCTGTGTGGTGTCTAACAGCGCCTCGCGGCGGGTGACCAAGACAAGCTCACCGCTGAGTTGAGTCTCAAGATCCTCAAGAGAGAGCTGGATCGGGCGGCCAATGCGTACGTCGTGGATAAGGGCATTGTCACCCTCCACCCGCGCCAGAACCAGATAGTGGCCGTCTTTATGCCGGGCCACGGCCGGGAGGGGTAAGCGGGCGAGTTCGGAGATGGCGGGTCGGATGGCGCGGGCGCGAAGCCCCAGATCCCGAGCCGCGCGGACGATCTGTGCGACTTCGAGTGGGCCGCTGCCCTCGCCACTGCGGTGGCGAATTTGAACGGGATCCGCGGAGATGCCGTGGAAACGGGCAATGAGGGAGAGGACTTCCGGTCCATGGTCTTTGAACAGCGACTCATCCATGAGCGTCGTGCTTTCAGCTTGTGATCAAGCTGGATTGGAATCCATTTCGTGAGACTTGGCCAGCATTTTTCTTCGGGAATCGGTGCCGTTGATTCTGAAATGCGACTTGTATCACGTGATTGCGGGTGAGGCCACGCAAATGTCGGGCATCTTGGCGCTGCTGCCCCAGTGACAGGATGACGTCCTGCGCTCAATACGCTTGCATGTTGTCGTGCTTACAGTATCTTCAATAATGTTTTCACTACCCGTGTCAGCCCACCATGCGCCAACTGAGCCCCACCGATCGCCTGCTGTCTGCCATTGATGAAGGTCTGTGTACCCTGTTCGGCCGTCCCCGAGCCACCGAGCGCCCGGACCCGGCCCGGTCGGCACCGGAAGCGGAACTGGATGACAACGCCCGCGTCCTTTCCGGCCGTCTCATGCGCATCAATCATGCGGGGGAGGTGGCCGCACAGGGGCTCTACCAGGGGCAGGCCCTCACCGCCCGTAGCGGCGAAGTGCGCGAGCGCATGGAGCGCTCCGCCCGGGAAGAAAACGATCACCTGCTTTGGTGCGAACGCCGCCTGGAAGCCCTGGGCACCCACAAGAGCTTTCTTAACCCCCTGTGGTATAGCGGCGCCTTCACCATCGGTGCCCTGGCCGGAGCGGCGGGCGACAAGTGGAGCCTGGGTTTCGTGCACGAGACGGAGCAGCAGGTGATCCGCCATCTGGACGAGCATCTGGCCCGGGTCGTCCCCGAGGACAGCCCAACCCGGGCGGTACTGGAACAGATGAAGATCGACGAGGCCCATCATGGCGAGTTGGCCATGTCCCTGGGCGGGGAAGTCCTGCCCTGGCCCCTGCGCAAGCTGGTGATGCCGGTGACCGCCAAGGTGATGACCGGGACGACCTGGTGGATTTGAACGGAAACACCCCTTGTCACCCGGGCACTTCCCCGTTATCATTGCGCGCTTTCCGTGATTCATGTGCACCCTGGAGTTCAGGAATGAAGACCTTTAGCGCCAAGCCCGCTGAAGTCACCCGCGACTGGTACGTGGTTGATGCCTCCGGCAAGACCCTCGGCCGGCTCGCCAGCGAAGTGGCTCGCCGCCTGCGCGGCAAGCACAAGCCCGTGTATACCCCGCACGTGGATACCGGTGACTACATCGTGATCGTGAATGCCTCCAAGGTGCGCCTCAGCGGCAACAAGGAAGCCGACAAGATGTACTACCGGCACACCGGTTACGTCGGTCACATGAAGTCCGCCAGTGCGCGGCAGATCCGTGAAAACGCGCCCGAGCGCCTCATTGAGATCGCGGTGAAGGGCATGCTGCCCAAGAACCCCCTGGGCCGGGCCATGTTCAAGAAGCTCAAGGTGTATGCCGGAGCCGAACACAGCCACGCCGCCCAGCAGCCCCAGCCGCTGGAAATCTGAACAACACCCTGATCCGGTCACCATTGCGTGGCCGGGCAGCACATAGAGCAGGTCAAGAGATGGCAACAACCCAGAACTACGGAACCGGACGCCGCAAAGAGGCTTCTGCGCGGGTTTTTCTGCGCCCCGGCAAGGGCGAGATCACCGTCAACAACAAGCCCCTGGACGTCTACTTCGGGCGTGAGACCTCCCGCATGGTGGTCCGTCAGCCGCTGGAAGTGGCCGAAAGCCTGGATCGTTTCGACATCGTGGCTACGGTGAAGGGCGGCGGCGCCAACGGTCAGGCCGGTGCCATCCGTCTGGGTATTGCCCGCGCTCTGGTGGAATACGACGAGAAGCTGCGTGGCGCCATGCGCACCCACGGCTTCATGACCCGTGACGCCCGTCAGGTCGAGCGTAAGAAGGTCGGTCTGCGCAAGGCACGTCGCGCGACTCAGTTCAGCAAGCGCTGATCCCCGGCGACGGGAACGGCTTGCAGTCACCCCTGGGGCTATCCATCAGGATGGCCTCGTGGGGAACGGTGTTTCAGCTTTTATTTCGGGGCTTGCTTCAACACCCCGTCATGCTGTAGATTTACGCCTCGGTTTTATTGGGGGATCGTCTAGCGGTAGGACTACGGACTCTGACTCCGTCAACCCAGGTTCGAATCCTGGTCCCCCAGCCATATCCATGAAAAAGGCCCCCTCGCGGGGCCTTTTTCATGGGTGTGATTCAAGGAACCACCGGGGTTCAGACCTGGAAGGTTCGACGTGTGCGGCGAAAAAAAGCCCGGATGGAATCCGGGCAAGCGTGTCACATGCATGCTGGAGCAGAGGCGGGCATCCCTGCCCGAAAAGGCATCATCCCTTAAAAGTCGTATCGCATGCCCAGAGAGAAGGCGGTAGCCGTCTCGCCGCGGGCGTTCACGCCCTCCGCGGCAGAAGGAGTGGCGCTGCGGGCTGCACCCCAGGGGGTCAGGCTGGAATTGTCGTCGTTATCCATGAAGGCCAGATTGCCGTAGAAGCGCAGGGCGCTGTCCACCCGGTATTCCAGACCGATGGCATAGAGATTGGCATCCCGCTTCTCCAGGTCGGAGTCCAGGGTGAACCAGTGGGCATTCAGGTACACGGAGGGGCTGATGCGGTACTGACCGGCAATGCCGAAGACATCCGCTTCCTGCCCTTCCACGCCACGGGTGTTTTCCGTCTGCTGGTAGAAGCCGGCCAGACGGAAGTCCGGGGTAATGCGGTAGGCGGCCGCCAGGCGCCAGGCGTCCGCCGTGTAATCATAGTTATCGGTGCTGTAAATATCCTGGCTTTCATAGGCAACGACCACATTGAACGGCCCGTTGCTGTATCCCAGCGAGGTACTCACGGCCTTGTTCTTGGCGTCTTCCACAGTGCTGGAGCCGCCATTTTCGTTGGAGTACTGAATATCCCACACCAGGCCGCTCAGGCTGGGGGTGCGGTAGTGGATGCTGTTGTTGAAGCGCTCGTCAAAGCGGCCATGATCGTTGGTGCGGGTGATGTTGCGCAGGTCGCCGGCCTGATCGCCGAAGAAGTTGGCCGGTCCGCGGGCAAGCTTGAAGGGGGTGTCGAACTTGCCGATGCGCAGCATGCCCCAGTCGCCCTTCAGGCCGGCGAAGGTGTCGCGGCTGGCCCAGCTGCTGCCGGAGGTGTCATAGTTGATCTCCTGCTCGATCTGGAACATGGCCGTCAGGCCGTCGGCAAAGGTCCGCTCGCCCTTGAAACCCAGGCGGCTGGAGTTGCTGGAGACGTTGAACTCGTTGTAGTCATTGCCGTCGTCCAGAATGTCGGCGGACAGATGGGCACGACCGTAGATGGTCATGTCGGCAACCGCCAGGGCGGGCATGGACAGGCCGGCGGCGACCATCGCCGCGATAAGCTTCTTGTGTTGCATGGAATAAACTCCCCGGATTGTGTTGTAAAAAAGAGACATCGTCCTGTGCCTCTAAACCCGGGGCGACTATGTATTTTGGTTATTAAACGGGCGTGAAAATCCGGTGAAGATCTGATGAACAGCCAACGGTGGGGGCAGCCTTTGGCCGGGAAGAGGTGGCAGCATCGTCATTGCCGAAAATGGCACTGCTCCGTCACTCCCGCGAAAGCGGGAGCCCAGTGTTTAGCGTCCGGGACTGGATTCCCGCTTGCGCGGGAATGACGGAGCCCAAGGGACACACCCTGTGTTGCCGATGCCGTTTGAACATTGGCCCTGGATGGTAGACTGCCTAATACCCTGGCATCCGATGGAGCAAGCCCCCCCGCATGCTGACCCTGAACAACCGCCCCAATCCCATTGCCGCGCCCACCCTCGAACAGGTGGTCGAACTGATTCCCGATGCCTTCGTGGTCTTCGACGGCGATCATCGCCTGCTGGCCGCCAACGCAGCGGCCCTGCGCTGTCTGTCCCTCTCCCGCGAAGATCTGCAGGGGATGAGCTGTCATGAGTTCTTTCAGGGGGTGCCGGGTGACTGCGCCGGGGAAGGGCGGTGCCATCTGCTCGCTGTGGACTCCGCGTCGCGGCCCCTTTCCGTGCAGATCCCCGGGGGGCGAGGACGGCGGCGTATGCGCGTCCGGATTTCCCGGGGGCAGGGCGATCACGGCGATTTTTTCGGGATGTTGCTGCATCCCGAAACGGAGGCGGCTTCCGTGTTGCCGGAGGGCACCCGCCTGGTGGGGCAGTCCGCGCCCATGCTGGAACTGATGCGGATGGTGGAACGGGTGGCGCCCACCAGTGCCACCGTGTTGCTGCTGGGAGAGAGCGGCGTGGGCAAGGAAAGGGTGGCGGATTATCTCCACCATTGCTCCGGTCGCGCTCAGGGGCCGCTGGTGGTGGTGGACTGTTCCACCCTGGGGGAGCAGATCATTGAGGCGGAGCTGTTCGGCTACGAAAAAGGTGCCTTCACCGGCGCGGACCGGCGCAAGATCGGTCTGTTCGAGGCCGCTCAGGGAGGGACGCTGTTCATCGACGAGGTGGGGGAGTTGCCCCTGTCCATGCAAAGCAAGCTCTTGCGCGTGCTGGAAACCTCCCGCATTCGCCGGGTGGGCGGCACCGAATATATCCCGGTGGATGCCCGGGTGGTGGCCGCCACCCACCGGGATCTGGCGGCCATGGTGGCCCAGGGCGGGTTCCGGGAGGACCTCTATTACCGTCTGGCTGCCTTCCCGGTCTTCATCCCTCCGCTGCGGGAGCGGCGGGAAGACATCCTCGCGCTGGCGGAGCATTTCCTGCGGCAGGTGGACGGCGATTCGCTGCATCTGCCCCTGTCCGTGCCGGTGACGGACCTGCTGGTGTCCTATCGCTATCCGGGCAACGTTCGCGAGCTGAAGAACATCATGACCCGGGCGGCGATCCTGGCCGGCACCGGGCCGTTGCTGCCCGAGCACATTGCCTTTCAGTCCCAGGCCGGCGAGGAGGTGTTGGTGCCCTCGCTGCGCCGGGGTTCACGCGCAGTCTGTACCGAAGCCGGTGTCCGCGCGGCGCTGGCGGCCACCGGCGGCCACCGCGCCGAAGCCGCCCGGCATCTGGGTGTCAGCGAGCGCACCCTCTATCGTTATCTGGAAAAATTCCAGATCCGGGTATAGGCAATCGGCTTCAGTCGTATCCACCGTTGTGCTCATCCCGTCGGGGTGTCCCAAAAAAACAACAATCCCTCCTTTGTCATGACGGTGTCATGACAAAGTCAGGCGGCATGTCATGAGTTGTTGTTTTTTTACACTAGCAAAATCAGTGTGTTAGTGTTTGGCACGCCTTCTGCTTAGAGCTAATTGGCTGACACGGTCAGACCCTAATACAACAAAGCTCTGCAGAGGAACGTAAACATGCAAAAGAAAGTACTCGTATTCGCAGTAGCCGCGGCCATGGGCCTGCCCGCCGCCGCCATGGCCGACACCACCCTGTACGGCCGCATGAATCTGTCCATGGATTATGTGGACAACGGCGAAGAAAGCTCCCACCAGCTGGCCTCCAACTCCTCCCGCCTGGGCGTTCGCGGTTCCGAGGACCTGGGCGGCGGCCTGCGTGGCGTGTTCCAGATTGAGGCTGCGCTGCAGAGTGGCAATCCTGATCAGACATTTGATGGCAGCAACCTGACTGCTCGTAACACTTATGTAGGTCTGGCCGGCGGTTTCGGTGAGGTGCGTATCGGTAAGCACGACACTCCTTACAAGCTGTCCACCCTGCGTCTGAACTTCTTTGCTGATACGCTGGGTGACGTGAATCATGTAACTAGCCGTGTTGGCAATTTGTCCGCTATGAGAGCAGGCGACAATGCTCTTATCGACGAGGCTCTTGAAGCGGGTTTGTTGACTCCTGCGGAAGCTATTGCTCTCAGAAATGAGGTGGCTGATTTCTATAATGACGCAAGTCTGCCTGGTTTCTACAATCGTTTGGATAACACCGTTCTGTACATGAGTCCGGATTTTGGCGGCATGCAGTTCATGGCCTCCTACACTACGGATACTGGCAGCGATCGTCCCTCTGCTGCAGCGAATGATGCCAATGCCTTTTCCTTGGCGGCTAGCTTCACTCAGGGGCCCATGTATGTGACCGTCGCTTACGAGCAGCTGAATGATGCCGTTTCTTTCATGGGTGAAGTGGATGATGCCAAGGCTTGGAAGATCGGTGGTACCTATCAGATTCAGGATCTGACTTTGGCAGCAATGTACGAAAACATTGAAGTGGCCGACGAGGATCGCGATGTCTTCCACTTGGGTGCTCGTTACAGCTTTGGTCAAGCCTATGTGATGGCCTCCTACACCAACGCAGGCGAGATTATCGAAGATGACGGTGCTCAGATGTTTGCATTGGGTGGTGGCTACAATCTGTCCCGTCGTACTGGTATCTATGCTGTTTATGCCCAAGTCAATAACGATGACTTTGGTACCTATGGCCTGAATGGCTCCGGTAAGGGCAAGGGTGTTGCCCCCCTTGGCTATGATCAGGACGTCAAGGGCTTCCAGGTCGGCGTGACCCACAACTTCTAATCATCGGTCCCATACCGATGGCATTGCCCAAGGTCGCCTGACCGGAAGGCATGCACTGGAAGTTCAAAGGGTGCGGAGGGAAACCTCCGCACCCTTTTTGCTTTTCCCCGCCTCTCACCTCATCCCGGCCGGGGTGCTAGAATATGTGCCCCTCCCGCAGTGATCCCCGCCAGCCATGACCGCAAGTACCCGCATCCGCGAAATCCCCTATAACTACACCTCCTACTCCGACCGCGAGATCGTCATCCGCTTCCTCGGCGAAGGCATGTGGGACGTGCTCAACGAACTGCGCGCCCGCCGACGGACCGGCGTCTCCGCCCGGATGCTGTTCGAGGTGCTGGGGGACATGTGGGTGGTCACCCGCAACCCCTATATCCAGGACGACCTGCTGGGCAACCAGAAGCGACTCACCGCCTTGATCCACGCCCTGGATCACCGGGTGGACCAGATCATCGCCCGGGCCGAGGGCAATCAGCTGGCCCTGGACCTGGCGGAACAGGCCCGTCAGGCGGTACGCCGCTTCGAGGCCTGGTTCCCGGAACAAAAGGCCCTGCGCGCCCGTGCCCGCCGCCTGCTGGGCAAGGTCACCCGCAAGGACAACATCCACTTCGACGGTCTGGCCCGGGTCTCCCATGTCACCGACGCCACCGACTGGCGCGTGGAACTGCCCTTCGTGGTCATCACCCCGGATTCCGAGGCGGAGATGGCCGGGGTTATCCAGACCTGCTTCGAACTGGGTCTGACCGTCATTCCCCGGGGGGGCGGCACCGGCTACAACGGCGGCGCCGTACCCCTGACCGCCGATGCCGCGGTCATCAACACGGAAAAGCTCGAAGCCTTGAGCGAGGTGGAGTTCGTGGAGCTGCCCGGGGTGGAAGGCCCCGTGGCCACCCTCCGCGCCGAGGCCGGGGTGGTGACCCGCCGGGTGTCCGAGGCCGCGGGGCGCGCCGCCCATGTGTTTGCCGTGGACCCCACCTCCCAGGATGCCTGCACCATCGGCGGCAACATCGCCATGAACGCCGGCGGCAAGAAAGCGGTGCTCTGGGGCACGGCCCTGGACAATCTGGTGTCCTGGCGCATGGTCACCCCGGAGGCCCGCTGGATCCAGGTGGAACGCCTCAATCACAACCTGGGCAAGATCCACGATCAGGAAACCGTGAGCTTCCGCATCACCCGGTTCCAGACCGACGGCGTGACCCCCGACGGAGAACCCCAGGTCATCTCCTTCCCGGGTCGTGTCTGCCGCAAGGTGGGGCTGGGCAAGGACGTCACCGACAAACGCCTGCAGGACCTGCCGGGGATTCAGAAGGAAGGCTGCGACGGCCTGATCACCTCCGCCGTGTTCGTGGTCCATCGCATGGCGGCCCACATGCGCACCATCAGCCTGGAGTTCTACGGCACCGATCTGCATGAGGCGGTGCCCGCCATCGTCGAGATCAAGGACGCCCTGGAGGCCGATCCCAAGGTGCAGCTGGCCGGGCTTGAACACCTGGACGAGCGCTATGTGCGCGCCGTGGGCTATACCCCGAAGGGGGCGCGACGGGAGCGGCCCAAGATGGTGCTCCTGGCGGACATCGCCAGTGACGACGAGGAGGCGGTGGGCCTGGCCGCCTCGAAAATGGTGCGTCTGGCCAATGCCCGCAACGGCGACGGCTTCATCGCCGTGAGCCCCGAAGCCCGCCAGCGGTTCTGGGCCGACCGCAGCCGGACCGCCGCCATCGCCGCCCATACCAACGCCTTCAAGATCAACGAGGACGTGGTGATCCCCCTGGACCGGCTGGCGGAGTACAGCGAAGGGATCGAGCGCATCAACATCCACCAGTCCCTCACCAACAAGCTGCGCATGGCCGACGAGATCCTGGCCTGCCTGGGCAAGGATCATCGCGCACTGATGGACTCCCTGGCCCTGGGCAGCGAGGAGGCCCGGGGCTGGTTCGAGGGGCTGCGCCGGGCCGCGGAAGACCATGTGCAGGCGGTGCGGGAGCGCTGGCAGGCCATCCTGGATCACCTGGAGAGCGACGCCGTGGCCATGGACGACCTGCTGGACGCGCCGTCCCGGGCGGACCGCCGCCCCGGCGACCGGCTGATCCAGCTGCTGTTGCGTCGCAGCCTGGTGATCTCCTACCGGCGGGAGATCGAGGCCCGGTTGTGGGAGATCTTCGACGGCCGCGACCTGGAACCGGTGCGCCGGAGCATCCAGGCCATCCACGACCGGGTGCTCACCAGCCGCCTGTTCGTGGCCCTGCACATGCATGCCGGTGACGGCAACGTGCACACCAACATCCCGGTCAACTCCAACGACTACGCCATGATGCACGAGGCCGAGCGCATCGTGGACCAGGTGATGGCGCTGGCCCGCGAGCTGGACGGCGTCATCTCCGGGGAGCACGGCATCGGCCTGACCAAGATCCAGTACCTGGGCGAGCCGGAGCTGAAGGCCTTTGCCGACTACAAGCGCCGGGTGGACCCCATGGACCGCTTCAACCGGGGCAAGCTGCAGGCCGGTTCCGGGTTGTCCCGGGCCTATACTCCCTCCCTGCGTCTGGTGCAGGAGGAGGCCCTGATCCTGGAGCAGAGCGAACTGGGGGCGCTCAACGACGACATCCGCGACTGCCTGCGCTGCGGCAAGTGCAAGCCCGTCTGCACCACCCATGTGCCCCGGGCCAACCTGCTGTACTCGCCCCGCAACAAGATCCTGGCCACGGGTCTGATCATCGAGGCCTTCCTCTACGAGGAGCAGACCCGCCGCGGCCTGTCCCTGCGTCATTTCGATGAGCTCAACGATGTGGCGGACCATTGCACCATCTGTCACCGATGCCTCAAGCCCTGTCCGGTGAACATCGACTTCGGTGACGTGACGGCCCGCATGCGACGCATCCTCAAGGCCCGCGGCCAGCGCCGGACCAGTCTGGCGGCCAAGGTCTCCATGGCCTTCCTCAACATCAAGGACCCGGCCACCATCAAGCTGATGCGCACCGCCCTGGCCCAGTGGGGCTTTGCCGGGCAGCGCCTGGGGCACCGGATGTTCCAGCGTCTGGGCCTGCTGGACGGCGGTCGGCCCGCCGCCACCACCGGACCGGCACCGATCCCTGCCCGGGTCATCCACATGGTGAGAAAGCCCCTGCCGGCGGGTCTGCCCTCGCGCACCACCCGGGCCATGCTGGGGCTGGAAGACCCCAGTCACGTGGCCATCGTGCGGGACCCGGCGGTGGCGCCGGAGCAGGGCGATGCGGTGTTCTATTTCCCCGGCTGCGGCTCGGAGCGCCTGTTCAGCCAGGTGGGCCTGGCCACCCTGGCCATGCTCTACCGCGCTGGTGCCCAGACGGTGTTGCCGCCGGGGTATCTGTGTTGCGGCTATCCCCAGGAATCCGCTGGCGAGGAGGCCAAGGGCAAGGCGATCACCACCGAGAACCGGGTGCTGTTCCACCGGGTGGCCAATACCCTGAACTATCTGGATATCAAGACGGTGTTGGTGTCCTGCGGCACCTGCATGGACCAGCTGCTGAAATACGAGTTCGAGCGCATCTTCCCCGGTTGCCGGTTGCTGGATATCCATGAGTATCTGATGGAGAAGGGGGTAACGCTGGAGGCCGCGCCGGGGGTGGAATACCTGTATCACGATCCCTGCCATTCCCCCATGAAGACCCACGCGCCGCTGCAGGTGGCGGGGAATCTGCTGGGCCGGCCGGTGACCCTGTCGGATCGCTGCTGCGGCGAGGCGGGGACCTTTGCGGTGAGTCGCCCGGATGTGGCCACTCAGGTACGGTTCCGCAAGCAGGAGGAGATCCACAAGGGCGTCACATCGCTGACCGGCGCGCTGGTGGCGGTCGGCGGGAATGTGAAGCTGCTGACCTCCTGCCCGGCCTGTCAGCAGGGGCTGTCCCGTTACCGGGAAGACACAGGGACGGCGGTGGACTACATCGTGGTGGAAATGGCCAACGCCCTGTTGGGGGATCAGTGGCAGGCCCGCTTCATCGAACAGGCCCGCAGCGGGGGTATCGAGAAAGTGCTGCTCTGATCCATTCTGAAATCCGGGATATCTTCCGATGACCGGTGTTCGGAGCAGGGCTCTTGGCCCTGCTCCGTCAACGTGTTCCCGTCAGCGCTTCTGGCACACGGGGCAATAGAACGTGGACCGCTGTCCTACCACGACGTGCCGCACCGCCGTGCCGCAGCGAAGGCAGGGGAGGCCGGTCCTGCCGTGCACGCGCAGTTGCTGGCTGAAGTAGCCATGGCTGCCGTCCTCATGCACGAAATCCCTCAGCGTGGTGCCGCCTTGCTCAATGGCAGCCCGCAGTACCGCGCGGATCGAGTCCACCAGTCTGCAGGCTTCGGCGCGGCTGATGCGCCCCGCCGCCCGTCGGGGGCGGATACCCGCCAGGAAAAGGGATTCGGAGGCGTAGATGTTTCCCACCCCCACCACCACGTGACTGTCCATGATCACGCTCTTGATGGTGGTGCGCCGAAGGCGGGTCTGCCGGTGGAGGTATGCTCCGTCAAACTGTTCTCCCAGCGGTTCCGGGCCGAGTTTTGCCAGCAGGGGGTGAGGACCTTCCCTGGGATCAAAGCAGAGTACCGCGCCGAAACGGCGGGGATCATGAAGGCGCAGGGCCTGGCCTGAGTCCAGCACCAGGTCCACATGGTCATGGGGGCGGGGCGCCAGATCGGCATCGACGATGCGAAGGCTGCCGGACATGCCCAGATGCATGAGGATGGTCGTGGAGGCGCAGTCCAGCAAGAGGTACTTGCCGCGCCGGCTGACGTCCACAATCCGCCGGTCACTGACCTGTGCCGGCAGAGTGTCGGGTATCGGCCAGCGCAGGCGATGCTGGCGAACGACAACCCGGGTAATCCGGCGTCCCTTGATGTGAGGCTCGATTCCGCGGCGGGTGGTTTCCACCTCCGGCAGTTCAGGCATACAGGCCTTCGATCTCCACCAGCAGGTCATCCCGACAGATGTCTCCGCGCAGGTACACGGCGGGCGCCTGGCTGCCCAGGGCGGCTTCCAGGCGGGACTTGACGGCCGCGGTATCCCCGGCATGGCGGACGTAGACCTTGAGCATGGACAGTTCGCCCGGATCCTTGATCCGGTCGCTGATGCCGTTTCCCGCGGAGCGGATCAGTGCGCGCAGGTTTTCAATGATCTCGTCCAGCTGGGTGAGGACATCGGTGTGCAGGGTCTCGTGGCCCACGATGCTGGCGGTGCCGGAGATGTACAGGTGGGATTGCGCGGACCAGGGCTTGAGGGTGGCCCGGGAAAAGGATGGGCTCTTGGGTCCGTAGCGGCGCGGGTAATGGAAGGCGCTGACCTGACGGGGGTTCTCGATCTGAATGCCCGGCTCACGCCCAGCCAGGAAATAGACCAGCAGGCCCGGTGCCGTGGTGCCGATGGCCGTGGCCGCGGGTAGTTCCCCTTCCGTCAGCGGCACCCTTTCAAGGGCCCGGTGGCGTCCCTGGCAGAAGGCCTGATAGCGGTCCAGGCCATCCGATTCCCGATGGATGTCCGGAAAGTAATTCCAGATCCGCAGCAGATGGGGAAAGCCCTTGGCGCGGTGAAAGGCCAGCAGCCGTTCATATACATACTCGGCGGCCTGGTTCATGTCGTGATCGAAATCCGCTTCATCCACCAGTATCCAGCCGAACAGGACCTTGCCGGTCAGGCTGTAGCCGATGCCGTCCTCGAAGCCCGCGGCCACGGGCTCATCGGCCAGCCACAGTTCGGGGGGGGCGGGTGTCGCGAGCGGGGGCAGGGCCAGCGTCAGTTCCATGGGGCGTGCGGGATCTGCGTGGTTTGCCTGGCCGAAGCGGATCAGGGCAAGACGGCGGGCATCCTGCTGGGGAATCTCCGCCTCGTGCTGGAAGCGAATCGTCAGGGGTATGGAATGGGGGTTTTGCGCCATGGGGCTATGTTACCGGATCATCCGGCTTCGTCGTATCATGAAATCCATGAAAAGGCGTTGGTGTTGATGCCGGTGGCACCTTCACTGGTTTGGTGACGTGCGATGGCGTGTTGGTCATCGCCTGTCGGACAAGGCGGGAACTTTACCATCTTCGGCCGCTGGAAGTATGTTTGCAGGAGGTCAGGGCAGGAAGGCGGGACAAGTTCATGACCTTCTCACGTCAGATTGAGAAGGCAGGTTAAAACAACGAGGAGGAGAGAACATCATGTCCAGTCTGCGTCAGTTACGTCAGGGTATGAGTGAGGCCTGGGACAGTCTGCTGGAGGGCTGGCAGCGGCTCTACGGCCGCGCTGCCGGTGCCATCACCCGCTTCAGTGCCGGGGAGCGGGGCAGCCGGGGAGGGGAGGCGGAAGATCGGGATGAACATGAACTCATGGCCCGCAGCGTGGGTTGGGGGGTCATGGCCGCCGAGGTGTTCGACGACGACGACAAGGTGGTGGTACGCCTGGAGGCCCCGGGCATGGACAAGGCTGCCTTCGATATCCAGGTGATCGACGATCATCTGGTGATCCGCGGGGAGAAAATCGTGCAGAAGGAGCACACCCACGGACGCTACCACATCGCCGAGTGCGCCTACGGTCGTTTTGAACGGGCGATTCCCCTGCCCGGGCCGGTGGAAACGGAGCAGGCCAGGGCCACCTATGAACATGGGGTGCTGCGTATCGAACTGCCGCGCCTGACGGATCGGGTGGGGCAGCGGATCCCCGTGAGCGTGGGGTAGGCCGCCTTGGAGCAGATTCAGGCCCCCATGGGGGAAGTGATCGAGCTGCGACAGGTGCTGCACGAGTCCGGTGTGCCCCTGTTGCGGGTCCTGATCAGGGACGGCGGGCGCTACACCCATCTGGATCTGGACCCGGCCACGGCGGATCGCTGGGGCCATGTGATGCAGGTCTGGGCCCGGGAGACGGTGGAGCGGTTGGGCGAGCATCCGGCGGAAGAATAGGAAAATGCACGAGGCCCGGATGTCGGGCCTCGTGCACAGGACCTCGCCGGGGCGAGGCCATCAGCCAGGTCGTGCCGGGTACTACTTGATCTTGGCTTCCTTGTACATCACATGCTGACGCACGACGGGATCAAACTTCTTGATCTCCATCTTGTCGGGCATGTTGCGCTTGTTCTTGGTGGTGGTGTAGAAGTGGCCGGTTCCGGCGCTGGACACCAGGCGGATCTTTTCGCGAACACCTTTTGCCATGGTTGCGTCTCCTTAGACCTTTTCGCCGCGGGCGCGCAGCTCGGCGAGGACCGCGTCGATCCCCTTCTTGTCGATGATGCGCATGCCCTTGCTGCTGGTCCGGAGCTTGACGAAGCGATTTTCGCTCTCGACCCAGAAGCGGTGTTCATGCAGATTGGGAAGGAAGCGACGCTTGGTCTTGTTGTGGGCGTGGGATACGTTGAACCCAGACACTGGACGCTTACCCGTAATTTGACAGACTCGGGCCATTGGATATTCTCCGGAAAAACCAGGCTGATTTGAATAAAGCCGGGAACGATAGCAGAAGGGGGGGGAAGTCTCAAGCCTGAAGGCAGGTCCCTTCCCTGCATCCCGGCATGCCTTTATAGTCGCTCCCCATGGATATCGTCTACATTCGCGACCTCAGGGTCAAAACCACGGTCGGCATCTTTGACTGGGAACAAAGCATCCAGCAGACCGTGCGTCTGGATCTGGAACTGGGCTACGACATTCGCAAGGGTGCGCACAGTGACCGCATCGAGGATGTGCTGAACTACAAGGAGGTGGCCAAGCGGGTGGTCGATCTTGTGGAAGGCAATCAACGCCGGCTGGTGGAGGCCATGGCCGAGGACATCGCCCGGATGATCATGGAGGAATTTGCCGTGCCCTGGCTCCGGCTCACCCTGGGCAAGCCCGGTGCGGTGCGGGGGGCCTCGGAAGTGGGGGTCACCATCGAGCGGGGCGCGCGGAACTGATGTTGCGCCGGGCTTACATCAGTATCGGTACCAACGTGGATCGGGAGCGTCACGTCAGGGCCGCGGTGGATGAACTCAGGACTGCCTTCGGCCCGGTGGACGTCTCTCCGGTGTACGAGGCGGGGTCCGTGGGGTTTGCCGGGCGTGCGTTCTACAACCTGGCGGCGGCGGTGGATACCCCGTTGCCGCCGGAGTCGCTGGTGGCCTGCTTCAAGGCCATCGAGGACCGGCATGGCCGGCAGCGGGGCGGAGATCCCTATTCGGACCGCACCCTGGATCTGGATCTTTTGCTGCTGGGGGACTGCGTTCTGGAATCCGGGCGTCTGCACCTGCCCCGGCGGGAGATCACCCGCCATGCCTTTGTGCTCAGGCCCCTGGCGGACCTGGCCCCTGATCTGGAGCACCCGCTATTGAAGCAGACCATGAAAGCACTCTGGGCCGGGTTCGACGACCCCGGTCAGTGGCTACGGCCGGTGGATTTCCCCTGGTAGCAGCGCTCTATCACCACCGGCGCTATTGTGCCGTGGTGCGCCCGCCGTCCACCGCGATCACCTGCCCGGTGATGTAATCCGCGTCACGGATCAGGAACAGGGCGGTGCGGGCGATATCATCCGGGCCGCCTTCCCGCTTGAGGGCTGTGCGCTGGATCATCTCCTCATGGCTGGCCGCGTTTTCCTCCGCCTCGGGCCACAGGATCGCTCCCGGCGCAATTCCGTTCACCCGTACCCGGGGTCCCAGCTCCCGTGCCAGCGACTGGGTGAGCAGCCAGAGTCCGGCCTTGGCCGCGCAGTACACCGGATAGTCCTTGAGCGGGCGCAGGGCATGGATGTCGACGATGTTGATGATGCAGCCGCTCCGCTCCGTCAGGGCCGGCGCCAGGGCTTGGGACAGGAACAGGGGGGCCTTCAGGTTGGTGCCCATGAGATCGTCCCATTGGGCCTCGGTGATGCTGCCCAGCGGGGTGGGGTAGAAGGTGGAGGCATTGTTGATCAGCACGTCCAGTCCACCGAAGGCCGCAACCGCCTCCCGGGCCAGTTGCTCTGGTGCGCCCGGTTCCAGCAATTCCCCCCCTACCAGTTTCACGGAGTTCGGCCGCCGGGCTTCCAGCGCCTTTTGAAGGGCGAGGGCATCGTCGCTGGAATGCCGATAATGGATGACCAGATTCATGCCTTGGGCGTGCAGACGGTGCGCCATGCAGGCGCCGATGCGCCGGGCGCCGCCGGTGATGAACACGGTTCTGCCCTGAAGTGACGGTGTCTCTTGTTCCACGCTGCTTCCTTCTGCCTGTGTGATGATCCGGCGCCATGAGGGGAGGCAGCGCCGTATCCGGGCCGTCCCTCTCGTGACCGGGTTAAGTTAACCTAACCCTCCTGCCCGACTTTATCAAAAGCTTCGACGATGCCGCTGACCAAGGATTCCCGATTGCCTTCACCCGTGCCCGAGGCCCTGGCCCTGAGTGAGCGCCTGTTGCAGCGGATGCATCACGAGAGTCGCGCAACCGGGGGGTGGCTATCGTTCCATCGCTACATGGAACTGGCCCTGTACGCCCCCGGCCTGGGTTATTACGCGGCGGGCAGCCACAAACTGGGCGCGGCCGGGGACTTTGTCACCGCGCCGGAGATCTCTCCCCTGTTCGGTGATTGCATGGCCCGTCAGTGTGCCCAGGTGCTGGACGCCCTGGGGGGCGGGGCCATCCTGGAGTTCGGGGCAGGTACCGGCCGGTTGGCGGCCCGGGTGCTGGACACCCTGGCCGGGATGGACGCGCTGCCGGATCGTTACCTGATCCTGGAGACCAGCCCGGATTTGCGGGAGCGTCAGCAGGCCGCCCTGTCCGTGTTGCCGCGGGCACTGTCGAGCCGGGTCCGCTGGCTGGACGCTCTGCCCGAGCCCGCCGGCTTCCGGGGGGTGATGCTGGCCAATGAAGTGCTCGATGCCATGCCGGTGGAGCTGTTCGTCTGGCGCAAGGACGGGGCGCTGCGCCGGGGGGTGCAGGTGTCGGCCTCGGGTCTGGAATGGGCCGACCGACCCGCCGATGCCCGGCTGGAGCGGCAGGTGAGGTCACTGTACCAGGCGACGGGGGCGTGCTGGGGGGAGGGGTACCTGTCGGAATTCAATCCGGGGCTGGCCCCCTGGCTGGCGGCGGTGTCCGGGGCCATGGCGGCCGGGGTGCTGTTGCTGGTGGACTACGGTTATCCCCGGCGGGAGTATTACAGTGCCGAGCGTCGTCAGGGCACCCTGATCACCCATTACCGCCACCGCATGCTTGAGCACCCCCTGTTGTGGCCGGGGTTGATGGACATCACCGCCAACGTGGACTTCTCGGCGGTGGCCGAGGCCGGTGCCGCGGCGGATCTGTCCCTGCTGGGCTACACCAGCCAGGCCTGGTTCCTGTTCGGCACGGGACTGGAAGCGGCCTTTCAGGCCCGCTGCTCCGAGGATCTCAAGACCCAGCTGACGCTGGCCTCCCAGGTGCGCATGCTCACCCTGCCGGGAGAAATGGGGGAACGGTTTCAGGTCATGGCCCTGGGCCGGGGGGTGGAGACGCCCCTGATGGGGTTTGCCCTACAGGATCTGAGTCACCGCCTCTGACCCGTTGGTCGATTCAGGAATCGCCGGCGGCCCGGGCCTCGTGGGCCTGTTTGAGTTCGGTCAGTGCCTCGATGCGCAACCGACGCAGGGCCTGGGTGATGGCCTGTCCCTTGAGGCCCTGTTCCACCAGTTCCCGGGCCTGGATGTCCAGGCAGCGGGCATGGGCCCGGCGGACATAGTCGGCCTGGGGATAGGGCCGTTCCTCGAACCCGGTCCGGCCCCGGTAATCGGCCTCGCAGGCCAGCAGGATCCCTTCCACGCGCTCGGGTCGACGATAGGCATCCAGTCCTTCCAGGGTCTTGGCCAGGGTGTCCGAGCGCAGCTCGAAGACCCGGTGCATGTGGCCGTGATAGCCGGCCACCAGCCGGGCCAGTTCCCGGTAGCGGTTGGGGATGCGGTAGCGGTCACAGAGCTGGTCGATCAGCACCACGCCCCGTTGCTCATGGCCATGGTGGCTGGGCAGGATGTCCCGGGGAGTGTTGCCCTTGCCCAGGTCATGGGTGAGGGCGGCGAATCGTACCACCGGGTCCCGGGAGAGCCGTTCGGCCTGGTCCAGCACCATGAAGGTATGGATGCCGGTATCCACCTCCGGGTGATGTCGGGGGGGCTGGGGGACGCCGTAGAGGCGGTCCAGTTCGGGGAACAGCACGGCCAGCGCGCCGCATTCCCTCAGCACCTGGAAGAACCGGGAGGGGCCGGGGCCCGCCAATGCCCGCTCCGTCTCCTGCCAGACCCGTTCCGGCACCAGGGCATCCACCTCGCCCGCGGCCACCATGCGGCGCATCAAGTCCATGGTTTCGGGGGCGACGCTAAAGCCCAGGGGGCCGAGGCGGGCGGCGAAGCGGGCCACCCGCAGGATCCGTACCGGATCCTCGGCAAAGGCCGGGGAGACATGGCGCAGCCGCTGTGCCTGAAGATCTGCCTGACCGCCGAAAGGGTCGATGAGCCGGCCCTGGTCATCCCGGGCCATGGCATTGATGGTCAGATCCCGCCGTTCAAGATCCTCTTCCAGGGTGACATCCGGCGCCGCATGGACCTCGAATCCCCGGTAACCGGGGGCGGTCTTGCGCTCGGTGCGGGCCAGGGCATGTTCTTCGTGGGTCTGCGGGTGCAGGAAGACGGGGAAATCCCGCCCCACCTGCCGGTAACCCCCGGCCAGCATCTCCTCCACCGTGGCGCCCACGACCACCCAGTCCCGTTCCTGCACCGGCAGTCCCAGCAGGGCATCCCGGACCGCGCCGCCGACCAGATAGATGTCCATGGTCAGCGCGGCCCGCTGCGCAGGCGCTGCAGCCGGGCATGGCGTTCCCGGTCGCCCAGGTAGCCGGGGACGATGGACTCGATGGCAGTGGGACAGCAGCCGCCGCCGCGGCAGACACTGTCCCGACTCATGGAATGGTAGTTATCCAGGCTGAAGGGCTTGCCGGGGACGTATTCCATGATCCGGGCCTGCCACAGGGACAGGCCATCCGACAGGCCCAGGATCAGGCGGCGTCGGGCCATGACCTGGGCGGTATAGCTCACCAGTTCCTTCAGGGTGTAGACGGAGGGGCCGCACAGCTCGATGCGCTGACCCCAGGTGCCACGGTCTTCCAGGGCGTCGACGAAGTGTTGTGCCACGTCGCCCACGTAGACCGGCGCGAAGCGGGCATCGGGGCAGGCCAGGGGCAGGACGGGGCTCAGCCGCAACAGGCCGGCGAAACGGTTGAAGAAGCTGTCCGTGGGGCCGAAGATCACCGAGGGCCGGAAGCTGGTGACCCGCACGTTGCCCGCCATGGTATGGACGATGTTTTCCGCCTCGCCCTTGGTGCGCAGGTAATGGCTGGGTCCGCTGGCCGCATCCGCGTTCAGGGCGCTCATGTGCAGCAGGCGCCTGATTCCGGCCTCCCGGGCGGATTCGATCACCTTGCGGGCCAGATCCACATGGGCATGACGGAAGCCGCTGCCGTCCCGTCCCCGCTCATTCAGGATGCCCACCAGATTGATAACCCCGTCGCAGTCGCTGAAATGCTGCCGCAGGACTTGCGGATCGTGGCAGTCCGCCTCCACCAGCCGTACCCCGGGGACCACCAGAAGGTGCCGGTGACGGCTGACATGGCGGGTGATGACCTTGACCTGGCGGCCGCCGGTGGCCAGTTTGGCCACGACGTGGGTGCCCACGAAGCCTGTGCCTCCCAGGACACATATCGTCCGGATGTTCATTGTTCGGATTATCCTATGTGACGAATGCATGCAAGCGCCGTCGAGTGCTGTGATCTGGATTGTGCCTGTGCCGGACACATGCGGTACCTGCCGGGGACAATATCCCCTTGCCGATGTCCAACCCGTGAATGCCCGGAACAGGCCCCTGCAGATCCTGCAAACAGGCTCCTGTTCCAGGGCTGAATATACTATTGTATGCGCCCTCTGCATCCAAAGGAGTTCCCCCAGTGCCCCTGAGTTCCGTCAATCCCGCCAACGGTTCCGTACTGCATGTGTTCGAAACCTGGGACCGGCCGCGCATTGACAAGGCCCTGAGCCAGGCCGCCCGCATCGTCCCCGAGTGGCGCGAGATCCCCCTGGATCAGCGTGCCGGACTGGTGCGTCAGGCCGCCCATGTGCTGCGTCATCGCCGGGATCATTTTGCCGTCATGATGACCCAGGAAATGGGCAAGCTCCTGACCGAATCCAGGGCCGAGATCGACCGCTGCGCCCTGGTCTGTGACTACTATGCCGATCATGCCGCCGAATTTCTGGCCGATGAGCCCATGCCCGTCAGTGAGTTCGAGGCCCGGCTGGTATTCCAGCCCCTGGGCACCATCCTGGGGGTGATGCCCTGGAACTTCCCTTTCTGGCAGGTGTTCCGGTTCGCCGCGCCGGCACTGATGGCGGGTAACACGGTGCTGCTCAAGCATGCCTCCAATGTACCCCGCTGCGCCCTGGCCATTGAAGAAGTCTTCCGCGATGCCGGATTCCCCGCGGGCGCCTTCCAGACCCTGATGATCACCTCGGACGAGGTGGGCCGCGTGATTGAGGACCGTCGCGTCCACGGCGTCACCCTGACCGGCAGCGAGGCCGCCGGGCGGGCCGTGGCCGCCGTCGCCGGCGGCGTGCTCAAGCCCTGTGTCCTGGAACTGGGCGGGTCCGATCCCTTCGTGGTGCTGGAAGACGCCGACCTGGACCGGGCGGTGGAGCAGGCGGTGGTGTCCCGTTACCGCAACGCGGGCCAGAGTTGCATTGCCGCCAAGCGTTTCATCCTGGTGCCCCAGGTGGTGGACGGTTTCCTGTCCCGGCTCAAGGACGCGGTGGCGGCGATTCGCCCGGGGGACCCCATGAAAGAGGACTCCGGCATCGCCCCCATGGCCAGAATGGATCTGCGTGACGAACTGCATCAGCAGGTGCGGGACTCCATTGCCGAGGGCGCGGTCCCCATCATGGGCTGTGAACCGCTGGCGGGCAAGGGGGCCTGGTATGCCCCCTCCATTCTGGACCGGGTAGTTCCCGGCACCCGGGCCTATGACGAGGAGATCTTCGGGCCGGTGGCCTGTATCCTGCGGGCTGAGGACGAAGACGACGCCCTGCGCCTGGCCAACGACACCCGTTTCGGCCTCGGGGGCAGCGTATGGACCCGTGACCTCGCCCGGGGGGAGGCCTTTGCCCGTCGCCTGGCCTGCGGCAGCGCCTTCGTCAATGCCATGGTGAAGAGTGATCCGCGCCTGCCCTTCGGCGGCATCAAGGATTCCGGCTTTGGTCGGGAACTGGCCCGTCCCGGCATCCGTACCTTTATGAATGCCAAGACCCTGGTCATTCGCTGAGCCGTGCCTGAGCCCGCGCCATGGAAGTGACCGATCTGGTGGGTGATGCCATCCAGACCTACGGGTATTGGGCCCTGGGTCTGTTCCTGATCGTGCTGGCTCCGGAAACCCTCATGCCCTTCGCCGGCTTCCTGGCCCATGAGGGCATGGTGGGACTCTGGTGGGCGGTGCTGGCGGGAAGTCTGGGCGGCACAGTGGGGTCCACGCTGATCTACCTGGTGGCGCGCCGGGTGGGGGAGGCCCGGGTTCGTGGCATGCTGCGGCGTCGCGGCCGCTGGCTGTTGGTGCGGGAATCGGACCTGGACGGGGTGCTGGCGGTCTACGGTCGGCATGCCACCTGGATCGTGGCGGGCGGTCGTCTGATTCCCACCGTGCGTAGTCTGGTGTCCATTCCTGCCGGTCTGCTGCCCATGCCCCTGGCCCGTTTCGTCGGCCTGACCTTCCTGGGCACTTTCGCCTGGAATACGGTGCTGGCCCTGACCGGCTACGCCCTGGGCGCCAAGTGGAGTCTGCTGGAGCCCTACCTGGGCTTCTACGGTTCCCTGGTCTTCGTGCTGGTGTTGGCGGTCGGGGCCATCTTCATGGCCCGGCGCCTGGGGGAAGTCTGGCGTGATGGACGGTGATAAACACCCTGATCCGGCCGGATTCAAGCGCCCTGAGTCGGTGCTGGTGGTGGTCCATGCCCGGGACGGGCAGGTGCTGATGTTGCGCCGCCGTCAGCCCGATGACTTCTGGCAGTCCGTCACCGGCAGCCTGGAGTGGGGCGAGACCCCCGTCCAGGCCGCCTGCCGCGAATTGCAGGAAGAAACCGGCCTGTCCGCCGACGGGCTGAAGGATCACCGCCATCAGGTCCGTTTCCCCATCGTCCCGCCCTGGCGATCGCGCTATGCCCCCGGCGTGGAGGACAATCTGGAGCACCAGTTCAGCCTTTGCCTGGCGGCCCCGGTCCCGATCCATCTGAACCCGTCTGAACATCTGGAATGTCGCTGGTTGCCCCGGGCCGAGGCGGCCCGTCTGGCTACATCCTGGAGCAATGCGCGGGCCATCCTGGACTTCGTGCCGGCATCACCCCCGGCGTGACGGGCCATCGGCCACCCGCCCCGGGCGGGAGCGCGGTGCATCGGTGCCGCTATTCCAGTATCCTTTTCGCCCCGCCTTTTTCGATCGAACCAGACAACGAGACATCACATGGCCGGACATAGTAAGTGGGCGAATATCCAGCATCGCAAGAATGCCCAGGACGCCAAGCGCGGCAAGCTCTTCACCAAGCTCATCAAGGAAATCACCGTGGCCGCCCGCATGGGCGGGTCCGACCCGTCCACCAATCCCCGGTTGCGCCTGGCGGTGGACAAGGCACTGGACGCCAACATGACCAAGGACACCATCGAACGGGCCACCAAACGGGGCGCCGGTGAGCTGGAAGGGGTCAACTATGAGGAACTGCGTTACGAAGGCTATGGTCCGGGCGGTGTGGCCATCATGGTGGACTGCATGACCGACAACCGCAATCGCACCGTCTCCGAAGTGCGTCACGCCTTCAGCAAGTGCGGCGGCAACCTGGGCACCGACGGCTCCGTGGCCTACCTGTTCGAGAAAACCGGCATTCTCAGCTATCCCGCCGGCAGCGACGAAGAGCGGGTCATGGAGGCCGCCCTGGAGGCCGGCGCCAATGACGTGCTGGTGAACGATGACGGCTCCATCGACGTGTTGACCAGTCCCGAGGACTACGATGCCGTGCGCGAAGCCATGACCGGCGCCGGTCTCAAGCCCGAGCGTAGCGAGGTCACCATGCGTGCCGCCACCGGCAGCAGCGTGGACGACACGGACACGGCCAAGGCCCTGCTCAAACTGCTGGATATGCTGGATGATCTGGACGACGTGCAGAACGTCTACACCAACGCCGACTTCCCCGACGAGGTCATGCAGGCCCTGTGACGGCACCCATTCGCATCCTGGGGATCGACCCGGGCTCGGTGGTCACCGGCTACGGCATCGTCGACACCGACGGCCGGCGCAGCACCCACGTGGACAGCGGCTGCATCCGGGTCAGGGGCGAGGACCTGCCCGCCCGGCTGGGGCATATTCTGACCGCGGTCACCGAACTGGTGGGCCGCCACCAGCCCCAGGTGATGGCCATTGAGCAGGTTTTTGTCTCCCGCAACGCCGCCTCCGCCCTCAAGCTGGGGCAGGCACGGGGGGCGGCCATCTGCGCGGCGGTGCAGGGCGGGTTGTCCGTGGCCGAGTATGCCCCCCGCTCCATCAAGCAGGCGGTGGTCGGGACCGGCGCCGCCGACAAGACCCAGATGCAGCACATGGTCACCATGATCCTGGGGCTGGCCGCCAAGCCCGCCGCCGATGCCGCCGATGCCCTGGCGGTGGCCCTGTGCCACGCCCACACCCAGGCCACCCTGTCCCGCCTGCCGGCGGGGTATGTGAGGAGATCCCGATGATCGGACGACTGCGCGGCGTGCTCATCCACAAACAGCCGCCCCATCTGATGCTGGACGTGCAGGGCGTGGGCTATGAGCTGGAGGCCCCCCTGTCCACCTTCTATGACCTGCCGGCGGAAGGGGCCGAGGTGACCTTGCACACTCATATGCATGTGCGCGAGGATGCCCATGTCCTCTACGGTTTTGCCGGTGCCCAGGAGCGGGCCCTGTTTCGCAGCCTGATCCGGGTCAACGGGGTCGGCGCCAAGATGGCCCTGGCCATCCTCTCGGGCATGACCACCGAGGCCTTCAGCCGCTGCGTGATGGACAATGACATCACCCAGCTCACCCGCCTGCCGGGTATCGGCCGCAAGACGGCGGAACGGCTGGTGATCGAGATGCGTGACCGGGTGGCGGCGCTGGGGGAAGGGGCATTCCTGCCCGGTGTGACCGGCGGCGGCGCGCCGGCGCGTCCGGCGGACCCGGTCTCCGACGCGGTGGCGGCCCTCATTTCCCTGGGCTACAAGCCCCAGGAAGCCAGCCGCCTAGTCAGTCTGGTGGAAGAGGAGGCCCGCACCAGCGAAGAGCTGATCCGGCTGGCCCTCAAGTCCACCCTCAACAAGTAGTGATGTGACATGTCCGAGCGCATCATCAGTGCCGACACCACCCCCGACGATGAAGCCCTGGAACGCTCCATCCGTCCCCAGCGTCTGGCGGACTACGTGGGTCAGCCGGTGGCCCGGGAACAGATGGAGATCTTCATCTCCGCCGCCCGCGCCCGTGGCGAGGCCCTGGACCATGTGCTGATCTTCGGTCCGCCGGGGCTGGGAAAGACCACCCTGTCCCATATCATCGCCCAGGAGCTGGGGGTGAACATGCGCCAGACCTCCGGTCCGGTGCTGGAGCGTCCGGGGGACCTGGCGGCCCTGCTCACCAATCTGGAACCCCATGACGTGCTGTTCGTGGACGAGATCCACCGGCTCTCCCCCGTGGTGGAGGAGGTGCTGTACCCGGCCCTGGAAGACTTCCAGTTGGACATCATGATCGGTGAAGGCCCGGCGGCCCGCTCCATCAAGCTGGATCTGCCCCCGTTCACCCTGGTGGGCGCCACCACCCGCGCCGGCCTGCTCACCTCGCCCCTGCGGGACCGGTTCGGCATCGTCCAGCGCCTGGAGTTCTATTCCACCGAAGACCTGGCCCACATCGTGCGCCGTTCCGCCCGCATCCTGAGGGCGGAGCTGGACGGGGAAGGGGCCGTGGAGATTGCCCGGCGTGCCCGGGGCACGCCCCGAATCGCCAATCGTCTGCTGCGGCGCGTCAGGGACTATGCGCAGATCAAGGCTGATGGCATTATCAGCGCCCAGGTGGCGGATCGTGCCCTGAACCTGCTGGATGTGGACGCCCATGGCTTCGATGCCCAGGACCGGCGGCTGCTGTTGTCGGTGATCGAGAAATTCGATGGCGGCCCGGTGGGGCTGGACAGCCTGGCGGCAGCCCTGGGAGAGGAGCGGGGGACGATCGAGGACGTGATCGAGCCCTATCTGATCCAGCAGGGCTTTCTCATGCGCACCACCCGCGGCCGCATGGCCACCAGTCACGCCTATCGGCACTTCGGTCTGAGAGTGCCCACGGCCCTGGAGGCCCGGGTCGCCCAGCCGGACCTGTTTTCGCCCGCCGTCACCGGGGCGGAACCAGGCCCTGAAAACCCCAAACTGTGACCGATCTCCGTGTCTGATGCCTCTCCATCCCCCACCATGAGCGCCGTTTTTACCTGGCCTGTCCGCGTCTATTACGAAGACACCGATGCCGGCGGCGTGGTGTTCTATGCCAACTACCTCAAGTACATGGAGCGTGCCCGCACCGAATGGCTGCGCCATCTGGGGATCGGCCAGGAACGGCTGCGTCGGGAGCAGGGGGTGATCTTTGCCGTGCGCGCCGCTTCCCTGGAGTATCTGCGCCCGGCGGTGCTGGATGACCTGCTGCATGTCACCGCCCGCGTGACGGAACGACGCCGGGCCAGTCTGGTGATCGGACATGAGATCCGGCGCCATGACGAGGCCGGAACATCGGAACTGTTGAACCGGGGCGAGGTCAAGATAGCCTGTCTTGATGCAGGGAAATTTACGCCTCGACCCATCCCTGACCTGATCGTGGACGCCATGACCGCCGGAGACTCTGAGCAGTGAGTGTCGATCTTTCCCTTTATCGCCTGATTGCGGACGCCAGCCTCATCGTCCAGCTGGTAATGCTGATCCTGGTACTGGCCTCGGTGTTCTCATGGATGATCATCGTGCTCAAATGGCGGGTACTGCGGGAGGCCCGCCGGGTGGCGGACGAGTTCGAGGAGCGCTTCTGGTCCGGCGTGGACCTGACCCACCTGTATGACGGAATCCGGCGCAAGACCGAGGTCTCCGGGCTGGAGCACGTGTTTGCCGCCGGATTCAAGGAATTCCTGCGGGGGCGCAAGCAGCTGCGTGATCCCGCCGCCGGTGTGTTGGTGGCCGGCGGCACCGAACGATCCATGCGGGTGGCCATCTCACGGGAAGGGGATGGGCTGGAGTCCTACCTGAACGCCCTGGCCACGGTGGGTTCCACCAGTCCCTACATCGGCCTGTTCGGCACGGTATGGGGGATCATGCACGCCTTCATGGGGCTGTCCGGTGCCCAGCAGGCGACCCTGGCCATGGTGGCCCCCGGCATTGCCGAGGCCCTGATCGCCACCGCCCTGGGCCTGTTTGCCGCCATCCCGGCGGTGATCGCCTACAACAGTTTCTCCTCGGACATCGATCGCCTTCTGGCCCGTTACGACAACTTCTCCGAGGAACTGGCCACCCTGCTGCAACGCCAGGTGGGTGGTCGCGACCGGGACGAGGTGGAGGCATGAGCATGCCATCCCCGAGTCCGGTGTACGTGATCAGCTGGGGGCCGCCATGGCGGTAACTTCCCGTCGCACGGGGCGGCGTCGCTCCATGTCCCAGATCAACGTGGTGCCCTTCATCGACGTGATGCTGGTGCTGCTGATCATCTTCATGGTCACCGCCCCCCTGCTGCAGCAGGGGGTGGAGGTGGACCTGCCGGAGGCTGACGCACAGCCGCTGCAGGACGAGAAAAGTCAGCGGGAGGCCATCGTGGTCACCGTCACCCGCGACGGACAGCTGAGCCTCAACCAGGGTCCCCAGGTGGGGGTCTCCCTGGACCGGGATGCGTTGCGGGAGATCGTGGCCGATCTGTTGTCCCAGCATCCGGGCACCCAGGTCTATGTGCGGGGAGACCGGTTCGTGGATTACGGCCGGGTGGTGGACGCCATGGTCAGCGTCCAGTCCGCCGGTGCCCAGCGGGTGGGGCTGATCACCGATCCGCCCGATACCGCGGCCCGGGACCGCTGATGCCATGTGGTTGCTGCTGCGCCGTCATTATGGTCTGTTCGGGGGCATCCTCGGCATCCATCTCCTGCTGTTCGTGTTGCTGGGGCTGAACATTCATTTCAAGTCCCGTGAAGATGACGGGGGACTGCAGGTCAGTCCGGATGCGCCATTGGAGGTCATTGAGGCGGTGGTAGTGGATGGCCGCACCTTCGATCGGGTCGAAGAGCAGCAACGGCAGGCAGAGCAACGCGCCCGGGCAGAGGCGGAACGCCAGCGTCAGGAGGCCCTGCGGCGGGAACAGGAAGAACGGCAACGCCAGGCGGAAGCCGAGCGTCGGCGCCAGGAGCAGGCACGGCAGGCGGAGGAGCAGCGGCGCGCCGAAGAGCAGCGGCGGGTTGAAGAGACGCGTCGCCAGGAAGAAGCCCGGCGGCAGGAAGCGGAACGCCAGCGTCGTGCCGAGGAGCAGCGCAAGGTGGAAGAGCAGCGCCGTGCCGAGGAGCAGCGCAAGGCGGAAGAGCAACGCCGTGCCGAGGAACAGCGCAGGGCGGAAGAACAGCGTCGTGCCGAGGAGCAGCGCAAGGCGGAAGAACAGCGTCGTGCCGAAGAGGCGCGCCAGCAACGGCTGGCGGAAGAGCGGGCCGCCGAGGAGCGCCGTCGGCAGGAAGCCGCCGCCGCCGAACAGCGCCGCCTGCAGGCGGAAGAGACCGCCCGTCGCCAGGCCGCGATCCGGCAGGACCAGCAGAATGCCTATGTGGCCGCCATCCGCGGCGCCGTGGAAAGCCGCTGGATCCGCTCCAGTGATCATCAGCCCGGCTACCGTGCCGTGGTCTTCATTCGCCAGGCTCCGGGGGGGTACCTGCACGAGGTCCGGGTGGAACAATGCACCGGCGACCGGGCCTTCTGCGAGTCGGTGGAACGGGCAGTGCGCGGGGCCGAGCCTCTGCCCAGTCCGCCCAGTCCCGATATCTTTGCCCGCGAGATCCGATTCACCTTCGAGCCCGCCTGAACGGGGGCCATGAGATACCGGTTATGATTCAGATCCGACACGTCATCCTTCTGCTGTTGCTCTGTCTGCCCCTGGCGGGACAGGCAGCCCTGGAGATCCGCATCACCCAGGGCGTGGAAGGGGCTTTGCCCATTGCCATCGTGCCCTTCGGCTGGCAGGGAGAGGCCCAGGTCCCCGAGGACCTGGCCGCCATCATCGGCGCCAATCTCCACCGCAGCGGGCGATTTGCCCCGGTGGAGCGGCAGGCCATGCCCCAGCGACCCACCCGAGCCGATGAACTGGACTTCCCGGCCTGGCGCGGCCAGGGCAGCAATTACGTGGTCATCGGTCGCCTGCAGCCTACCGGTGCCGATCGTTTTTCCGTCCAGTTCCAGCTCTTCGACGTGGCCGGCGGGCGTCAGCTGACCGGTTACAGCATCCCGGTGGAACGGGCCGATCTGCGCCGGGCCGCCCACATGATCAGCGACATCGTCTATGAGCGCCTGACCGGTGAGCGTGGCGCGTTCGATACCCGGGTGGCCTATGTGAGTGTCACGGGGCAGGGCAGTGAACGCCGCTTTGCCCTGCAGGTGGCCGATGCGGACGGCCATCATCCGCGCACCATCTTCCGTTCCGCCCAGCCCATCATGTCGCCGGCCTGGGGCCCCGATGGCAGGCGGATTGCCTATGTGTCCTTCGAAAATGGCCGTTCCGAGGTCTTCGTGCAGAACGTGGACGGCGGTGACCGCACCCGCCTGGCCGCCTTCGAGGGCATCAACAGCGCCCCTGCATGGTCTCCGGATGGCCGGCGTCTGGCGCTGACCCTGTCCAGGGACGGAGCGCCTGACATCTATGTCATGAACCTCTCCGATCGCTCGGTCACCCGGGTCACCCAGAGCCGGTCCATCGACACCGAACCGGTCTGGATGCCCGACGGCCGTTCCCTGATCTTCACCTCGGACCGGGCCGGGCAGCCCCAGCTCTACGAGGTGGCGGTCACCGGCGGTCAGCCCCGGCGCCTGAGTTTTGAAGGCCGTTACAATGGTGGCGCGAGCATTTCCCCCGATGGGCGTCGTGTCGCCATGGTGCATGGTGTCGGCGGCGGCTTTCGCATCGCCCTCCTGGACCGGCAGACCCGCCAGTTCCGGGTGCTGACCGACGGTCGTGCCGACGAAGCCCCGAGCTTTGCCCCCAACGGCAGCATGATCATCTACGCCACCTCCGAGCGTGGCCGGGGTATTCTGGCGGCAGTCAGCGTGGATGGCCGGGTCCATCAGCGCCTGGTGTTGCAGGAGGGCGAAGTGCGTGAACCCGCCTGGTCGCCGTTCCGGGATTGAGTCGCCGGCCTGCGGCAGTGAGGCCGTAAAAACCAGGCATCCGTTTTCGCGGCCGGAGGCCGCTCCCGCGGGAAGTGGGATCTCGTGGGGGCCGGCCTGCCGGCGAAAGCAGTACGCCTTGATCCTCAGGGATCAAGGCTTTTAATCCAACTGATACCCGAGGATCACCTCAATGCGCAGTTCCCCTGTCATTAGCCGTTCCCTGCTGTTCGTCCTGATGGCCATCGTTCTCCTGACCCTGGGCGCCTGTGCCTCGGTGGACAAGACCGCCACCACCGATCCCGTGGTGGTGGGCGATGTTCATGGCGATGACCGCGCCCAGGACGACCGTTACCCCGGGGTCGAAACCACGCCCCTGGGTCGTGATGGCCGCCTGACCGCCGATGCCCTGTCCGATCCCTCCAGCCCACTGTCCCAGCGGGTGATCTACTTTGAATTCGACCGTGACGATGTCCGTGCCGATTATGTGGACGTGGTGGCCGCCCATGGTGCCTATCTGGCCCGCAATGCCCAGACCCGCATCCGCCTGGAAGGCCATACCGACGAGCGCGGTACCCGTGAATACAACCTGGGCCTGGGTGAGCGCCGTGCCCAGTCCGTGCGCCGCATGCTGATGCTGCAGGGGGCGTCCAGTGACCAGATCCAGGTGATCAGCTATGGTGAAGAGATGCCCGCCGCCATGGGCAGCAACGAACAGGCCTGGCAGCAGAACCGCCGGGTGGAACTGATCTATGAGGGCCACCGTAGATGAAGATAACGATGACCGCTGTACTGGTCGCAACGGCGCTGCTCGCGGCGCCGTTTTCCTCCGTTCAGGCCCAGAGCCGTGGTCAGGCCGCGGCGCTGGAGGAGCGCATGCAGCAGCTTGACACCCGGTTGGAGCGTCTGGAACGGCTGCTGGAAAGCGAAGCGCTGCTGGAGTTGATGCAGCGGGTGGATGCCATGGACCGGGATGTGAGGGAGCTTCGGGGGGAATCCGAAGCCCTGCGTCATGAACTGGAAGGATTGAGAACCCGGCAGCGGGAACTGTATCTGGACGTGGATGGACGCCTGGAAAACCTGGAGCGGGGCGGGGTTTCCGCGCCGGCGCCCACCTCCGGGGCGGCACCCGTCACATTACCGGATGGTGCTGCCGCTGCCGCGGATCAGGGCGATGGGGCGGCCTTCGGCGAAGTGATCGTTGGTGTCGACGCTGATCCTGCGTCGGAGCAGGCGGCCTATCAGGCCGCCTTCGAACTGCTCCGACAAGGGCAGTATGAGCCATCCATCACTGCCTTTCGCAGGTTTCTGGAGCGTTTCCCCGATGGCAACCTGGCATCCAACGCCCAGTACTGGATTGCCGAGGCCTATTACGTAACCCGCGACTTTCCCCGCGCCCTGGCGGAGTTCAAGCTGGTGAACGAGCGCTATCAGGGCAGCAACAAGCAGGCCGACGCCCTGCTCAAGCAGGGCTTCACCCACTACGAACTGGAGCAATGGGCCGAGGCCCGGCGTGTGCTCACCCAGGTCCGGGATCAGAACCCCAGCAGCTCGGTGGCCCGGCTGGCGGAGCAGCGGTTGCGGCGCATGAACGAGGCAGGGCGTCCGTGATCGCGACGGGTCGATTGCGCATTACCGAGATCTTTCTCTCCCTGCAGGGGGAGTCCCGCAGCGTGGGTTGGCCCACGGTCTTCGTGCGCCTGACCGGCTGCCCCCTGCGCTGCGGCTATTGCGATACCGCCTATGCCTTCACCGGCGGCGCCTGGATGACCCTGACGCAGATTCTGGAGCAGGTGGCGGGTTACGGCGTGCGCCATGTCTGCGTGACCGGAGGCGAGCCCCTGGCCCAGCCGGACTGCCTGCCCCTGCTCACTGCCCTGTGTGATGCCGGGCACGAGGTATCCCTGGAGACCAGCGGCGCGCTGGATCTTGCCCTGGTTGACCCCCGGGTCATCAAGGTTATGGACCTCAAGACCCCGGCCTCCGGAGAGTCGGGGCGCAACTGCTGGGAGAACCTGCAATATCTGGTCCCCGCGGACCAGATCAAATTCGTCCTCTGCGACCGTGCCGACTACGAGTGGGCGCGGGACAGTCTCCAGGCCCACAATCTGGCGGCCCGGGCGGAAATCCTGTTCTCCCCCGTGCACGGCCGTCTGTCGCCCCGAGACCTGGCTGAATGGATCCTGACGGACCGTCTGCCGGTCCGTTTCCAGATCCAGCTTCACAAATGGTTATGGGATGACGCCCGGGGGCGCTGAAAGTCCCCCCCGGGATCCGACATCCCCGATAATGAACACCGTCATTCCCGGTAAGTCGCTTCGTCATTCCCGATAAGTAGCCTCGTCATTTCCGATAAGTAACTTCGTCATTCCCGCGAAAGCGGGAGTCCAGAATTTCGGAGAAACCACCCATGAATAACGCAGTCGTCCTGCTCTCCGGCGGCATGGACTCAGCCACCGTCCTGGCCCTGGCCCGCGCCGAAGGCTTTGCCTGTCACTGTCTCAGCTTCCGCTACGGCCAGCGCCACAGCGCCGAACTGGCGGCGGCATTGGAACTGGCTCACAGCCTGGGCGCAACGGATCACCGGGTGGTGGACCTGAATCTGGGCCTGTTCGGTGGCTCCGCCCTCACGGACGATACCATCCAGATCCCGGACCAGCTCTCCGACGGTATCCCCGTCACCTATGTCCCGGCCCGCAACACCGTATTTCTCGCCGTGGCCCTGGCCTGGGCGGAGGTACTCAAGGCCCGGGATCTGTTCATCGGCGTCAACGCGGTGGATTATTCCGGCTACCCGGACTGCCGCCCCGAGTTCATCCAGGCCTTCGAGACCATGGCCAACCTGGCCACCAAGGCCGGCGTGGAAGGGGAGCGCATCCGCATCCGTACTCCCCTCATCGACCTGAGCAAGGCCGAGATCATCCGTCGCGGCGTGGCCGTGGGCGTGGACTTCTCCCGTACCGTTTCCTGCTACAGCGCCGACGCCGAGGGACGCGCCTGCGGCACCTGCGATGCCTGCCGCCTGCGGGCCAAGGGCTTCGCCGACGCCGGCATCCCCGACGTCACCCGCTATCGCTCCTGAAATCCGACGACTTCCACACCAGGAAAACTGATCCGGACATACAAAACACTGAATGTCCCGGTCAGTGGCCTGTTGCACAATGACAGAATCAAGTCGGCCGTCCGATTCGGAACAAGACCGACCCGTCGCCAAAGGCAAGCCCGGCCACCGGGCTGACAGCCGGACCGGGGCAGCACCACACCCGGCCCCAGGAGGAGATCCATGCTGTTCGAGAGCTTTCCCACCGCCGCCGCCGCCGCACTGGCCTCCATCTTCGTCCTCGCCTTCATCCTCGGCGCGGTGGCCAACAAGACCAACTTCTGCACCATGGGCGCCGTCTCCGACTGGGTGAACATGGGGGACACCGGGCGCATGAAATCCTGGTTTCTGGCCATGACCGTCGCCATGCTGGGGGTCATCCTGTTCGAGGCCTTCGGACTCATCAGCGCGGACGGGGCCTTCCCCCCCTACCGCTCATCCCAGCTGGCCTGGGTGGAGCACCTGCTGGGCGGCCTGATGTTCGGCATCGGCATGACCCTGGCCAGCGGTTGCGGCAACAAGACCCTGGTGCGTATCGGTGGCGGCAACATCAAGTCCATCATGGTGTTGATGATCATCGCCCTGATCGCCTACTTCATGATCAACCCCTTCCCGGGCACCGCCCACACCCTATATTCACTGCTGTTCTATCCCTGGACCAATCCCATGAGCATCGGTCTGTGGTCCCAGCAGGACCTGGGCTCCCTGGTGGCCGGCAATGAGCATGGAGCCGTGGCACGGCTCGTCATCGGGCTGGTGATCGGCGCCGTAGCCCTGTTCCTGATCTTCCGCAAGGCGGACTTCCGGGGCAGCTTCGATCACATCCTGGGCGGTCTCGTGGTGGGCCTGGTGGTGGTGGGGGCCTGGTATGTCACCAGCACGGTCCAGATCGACGACGGCATGGACGGTCGGCACGGTCTCCAGGCCTATGTCCAGGACTGGGACTTCCTGGCCGATGACCCGGACGGCCGTCCCGGCGAGGCGGCCCCCTGGGCCACCCAGTCCTTCACCTTCATCAACCCCATGGGGCAGACCCTGCGCTATGTGGGGAGCGGTTTCGACACCAGTCTTTTGTACATCGGCGTCATCGCCCTGGTGGGTGTGGTCCTGGGTTCCTTCTTCTGGGCCATGGTCTCCGGCGCATTCCGGGTGGAATGGTTTGCCTCGGTGAGGGATTTCTTCAACCACCTCATCGGCGCCGTCCTGATGGCCTTTGGCGGCGTCCTGGCCATGGGGTGCACCATCGGCCAGGGTGTCACCGGCATCTCCACCCTGGCCCTGGGCGGTTTTCTCACCTTTGGCGCCATCGTCCTGGGCGCGGCCATGACCATGAAGATCCAGTACTACAAGATGCTCTACGAGGACGAAGCCACCTTCTTCAAGGCTTTCGTCACCGGCCTGGTGGATCTGCGCCTGCTGCCCGCCCGGCTCAGAAAGCTGGAGGCCATGTAGCCGTTATTTTTCCTCCCTTCTCCCCTTGGGGGAGAAGGGCCGGGGATGGGGGAGGGCGCCCGACCCCGCAAAAAATACTTGCACTCCTTGAAAAATCCAGTAACATACCTGCCCTTTCCAGGGGCGACCAACAGTCACTGGATATCACTTCCCTTCGTGGGTCGTTAGCTCAGCTGGTAGAGCAGTGGACTTTTAATCCATTGGTCGTAGGTTCGAATCCTACACGACCCACCATTCAAATCAGTGTCTTGCGCTGGTTTTCCGTTTTCACGGATTCTCGCCCTTTACTCACGTGCACCCCCGGGGCTCCTCATCTGCATCCCCCCAGCCCGACGGCTTCTTGCAGGACTGCGCCTGCGCCCACGCTAGCGGCTTACCTATCGCTGCGGCAAACCACCTATTCAGCTCGGAGATACCGTTCCCCCGAATGGCTCCGCCGGGAAGGTCGGCAGGATCCGAAGGCGGGGAAGGAGCATGGTGAACTCTAGCGAAGCACGCCCCTTCACGAAATGACGATTCACTGCGTGATCGTCTGCAAGGCCCACATGTCGCGATACAGCCCCCCAGCTCCCAGGAGTTCGGCGTGGGAGCCACGTTCGATGATCCGCCCCTGCGTGAGCAGCAGTATCTGGTCGGCGTGTTGGATGGTGTGTAGCCGATGGGCGATTACGATGACGGTGCGCCCTTTGATCAAGCGCGAGATCGCCCCTTGTATCTCATGCTGAGTTTCCGGATCCACCGAGGCGGTGGACTCGTCAAGCAGCAGCACAGGGGCGTCCTTCAGTAGGGCGCGCGCAATGGAGAGCCGCTGGCGCTGGCCGCCGGACAGGCGCTGGCCGTTCTCGCCGATGAGGGTTTCATACCCTTGTGGAAGCCGCTGGATGAATTCGTCGCACCAAGCGGCACGGCAGGCGTCCATCACCTCGGCGTCGGTGGCCTCGGGACAGCCGATCCGTACATTCTCCAGGACGCTGCCATCGAATAGCTGGACGTCCTGAAATACGAAGCTCAGATAGTCGTAGAGCTGGTCCGGACCCAGATCGCGAAGATCGACGCCGCCGAGGGTGATTCGGCCCTCCTGTGGGTCGAAGAAGCGGGCCAACAGATTGAGCAGGGTGCTCTTGCCGCCGCCCGATGGGCCGACTACGGCGACGATCCGGCCTTGGGGTGCGCGGAAGGAGACATCCCTGAGCGCCCACGCTGTGCCGGTATCATAACGAAAGCTGACACCCTCGAAGGCCAGCTCGAACCCGTCGGGTTCGGTTGGTGCGGACGACTCGGGGAGGGGCGGTCGATCGAACAGCGCCTGAACGCGGGCCTCGCTCCTGGCCATGGCCCGCATTTCTGTGAGAAAAGCGGCGGCGTCCAGCAGGGGGTCGAGTAGCTTGTAGGCGACCATGGCGAACAGGAGCCAGTGCAGCGGCGCGAGTCCGTCGCTCTTGGCCAGCCAGGCTCCGCACAGCAGTAGTGCCACCAATCCCAGCTCCAGGCAGAGGCGATAGAGTTGCACCGAGCCGCCAGCCCACGCCTCGACCCCCATGCTGCTGTGGCGAATCGCCTCGAAGCGCCGGTCCAGCCGCTCCCACCAGATTTTGGCGCGATTGAACAGTCGCAGCGTCCGAATGCCGGTGATGAACTCCACCAGCAGGCCGGACACATCCAGAAACTGCTCCTGCTTGCGATCGGCGCGGGCAAGGAAGAAACGGCGGGCCGCATTGAGCGCCGCCACGGCCAGCGGCAGCGTGACGAGCAGGCTCAATGTCAGGCGCCAGTCGATCCAGACCAGTGCGATCACGAACAGCAACGGTACGGCTACAGCAGCCACCCATTCAGCCGTCAGGTGGGTGAAGATCTTTTCCACCCGGTTCACATCATCTGTGAGTACCGAGGCCAAGCGCCCGGAACTTTCCTGTTGCAGGGTGCCCAGGGGCAGACGCCGCACATGGTCAATCAATGTTTCCCTGTAGGAACCCGTGAGTTCGTAGGCTCCGGTAAAACTCTGCAATTGACCCAGGTAGGAGAAAAGGAGTTGCCCCGCCAGGAGGGCACCCAATGCCATCCCATACGTCAGAATCTGGCCATCGTTGGCCATAATTTCCGCGAACTCCAGACCTGTGCCGCTCTTCTGTAACAGATCATCGAGCCAGACATAGGCGAGGAAGAAAGGGGCGATGGAAAAAATGCGTTCCAATACCCGCAATGACAATCCCCAATAGAATCGCCGTGGGCGTTGATTGCCCGCCCGAATTACACGGTTCAGGAGATCAAGAAACGCCCGCATCGACCACCTCCTTTTTTCCGATAGTCCAGCTCTCGCCGACACTCTGCCGTTGCCACAGTCGCTGATAGAGCCCGCATCTGGTGATGAGCTCATCATGGCGGCCCGCGTCCACCAGTCGTCCACCTTCCATGACCAGTACCTGATCTGCCTGTTCGATGGTGTAGAGGCGGTGCGCGATCACCAGCAGTGTTTTGTGCGGATACGCCTCATGCAGCGCGTTGTAGAAGGCACGTTCGGTCAGGCTGTCGGCGAAGGCGGTCGCCTCGTCCAGCACCAGCACGGGTGTGTCGGCTAGCAGGGCGCGGGCGATAGCGATGCGCTGGCGCTCCCCGCCGGAAAGGCGAACCCCGCGCTCTTCGATGCGCGTGTTGTAGCCTTCGGGCAGCGCTAAGATGAATGCATCGGCCTGGGCGACGCGGGCAGCCCGTCGAACAGCCGCCTCGTCGGCGTCGGGGGACGCCAGTTTCAGGTTGTCCATCAGCGTGCCGCGGAACAGAAAGGCCTCCTGAGTGGCCACCGATACCAGCGAGGCCCGCTGCGCTTCGTCGAGCGAATCCAGTGAAATGCCGTCCAATCGGATAGTCCCCTGTTGCGGTCGGGCCAGTCCACCCAATAGATGGGCAACGGTGGACTTGCCCGCCCCAGAGGGGCCTACCATGGCCGTCAGTTTGCCGGGAGGCAGCTCAAAGCTGAGATCACGCAACACCGGCGTGTCGTCATAGGCAAAGGAGACTGCGTCGAAGTTGACCCCTGGCGTGGCAGTCAATGTAACCGGAGATTGTGGGGCAGGTGACGACCAGGTGAGGAAGGGTGCGATACGGCGCACACCGCCCAGGATCTCACGAGTCTCGGAGGAGAAACGTACTACCTTGAAGAGCGGTTTGAGCATACCCGTTCCCAGCATCAGTGCCAGGATCAGGTCCGGCAGGTCCAGAGCACCCTGGCTCACCAGCCACATGCCCGTCGGCAGGATGAATAAGATATTGGCGCTCAGCAGCACCGTGAACACCGACCAGCCCGGTATGGTCTGTCGGATGACTGCGGTGACGAGGCCATGGTAACGCTCCAGTACGCGTCGCATGCGGCGGAAGGAGCCCACCTCCTGACGGAAGGCCTTCATCACCGGGATGTTTCGCACGTACTCGACCGTTGACCCGCTCAGCTCGCCGACGGCATTGTCGAAGTCCTCGATGCGGTTGCTGGCACCGCGCATGAACAGGCTTTGCGCCAGGGCCGCCAAGGGCACCACCGCCAGGGCCGCGAGCGCCAGACGCCAGTCCAGCCACAGCAGAAACAGCGCCACGAACAGGGGGCCGGCGAGTGCGGCGATGAACTCCACCGAGTGGTGGGCGATGAACTGTTCCAACCGTTCCACGTCGTGCATGACGATTTTCTTCAGCTCGCCCGAACTGTAGCCTTGCAGCTCGGTGAGGGGAACCCACACCAGGCGCCGGGCCAAGTCCCGCCGCAGGTTTGCCAGGATTTGATAGGCCGCGCGGTGGCTGAGGTAGTAGGCGAAGGAATACAGCCCGTACTTGGCCACCAGCGCCACGGCCATCCACCCCGCGAGGCGGGTCAGTCCATCGGCAACCTGCGTACCGGACAGTACCAGGACGATGGACTGATAGAGCAGCCAATAGGGCAGCAGCTCGAACAGGGCGGCTATGACGGCCACCGATAAGGCTGCCAGCAGGGGGCCTCTTTCGTCATGAAGCAAGCCAAACAGTACGCGCCAGAGCGCTGGGTGGGGAGGGTCGATCATCATGTTTCCTCTTCCACGGGTTTACTTCGAACCAGGAAAACAAGCTTATCCATCAAGCCACTCTCGCGACTCCCCGCATCGGGAGCGAGACTGTCCGGATCGGAAGTCATTTATCCAGGAATGGACACAGTGTCACGGGCACCCATTTTTGCGAATGAGTCGCATTTGTCGTATAAGCATGGGGTACTTGATGATTTCGCTGTCGTCCAGGAGGAGCCCATGCACTGTGTGGTCACACAACCCGCTGAAATCTCGACCCCGTTGCGGACTTCGAAGCTCTTTGGTGGAGAACACCTTGCTGAGCAGCCTGAAACCGATGGGCATTGCGCGTTCAAGGCCGCATTGGTCGAGCCTCAGCCGGGAATGGTTGTGGGTCTGTACAACGGCAATGGACGCAACGGATTGCAGGTCGACCTGCTCAATGACAGTTGCTATGTGCATTTCTCCTGCCTTCTCTGCGGGACGTTGAGAGGGACGGTAAGAGGAATCTCGGTCGCTCCCCGGGTAGGGGAAGGACATATTGGATATGCGCCGGGAGAGCGGTTCTCGGTGTGGTATAGCCCTGACTACCGTCATCTGGAGCTTATGCTGACTCCTGAGGTGCTGGGCGAGTTGGTGGGTGATGAGTTCGAGCGTATCGGTGATATCGAGAGCGGTTTCATCATGCGGGCAACGCCACCGGGCAGCAGGACCATTGACGCTGCGATGCGATTGGCGCAACGCGTCGAAACCCCAGGGGTATCGTCGTTGCTGTTGCATGCGGCTGTGCTGGAGTTTCTCGGGTGGCATCTTGAGGGATTGAACCGCAACGGCTTGCAAGGCGCCGTGCCGCTTCGAGAGCGCAAGCGCCTTCTTGCGGCGCGGGAACGGCTACTCGAAGACTTGAGTGCGCCGCCGACAATCACAGAATTGGCCAAGGAAGTGGGACTCAACCAACTGAAGCTGAAACGGGGTTTCAGGTTGATGTTCGGTATGGGTATCTACTCACTGTTTCAGTGCCACCGCATGGAGCGGGCAAGGGAGTTGCTATGCCACCACAACGTGACGGAAACCGCACTGATTCTGGGATACAGCAATATCAGCCACTTCAGCGCCGCGTTCCGCAAGCAGTTTGGCGTGCTGCCTAGCGAGGTGCGCAAGGGTCGGTACACCTGAGCCGCTATGCTCCCTTCCGTTTTTCGGGGTGTGATTATCGCCGCTTCAGAAGCGTGCATTGACGGTCACGCCGACGGTGCGCGGCCTTCCGGCCTGGGCGCGCGGACCGAGCCCCGGGAAGTCGTAGGCGAACTCGGCATAGCCCTCGTCCAGCAGGTTTCTGCCCCAGAGGTACGCCTCCCAGGTGTCACCTTCCACGCCGAGACGCAGGTTGACCAGGTTGTAGGCACCCTGCTTCAGGGTGTTGGCCGTATCCCAGTGGAAATCACCGATGCGCTGCAACTCCAGACGGGAAAGCAGCACGGCAGAGGCGCCGAGTGGCCGGCGGTTCTGCAACGCCAAGTTGAACATCTCTCTGGGCACGAGGGGCACGCGGTTGCCGGCATAGTCGACGCCGCGCACATCATCGCGGTACTCATCGAACCGGGCGTTGGTGTGGCTGAAGCCTGCGTTGAAGTCCCAGCCCGGGGCGGGACGCAGCATCAGTTCGACTTCCAGCCCCTGACTGTGGGATTCGCCGGCGTTGCGAACCACGCTGCCAATGTTGGGTGTCAATTGGATGACTTGCTGGTCGGTCAGGTTGACGCGAAACAGGGCCAGGTTCAGTGACAGCCGCTTTTGCCATCCAGACCACTTGAGTCCGGCCTCGTAGTTGATACTGCGTTCAGGATCGAAATTGGCGTCGTCTGGATCCACGTTCATCAAGGTGTTGAAGCCGCCGGCCCGGTATCCCTTGGTTGCGTTGGCATACCAGAGAGTGTTGTCGTCGGGTTTGTAGGCGAGGGCAACCTTCGGTAGCCATTCCTTGAAGATGCGGCGGTCGTTCAGAGCGCCTTCGCTGCCTGGGATCGGGGTGCCACCCATTTCCATTCGGGTGTGCATTCTGACGCGGCGCCTGTCATGGTCCCGACGCAGGCCGGTGGTAAGGGTGATGTGGTCGGTGATGCGGTAGTCAAGCTGACCGAACACGGCGTATCCCTGATCATCTTTGTCAGCGACCAGAAGGCTGTCCATGGGAGCCGGAACAAACCCCATGGCGACCGCGTCGCTGCCGAATCTGGATCGCGTCGTAATCCCGTTGTCTTCCTGGTAGTAGTAGAGTCCGGCCATCCAGCGCAGCATGCTCTCCGTTTCGGGGGATGCCAGCCGCAACTCCTGGGTCAGCTGTTTTCGATCCTCCCGCGTGCTTTCTCGAACGATATCCAGCGGCGAGCCATCGGTATCGCCGCCGCCGTCGTTTTCCCAGTCGCGCCAGCCCGTAATGGAGGTTACCCGTACATCGGGGGGGGTATTCCAGTTCAGGCTGAGTGAGCTCCCGAAAGAGTCACGATTGTCGTGACCGGCAAAGTCGTTGCGCACGCGTTCTGGGTGATCACTTATCTCCTGCAACGGGCCCAGCGGGTAGGCGCCACCCCGGAATCGTTCCGCATCCAGCGACAACGTGGCGTCGAGGTTGGTGGTGGGAGTCCAGCGCAGGCTGGCACGCAGGCTCTGGTCGTTGCGGTCGTCAGCCTTTTTGCCAAGGTGCATGTTGTCGACATATCCATCGTGCCTGGTTGCGGATGCAGACAGGCCGAGAAACAGTCTGTCTTCCACAAGCGGGGTGCGCAGGCTGCCCTTGAGTTCGCGTTGACCGAACTTTCCGGCGCCTGCACTTACGCGTGCCTCGGTCTCGTTCGTGGGCTGCCGGGTGACGATATTGATCACACCGGCGAGGGCGTTCCGTCCGTAGAGTGTCCCTTGTGGTCCGCGCAGGACCTCGACGCGCTCCACATCGAAGAGGTCCATGTCGAACATCCCGTCACTGGTGTAGCCGACGCCATCGACGTAGAAGCCCACTGCCGGCTCGCCGTAGGTGGCACCCACGCCGCGCATGAAGATGTGGTTGTTGCGTCTTCCACCCCAGGTGAAGATGTGGAGGTTTGGCACCAGATTGGCGATTTCGGAGATGCTCTGGATGCCGGCATCGTCGATCTGGTCGCCGGTGATCGCTGAGATGCTTGCCGGGACGTTCTGTAGCGCTGCTGGGCGTTTCTCCGCCGTGACGGTTACGGCTTCGAGTTGGTAGATTTCACCGGTTTCCCCGTTAATCTTGGGTGTATCTTCGGCGACGGCCAAACCAGGTCCCAGCATCTGCGTGGCAAGAAGGAGTGTTGCGCCTCTTAATGCCACTCGTTTCCTCATCAGTGTCTGCACAAACGGTCCCCCCTGCATACCGTAGAGACGTCGGTATTGGTTGTTGTGTGTAAATGAGAATTATATTTATCCGGATGGTTGCAACTCCCCGCATCGGGACGTGACTTGCCCTGATCGGGATTCTCGTCGCTACGGAGGCAGATGACTGTCGGCGGCAAGAGCCTTGTGGATGCTGCTGTAATTCAAGGCGTTTCCGGTTCAGGGCCCATTCACTGCAGGCGTGGGAAGTGGCAATGAAGCCGGGCTTGTTGCTGGTCACCGCGATGACTGATGACTGTCGTCGGAGTGATCGAACAGAGGTCTGGCTGAAGGCAACTGGAAGCGATGCTGCGCAACGTGACTTGCGCTGAACGGACGGTATGGGAAGGTTAGGAGCCGTGACGCACTATCGGTTCCAGTGTGGTTGCGGCAGACTTTTGGCAAAGATCAAGGCATGACATACGATGAAGACCACCCCGCGGCCAGGGGTAGCGCAAGTCATGCCGGGGGGCTCCCCCGGCCTCCACAACATGACTGACCTCAGCGCAAAAACGGGCACTGGGGTAATTCGCTATCTTTCTTAGACCCGTAGTCGGGCCGGCCAGGAAATCACGAATGAACTTCCCGCGCTAGATGGTTGGACGACAACACGGCCGCCATGGGCCTCCGCGATGGCCTTGACCACAGCGAGACCAAGACCGCTGCCACCGCTCTTCCGTGAACGTGTAGGGTCCCCACGGCGAAAGGCCTCGAAGATGTTGGTGGCCAGCGAGCTATCGATGCCGGGGCCTTCGTCTTCTACGGTCAGATGGATGAGGCCGTTTGCCTGGTGTAGGCGCACCAGCAGGTGACCTGGCTCGGCATGCTGCAAGGCGTTATCCAGGAGCGCCATCAGAGCCTGGCCGATACGCACCGCATCGCACTCCACTAGCAGGTTGGCATCGAGTTCGCTGTGTAGGTGAAACCCTTTTGTTGCCAGGCGGGGAGCGAAGGCCTGCAGCACGAAGCTGAGTTCGTCGGCTAGCCTGACTGTGACCCGTTGCACCTCCAGTTGGCCGCTGTCGTTGAGGCTCAGCACGCGCAGGTCTTCGATCAGGCGATTGAGACCTTCCACCTGGCGCAGCAGGCTCTCGAATATCTCGCCGCTGGGGCTGAACACGCCTTCCGCCAGACCCTGCAGGCGGCCGCGCAGAATGGTCACCGGCGTGCGCAGTTCGTGGGCGATGGCGGCGTTCCAGAACTCACGCTCGCGGGTCATGCTCTGCAGGCGGTCGACCATGGTGTTGAAGTCGCGCACCAGCTGCGCCGTCTCGCCCGTGGCCTGCTCATCCAGCGGCGCGCGGGCGTCGAGCTTGCCCTGGGCCACTTCGCGCAGGCTGTGTGCCACCGCTTTCAACGGCGTGATCAGGCGTTGCGACAGGCGAATGGCGACGAACACTGCCATGCCTAGAGCGGCGATGATGGTGCAGACGATCCAGATCATCTCCACTCGTGAGGGTATCCAGGTTTCGGAGATGCTGTCCGGCAGGTAGGCCACGGCGAAGGCGTAGAACACGTAGGAGCCGAACACCGAGATGAAGGTGATGCCCAGTGCCATCACCGCCAGAGATTGGATGATCTGCCGGCGCAGCCCTGGTGTCGGCCTCATGCGCCAGCGCCGAAGCGATAGCCCACGCCCCAGACGCTGGCTGGCGTGCCCTGGATGTCGAGGGCTTCGAGCTTCTTGCGCAGCTTGCTGACGTGGCTGTCCACGGTGCGCTCCTGGGTGTCGCCTTCGGGCAGGCAGTTGACCAGCAGTTCCGCGCGGCTGAATACCCGTTTCGGCGCGCGCATCAGGCAGGCGAGCAGCTTGAATTCGGTCAGGGTCAGTTCCAGCGTCTGTCGCTGGCCATCACGCTGCACGCTGGCCTCGTGGCTGTCCAGGTCGATCTGGAACGGGCCGACGCGCAGTATCTGCTTGGCGGCGGGCCCGCCCGCCCGCGTGCGCCGCAACACCGCCTGTATGCGTGCCACCACTTCGGCTGGATTGAAGGGTTTCACCACGTAGTCGTCAGCTCCCAGGCGCAGCCCCATCAGCTTGTCGATGTCCTGATCGAGAGCGGTGAGCATGATCACCGGAGTATCGCCACGGGAGCGGATTTCGCTGAGTATCTTCCAGCCATCGAGGTGTGGCATCTGCACGTCGAGCAGCAGCAGATCCGGTTTGAGCATCTGGTGCAGGGTCAATGCCTCGTGGCCGTCGGTGGCGTGCCGGGTGCGCAGCCCGCTGCGTTGCAGGTAGGCGATAAGGATGTCGGCGATCTCGCTTTCGTCCTCGGCAATCAGCACCAGTGCCGGGTCAGGAGGGACGGGGCCGGGGCGCACATTGAGATCGGACATGGGAGGTCCCGAATTTGATCGTGCTGAATTTTATCGTGCTCTCCATGCTTTCTCCACAAAGCCTCGAATCATTCGCAATGGCTGCGCGCCAGACTTGTAGTCTCGATCCGTTCCTGGTCGACATCAGGTTGCCACGGAGCAGTGTTCAGTGAGGAGCAGGTTATGGGCAGTAAGAGGCATCTGAGCATTCTACTCGCAGGGCTTGCCGTGTTGGGACTGGCAGGTTGCGATACGGCGCAACAGGAATCCGAAGCACCCGCGCCGGTGCATGTATCGGTGCTGACGCTGGAGGCTCACGAGCTGTCGGTCAGCGAGGATCTGCCGGCACGCGTGGCCGCCGTGCGCAACGCCGAGATTCGCGCGCAGATCGGCGGCATCGTGCAGCGCCGTCTGTTCGAGCAGGGCGCCGAGATCGCGGCCGGTGCCGTGCTGTTCCAAATCAATCCGGCGCCGTTCAAGGCCGATGTCGACAGCGCTGCCGCCGCCTTGCAGCGCGCCGAAGCAGTTTTGGCGCGGGCACATGTGCAGGCCGAGCGACTCACTCCCCTGATGCTGGCCGGGGCGATCAGTCGCCAGATGTATGACGATGCCGTGGCGCTGCGCGAGCAGGCCGCCGCCGACGTGGCCCAAGCCAGGGCGACGCTGGCGCGGCGCAGGCTGGACCTGCAGTTCACCAGTGTCGAGGCGCCGATTGCCGGGCGTATCGACCAGGCGCTTGTGAGCGAGGGCGCGCTGGTCTCGCCGACCGATGCCACGCCCATGGCGCGAATCCAGCAGATCGATCAAGTGTACGTCGACGTGCGCCAGTCCGCTTCGGTGCTGGAGGCGCTGCGTCAGCAGATTGGCTCGGTGACGCCGGAGTTGAGCGTGGAGATTCTCGGTGGTGATGGTAAGCCTCTGGGTATGCGCGGGCACATTTTGTTCTCCGGTATCGAGGTGGATGCCGGTACCGGCGATGTGCTGTTGCGTGTGCTGGTGGACAACCCGCAGCGCCGTCTGCTTCCCGGCCTCTACGTGCAGGCGAGGATTCCCCGGGCGCATTACCACGCCGCCCTGAGTGTGCCGCAGCAGGCGGTAACCCGCACGGCGGGCCAGGCCAGCGTGTGGGTGGTGGATGCCCAGGGCCAGGCACAGCCGGTGCCCATCAAGCTCGGTGAGCTGGTTGAGCGCCGCTACCGCGTGGTGTCTGGACTCAGTGCCGGGCAGCAGGTGGTGGTCGAGGGTATCGAACGCCTGAGCCCTGACGCCCAGGTCGCCGCGCGTCCCTGGCAGCCCGCCGCCGTTAGCGAACAGCTCAGCACCGTCGCGCGCTGAGTTCGGAGAAGCCGTCATGCCGCAGTTCTTCATCAACCGCCCGGTATTCGCCTGGGTGATCGCCCTGTTTATCGTGCTGGTCGGCGTCATCGCTATTCCGCAGCTACCGATCGCCCGCTATCCCTCGGTGGCGCCGCCTTCAGTGATCATTTACGCCACCTATCCGGGCGCCACCCCGCAGACGCTCAATGATTCGGTGGTGAGCCTGGTCGAGCAGGAGCTGTCCGGCGTCAAGCACCTGCTGTACTTCGAATCCTCGGTGGACACCTCCGGTACGGCGCAGATCACTGCCACCTTCAAGCCCGGCACCGATCCGGAATTGGCTCAGGTCGACGTGCAGAACCGCATCAAGGCGGTGGAGTCGCGCCTGCCGCATGCGGTGCGCCAGAGCGGACTGCAGGTGGAATCGGCCGGGTCCGGCTTTCTGATGATGATCGGCATGACCTCGCCCAGCGGTCAGTACGACGAGGTGGCGCTGAACGACTACATGGCGCGCAATATCGTTCAGGAGTTGCGTCGTATCGAGGGTGTCGGGCGCGTGCAGCTGTTCGGTGCCGAGCAGGCCATGCGCATCTGGGTCGACCCGAGCAAGCTCACCGCCTACGGCCTGACCATGAGCGAACTGGCCCAGGCCATCGAACAGCAGAACGCGCAGATCGCCCCGGGGCGTATCGGCGACGAGCCGGCATTACCGGGCCAGCGCCTGACCGTGCCACTGACGGTCGAGGGGCAGTTGGAGACGCCGGAACAGTTTGCCGCCATTGTCCTGCGCGCTGGCGCCGATGGTTCGAAGGTGGTGATCGGCGACGTGGCGAGGGTCGAGCTGGGGGCGCAGTCCTATGGTTTTTCCAACCGCGAGAACGGAGTGGTGGCCACCAGTGCCGCGATTCAGCTGTCGCCTGGTGCCAACGCGGTGCGTACCGCCGCGGCCGTGCGCGAGCGCTTGGCCGAGCTTGCGCCGAGCATGCCGTCGGGTATGGCCTATTCGGTGCCGTTCGATACCGCGCCGTTCGTCAAGGTGTCGATCAAGAAGGTCATCTACACCCTGTTCGAGGCCATGGTGCTGGTGTTTCTGGTGATGTTCCTGTTCCTCCAGAACCTGCGCTACACGCTGATCCCGGCCATCGTCGCGCCCATCGCGCTGCTTGGCACTTTCGCGGTGATGCTGCTGGCCGGTTTCTCGATCAACTCGCTGACCATGTTTGGCATGGTGCTGGCCATCGGCATCATCGTCGACGATGCCATCGTGGTGGTGGAGAACGTCGAGCGGCAGATGGCCAGCCACGGACTTTCGCCACGGGAGGCGACAGTGCAGGCGATGCGGGAAATCACCGGTGCGGTGATCGGCATTACCTTGGTACTGACTGCCGTGTTCATCCCTATGGCCTTTGCGAGCGGATCGGTGGGGGTGATCTACCAGCAGTTCACCTTTTCGATGGCAGTGTCGATCCTGTTCTCGGCCTTCCTCGCACTGAGTCTGACACCCGCACTGTGCGCCACATTGCTGCGTCCGGTCAGCCCTGATCATCACGCCAAGCACGGCTTCTTCGGTGCTTTCAATCGCGGCTTCGAGCGTCTTACTGCGGGCTACAGTAAACGCGTGGCGCGTCTGGTGAAGTGCAACGGGCGGATGATGGCGGCATTCGTGGTGCTCTGCGCAGTGCTGGCCTTTGCTGCCGGACAGTTACCGTCGTCTTTTCTACCCGATGAGGATCAAGGCTATTTCATGACTTCCATCCAGTTGCCCACCGGTGCCACCAGTGAACGAACCCTGGACGTGGTTAAGGCCTTTGAGGCGCACGTGGCCTCACGCCCAGCGCTTGATACGAACCTGGTAGTGCAGGGCTTGAAGTGGTCCAATTGTAGCGGACACCCCGTTAAGCCCTCGTAGGCTATGCATTGGAGGTGTTCATGAGCAAGAAGGCACGACGTCGATACACGGCGGAATTCAAGGCTGAGGCAGTGGCGTTGGTTGAGCGCCAGGGGTATGGGGTGGCCGAAGCTGCCCGGTCTCTGGGAATCAATCGCAGCCTGTTGGATCGGTGGTTGCGCAAGGAACGTGAGCGGCAATCTCCCCAGCATGACCAACAGGAGGACCAG
>NZ_NRSM01000025.1 GCF_016584105.1 Ectothiorhodospira shaposhnikovii | reverse complement strand
GGGGGAGGGCTATCCGGCCACTGATCGTCGTCGCTGTTGCCGGTACAGGGCCTCGAACTGCGTGCTCTGTGCCAGCCACTGATCCGGGGTGAGTCCCAGCCGCTGCAGGATCGGGGGTAGGGTATTGGCGATGGCGCCTTTCTTTCTCGGGTCGATGGCCCGACCGGTGTAGTCCACCAGGGCGAGATAATCCTCGAAGGCAAACGGGATGCCAGGCTGTTCCCGTTCGGCGAATGCGCCTTCAAACGGCAGCAGCGGTTTCACCGGCCCGTCGAGTCGCAGCAGGGCGTCCATCCGCATCTGCTCACGCACCGACTGGGCCAGATCGAACCTCGGCGTGATCCGTTCCCGGATGCTGGTATGTTCCGAGGCTTCCGGTGTATCCGTCATCCCGGCCCGCACCGGGTTGAGATCCACACGGCGTCTGGCGGCCATCAACCTGCTCAAGCTGGATCTGCTCACAGACGAGCAGATCGCCCAGACCACGGGCCTGTCCCTGGCCGAGGTGAAAGTGCTGAGGTCAGACCGATCCCACTGAAGGGCATGGCCGTGCCGGTGAAGCACCGCCATCCCCCTCCAGCACCTTCTCCAGCCCGGGTGCCGGCTCGAAGCGGTCCCCGTGACGGGTCTGCAGTTCGTTCAGGCGCTCTGCCACCGCTTTCGGTCCCCGCCGGGCCAGTTCATGGAACGGTCCGCCCAGGAAGGGGGGGAATCCGATGCCGAAGACGGCTCCGATGTCTCCGTCCCGCCGGTGACGGATGATGCCTTCCTGGTGGCAACGGACCGCCTCGTTGATCATGGGCAGCACGGTGCGGTCGATGATTTCCTGGGCCGGAAGGCGTTGCCCGGGCTGTACCCCCAGTTCGGTGTAGACCGCCGCATCTACTTTGGGGGCGCCGCGCCCACGGCGATCATGGCGGTAGAATCCCTTGCCGGACTTGCGGCCCCGCCGCCCCTGGGCCAGCAGGCGCTCGCCCACCGGTGAGGGGCGCATGCGTTCACCGAAGGCTTCATGCAGGATGGGTCCCACCTTGCCGCCCACGTCCAGCCCCACCTGATCCAGCAGGGCGAAGGGCCCCATGGGGAAGCCGAACCGCACCAGGGTGGTGTCGATGTGGTCGATGGGCACGCCCTCCATGAGCAGATGGCAGGCCTCGTTCAGGTAGGGGGCGAGGATGCGGTTGACGTAGAACCCGGCCCCGTCCTGAACCACGATCACCGTCTTGCCCTGGTCCCGGCCCAGGGCCACGGTGGTGGCGATCACTTCCGGATCGGTGCGGTCGGTGACGATCACTTCCAGCAGGGGCATGCGTTCCACCGGTGAGAAATAGTGCATGCCGATGACCCGTTCCGGCCGCCGGGCCGGCGCGGCGATCTGCGCGACGGGGATGGACGAGGTGTTGGTGGCAAAGATCACTGTCTCCGGGCAATGGGCCTCCACATCCGCCAGCATGCGGTGCTTGAGTGCCAGATCCTCGAACACCGCCTCGATCACCATGTCCAGACGACCAAAGCCGCTGTAGTCCAGGGTGGGGGTGATGCGGTTCAGCTGGCGTCCCGCCTCGAAGTCGCTTAGCCCCTGGCGCCGCTGCCGGGTCCGGATTTGGCGATGGACATGGCCCATGGCCTCGTTGAGCCGTTCGGCGCTCACGTCCTTGAGCCGTACGTTCCTGCCGGCCTGGGTGCTGGTGACATGGGCAATCCCGGCCCCCATCAGGCCCGCGCCCAGCACGCCCACGGTCCGCACCGGACGAGGGGTGGCCGACGGCGAGGTGACCAGGGCCTTTTTCAGGGCATTGCCGGCCAGATACAGGGACATCAGCGCCTCCGCCTGGGGCGTCATGGCCAGGGTCCCGAAATGCCCGGCCTCGGCGGCGAGCCCCGCCCGCCGACCGGATTCCAGGCCGGTGCGCACGGCGTCGATGATGCGTTCCGGGGCCGGGTAGTTGCCCTGGGTGCGGGCGTGTACCCGCTTGCCGACCTGCCGGTAGACCATGTGTCGCCCCAGTGTGTTGTTTTCCAGCAGGCGTTGGTGCCAGGGCCTGCGGCGGCGGGTCTGTTTCCCGTCCGTCAGGGCCTGCACCCGGGCACGGGCCGCCTGCATCAGCAGGGGCGGGGGCACCAGTTCATCCACCAGTCCCTGCCGCAGGGCCTGGCGCGGGCGCAGCTGGCGTCCGGTGAGCATCATGTCCAGGGCCTGGGGCAGGCCCACCAGCGGCGGCAGCCGTTGGGTGCCGCCGCTCCCCGGCAGCAGGCCCAGCTGCACTTCCGGCAGGCCCAGGCGGGTGGCGTCATGATCCGTGGCCACCCGGCCGTGACAGGCCATGGCCAGTTCCAGTCCGCCGCCGAGACAGGGGCCGTGGATGGCGGCCACCACCGGCACCGGGAAGCCCTCCAGTCGGTCGAACAGGGCCTGTCCGGCGCGGGCCAGGGCGGCGGCGTCCTCGGCGCTGTCGCAGGCGGACAGCATGCGGATGTCGGCCCCGGCGATGAAGTTGTCCGGCTTGCCGCTGGTGATGATGACGCCCCGCAGGGTGTTGTCCCGTGCCAGGGTATCCAGCAGGGCGCCGCATTCGTCCACCATCTCCGCCCGGAGTACGTTCATGCGCTCATCGGGCAGGTCCACGGTGATGACGGCCACGTTCCGGTCATCCTTCTGCATGTGAAAGGCATTCATCAGTTCACCTCCAGGATCAGGGCTGCGCCCAAGCCGCCCGCGGCGCAGGCGGTGGTCAGCGCCAGTCCGCCGCCCCGGCGGCGCAGTTCGCGCAGTGTCTGGATGATCATGCGTCCCCCCGTGGCGGCGAAGGGATGGCCGTAGGCGATGGAGCCGCCCAGTACGTTGAAGCGATCCGGGTCCACCTCGCCGATGGGGGTGTCCCGTCCCAGGACCTCCCGGGCAAAGCGCGGGCACCGCCATTGTTTGAGATTGGCGAGTACCTGGGCGGCGAAGGCCTCGTGCATCTCCACCAGTGCCAGGTCTTGCAGCCGGATGCCGGCCCGGTCCAGGGCCAGGGGGGTGGCATGGGACGGACCCATCAGTCCGTCGTTGAAGGGGTCGATGGCGGTGAAGGCCCAGCCGCGAATGAAGCCCAGGGGGTCGAAACCCAGTGCCCGCGCCCGGGATTCGGTCATCAGCAGCAGGCTGACGGCGCCATCGGTGAGCGGGCTGGAATTGGCGGCGGTGACCGTGCCGTGGCGACGGTCGAACACTGGCGGCAGGCGTGCCATGTGTTCCAGGCTGGTATCGGGTCGCAGGGTGTTGTCCCGGGTGATCACTTCCCGGAAGGGGGGCACGATGCCGGTCATCACCTCGGCTTGCAGGTGTCCCGCCTCCCAGGCCTGGTGGGCCTTGTGGTGGGAAGCCACCGCCAGGGCATCCTGCTCCGCCCGTCCGATGTCGTGATTGCGGGCCATCTGTTCGGCGATATCGCCCATGCGCAGACCGGTGGAATAGTCCGCCACCGCCGGCGGGTTGGGCAGCAGATGCCCGGGGCGGATGTCCTTGAAGCAGCGCAGCTTGTCCAGCAGGGAGCGGGCCTTGCTGGCCCGCATGAAGGCGCGGGCCAGGGGGGTGCTGAGCTGCAGCGGCAGCACCGAGGTGGAATCGGCGCCGCCGGCCAGCCCCACCTGGATCTCGTTGCGGGCGATGGCGGCGGCCACGTCCACGGTGCTCTGCAGGCTGGTGGCGCAGGCGCGGGAGACGCTGTAGGCATCGGTTCCTGCCGGCAGGCCAGCGCCCAGCACCACTTCGCGGGCGATATTGGGGGCCTGGGGGAGGATCCCCACCTGACCGTAGACCACCCGTTCCACCAGCGCCGGGTCCAGGTCCGTGCGGGCCATCAGTTCGCTGGTGACCAGAATGCCCAGATCAATGGCGGACAGGTCCCGGAAGGCGGTGAGCTGCCGCGCAAAAGGCGTGCGCAGCCCGGCCACCACCGCCACGCGCTGGCCGGGTCGGGTGGGTGCGGGGTTGGGTGTCTTTTTCATACGAACTCCCTTGGTGTGACGTCGGCCTGCCGTGGACACCCTGGAGCGATCCCGGCGGCATCATGGTTTGATAATCATCAAGGGGGACTCTAACAGTCGTTTGAATGAATAGGCAAGCCGGACGTGTGGTGCCCTGCCCGGCGGTAGCGGTCCACCTCCAGGCCGGTGGGGTCGATGTCTGGCCTCACCCCAACATTCGATGTTTTCAGCGGTGAGGATGTTTGTCGATCCACTGGGATAATCGAGCTTCAGTGGCCTGCTGGACATGCTGTTGGCAGTACAATCCTGGCCCGGGCGCCGAATTTGCGCTTGATGAGGCGCAGCATAGCCGGTCACTGCGGGTGCTGCGCAGGTTCTCATCGATGAATGAGCCAGCTACGGGCTGGGGCTCACCGGCCATCTTGTCGGTGAGGGCCTTGGGAACTTAAAGCTACTCCTTCTAACCAGCAATATTGGTTGGTAGCGTTACTCCGTCAGTTCGGGCAAGAAGGTGTGGTAGTTCAAGTCACGGAGTCAGGCCCTTGGAGGCTCAGCTAAACCAAAGCGTACGCACATCGATGGCAAGTGTTTTCCGATACGACATTTGAGAGTTGACTGATGAGTAATTTACCTAATTGTCCAGGTTGTAAATCCAGCTTTACATATGAAGATAGAGGCGCTTTAGTTTGCCCTGAATGTGGCCATGAGTGGAAGGCAGGAGAAGGTGAGGAGCAATACGCTGGTATAGTAGTAAAGGATTCAAATGGAAACTTGCTGAGTGATGGTGACACAATTACTGTGATTAAAGATCTAAAAGTTAAGGGAACGTCCCTCGTGGTGAAAGTTGGAGTCAAGGTCAAAAACATCAGGTTGGTAGATGGTGATCATAATATTGATTGCAAAATCGATGGCATCGGTCCAATGAAGCTCAAATCTGAGTTCGTTAAAAAGGCATAAAGAAGGACATGGCCGTGCCAAAGCTAGCGGAAAAAAGAAAAATAGTTGATCAGGTGTCTGAGCTTTTGGTTCAATGTCAAGAAGTTCAGTCCATGTATCGCAGTAAGCTTCATGCGCTTTCCGAGCTCAAACAATCCATGCTACAAAAGGCCTTTTCGGGCGAGCTGACAGCTGGCCCGGTAAGCCTCAACGATGCTCTCAAGGAGGAGTTAGTCACATGACCCAGGAACACCAGGCGCCGATCATCATCTACGGCGCAGCCGACAAGGCCGTCGAGGTCCGGCTGGATACGGATCAGGAGACGGTTTGGCTCTCACAACGGCAAATGGCTGACGTCTTTGATACCTCGACGGACAATATCGGCCTGCACCTCAAGAATATCTACGCTGACGATGAACTGGTCGAGGAGGCAACTACCGAGGAATCCTCGGTCCTTCGTCAGGAAGGCCAGCGGCAGGTTCGGCGGCGCGTCAAGCACTACAACCTCGACGCGATCATTTCAGTCGGCTACCGGGTCAACTCAGGCCGCGCCGTCAAGTTCCGCCAGTGGGCCACCCGCGTCCTCCGCGAACACCTCACCCAGGGCTGGACCCTGAACCGCCAGCGCTTTGAGGAAAATGCCCGGGAACTGGAGGCGGCCCTGGCGCTGGTGCGCAAGGCCGCGCAAAGCCCGGCGCTGGACGCGGGCAGCGGTCGTGGCTTGGTGGATATCGTCAGCCGCTACGCCCAGACCTTTCTGCTGCTGCAGCGCTACGACGAGGGGCTGCTGACCGAGCCACGTGCCCAGCCGGGTGGAAGCCTGCCCACACTGGAACAGGCGCGGGCCGCGCTGGACAGTCTGAAATCCGAGCTCATGGCGCGCGGCGAGGCGACCGATCTGTTCGCCCGGGATCGGGGCGACGGTCTGGCCTCGCTGCTGGGCAATCTGGATCAGAGCGTGTTTGGCGAGCCCGCTTACCCCAGCGTGGAGTCCAAGGCCGCGCATCTGCTGTATTTCGTGGTCAAGAACCACCCGTTTTCCGATGGCAACAAGCGCAGCGCGGCCTTCTTGTTCGTGGACTTCCTCCACCGTAATGGCCGCTTGCTGAATGCGGCAGGTGAGCCGGTGATCAACGACGTGGGCCTCGCGGCCCTGACCCTGCTGGTGGCCGAGTCGGATGCCGCCCACAAGGAGACCATGATCCGTCTGATCATGAACATGCTGGCTGGAACGCATAATGGCAAGAGATAGTCTTTTTTATCAACGAGTATCTATCTGCGGAGGAGTACGCCATGCCCTTGGCCATCAATTCCGACTTTGAAGAAGTGCTGGAGCCCTTTGGCAGAGAGTCGGCCAACTTCTTCCTCGCCGCCGCCCTCTACCATGCCCACAAGCTGAGCTTTGCCGCTGCTGCCTCGCTGGCCGATCTCAGTTTTGAAGATTTCGCTGCCCGCCTGCGCGAACACTTCGGTACCGGCTTCCGACTGGATGAACAGGTCGTGGAAGAGGATATTCATACTGTCGATGCACTTGCGCACCCATGAACGAAGCCGAAACCCGCGCTGAACTCATCGACCCGGCCCTGAAGGAGGCAGGGTGGGGTGTGATGGAGGCCAGCCGGGTGCGGCGTGAGGTGATCACGCTCGGTCGGCTGCAGGGCGGCGGCAAACGGGCCAGGCAGGACATTGCCGACTATGTGCTGATCTATCGCGGCCAGAAGCTTGCGGTGATCGAGGCCAAGAAACGCAGCTTGCCGGTGACCGAGGGGCTGGCCCAGGCCAAGCGCTATGCCGAGCGCTTGCAGACCCGATTCGCCTACGCCACCAATGGCGACGGCATCTACCGGGTGGACATGGGCACGGGCACGGAGGGGCCGGTGGATGCCTGGCCCTCTCCCGATGGGCTGTGGGTGGAGACCTTTGGCACGGGTGCCGGTGTTCAAGACAGCTGGCGGGAACGCTTCGGCGCGGTGCCCTTCGAGGACAATGGTGGGTTCTGGCAGGCGCGCTATTATCAGCACAACGCCATCAACCAGGCGCTGGAGGCCGTTGCGGCGGGTCGGGATCGCATTCTTCTGACCCTGGCCACCGGCACCGGCAAGACCGCCATCGCCTTCCAGATTGCCTGGAAGCTGTTTCATGCCCGCTGGAGTCTGGCGGCACGCGCCTCGGGCGCGCCTGTTCAGGGATCTGCCCGAGCTGTTCAAGGACGAAGACGAACTACGCCGCCTGTGGGGTCGCCCGGATACCCGGAAAAAGCTGCTGGAGGGGCTGGAGGAGAAGGGCTACGGCAGGCAGGAGTTGGCCGATGTGGGCAAGCTGATCGAGGCCGAGCACAGCGATCTCTACGATGTGCTGGCCTACATCGCCTTCAACATGGCGCCGGTGAGCCGGGCCGAGCGAGTGGATGCCCGCAAGGCGCGCATCTTCCATGGCCACCATCGTTTGCTTCTTTTCGGGTAAGGCGGTGTTGGGTTGGTCGTCGTCACTTTTGTCCTTGCCATCGTTGAACACTGCCGCTTTAGTGCAGGATGAATTCTGGATGGGCATTGATGAGGTAGAACGCGACCATACCGACGAGCGTGGCCAAGCCTGGATCTCGCCGTATCGACATGGACGCACCCGCAGCGATCACCCCTCCCGTCACGGCCATCAACTCCAACGAACTTTCGGACTGCTCGAACGTGGGCAGGATGACCGCAGCGGCCATTGCCGCCAGCAAACACGGGCCCAGGCGGTCCAGCCAGGATGATCGTGGTCCTTCCCGGCCACTGGGTCGAATCCAGAACAAGGGCAAAACACGAGTGGCGTAGGTCGCCATACCGATGATGGTGATGGTAGTCCAGAGGGCGGTCATTCGGTTCTCCGATCCGGGATAAGGGCAGGCAGGGCGCCAGCCAGGATCGCGAGTTCAGGGCGACCGAGCAAAACCATGAGCGCCGAGAGGACTCCGGCGAGCAGCATCCGCCCAAGTATCGACCGCCTCGCAGTGGACCAGACCAGCCCTACGAAAAGTGCGGGAAGGGCGAAGTCGAGCGCCCCACTGATGCCTGGGGCGTGGGACTGGAGAACGTCGCCGACCGCATTCCCCAGTGCGGTGCCGATGATCCATGTTCCCAGCGCCGAAATGGCCAGTCCCACGAGCCACCTGGAGGGCAAGGCGTGGCCACGCGCTTCGTATGCGGTCAGGGTGGTTGCGAATACCTCGTCCGTGAGGCCGTAACCGTAGGTTGCCCGGCCTGCGGGCGAAGCATTGAGACGCCCCGCGAGAACCGCTCCGTAAAGAATGTGTCTGAGGCTGGCAGCAATCGCCAATAACGCCAGAATGACCAGCGGAACCCCTGAGGCAAGCCCGCTCAGCAGGAGTGCCTGATTGGCCCCCGAAAACATGATCGCGGACCACAACGCACTTCCGAAAACCGAAAAGCCCAGTTGTGAGGACGCCGCTCCCAGCGCGAAGGCCACCGGCAAGTAGGCGGCTGCAATGGGCAGGGCGGCTTGCACTCCTGCGCGCACACCGAGATCGGCTGTCATACAGCCTCCATGACCAGAAGATGTGTCCCGGCATCCTCCTGGCCGTCTCCATCGGTTGCATAGATCCTGTGATGCTCCATGATCTCGAACCCGTTCGTCCGGGCGAGCGCCTTGAACCGTGCCGGAGATGTCTTCTGCTCGACCTCGTAGTCGAACCCTGCGATGAGCGCCTGGAGTTCCAGAAGGTGGAATCGAGAGAATACCGCCAAGGGGTGTGAGGGCTGCATCGGCCGTTCGATTTCCGTGACCTCCTCGAAGAGATCGCGAATCGTGTGCCTGGCCGCATCGCTCCGTTGGGAATATGCCATTCCCAACGCCTCGGGAAGCACCTCGGCCAAGCGCTTCGCGAGCTGGATGTCGCCCTTATGTGATCCTTTCGGCAGCTCCACCAACGTATCCAGGATGTACCAAAGGTGATGGCGAATGAGGGCGGCCTGGCGTCCCCCACAGTCAGAAAACGCTGAGATCATCTCGTCGGCGACTAGAACACGACCGCCATTCCGGACTTGATCACGTATTGCGGCAAGGAAGGCGGACGTGTCCAGATGGTGGGACGCACCAACCGATACGGCGACCTCGAACCCCTGATTTCGGGGATCCAGTTCCGTGATTGAGGTTTGCTGGATCGCAACTGCGGGATCCTTGGCGAACCGTCGTGTCAGATGCTGAACCGCTACTTCGCTGGGATCGACCGCGAGCGCCTGCAGGTCCGGGCGCAGTTCGCGAAGCATCGCCAAGGGCAGGCCGGGCCCTGTTCCGACATCGAGGATCCGGAGCCCCTCCGTCACGGGTAGGTAGCCTGCCAGCGCAAGCGTCTGGCGGGCATAGGCGGGATGGACAAGTTCGTAGGCCTCGTAGGCGTCAACATCGATCCTGGCTTCAAACAGGCGCCTTGCGGTGGCGTCATCTGGCTCCCGACCATGTTCTATCGTGCCCACGCCCAGCGGCACTGTTGGCCTGCCGTGTCTCGTCAGAGCCTCCGCAGCCAAGGCCGACTCCATCAGGGATGACGTCTCGCTGACAGAGCGCTGGATGCGGTCCAGATCGCACGATCCGAAACGCGCAGTAGCGAGGTCTGCAAGCTTCAGGCATCGGTCCGCCAGGTTTCCCTTCAGGGACTCAGTCGCTGTAGGAAGGCGCGCCATTTGCGGTGCCCGGTAGAGTGAGAGGATTCCGGGGGCGCTGCCAGTGAGGACGAAGCGACGCACGGCGGGGCTATGCGGGACGGTCGCGATTCTTCTGCGAAGCTCACTCACGGCTTTCGCGGGGCTGAGTTGCGCCGGGAGCTGGAACCTCTTGGTGTTTATGCCCACCCCGTTCTGCACCTCGATCGTGGCGCGGGCCATCAGCGATACAACTTCCTCCCAATCAACCTTGCTCCGAGGCCAGTTCAGCTCCAAATCGGGCCGTGCCCCATCCTCCTGGAGGGGATAGACCACCGTTACGATGGCGCGTGCGCTCGCGCGTTCGGCCGAATAGATGTGTGGTACATCGGCCGCGAATGAGGCGGATTGCCCAGCTTTCAGCAGGCTGGGGCCTTCCGCCGGTCCCGTCAGCAGCTCTCCGGCAAGAACGACCACATGTTCGTGGACCCCGGAAACATGGGGGCGGGCGTTTCGGGATACTCCGGCTGGCAATTCCAAAAGGTAAGCCTCGACGATCTTCGGGCTCGTCCGCCGGTCAATGAGCTGCACGCTGGCGCCGTCGTCGTCCACAACGCACTCATCCTTGCTGTCGCCGATCAGGGTGCCGAAATTCACGCCAAGTGCGTCCGCGAGGTTCCATAGCGTCTGCACACGTGGGTTGTCGGCCCCGTTTTCAAGTGCGGAGATCGATGCGCGGCTGACCGAGCTGAGTTCCGCAAGCCCATCCAGCGTCAAACCCCGGCGGCGTCGGATGGTCGCAACGTTCTGCCCTATGCTCCATACCCGTTTGCTGTCTGTCTCCAGCACGGCTCAAGTGCCTCCAATGGGTTTTCTTTTAAAGAAGAAAATCCAGAATAATGGATATCGTTGGTGTTGGAAAGGCCTCACTGGACCGAATTGGGGATGACGCCGAACCCGCAAGCCTGGCTCCGTAAGATCGGGTCCGCGGGGGCGCTGCTGCCTTGGTTTGATTTTTAGCGTCATCAAACTGGACCTGGGTGTGGATATGGAACGGGTACTTTCCGGTGAGGTGTCGGGGCTGTTCGTGGCGGCCGAGCCGTTTGCCTTCCAGGCAGCGGATTGACGCCGTGTGGCGCCAGAGGAAGGGTTTGCAACGATCAATGGATGTGATTGATCCGAACTGGCGCGTTCACATGTGGACCTGGGAGAGCTGGCGGCACGTGGTAATGCCTGGGTGGCCGAGGCCGATGCCGTTCAGCGGTAACGATCCACCCCCAGGCCGGCGGGGTCGATGTCCGGGGGACGTCCGCTGACCAGGTCGGCCACGAATCTTGCCGAGCCCAGGGACATGGTCCAGCCCAGGGTGCCGTGGCCGGTGTTCAGGAACAGGTTGTCGTAGCGGGTCCTGCCCAGGATCGGCACGCTGTCCGGGGTCATGGGGCGCAGCCCGATCCAGAACTCGGCTGTTTCCACCGCGCCGCCACCGGGGAACAGGTCGCGCACCACGAACTCGATGACCGCCCGGCGTTGTTGCGGCAGGTCCTTGTTGTCGCCGGCGATCTCCGCGATCCCTCCCACCCGGATGCGGTGGTCGAAGCGGGTGACGGCCACCTTGTACTTCTGGTCCATCACCGTGGACTGGGGTGCCCGATCCTCGTCCAGGATCGGCATGGTGAGGGAGTAGCCCTTGAGGGGATAGATGGGCAGATGGATGCCGATCCCGCCCAGTACCCTGGGTGATTCACAGCCCAGCGCCACTACGTAGCGGTCGGCGGTCAGGGTGCCGGTGGAGGTCCTGACGCCGGTGATTTTCCCGTTGCCGGTGTCGATGGCCTCGACCGAGGTGTTCATCAGGAAGGTCACGCCCAGGGTTTCACAGGCCTTTGCCAGGGCTAGGCTGAACTTGCGGCAGTCACCGGTCTCATCTCCCGGCAGCAGCACGCCTCCGGCGATCTTTTCCCGCACGTGGGCCAGGGCCGGTTCATGGCGGATGCAGGCGTCCACGTCCAGCACCGCATGGGGAATATGCCAGCGTTCCAGGATGGCCACATTGTCGCCGGCCTCCGCCAGATCCTTTTCCGTGCGGAACAGTTCCAGGGTGCCCTTCTGACGGCCATCGTAGTGCAGCGGCAGTTCTTCCCGCAGTGCTTTGAAGCATTCGGCGCTGTAACGGGCCACTCGTAGCATGCGTTCCTTGTTCACCGTGAAGGCCGAGCTGGTGCACTGCCCCAGCATACTGACCAGAAAGCCCAATGCCCGAATGTCGATGGCCTTTGGGTTGATGTAGAGGGGGGGCGAGGTCCTGCGTCAGCCATCGGATGGCCTTGAAGGGGACGCCCGGTGCGGCCCAGGGGGTGGAGTGGTCGAACGACAGCATGCCCGCATTGGCGTGACTGGTTTCCATGGCCGGTTCCTCCAGCCGGTCGATCACCGTCACTTCGTGTCCCGCCCTGGCCAGATACCAGGCGCTGGTGACACCGATCACGCCACTGCCCAATACCAGAACTTTCATGGGTGGAGCCTCATACGCCGGGAAGGGGATGGGTCTTTTCAGGTAAGAATGATTCGGTGCGGGAAAGTTTTCTGTTTGGTGGAAAAGTTGATGAGTCGGGGAGCCGGCGACGTGCCGTCCTCGTCTGGACTCCCGCTTTCGCGGGAGTGACGTTTGCCCATCCCTCCCATCCCGACCAACCCAACCACTCCGTCATCCCCACGAAAGCGGGGATCCAGTCAATGATGCAGCGAGTTCCAAGCCTTCAAGCACCATCTTATTGACCGCAAATCCGGCTTGTGAAAAAGTCGCCTAACCCAAATGTGAAGTTAATGAAGACAGAACTTGAAATCAACAACATGAACGCTAGCGATGAAAGTTCGACGATGCGCCAATCCCCTCTCTTTAGGCCGCGGAAGACAAGACCCAATGTATAAGGAACGATGATCAGTAATAATCCGACCGAGAAAGTAACCAGGAACTCGCATACTGAAAGCATGGGTGTCACCTTAATGATGGATTCTGCCTGTTACATGTCATCTGAATCACGCGTGAACACCCATTTAGAATGACAGCTCGCACACCTCTTTGCGCATAACCAACTGCCAATTCAGAGTAAAAATCTGCCTGGGTTCCGCTATGGTGTTGGTGCGAAAATTGCCGACTGAACCTGACAGGTAAACTGTAAGTGCACCACCGCCAACTGCTGTGACGAAACCATATACGATCCCTTCCCCGAGCCTATGACCTGCCCGAAGTAAATCACCGCCTCGCATGGCGGCCATGATTTGTCGAGAAGTCCTCAATCCTGAAGGGAGTATCGGAGTTGGCAACCTCTTCCGAGTGTAACGGCATTGCCAATGTGACGACACGGTGGCTGCAACCCAAGCCGTCAACCGCAACTTCCAATTGCGACTCGCCGCAGGGAAGACACCATGCCCGTGGCCGGTTCGGGATAACGAATCGAAGAAAACCATGCAACCTCCTGTCGCAATGACCAACGTTTGTCCTTGCTAGCCCTTGGCGAGGGAATCCTCGGGCTTAATAAGAAGAGTAAAAATAATAATCATTTATGTTTCTATGTCAAGAGAGTGAATGCTCGACCCGGCTGACTCGTTCCTCAGCGACAGCACCACCAGCAGTGACAGGTCAGGGGCAGCAGACGAAAAAGGGCGCGGCCGGAAGACGGCTGCGCCCGAGGGTTTTGGGAAGCATGATGGAGGCGGGGCCTGAACCCCGCCTCCATCCCTCCACCTACTTCAGATCAAAGCGGTCAGCATTCATCACCTTGACCCATGCCTTGACGAAGTCCTTGACGAACTTCTCCCGGTTGTCGTCCTGGGCATAGACTTCGGCATAGGAACGCAGGATCGAGTTGGAACCGAACACCAGATCAACCCGGGTGGCCGTCCACTTCACCTCGCCGCTCTTGCGATCACGGATTTCGTAGAGGTTGTTGCTGGCCGGTTTCCAGCTGTAGCGCATGTCGGTGAGGTTGACGAAGAAGTCGTTGCTCAGCACGCCCACGCGATCCGTGAACACACCATGCCGGGTGCCGCCATGGTTGGTGCCCAGGACGCGCATGCCGCCCACCAGCACCGTCATTTCCGGGGCGGTCAGCCCCATCAGCTGGGTGCGGTCCAGCAACAGTTCCTCACCGGTGACCACATAATCCTTCTGCTGCCAGTTGCGGTAGCCATCGTGGATGGGTTCCAGCACGGCATAGGACTCGGTGTCGGTCATCTCCTCGGTGGCATCCCCACGGCCCGGTGCAAAGGGCACGGTGATGTCCACGCCGGCATCCCGTGCCGCCTTTTCCACCGCCGCCGTACCGCCCAGCACGATCAGGTCGGCCATGCTCACCGGTTTGCCCAGGCCGGCCTGGATGCCTTCCAGCACGCCCAGTACCTTCTTGAGACGTTCCGGCTCGTTGCCTTCCCAGTCGCACATCGGCGCCAGACGAATCCGGGCGCCGTTGGCGCCGCCCCGGCAGTCGGAACCACGGAAGGTACGGGCACTGTCCCAGGCAGTGGCGACCAGCTCGGAAACGCTCAGGCCGCTGGCGAGGATCTTGTTCTTGAGGTCGGCGATTTCGCCATCATCCAAGGTGTAATCCACGGTGGGGATGGGGTCCTGCCAGATCAGGTCCTCCTGGGGCACGTCCGGACCCAGGTAACGGCTCTTCGGCCCCAGATCGCGGTGGGTCAGCTTGAACCAGGCCCTGGCGAAGACCTCGTTGAAATACTCGGGATCCTTGTAGAAACGCTCGGAGATCTCCCGATAGATGGGGTCCTTGATCATGGCCATGTCGGCGTCGGTCATGATCGGGTTGTAGCGGATGGACGGATCTTCCACGTCCACCGGCTTGTCTTCCTCCTTGATATCGACAGGCTCCCACTGCCAGGCACCGGCCGGGCTCTTCTTCAGCTCCCATTCGTGCTCCAGCAGCATCTTGAAGTAGCCGTTGTCCCACTTGGTGGGGTAGGTGGTCCAGGCGCCTTCAATGCCGCTGGTGATGGTTTCACGGCCACAGCCCTTGCCCTGGGGGTTATGCCAGCCCAGGCCCTGTTCTTCGACGCCGGCCCCTTCGGGGTCCGAGCCCAGCCTGGAGGCATCGCCGTTACCATGGCATTTGCCCACGGTATGGCCACCGGCGGTCAGGGCCACGGTTTCCTCATCGTTCATCGCCATGCGGGCAAAGGTGATGCGCACGTCATGGGCGGTCTTGAGTGGGTCGGGATTGCCGTCCACCCCTTCCGGGTTGACGTAGATCAGGCCCATCATCACGGCGGCCAGGGGGTTTTCCAGGTCGCGCTCGCCGGAGTAGCGGCTGCCTTCGCCGCCGGACTTGGCCAGCCATTCCTTCTCGGAACCCCAGTAGATGTCCTTTTCCGGATGCCAGATGTCCGCGCGGCCACCGGCAAAGCCGAAGGTCTTCAGACCCATGGACTCATAGGCCATGTTGCCGGCCAGAATGATCAGATCGGCCCAGGAGAGCTGGTTGCCGTACTTTTTCTTGATCGGCCACAGCAGGCGACGGGCCTTGTCCAGGTTGACGTTGTCGGGCCAGCTGTTGAGCGGCGCAAAGCGCTGGTTGCCGGTCCCGGCCCCCCCGCGGCCGTCGGCAATGCGGTAGGTGCCGGCGGCGTGCCAGGCCATGCGGATCATCAGGCCGCCGTAGTGTCCCCAGTCGGCCGGCCACCAGTCCTGGCTGTCCGTCATCAGCGCCCGCAGGTCCCGCTTTACGGCTTCCAGATCCAGCTTCTTGAATTCCTCTGCATAATCAAAATCTTCGCCCAGGGGGTCGGTCTTGGAATCATGCTGGTGAAGGATGTCCAGGTTCAGTGCATTGGGCCACCATTCCATGACGTTGTTGGAAGCTCCGCTGGCGGTGTTGCCGCCGTGTACTACCGGGCACTTGCCCGGGCTGCTGACGTTGTTTCCGGCCATGTCTATCTCCCCATTTACCACTTGGTTGGTTGATTCGATCAAAATCCAGACCACGTTCGGGGCAGGGCAGCCCGCTCATGCGGCCTGTGCGAGGCCAGGTTCACCGACGATGACTGCCGGGAGTGACTCGCGCCAATTCGTTCGCCCTGCGTTCGTTATTAGTTTATAGATGGTATGGGTAATACAATCAAATGAATGGTTTTCATTTTTTTGATAGTTTTTAGCAATTGATTGATGCCCTCGTCCCTGTGGGATGAGGCTGTGGGCCATGCCGGTGCATCAGCTGCTTCGGTGTGCCCCGGATACCCAGGTTCGCCGTCCGCGGGTTATCCTCCCCGACATTTGAACTTGGGGGGCGAGCCCGTGTTGATGGTGCAGGGAATTGCCGGACTGGTGGTCTTCATCGGCATCGCCTGGTTGCTCAGCGAGGATCGCTGGCGCATGCCCTGGCGGGCGGTGGCGGCGGGCCTGGGACTGCAGTTCGGTCTGGCGGCGTTGTTGCTGTGGGTGCCGGGCGGACGTCATCTGTTCCTGTGGGCCAACGAACTGGTCATTGCCCTGAGCCAGGCCACTCGGGCGGGCACGGCCTTTGTCTTCGGTTATCTGGGTGGTGCCGAGTTACCCTTCGAGGCCGAAGGGGCCGGGCAGGCCTTTGTCTTCGCCTTCCAGGCCTTGCCGCTGATCCTGGTCATGAGTGCCCTGTCGGCCTTGCTGTTCCACTGGCGTGTGTTGCCGCTGATCATTCGCGGTGTTTCCCGGGTGCTGGAGCGCAGTTTCGGCATCGGCGGAGCCCTGGGGGTGGGGACGGCGGCCAATGTCTTTCTGGGCATGGTGGAGTCCCCTCTGCTGGTGCGCCCCTATCTGGCGCGCATGACCCGCAGCGAGCTGTTTGCCCTGATGACCGTGGGCATGGCCACCCTGGCGGGCACCATGCTGGTGCTCTATGCCACCTTCATCGGCCATGTGCTGGATGACGCCCTGGGGCACCTGATCATTGCCTCGGTGATCAGCCTGCCCGCGGCGCTGCTGATCGCGGCGGTGATGGTCCCCTCCACCGGCCCGGCCACCCAGGGGGCGCTGGACACGGGGCTGGACCGGGCGGCCGGGGCCATGGATGCCATCACCCGGGGCACCCTGCGGGGGCTGGAGCTGTTGCTGCAGATCGTGGCCTTGCTGGTGGTGCTGATCGCCCTCGTGGCCCTGGCCAACGGCCTGCTGGGCCTGCTGCCCGCGGTGGGGGGAGCCGATCTGAGCCTGGAACGCCTGTTGGGCTGGATCATGGCGCCGCTGGCGTGGTTGATGGGCATTCCCTGGGCGGAGGCCCAGGTGGCCGGGACATTGCTGGGTGTGAAGACCGTCCTCAACGAAATGCTGGCCTTCCTGCAGCTGGCGCAGCTGGACCCTCAGGTGCTTTCCCCGCGTTCCGAGCTCATCCTGATCTATGCCCTGAGCGGCTTTGCCAACCTGGGCAGTCTGGGCATCCTCATCGGTGGTCTGGGCGCGATGGTGCCGGAGCGGCGTGGCGAGGTGGTGGCACTGGGGATGCGAGCCCTGGTGGCCGGGACACTGGCCACCCTGATGACCGGAGCCGTGGTGGGGTTGCTGACGCCGTTGGGGTGAGTGGGGAAGGACATGGGCCTCTGTTGCCACGGCGTGTTTGGGAGTGTTGGAGTGGTTGGGAGTGAAGGAGCAGAGTGTGGCGGAGTTTCCGATGGAGCATTTCTTCAACAATGTCGGCACCCATGGTGCCGACGAACCGCCGTGCCATTGCCGGCATTGGGGCGACGCCGGTAGCGCGAGGGGGGCTTGAACATTGAAAATCCTCCACACCTCCGACTGGCATCTGGGCCGACGTCTTTTCGGCCGCCAGCGTTATGACGAATTCGAGACCTTTCTGGAGTGGCTGGCCGTGCTCATCGAGGACGCCGGGGTGGATGTGCTGGTGGTGGCCGGGGATGTGTTCGACACCAGCACCCCCAGCAACCGGGCCCAGTCCCTGTATTACCGGTTTCTGTGCCGGCTGGCCGGTTCCTGCTGCCGGCATGTGGTGGTGGTGGCCGGCAATCATGATTCCCCCACCTTCCTGGATGCCCCCCGCGAACTGCTGAAGGTGCTGGATGTGCACGTGATCGGCGCCGTGCCCGATGACCCTGCCGATGAGGTGCTGGTCCTGCATCACCCGGAGACGGGGACGGCGGAACTGGTGGTCTGCGCCGTGCCCTATCTGCGGGACCGGGATATCCGCCGGGTGGAGGCGGGGGAGAGCGTGGAAGACAAGGACCGCAAGCTGATCGAGGGAATCCGTGACCATTACCGCACCGTGGTCGAACTGGCCTGTCGGCGCCGGGCGGCACTGGACGGGCATCCGCCCATGCTGGCCACGGGCCATCTGTTTACCGCCGGTGGCCGGACGGTGGACGGCGACGGGGTGCGGGATCTGTATGTGGGGGCCCTGGCCCACGTGGGCAGCGATATCTTCCCTGATGGCCTGGACTATGTGGCCCTGGGCCATTTGCACGTGGCCCAGATGGTGCAGGGCTCGGAGCGGGTGCGCTACAGCGGCTCGCCCCTGCCCATGGGCTTTGGCGAGGCCGGGCAACGCAAGAGTGTCTGCCTGGTGGAACTGGAGGCGGGCGGCACCCTGACAGTGCGTTGTCCGGAGGTGCCGGTGTTCCAACCCCTGGCCCGGGTGCGTGGCGACTGGGAGGCGATCCAGACCCGGTTGCGGGAACTGGTTGCCGCCGACTCGCGGGCCTGGCTGGAGATCATCTACGAGGGGGAGGCGGTGATCGGTGACCTGCGGGCACGGCTGGACGAGATCCTGGCGGGCAGCCGTCTGGAGGTCCTGCGGCTGAAGAATGCCCGGGTCATCGACCGTGTGCTGGCGCAGTGCCACGACCGGGAAACCCTGGATGATCTGGATGTCCATGATGTCTTCGAACGCTGCCTGACCCGGCATGAAGTGCCGGACACGCAGCGGCCGTCCCTGCGCCTGGCCTATCGGGAGACCGTGGCCGCCCTCCATGATGCCGACCCGCTTGCGGAATAGGACTCTGCCCCGTGCGCATCCTGCAGATACGTTTCAAGAACCTCAATTCCCTGGCCGGTGAATGGGAGATCGACCTGACCCATCCCGCTTTCACCGCCGACGGCATCTTTGCCATCACCGGCCCCACCGGCGCCGGCAAGACCACGTTGCTGGACGCCATCTGCCTGGCCCTGTACGGGCGCACGCCGCGCCTGCACCGGGTCAACCGCAGCGGCAACGAGGTCATGTCCCGGCACACGGGTGACTGCTTTGCCGAAGTCACCTTCGAGACGCCGACGGGACGCTATCGTTGCCACTGGAGCCAGCACCGGGCCCGGCGGCGGCCCGACGGGGAGTTGCAGGCCCCCCGCCACGAGATCGCCAATGCGGACACCGGGGAGATCTTCGAGGCCAAGGTCCGGGGGGTGGCGGAACAGATCGAACAGGCCACGGGCATGGATTTCGAGCGTTTCACCCGTTCCATGCTGCTGGCCCAGGGCGGTTTTGCGGCCTTCCTGCAGGCGCCGCCGGACGAGCGCGCGCCGATCCTGGAGCAGATCACCGGCACGGAGATCTACAGCCGCATCTCCGTGGCCGTGCATGAGCGTCGCGGCGAGGCCCGCCATACCCTTGAGCATCTACGGACGGCGCTGGAAGGCATGCGTCTGCTCAGCCTGGAGGAAGAGCAGCAGTTGTCGGCGGAACTGGCGGCGCGGCAGGCCCAGGAGACGGCCTTGCACGCACAGGTGGAACAGCAGCGCAAGGCCGTCGACTGGTTGGAGGGGATCGCGACACTGGAGGCCGCCCAGTTGCAGATCCAACAGGAGGCAGCGGATCTTGAGGCCCGTATCGAGGCCTTCGCCCCGGATCGGCAGCGGCTGCACCGGGCCCGGCAGGCCCTGGAGTTGGCGGGCGATCATGCCGCCTTGATCCAGTTGCGCCAGGGTCAGGCACGGGATCGGGCGCGGCAGGTTGCCGGTGAGGCCGAGTTGCCCGGTGCCGAGGAGGCGGCCCGGCAGGCGGAAGCCGTCCTGCAGCAAACGCAGGAACAACTGAACACCGCCCGCGAGACGCTGCGGGCGCGTCTGCCGGTGCTGCAGAAGGTACGGGAACTGGATCTGCAGGTCGCCGACCGTCGCGCCGCCCTGGCCCAGTCCCATGAGGCGCTGGCGACTTCGAAGCAGCGTCTGGAGGCACTACGCTCGGAGCAGGCCGGGGCGGAAGCGCGGTTGCAGGCGGGTCGGGAACAGATCGAGGCAGTGCGTGGTGAACTGGACCGGACCCGTGCCGATGAAACCCTGGTGGGTCGGCTGACCGGCATCCGGGAGCAGGCCAATGCCCTGGAGGCCCTGCATCGACAGCAGGATGAGGGGATCACAGCGCTTCGGCAGTGTCGGGAGGCCCAGGAACGGGCCGAGGCGGAGCGACAGGCCTGCCACGAGCGGGTCGAGGCTTTGACCCTGGCGCGAGAGGATCTGCAGGCCCGTTGGGAGGCGATCCGGCAGAGCCTGGAAACCCGGCTGCAGGGCCGGACCCTGACCGACTGGCGCTCGGATCTGGCGGCGTTGCAGGCGCGGGAGACGCGGATCCGGCAGGCCGGGGAGGCCCTGGCGGCCCGGGATCAGGCTCACTCCCGGCTGGCGGCCCTGGTGGTGGAGGAGCAGGGACTGTCCGCGAACCTTGAGCGCCTGGGCGGGGAGGCCGAAACCCTGGCCGAACGGCTCCACGGGCTGGAGGAAAAGGCGACATTGCTGGAGACCCAGCAGGGTCTGCTGCAGCGCATCGAGGCCCTGGAATCGGCGCGTGGGCAGTTACGGGACGGGGAACCCTGCCCCCTGTGCGGCGCCCTTGACCACCCCTATGCACGGGGCAATGTGCCTGCGGCGGACGAGACCCGGGAGGCCCTCGAGCGGGTCAGGACCGAACTGAAGACCCTGCGGCAACAGGACACGGATCTGCGGGTTCGACGGGCCCAGGTGGATAAGGATCTGGAACGGATTTCCCGGGAACGGCAGACCCAGGCCACGGCACTGGAGGCGTGGACCACCGAACTGGTCCGCCATGGGGAAGCCCTGGCGCTGGCGGACCCCGAGTGGCCCGGGCAACTGGAGTCCCTGGCCGGGGAGAATGCCGATCAACTGAAGGCCGTCGCCTCGCGCATTGCGACGGTGGAGGCGGACCAGACGGCGCTGGAGGGGCGTCGACAGGCATTGGAGCAGGCCCGGGAGGCGCTGGTCGAGGCGGAAAAGGCCTTGATGGCCGCCGGTCATCGCCGGGATGGGGAAGCGGCGACGGTCCGGCGACTGGACGGGGAGCTGTCGGAGTTGCGGGCGCGTCTGGCCCGGCAGCAGGATCTACTGTTGGGTTCGGTGCAGCCGCTGGGTATCCGGTCCGTCGATCGGGCATCCCTGCCCGCGCTGCTGGAACAACTGGAACAGCGTCATGATCAATGGCAGTCCCGCCGGCAGGCCCTGGCGACCCTGGAGGGAGAACTCAAGGCCCTGGAGATCGGCATGACCCATCGTGCGGGACAGATCCGGGACAGCGCCGAGGATGTGCATCAGCGGTCCATCCAGGCCGACACCCTGGAACAATCGACCGAGGCCCTTTGGGCCGAGCGCCGGCGGTTACTGGGGGAGCAGTCGCCGGAGACGGAACAGCAACAGCTGGAGGCCGCCGTGGAAGCGGCGGACGGGGCGCTGGAGTCGGCCCGGGAACAGGCCCGCCGGACGGGGGATGAATGCCGGCAGTTGCGCATCCGGCTGGAGGATCTGCGCACGGCCCTGGCGGAGCGGGAACCCCGGCTGCGGGAGGCGGAGACGGCCTTCCGGCAACGCCTGGAGGCGCTGGGCCTGGCGGATGAGGCCGACTTCCAGGCCGCCTGTCTGCCGGAACCCGAGCGCCGCGCACTGAGCGAACAGGCCCAGGCTCTGGAGGCGGAGCGGGTGGCCCTGGACGCCCGCTCCGAGGACACCCGCCGTCTGCTGGCGACGGCCCGGGAACAGGCTTTGACCGATCAGCCCCTGATGGTGCTGCGGGAACAGCTGACGGAGCAGATCCGTGCCCATCAGGCGGTGCAGCAGGCGATCGGCGGACTGCGTCAGCGCCTGGCGGACAATGACACCCTGCGGCACCGGTATCGGGAGCAGACGGCGGCCATCGAGGCACAGCAACGGGAGTGTGACCGCTGGGATCAGTTGCATGAACTCATCGGGTCCGCCGACGGCAAGAAATACCGCAACTTTGCCCAGGGGCTGACCTTCGAACTGATGATCGGCCACGCCAACCGGCAGTTGCAGAAAATGACGGACCGTTATCTGCTGATCCGCGACGAGGCCCAGCCGCTGGAGCTGAACGTGATCGACAGCTATCAGGGGGGCGAGATCCGCTCCACCAAGAACCTCTCCGGCGGCGAGGGGTTCATCGTCAGTCTGGCCCTGGCCCTGGGGCTGTCCCACATGGCGGGGCGTCAGGTTCGGGTGGATTCCCTGTTCCTGGACGAGGGGTTCGGCACCCTGGACGACGATGCCCTGGATACGGCCCTGCAGACCCTGGCGGGGCTGCGGGAAGAGGGCAAGCTGATCGGCCTGATCTCCCATGTATCCGCACTGAAGGAACGCATCGCCACCCGCATCCAGGTGACCCCCCAGACCGGAGGCAGAAGCCGGATCAGCGGTCCGGGGTGTCGTGGGGGGGCATGATCCCGTCGACCGTGAGTCGCCGGGTCACCACCATTCTGAACTCATGTCTTGTAGCCCTGGATCTGTTTTCGCAGTGCCGCGGCGGTTCCCGCAAGCCCGTCACTGGTGGTGGCGATGTGCGTGGCGCTCTGAGCGGTCTGGATGGCGGATTGACTGATATTGTTGATGTTGCGGTTGATCTCTTCGGCCACGGTGGATTGTTCCTCCGCGGCACTGGCGATCTGCAGGTTCATGTCGGAGATGGCGGCGATGCCGGTTTCTATGGTGGACAAAGAGGCTTCCGCGAAGCCGGCCTTTTCCGCCGTGTTTCTGGCTTTTGTCTGGCCCCGGTTCATGACCTGGGCCGCATCGTTGGCGCCCTTTTGCAGCCGTTCGATCATGGCCTGGATCTCCTGGGTGGAGGCCTGGGTGCGGCTGGCCAAGGTACGAACCTCGTCGGCCACAACGGCAAATCCCCGTCCCTTTTCACCGGCCCGGGCCGCCTCGATGGCGGCATTGAGGGCCAGCAGGTTGGTCTGTTCGGCGATGCCTCGTATCACGTCCACCACCTTGCCGATATCGTCGCTGTCGGTGGAAAGGCGATTCATCGCCTCGGCGGCGTTTTCCACCTCCGTGACCAGTTCCCCGATGGCCTGGATGGTTTCCGACACCACCCGGTTGCCGGCAGTGGTTTCGGTCCGGGTGGCCCGGGCTGAATCGGCGGCCTGGCTGGCGTTTCTGGCCACTTCCTGAATGGTGGTGACCATCTCGTTCATGGCGGTGGCAACCTGCTCGATCTCCCGGGTCTGCCGCTCGGTCTGGCCTTGTGCCTGCACGGCATGGCTGGACAACTGGTTGCCGGCTCCGGCGATTTGTTCCGTGCCCTGGGTTACACCGCGAACCAGTTCATGGATTCGATCCGCGAACCGGTTGAAGGCTGCGGAGAGTTCGGTCACTTCGTCTTGGCCCCGCACCTTGAGCCTGCGTGTCAGGTCGCCGCCGCCTTCGGCAATCTCCTTCAGGGCACCGGCCAGTTCCCGGATGGGGCGGGTGATCATGCTGGCAAAGCCAACGGACAGCATCAGGCCCACCAGGATGGCGGCAGCCAGCGCAGCCAGCATCCAGGTCACCAGGCGCCGCATGCCCGAGGCGATGATGTCGTCCGCGTCCTGGCGGGACACCCCCAGGCCGAACATCCCGATGACCCGGCCGGCATCGTCCATGACCGGCTCATAGGCGGCCAGATAGCGCGTACCCAGGACCCGCAACTCGCCGACGTATCGTTCACCTCGGATCATGGCGTCGTAGGCCGGCGACTGCCGGTTCAGCATCGTGCCTACGGCCCTTTGTCCCTCTGCGTTGCGAAGATTGGTGCTGACCCTGACGAAGTCGTCCCCGCGCCGCACGGACAGTCCCAGGTCCACGCCCATGTCCCGGTGGAAGGCATCCACCATCTCGAAACGTCCTTCAATCGGGCGGCCGTCACTGTCCAGCAGTTGTCCGTTATGGATGCTCAGCGAGCCGTAATGGTTCTTGAGGTAGGATTTCAGGGCTTGCAGGTCCCCGTCGACCTTCATGATGAGTGTGTGGTCAACCAGCAGCCGGGCCATCCCCGACGCGGAAAGGTGCGCCACGCCGGTGAGCAGGCAACCCAGCAGCAGGAAGCTCAAGCTGGCAAACAGGATCATCCGCAGCCGGATTGTCATTTTGTCGTCCCTATGTCGATTCTTGTTTTGGTTTTTCGACTTGAGGTGCGGTCCCCCGGTACCGTCACCATTCGTCACGGCTGCCTGCCATCCAGTGGGTCCGATGGTTGATTGAGCAGTTGCTGGCCGTCTCTTGATGATCAATATCGGTCGAAAGGTTATTCTCTAAAGGGCGCTCTGAACAAGTCATTCCTGCATAAGCGGGAATCCATGGGTATCCATCATCTGCGGCTGGTTTCAACGCCGTCATTCCCGCGCAATCGGGAATCCAGGGGCGGGCTTGGGCATTATGGGCTCCCGCCTGCGCGGGAGCGACAGCAAGAGATTTCAGGAGTGACGGCGGGGGATTCATAGGTGTGACGACAGGCGTGTTGCCCGGGCATCCCCATGGAAGAACGACAAGCACAGAGAAGGGGTGTTCAAACGGGACGCGGCACGGATAATGTGTCTCCGGAACCCACGAATGGAGCCTCCCCTTGGATCTCTTTCAGACCCTGGTCCTTGCCCTGGTACAGGGCCTGACGGAATTTCTCCCCATTTCCAGTGCCGCCCACCTGATCCTGGTGCCCGAGCTCACCGCCTGGGAGGATCAGGGGCTCACCTTTGACGTGGCCACCCATGTGGGCAGTCTGGCCGCCGTGATTTTCTACTTCCGCGCCGAGCTGCGGCGCATGGCCACCCACTGGGCCGGCTCGCTGGTGGGGAGGGGCTTTACCCCGGATGCCAAGCTGGCCTGGGCCGTGGGTCTGGGGACCATTCCGGCGGGCCTGGCGGGACTCCTGTTCCACGATGTGATCTCCACCAGCCTGCGTTCGGTGGAGGTGATCATCTTCACCACCATCACCTTCGCCCTGCTGCTGGGGCTGGCGGACTGGGTGGGTCGGCGGCGCCGGGATGAGTACCAGATCGGCTGGCTGGACGTGCTGGTGATCGGCCTGGCCCAGGCCCTGGCGTTGATCCCCGGGGTCTCCCGCTCCGGTGCCACCATGACCGCCGCCCTGTTCATGGGGTTCAACCGTCAGGCGGCGGCCCGCTACTCCTTCCTGCTTTCCATTCCCATCATCGCCCTGGCGGGCGGCTATGAGACCTGGGGGCTCATCCAGTCCCCGGAGGAAAACGTCGCCTGGTCGATGATTCTGATCGGCGCCCTGGTGGCCGGGGTCAGCGCCTATCTGTGCATTCACCTGTTCCTCAAGCTGCTGGCCCGCATGAGCTTTTTGCCCTTCGTCGTCTACCGGCTACTGCTGGGGGCATTCCTGATCTTCATGTTCTGGTAAGTCCTGTCCGGGGAGGGATGGCCATGGCCGATGGGTTTCGTTACGTGAGCAACCGCCTGAGGTTTCTGGTGGTGGTCATGGGGTTTGCCCTGGTGGCCGGGCTGTGGCTGCTGCCCCGGGGTGCCCCGGTCACGGGACAGGTGAGCGCGACGGTGCTGGAGGTCAACGAAGGCACCGCCACCGGGCTGCGCTCCGGTCAGTCCGTCACCCTGGTGACCCTGCGGGTCCGTCTGGAAACCGGCGAGGAAACCCGGGTGCAGGTACTGGGCCGTCCGCCCGCGGTGGGTGATGCCGTCATGCTGCTGGAGTCGGCGTACCCGGACGGTAAACGGCGTTATCGCCTGTTGCCTGAGCACGGTGTGGCGGACTGATGGCGGGAAACAGCTCTCCGGTCACGGCCTGGTCAGCGGCAGGCAGACGCTGATCCGCAGTCCCCCCAGGGGGGAGGGCGCGGCGGTGATCCGCCCCCCGTGACCTTCCACGATGCGCCGGCACAGGGCCAGGCCCAGACCCGCGCCGCCGTGGCGCCGACTGCGGGAGGGCTCCACCCGGAACAGGTGTTCGAACAGCAGGGGCAGGGCGTCCGCGGGCACGCCGGGGGCGGTGTCATCCAGGGTGATGATGAGCTGCCGATCCTTTTGCCGGGCCGCCACATGCAGTCTGCCGCCGGGGTCCGTGTAACGCAGGGTGTTTTCCAGCAGGTTGTTCAGCAACTGCTTCAGGCGGGTCGGGTCGGCCTGGACGAAGGCCGGGGCGGGCGGCAGTACCTGGATGATGGCCAGACGTTGCTGGGTGAAACGGGTCTGGTGCTGGGCCGCGGTCTCCCGCAGCAGGGCGATCATGTCCACGGTTTCCCGGTGACAGTCCAGGCAGCCCACATCGCACAGGGCCAGCTGATAGAGATCATCCACCAGTTTTCCCAGCAGTGCCGCCTCCGCCTGCAGTGACTGGAGTGCCTGCATGTCCAGCGTGCGGATGCCGTCTTCCAGCGCCTCCATTTCTCCCCGCAGTACCGACAGGGGAGTGCGCAGTTCATGGGAGATGTCGGCGATCCAGCGGCGCCGGGCCGCCTCATTCCGCTCCAGGGTGGCGGCCAGCTGGTTGAAGTCCTCGGCCAGGGTCTGGAATTCATCCCGGGTGCGCAGCTGTACCCGGGCCGAATAATTGCCCGTGGTCAGGGCGCGGGCACCTCCTGTCAGGGCCTGCAGCGGGCCCAGCAGGCGGTTGGCCAGCAGGTAGGAGGCGATGGCGGCCAACCAGCAGGGCGATCAGGCCGATGAGACCCAGGATCCGCTCCTGCTGGCGCTCGAACTGCTGGGCCAGCCCGTCCGTGATATGGGTGGACGGCATCGCATACAGGATGCCCACGGTGGCACCGTCCACCTGCACCGGGTAGCGCTTGCCCTCGTCCGGGAACGGCAGGGGTGGCCCGATCAGCCTGCGGCCCGTCTCATCCAGCAGGGCAAGACGCCCCGGTCGCCGGATCAGATCCTGCAGCACGGCGTCTTCGGACGGATAGGCGGGCGGCGCGCCGTCGGCCATCCGCTGCAGGCGACCCCACAGGCGCGGGTTCTGCACCAGGGACTCCCAGCTGCCAGTGGTCTGGTAATAGGCCGCCAGGGTACGGGTGAAATTATGCGCCTGTTCCTGTTCCACCTGGTCCAGATAGCCCGCCAGTCCGTGCTGGAAGCTCAGGCGCGTGGCACCCATGATGGCCAGGGTCAGGATGGCGAAGGTGATCACCATGGCGAGAAACAGCTTGGTGCGTAGGCCCGGGGCGGGGCGGTGGTATCGGTCCATGGAGGTAATGGTTCCCTGATTATTATGGAGAAATTGTGAAACTTCGCCGCCGTCGTTGATCCGGTCGTGAATGCGCCTTGCACGCGCCAATCAATAACGATTAGCATTTACGCAATGATTTGATTTATGCCGTTTATTTACTTTGCTTATTTGTAGCCAGCCAGTCTGAATCCATCAAGCCCGGACACTGGGGGAGAGACCGGATCGACAAGCCCGCCACGCCGATCCATTCTCATCACGAAAGGAGTTTTGCGTCATGGCGCAAGCCTGTCGAGCCCGCCCCTGTCCTGTCCGTCCCCTGAAACTGCACACCGCCGTCTCGATGGCCATGGGGCTGCTCGGGTCGTCCGTGGCCCATGCTTCCGAAGTGGTCCGTCTGGACGAAATCACGGTGACCACCGCGGCCGGCTTCGAGCAGAAGATCACCGATGCCCCGGCCAGCATTTCCGTGATCACCCGGGAGGAGTTGTCCTCCAGGCCCTACATCACTCTGCTGGATGCCGTGCGTGATATCGAGGGCGTGGATGTAGGAGAGACCACCGACAAGACCGGTCAGGGCACCATCAGCATCCGCGGCATGGGCGCGGACTACACCCTGATCCTCATCGACGGCCGTCGGCAGAACAACATCGGAGATCTGTATCCGAACAATTTCGGCGGCAACCAGTTCAATCATATTCCGCCGCTGGACATGATCGAGCGCATCGAGGTGATCCGCGGCCCCATGTCCACCCTCTACGGGGCGGATGCCATCGGCGGCGTGATCAACATCATCACCCGCAAGACCCCGGATCGCTGGACCGGCTCCATCACCCACGGCCAGACCATCGAGGAGAACTCGGATTTCGGCAACGACCGGACCACCGACTTCGTCGTGATGGGTCCATTGGTGCCGGGCAAGCTGGGGCTGAGTGTGCGGGGCAACTATTACGAGCGGGACGCCTCCAACCCCAGCTATGCACCGGCCCGTGACCCATCCGGTGTGGTCCACGAGCGTACCCTGGGCTTTGGCGGCGGTGGCCGTACCGTGGACAACACCATCTACAGCGCCGGTGCGCGGTTGACCTTCACCCCCAGCGAACGGCATGAATTCACGCTGGACGTGGATGCCTCCCGCCAGAAGTACGACAACGACGACAGTCAGCTGGGTACCCTGGACGATTACGGCACCGTCTGGCGGGCGTCCAACGCGGGCGTGGTCCAGCCGCGGGTGGGCTACAAGGATGATCAGCGGTTTACCCGGGATCAGTGGTCCATCGGCCATGTGGGGCACTGGGATATCGGACGCAGCGACATCATCCTTTCCCATGTGAATACCCAGAACAAGGGGCGTTCCCTGCCCTTTACCGTGGAAGAACGTGCCGAACTGCAGGGACTGTGGGATACCGCCTGTCTGGCCGCCGGTCGCGCCGCCGGGTGCTCGCCGGCACAGATGGGCACCAACAACAACCATGACGAAGCTCAGAAACTGGCGCTGCTGGAAACCCTGTTGACCGCCGATCAACTGGCGCAATTCCAGGGTTTCCTGCCCCGGGATACCCGGGTGATGGAAACCCGCCAGACCACCCTGGATGCCAAGCTGGAGGTGCCGCTGGAAGGCCACTATCTGGTGGTGGGTGGTCAGTACATCGATGCCGAGATGGAAGACGGAGTGTTCGGGATGTACGGCGACGGTTTTCGTTCCGGCACGGTGCAGCCCCATCGCCAGTGGGCGGTCTTTGTGGAAGATAACTGGGACATCACCGAGCGCCTGACCCTGACGGGCGGGGTGCGTTACGACGACCACAATCGTTTCGGTGGACAGACCAGCCCCCGTCTCTACGCGGTCTATACCGTCAGCCCCGACTGGACCGTGAAGGGGGGTGTCAGCACCGGTTACAAGACGCCCCAGGCCAGCGATCTGTTCCCGGGGATCACCGGATTCGGTGGGCAGGGTGTGAATCCCTTTGTGGGCAGTCCGGACCTGCAGCCGGAGACCAGCCTCAACAGTGAACTGGCGGTGTACTTCAGCAGCCCGATGGGCCACAGCTTCAATGCCACCGTATTCGCCAACCGCTTCAAGGACAAGATCGCCTCCGGCGACAGCATCCCCAACTGCGAAATCGCGGCACCGGGCGAGCGCTGCGCCGATATCGGTGAAGGCTGGGCGGACCTGGGTTACACCACCTTCAGCCAGCGCTACAACATCGATCGGGCGGATATCCAGGGTATCGAGCTGGCCGGCCGTTACCGGATCACCCCGGCGGTCTCCCTGCGGGGCAACTACACCTATACGGACTCCGAGCAGAAGAGCGGGCCGCAAGAGGGACAGCCCCTCACCGGGACCGCCAAGCACATGCTCAATGCCACCCTCGATTGGCAGGTGAACCGGAACTTCAACACCTTTCTGACCCTGGAGGCCCGTTCCGATCGCTATCGCGGTTGGGACAGCGTGAACGATCGCGCCCTGTACTGGAAGGATTACGAGATCCTGCACCTGGGGGCCGGTTATCGCCTGGGCAAGCATGTGACCCTCAATGGCCGCATCAACAACCTGCTGGACCAGGATTTCACCTCCTATCAGGTCCGGTTCGTGGAGCAGGATGACGGCACCTATACCCCCAGTTACACCGATGACTACAACATCAAGGCCAAGTCGCGGAATTACTGGATCAGCATGAACGTGGCTTTCTGAGCCGGGTTCCCCGCCGTTTAATCACTGACAGGAGATGAATGTCATGCGTTTTTCCATTATTGGTGTGTTACTGGGCCTGATGTTGCTGGCCCCGGCCCATGCCCACTACATCTGGGTGGAGCGGGAGGCAACCGGTGCCGCAAAGGTCTATTTCGGCTATTGGCACCGGGGTATCGTCGAAGAGACCGGCGGTCGCCTGGACAACATCCAGGCCGCCATCGTGCTGCCCGACAGCCTGAAGGTGAGCGCCGAGCGTCGTCCGGACCATATCCGGCTTGACACCACCCACCAGGGGGATCTGGCGGTGGTGGAACCCATTGTGCCCCGCGCCATGCGTCAGGCCACTTCGGTGACACGTACTACCCTGATGGCCCGGGCCGGACGCAGCGAGGTGAAGTCCCTGCTGGAGCTGGATCTGGTGCCCGATGCGCCCGGCAGCAACCGCTTCACCCTGTTGTTCCGTGGCGAGCCGCTGGCCCGCACCCGCGTCATCGCCTATGGACCGCCCCGCTGGGAGAAGTCCCTGGCCACGGATGAGGATGGGCGCGTCGAGCTGGAAACCCCCTGGGCCGGCCAGTATCTGGTGGGTGTGAATCATGCGGTGGAAGAGGGCGGTGAAGTGGCCGGCGTCAAATTCGATGCCTCCCGCTATAACCTGGTGCTGAGTTTCTCGGTGGATGAGGGTATCCGCTGGTCCGAGGCGGACTGACGCCGTCCTTATCCCGGCCGGTTGATGTCTCCGCCATGGACGGCATTGGACATCAACCGGTTTGCGGCGGTTTGAAACAGTAGCCGACACCATAGACCGCCTGGATCAGGCGGTGTCCCGGCACGGCGGCCTGCAGTTTCCTGCGCAGGTTCTTGATGTGGCTGTCCACCGTGCGTGCCGTCACCACCCTGTGGTCATCGTAGAGACCGTCGAGCAGGTTTTCCCGGCTCAGGACGGTATTCGGCTGATCATGAAACTGTTGCAGCAGACGAAATTCCACGGGGGTGAGGGTGAGTTCCAGGCCGTTGAACATGGCCCGGTGACAGGCGGGTTCAAGATGCAGTCCCAAGGCATCCTGGGTATGCATCGACGGTGGTATCGGCTCCTGTCCCGCCCGGCGCAGCAGGGCCCGGACCCGGGCCATGACTTCCCGGGGACTGAACGGTTTGCACACATAGTCATCCGCACCCAGTTCAAAGCCCCTGAGCCGGTCGGCTTCCTCGATCCTCGCGGTGAGCATGATGATGGGTACGGCGGATATCTGCCGGATCTCCCGGCACAGGCGCATCCCGTCCATGTCGGGCAGCATGATGTCCAGCAGGATCAGGTTGGGGGGATCGGCGCGAACCCTGTCCATGACCGGCCGCCCGCTGTCCAGCAGGCTGACTGCGTAGTGGTCCCGATGCAGGTAATCCGAGAGCAGGGCCGCGATCTTGGGTTCGTCTTCCACCACCAGTACATGGGCGGTGGTCATGGGGTGAATTCCAGAATGGGGGTTTGGGGTAGCTGACATGCCGTCGACGGGAAGTTCATGAGGATTATGGAGATTGTGTGAAGATGCGTCGCCTGGATCGGTGCCCGGGAGACCTGTGCTGATAATATTAATTGATAGCGATTAGCATTCGCACCCTTGTTTTTCCTCCTGTTACTGTCAGCCAGCCAGTCATGTTCCGGTCTGGGCAAGTCTTTCACGCCGGTGCATGCAGCCTGCCAGAGCAGTTCATTCAGCAAGCGCTTTAGGAGTCATCACACCATGGTTGCACCCGTCCGACCTTCGGTATCTTCATTTCCATCCCTTCGTCCCCTGATGCTACGGACCGCCGTGGCCCTGGCCCTGGGAGGTATGGCCGGTTCCGTCCTGGCTTCGGAAACCCTCAGGCTGGACGAGATCACCGTCATCAGTGCCGCGGGTTTTGAGCAGGCGCTGCGGGATGCCCCCGCCAGCATCTCGGTGGTGACCCGGGAGGATCTGGAGCAGAAACGCTTTTCCAACCTGGCCGAGGCCCTGGCGGATGTGCCGGGGGTGGATGTGCGGGCGGGCACCGGCAAGACCGGCGGACTGAACATCGGTATCCGCGGCCTGCCCAGTGAATACACCCTGATCCTGATCGATGGCCGCCGCCAGAACACCTCCGGCAATGTCACCCCCAATGGCTTCGGCGAGACCTCCACCAGCTTCCTGCCGCCGCTGTCGGCCATCGAGCGCATCGAGGTGATCCGTGGCCCCATGTCCACCTTGTATGGATCGGATGCCATGGGCGGAGTGATCAACATCATCACCCGCCCGGTCAGCCGGCAGTGGGGGGGCAGCGTCACGGTGGAAAACACCTTCCAGGAAGACCGCACTGCCGGCAACAGCTCCAGCATCAGCGTTTTCACCACCGGACCGCTGGTGGAAGACCGGTTGGGTCTGCAGGTGCGTGGACGCCTGTTCGACCGGGATGCCTCGGACCGGCTGATCGAGGACAGCGCCGGGCGTGATCCCCGTCCGCCGGAGGCCCGGATCCACTCCTTGGGCGGCCGTCTGACCCTGACCCCCGTGGACGATCAGCAGGTCTGGCTGGATCTGGAGCGTGCCCGGCAGACCTATTCCAACGAAAACTGCCGTCTGGGCACCCAGGATGGGACCAACCGCAACACCTGCGCCCCCCAGCCCGGCACGGTCTGGGGCTATGAGGATGAGTTGCGTTTCAACCGTGATCAGGCCGTGCTGGGTTATCGCGGCAATTTCGAGGCCGGCACCCTGGAAGGTAGTGTGACCCGCATCACCACGGAAACCCTTGGCCGCACCCTGCCCGCGGGCAGTGCGCCGGACTACGGCTATGAGGCCGTGGGCGGCGAGCCCAGGTTGCTGGAGAACCGTGACCTGGTGGTGGACGGAAAATGGGTCATGCCCACCGGTGACCACATGCTGACCCTGGGTGGACAGTATGTGGATTCAAAGCTGGAAGACGGCGCGGCAGGCAACGAGGCCCTTGAGCAGAGCAACTGGTCGGTCTTCGTCGAGGATGAGTGGTGGCTCAGGCATGATCTGGCCCTCACCCTGGGTGCCCGCTATGAAAACCATGATGCCTTTGACGGACACTTCAGCCCCCGCGCCTACCTGGTCTGGAAGACCGATGATCAGTGGACCCTGAAGGGCGGCGTTGGTCGGGGGTACAAGACCCCCACCCTGAACCAGCTCCATGACGGCATTACCGGCTTCGGCAACCAGGGGCGGACGATCACCATCGGTTCTCCCCATCTCAAGCCGGAAAAGACCACCAACTATGAGTTGGGCGCGGGCTTTGACAACCGGGCCGGCCTGTCCGCGAATGTCACTCTCTTCCATACCCGCTTCACCGACCGGATTGCCAGCGGGGAAGGGATTCTCAATTGCCAGTATGTGGATGGGAACGGCAACCAGCCCTATGCCGGGACGCCGGGCTGTCTGAGCATCGGTAACTTCACCGAGCAGGAAGATTTCTCCCAGTTGGTGAACATCGATCGTGCCATCTCCCAGGGTGTGGAGCTGAGTGCCCGTTATCGCTTTGCCCCGGCCTGGGAGATCAGTGGCGGCTATACCTACACGGACACCGAGATCCGTTCCGGTGACCAGAAGGGCCTGCTGCTGACCAACACGCCGGAGCATGTCCTGACCACCCGACTGCTGTGGGATGTCAGCGACCGGCTGTCGACCCGCCTGGACGGGGAGTTCTATTCATCCCGGGAGCGCTTTAGCGGCGGGCTGCCCACCTCCGGTCAGAACCTTTCCCTGTATCAGCAACTGGGTAACAAGCTGGACAGCTACGCCGTGTTCAACCTGGGCGCCACCTATCGCATGTCCGACCGGGTGCGCCTGACCGGCACCGTCTACAACCTGCTGGACAAGGACTTCGGCAAATCGGACAGCTATGTCCACGACGGTCAGACCTACCACGCCTATCGGTACACCCAGACCGCCGCCGCCACCAGCGGGGTGTATCTGGACCGTCGGAGTCTTTGGTTGTCCGCCACCTACGACTTCTGATCCAAAGCGGGTGCCGGCCCCCGATGGGAGTCAATCCCCGGGGGCCGTCCCTGTGGGAGCGGCCCCCGGCGGCGAAGGGCCTTGCCTGAGGACACTCGACGGCGATCTTCGCCGGCAGGCCGGCGCCCACGGGACTCATGTATTCAGCCGTGTTTTCTTCGCTTTTCCTTCTCCATGCACAGGCGCATTCTTCCATGCTACGCAAACTCTGGTTCCAGCTTCACTGGTTCATGGGCATCACGGTCGGAGTCGTGCTGATCATCCTCGGCGTGACCGGGGGAATGCTGACCTTCGAGCGCGAGATCATCCGCGCCATCAACAGTGATGTCCTGCGGGTGGAGCCCCTGGACACACAACGCCTGTCTCCGGAAGCCCTGCTGCGACAGGCCCAGCAGGCCCTGCCGGAACGGCAGATCAATTCCCTGAGCCTGTCTTCCGATCCCCGGGATGCGGTCACCGTGAACGTGGCCGGTGACGGGCCGCAGGCCCGCCGCGGGGTCAATCATTATTTCAATCCCTACACCGGGGAACTGATCGGCGCGGAACTCAAGGGACAGGCCTTCTTCCGCACCCTGCAGCGCCTGCATCGCTGGCTGCTGATGGGGGATGTGGGCAAGCAGATCACCGGGGCGGCCACCATCATGCTGATCATCCTGGTGCTGTCGGGCATCTACCTGCGCTGGCCCCGGTCCTGGAAGGCCCTGGCTGGCTGGTTCACCTTCAGTTTTCGCCGCTCGGGGCGCGGGTTCATCTCCAGCATGCACGGGGTGGTGGGTACCTGGGTGCTGCCCCTCTATCTGCTGGCAGCCCTGACGGGGCTGTACTGGTCCTATGACTGGTACCGGGCCGGCCTGCATGAACTCAGTGGTGTCCCCATGCCGGTGCGCCCGGGTCCCCCGCAGCCCGCCCAGGAGGGTAACGCCGGTGCCCGGGCCGGCGGTGCCCGGAGCGGCGAAGAGGCTCCCCGTGGTCGCATGGGCCGTGAGGCGTCTTCGCCCCGGGAGCCGGTGGCTGACCGTTTTGCACAGGTGAACGCCATCTGGCAGGCCTTCGAGCAGGCGGCACCTTTGGGCTATTCCACCGCCACCCTGCGTCTGCCCCAGCCGGGGGGAGACTATCAGTTCATGTATTTCGACCCCCGGCCGGCCCATGAGCGGGCCTGGAACCGCCTGACCCTGGCGGCCGGCACCGGCGAAGTGCAAAACCATGCCCGCTATGCGGACCGTCCCCTGAATGAAAAGCTCATGTCCAGCATGCTGCCGCTGCACAGCGGCTCGTTCTTCGGCATGCCCGGCCGCATCGCCATGATGGTGGCCAGTTTGATCATGCCCCTGTTCGCCATCACGGGGCTGGTGCTGTATATCGATCGCCGACGCAAGGCCCAGGTGGCCCGGTCGGCCCTGCTTCAGGCCGGGCTGAAGCCTGCGGGCGAGAGCGGGTCCGGGGAGGGCGAGTGCATCCATGTGGTCTTTGCCAGCCAGACCGGCAATGCCGAGACCCAGGCCTGGAAGACGGCGGGGGCGTTCCAGGCCGCCGGCCTTGCGGTGGCAGTCCATCCGCTGGGCACGCTGACCCCGAATGACCTCAAGGACATGGGGCGCGTGCTGTTCATCGCCTCCACCTACGGGGAAGGGGAGCCCCCCGATCCGGCCCGTCCCTTTGCCCGTCTCATGGAACGGCAACATCCGGATCTGAGCACGATGGAATATGCCCTGCTGGCCCTGGGCGATCGGGGCTACTGCCACTTCTGCGCCTTCGGTCGAAGCCTGGATGAATGGCTGCGATCCTGCGGCGCCACCGCCGTGGCACCCCGGGTGGAGGTGGACAGCACCGAGCCTGCCGCCCTGGGCCAGTGGCAGGTATTGCTGCGTTCCCTGGGTGCCGCGGAAATGGATTTGAATGGCGAGATGTCGCCGCCGGCCCCCTGGACACTGGTGGAGCGACGGGTGCTCAACCCGGGGTCCCTGGGTGGTTCCACCTTTCACCTGTCCTTCAGGCCGGACGAGGGTGTGGATGCACACTGGCAGGCCGGCGATCTGGTGGAGGTGCATGTCCCCGCCGCCGTCACCGGGGGGCATGAAGTCACTCGCCTGTATTCCATCGCCTCCGTGCCCGCCGAAGGCTGTCTGAACCTGCTGGTGCGGCAGGTCCACGGCGAGGATGGCCGGCTGGGCCTGGGCTCGGGCTATCTCACGGCCACGCTGGAGCCGGGGCAGTCGGTGTCCCTGCGCCTTCGCCCCAACCGCAATTTCCGTCTCGACCAGGAGACCCGTCCCTTGATCCTGATCGGCAACGGCACCGGTCTGGCCGCCCTGCGTGCCCATCTGGTGGAGCGGATCACCGCCGGTCATCACGCCAACTGGCTGGTCTTCGGGGAGCGCCAGCGTGCCCATGATTTCTACTATGAGGACGAGATCCGGAGTTGGCAGGCCCAGGGTGGGCTGGTCGCCCTGTCTCTGGCCTTTTCCCGGGACGGGGAACAGCGGGAGTATGTCCAGCATCAGTTGCGGACCCATGCCGGGGATGTGATCCGCTGGGTGGACGAGGGGGCGGTGGTGCTGGTTTGCGGCAGTGCCCTGACCATGGCGCCGGCGGTGGATGAGGCCCTCCGGGAGATTCTGGGCGAAGAAAGGTTCGAAACCCTGTCAACGGATGCCCGCTATCGGCGTGATGTGTACTGAAGGGGGGATGCTTCCCCCCCAGTCGATGACCCCGTCGCCATCCGGAGCCTGAACCGTCCCATGAATCCGCCCAACCGTTCCCAACGGCGTTGGCCGCGCCGCCGTGCCTTCATCCTGCTGATGGTTCTGCTCCTGCTGGCCGGTGGGGCCTATGGCGCCTGGAGCTGGCTCGGCGGTGGCAAGGATGAGGAAACCACCCGGCTGACCGCCAAGGTCAGCCGGGGTGACATCGAGAACCTGGTGACCGCCACCGGCACCCTGCAGCCCAGGAGTTATGTGGATGTGGGGGCGCAGATCTCCGGTCAGGTGATGGCCATCCATGTGGAGGTGGGCAGCCAGGTGGAGGAGGGGCAGTTGCTGGCGGAGATCGATCCCACGGTCTATCTGGCCCGGGTGGATGCCAGCCGCGCCCAGCTTCGTTACCAGCGTGCCCAGTTGCAGGACCGGGAGGCCCAGCTGGCCCTGGCCCGAATCACCCACACCCGGCAGCGCAACCTGTATGCGGAGGACGCCACCACTCTGGAGTCCCTGCAGACCGCCGAGGCCGGTCTGAAGTCGGCCCAGGCCCAGATCGAGATGCTCCAGGCCCAGATCGAGCAGACCGAATCCAGCCTGCGGGCCGACGAGGCCAATCTGGAGTACAGTCGGATCCTGGCGCCGATGGCCGGGACGGTGGTCTCCGTCACTGCCCGTCAGGGACAGACCCTCAATGCCAATCAGCAGGCCCCCATCATCCTGCGGATTGCGGAGCTGTCCACCATGACCGTGCAGACCGAGGTCTCGGAGGCGGATGTCTCCCGCCTGCAGCCCGGCATGGCGGTCTATTTCACCACCCTGGGCGGGGGGGATCGCCGCTGGCACGGCAGTCTGGAACGCATCGAACCCACGCCGACGGTCACCAACAACGTGGTGCTTTACAACGCCCTGTTCAATGTGCCCAATCCGCGCCACTTCCTCATGACCCAGATGACGGCGCAGGTCTTCTTCATCGAATCGGCGGCGCGGGACACCCTGCTGGTGCCCATGTCGGCGCTGACCCTGACCGGTCCGGCCGCGGGTCGCACGGGGCGTCCCGAAGGACGCGAGAGCCCCCCGGAGATGCGGGAGGCCCGTTCCGGGTCCGGGAACGAAGAACCCCCCGTCGTCCGGGCGCGTCGCGGTCTGGTCACGGTGCTCAAGGACGATGGACGCATTGAGGAACGGGTGGTCGAGATCGGGGTCAGCAACCGGGTGCAAGCCCAGGTGCTGTCCGGCCTTGAGGAGGACGAGACGGTGGTGCTGGCCGGTCGCGCACCCACGGCCTCGTCCACGACTACCCGTCAGGCCGGCAGTGACCGCATCCCCGGGTTGGGTCCCACCGGTATGGGGCCGGGGCTGCGCTGATGACGACCGCCGGCATGCACCCGCTCATCCGGCTCTCCGGCGTCACCCGCTGCTTCGTCAACGGGGATCTGGAGGTGCCGGTACTCCATGGCATCGACCTGGAGATCCAGGCCGGGGAATTCGTGGCCATCGTCGGCGCCTCCGGTTCCGGCAAGTCCACCCTCATGAACATCATCGGTTGCCTGGACCGGCCTTCCGGGGGGCATTACCACTTCATGGGAGAGGACGTCTCCGGGCTGGGCCCGGATGATCTGGCGGCCCTGCGCCGGGAGGCCTTCGGCTTCGTGTTCCAGAGCTACCACCTGATCCAGGGGCTGTCCGCACGGGAGAACGTGGAGGTGCCCGCCCTGTATGCGGGCATGGCACCCGTGACGCGCCATGAGCGTGCCGAATCCCTGCTCACCCGACTGGGGCTGGGGGAGCGTCTGGAGCACTGTCCCGCCCAGTTGTCCGGCGGTCAGCAGCAGCGGGTGTCCATTGCCCGGGCGCTGATGAACGGGGGCCGCATCATCCTTGCCGACGAACCCACCGGGGCCCTGGACAGTCGCAGCGGCAAGGAAGTGATGGCATTGCTCAAGGACCTGTCGGCCCAGGGCCATACCATCATCCTCATCACCCATGAGGCGGAAGTGGCCGCCTATGCGGACCGGGTGATCGAGGTGCGTGATGGCAGGGTGCTGTCCGATACCGGCACACGGCGGGTGGCCGAGGTACTGCCAGAGCCCGCCGACAATGGGCACGAATCTCTTCCGGGAGAGGTGTTCGAGGCCACCCGTACCGCCTTCAGGGCCCTGAGTGCCAACCTGTTCCGTTCCATCCTCACCCTGCTGGGCATCGTCATCGGCGTGGCCTCGGTGATTTCCATGCTGGCCATCGGCGACGGGGCAAGGCAGGTGGTGGTGGACCGCATCAGCGCCATGGGCACCAACCTGCTGCTGGTGCGCCCCTGGGCGCCGAACATGCGCGGCTTCGGCATCACCACCCTGGTCCACGAGGACGTGGTGGCCATCAACGAGCTGGATAACATCATTGCCGCGGTGCCGGAACTGACGGGCAACGTGACCTTGCGATACGCCGGCAGGGATCAGTCCACCTCGGTGACGGCCACCTCCGCCAGCTTCGTCGCGGCCCGCAACTGGCCGGTGGCCCACGGGGTCTTCTTCGACGAGATGGATGAGCAGAGCTATGCCACCGTGGCGGTGCTGGGCGATACCGTGGCCCGGGCGCTGTTTCCCGGGGAGGACCCCTTGGGCCAGTTCGTGATGGTCAATAACATCCTGTTCCAGGTGATCGGCGTGATGTCGCCACGGGGCGCCTCGCCCATGGGCCAGGATCAGGATGATGTGGTGTTCATGCCCTTTCATACCGGGAGCCTGCGGGTGTTCGGCCAGCGCAACTTGCGTAACGTGACTGTGGCGGTGGAGGATGTCTCCCGCATCGACGAGACCCAGGCGGCGGTGCATGCCCTGCTGCTGCAGCGCCATGGAGTGGAAGACTTCCAGATCCGCAACATGGCCTCTCTGTTGGACAGCGCCAGCGAAACCCAGAACACCCTCACTCTCTTGCTGGCCTCCATTGCCGCCATCTCCCTGCTGGTGGGCGGGATCGGGGTGATGAACATCATGTTGGTGAGCGTCACCGAGCGGACCCGGGAGATCGGCATCCGCATGGCCACGGGGGCGCGCATGCGCAACATCCAGCAGCAATTCCTGATCGAGGCGGTGACGGTTTCCGCCCTGGGCGGGGCCATCGGGGTGGTGATCGGGCTGGGTGTGGCGGCCCTGATCGGACATCTGGGCACGCCCATCCAATACAGTCCGACACCGGTGGCGCTGGCCTTCGGCTGTGCCTTTGCCACCGGTCTGGTGTTCGGTTACCTGCCCGCCCGCAAGGCCGCCCGGCTGGACCCGGTGGTGGCCCTGGCCTCGGAGTGAACTTCATGACGGTCAATACCGATAAACGTTTTGCCGCGGGCGCGATGGTGGTGGTCGGGCTGTTTCTGGGCGGATGCGCCGGCACGGCGCCGCTGACGGGGCCGGTTCTGGACATGCCCGAGGTCTACGGCCGCGATGCCCCGGAGGCGGCCCAGGTCCAGCCCGGCTGGTGGCGGACCTTTGAGTCTCCGTTGCTGGAATCCCTGGTGCTGGAGGCCCTGGAATACAGTCCCGACCTGGCCATTGCCCGGGAACGGGTGGTGCAGGCGGAACTGCAACTGCGCAGCACCGGTGCCTCCCTGTTCCCGTCGGTGGATCTGTCCGGCGGCAGCACCTTCCGCGAGACGCGGACGGATGGGGGCGATACCGCCATCAGCCGTTCCAGCAGTCTGTCCCTGGGGGTGGGTTACGAGGTGGACCTGTGGGGTCGGCTGAGTGCCGGCGTGAACGCCGCCCAGGCCGGTCTACAGGCCACCCGCCATGACCAGGAAGCCGTGCGCCTGAGCCTGGTGGCGGGGGTGGCCAGTGGCTATTTCCAGTGGCTGTCCCTGAACGAGCGGCTGCGTATCGGCCGCCGGAACCTGGAAACCGCCGAGCGCCTGCTGGACATCGTGGAATCCCGTCATCGCCATGGGGTGGCCACGGCCCTGGACGTGAGCCGCCAGCGCACCGCGGTGCTCAGCCAGCAGGCAGCCCTGGTGCCTCTGGAGGTGCAGGCACGGCAGGCCCTGGCGGCCCTGGCGGTACTCAGTGGTCGGGCACCCCAGGGTTTCGAGATGGAACCCGAGTCCATCCAGGGACTGGCGGTCCCCGAGGTGGGACCGGGGCTGCCCTCGGAACTGCTGGTCCGGCGCCCGGATATCGCTGCCGAGGAGGCGCAGCTACTGGCCAACGACGCCAACCTGCAGGTCGCCCGGGCGGCTTTGCTGCCCAGCATCCGCCTCACCGGTTCCGGTGGTCTGGCCAGTACGGCGCTGTTTTCCCTCGCCGATCCCACCCAGAGCCTGAGCCTGGGGGCCAGCCTCGCCCAGGTGGTGTTCGACGGCGGCCGTTTGCGGACCCAGGTGGGCACTGCCGAGTCCCGGCGCCGGGAGGGGCTGGAGAGCTACCGCCGCACCGTGCTCACCGCCCTCAAGGAAGTGGAGGACGCCCTGGGAGATGTGGCCCGTCATGGGGAACAGGAACGGGTGCAGGAGGCCACCATTCAGGAGGCCGAGCGCAGCCTGAGGCTGGCGGAGTTGCGCTACCGGGAAGGGGCGGGGGATTTCACCAGCGTGCTGGATGCCCAGCGCACCCTGTTCCAGGCCCAGGAGCAGGCGGTCCAGCTGCGTCTGTCCCGCCTGGTGGCCGCCGTGGATCTGTACAAGGCCCTGGGCGGGGGCTGGCAGCGGGAGGCGGCGCCGGACATGCCTTCCGACATGCCCGGCCCGGCCACCTGAGCCTCGGTACCGTTAATCCAGGGCCTTCAGCTCGATGATTTCATAGTCCGTCGGCCCCACCTGCTCCAGGGTGAAGCGAATGCGATCACCGGCCGCCACGCCGTCTGCCAGCACGGTATCCCGCAGACGCAGGTCCATGGTCATGGGTGGCCAGCGCAGGGCCGGGATGGGGCCGTGGCTCAGGGTGACCGTGCCCGCGTCCCGGTCGATGGCCTCCAGCACCCCTTCCGCCTGGGCGGTCAGGGCGGCGTGGCCGGTATGGCCATGATGGTGGTGGTTGTCGGCGGCCGACAGCACCGGGACCGACAGGCCCAGGGCACAGGTCAGGATGAGGGTGGATACGGGACGTGCGTGGGACATGATGGAACTCCTTCTTGGTTTCATGCAATGGTTCATGGATGGACGTCATGGGTCCGCCCCCTTGCCGGGGCGGGGTTGTCGGGCAGAGGCCCGCGTTGCCACAGCCAGTACAGCACCGGGATCAGCAGCAAGGAGACCAGGGGGGCGGTGATCATGCCGCCGATCACCGGGGCGGCGATGCGCTGCATGGCCTCGGAGCCGGGGCCGCTGTCCAGGAGCAGGGGAGAGAGCCCCAGCACCACCGTCAGCGAGGTCATGGCCTTGGGGCGCACCCGCATCACCGCCCCGGCGATGATGGCCTCCTCCAGGGCCTGCCGGTCGGTGGGCCGTTGCCGGGCCACGGCATTGCGGATGTACATGAGCATCACCACCGCAAACTCCGCCGCGAGTCCCATCAGCAGGATGAAACCCGCCGCCACCGCCACCGACAGGTCGTGGCCCAGCCAGTACACCAGCCAGATCCCCCCCACCGCGGCGAAGGGCAGGGCCCCCATCAGCATCAGCGCCTCCGGGCCGCTGCGAAAGCACAGGTACAGGAGCAGGAAGATCAGCACCAGGGTCACCGGGATCAGGTAACCCAGGCGCTCCCGGGCCCGTTCCATGTGCTCGTACTGGCCAGACCAGGCGATGGCATAGCCGGGGGGCAGCGTCACCTGTTCGGCCACCAGCCGGCGGGCCTCGGCCACGTAGGAACCCAGATCCCGATCGCGGATGTCCACCACCACCCAGCCGTTGAGACGGGCGTTTTCGGTGCGGATCATGGCCGGGCCGTCCACGATGCGGATGGTGGCCAGACTGCCCAGGGGCACGTGGGCACCGGCAGGGGTGATCACGGGCAGCGCCTCCAGGGCCTCGGGGCTGTCCCGCCAGTCCTGGGGATAGCGCAGGTTCACCGGGTAGCGTTCCCGGCCTTCCACGGTCTCGGTGACCCCCATGCCGCCCACCGCCGTCTGCACCAGGGACTGCAGTTCGGCCACGCTCACCCCATGGCGCGCCGCCCGCTCCCGATGGATCTCCACCTCCACGTAGCGGCCGGTGGCGGCCCGGTCGGCGAAGGCCGAGGCGGTGCCGGGCACCTGGGCGAGTACCGCCTCGATCTCCCGGCCGAGGCGTTCGATCCCGGCCAGGTCCGGACCGGAGATCTTCACCCCCACCGGGGAGCGGATGCCGGTGGAGAGCATGTCGATGCGGGTCTTGATGGGAGGTACCCAGACGTTGGCCACGCCGGGAAACTTCACTGCCGCGTCCAGTTCCCGGATGATGTCCGCCTTGGTCATGCCTTCCCGCCACTCATCCCGGGGCTTGAAACGGATCACCGTCTCCAGCATGCCGATGGGGGCCGGGTCGGTGGCGGTATCCGCCCGGCCCGCCTTGCCGAATACCTGCTCCACCTCGGGCACCGAGGCGATCAGCCGGTCGGTCTGCTGCAGGAACTCCCGCACCTTGTCCAGGGAGACCCCGGGGTTCAGGGACGGCATATACATCAGGTCACCCTCGTCCAGTTCGGGCATGAACTCGCTGCCCAACCGGGTGCCGGGCCACGACATGGTGAGGGCCAGCAGCAGGGCCGCCGCCACGGTGGCCCAGGGGTGGCGCAGCAGCAACCGCAGCAGGGGTTGATAGAGGGCGATCAGCAGCCGGCTCAAGGGGTGCCCGGCCTCGGGCCGGATGCGCCCCCGTACCAAGTAGCCCATCAGTACCGGCACCAGGGTGATGCCCAGCCCGGCGGCGGCCGCCATGGCATAGGTGCCGGTGAAGGCCAGGGGCTTGAACATGCGGCCCTCCTGCCCTTCCAGCACGAACAGGGGCAGGAAACTCACGGTAATGATGAGCAGGGCGAAGAACAGGGGGCGGCCGGTCTCCTTGGCCGCCTCGGCCACCAGGGCCCAGCGGTCCTCCTCGGGATGGGCCCGCTCCAGGCGCTTGTGCAGGTTCTCCACCATGACGATGGCCGCGTCCACCATGGCGCCGATGGTCACGGCGATGCCCCCCAGGGACATGATGTTGGCGTTGATGCCCTGCTGTTGCATGATCATCAGGGCCGCCAGGATGCCGATGGGCAGGCTGACGATAGCCACCAGGGCCGAACGCAGATGCAGCAGGAACACCAGAGACACGGCGGCGATGATCAGGAACTCCTGCCACAGTTTGCTGGACAGGTTGTGTACCGATTCCCGGATCAGGGTGGAGCGGTCATAGGTCTCGACGATCTCCACACCGGGCGGCAGGCTGGGGCGCAGGGCGTCCAGGCGCTGTTTCACCCGTTCGATGGTGGCCAGGGCGTTTTCGCCGTGGCGCATCACCACCAGGGCCCCCACCACTTCACCTTCTCCATCCAGGTCCGCCAGGCCGCGCCGGGCCTCGGGACCCAGGCGGATCTCGGCCACGTCCTCCAGCAGCAGCGGGGTGCCGTCGGCGGTCCGGCCCACGGGGATGTGGGCCAGATCCGCCGCGCCGGTGAGATAACCCCGGGTCCGCACCATGTATTCGGCCTCGGCCATCTGCAGCACCGAGCCGCCCCCCTCCCGGTTACCCGCCTGGATGGCGCTGCGGACCTGCTCCAGGGTGAGGTCGAAGGCCCGGGCCCGGTTCGGGTCCAGCACCACCTGGTACTGCTTGACCATGCCCCCCAGGGTGGCCACCTCGGCCACGCCGGGCACCGACTGCAGTTCGTATTTGAGGAACCAGTCCTGCAGGCTGCGCAGGTCCGCCAGGTCATGGGTGCCGCTCCGATCCACCAGGGCGTACTGGTAGACCCAGCCCACCCCGGTGGCGTCCGGCCCCAGGGCCGGACGGGCCCCGTCCGGCAGATCCGGGGCGACCTGGCTCAGGTATTCCAGCACCCGGGACCGGGCCCAGTAGGGATCGGTGCCGTCCTCGAAGATCACGTAGACGTAGGAATCCCCGAACATGGAAAACCCTCGCACGTCCCGGGCGCCGGGCACCGCCAGCATGGCGGTGGACAGGGGGTAGGTCACCTGGTCCTCGACGATCTGGGGGGCCTGGCCCGGATAGCCGGTATGGACGATCACCTGCACGTCCGATAAATCCGGGATGGCGTCCAGGGGCATGTCCCGCAGTGAGAACAGGCCCCAGGTGATGAAGATCGCCGTCAGCAGCAGGACCAGCAGGCGGTTGTCCAGGGAGGCCTGGATGATGCGGTCGATCATGGTGCATCTCCCGGACGGGGGGCCACGTGGGTCAGTTCATAGACGTATTCCTCCCGTTCCCGGATGCGAATATGCACGGCATCGCCGGGGGACAGTCCTTCCAGACTGACCCCGTCCGCCACCTCGAAGTCCATGGTCATGGCGGGCCAGCCCAGGGCGGGAATGGGCTCGTGGTACAGGTTCACCCGGCGCGCTTCCCGGTCCACCCGGTTGATGCGGCCTTCGGCGGGGACGCTGTCGTCGTGGGTGTCGCCGCCGTCTTCAGGCGTCTCCAGGCGGGCCAGGGCCACGCTCACGGCGGCCTCCGAGTCGATGAGGAACTGGCCTGAGACCACCACCTTGTCCCCCGCTTCGATACCCGCCAGGATCTCCAGCCGATCCCCGGCGCGTCGCCCCAACGCCACTTGCCTGACCTGAAAGCGGCCTTCTTCCAGGGCGAGCACGACGCGATTCTCGTGGCCGGTGCGGATCACCGCCTCCACCGGGACATGGACCACCTCGCCGGTGGGGATGGCCGCGAGACGGGCCTCAACCCAGGCGCCGGGCCTGAGGATGCCGTCCGGATTATCCAGTCCCAGGCGGGCGCGCACCGTGCGGGTGGGCTGGGTCAGGGTGGGATAAAGGTAGTCCAGGCGGCCTTCCAGAACCTCGTCCGGATGGGCGGGTAGTCGCAGGGTGACATGGCTTCCCGGGGAGACGGCCGCGGCCTGTTGTTCGAACAGGTCCAGCATGACCCAGACCCGGGACAGGTCGCTGATCCGCATCACCTCGGTGCCCGGGGTGACGAACATCCCTTCGGCGACATTCAGGGCGGTGACGATGCCGTCCCGTGGGGCCGTGACCGGCACCCGTGTCAATGCCTGTCCCCGGGATTCCACCTCACGGATGGTGTCCCGGCTCAGCCCCAGGGCCCGCAGCCGTTCCCGGGCCGGTTCCGCCGGGCCGCCCCGGCGCAGGATCTGCAGCAGTTCTTCCTGGGCGTTCACCAGCAGGGGGGAATAGATCCGGAACAGTATCTGACCGGCCCGCACCGCCTCGCCGGTGGTGCGCACCCGCAGATCCTCGATCCAGCCCTCGGTGCGCAGGTGGACGTGGGCCAGACCGGCTTCATCCTCGGTCACGAAGCCGACGGTGCGGATCTCCCGAGTCAGTTCGCCCCGTTCTGCGGCGGCGGTGCGCACCCCCATGTTTTGTATCACCCGAGGGCTGATGCGTACGCCGCCCTCATCTGCAGGGTCCGTGTCTCCGGCGTAGATGGGAATGAAGTCCATGCCCATCTCGTCCTTGCGGGGTTCGTCCGAACGAATGGCAGGGTTGTGCGGGTGGCGGTAGTAGAGCACGGTCCGGCCGCCACCGTCTTCGGCCCGGGAGGCGGTCTCTCCATGGTGCCAGAGGATGGCGCCGGCACCCAGGGTGATGCCCAGGGACAGGCTCAGCAGCAGGGGCATGATTTTCATGACGGGTCCTCCCCCAGCAGGGACAGCAGACGGGCCTGGGCGATCCACCGGTCCCGGGTGACGTCGGCGGTGGTGATCTGCAACGCCAGGTGGTTGATGCGGGCGCGCACCAGGCCGGGCAGGTCCCCGGTGCCGGCAGCGTAGGCTTCTTCGGCGGCTCGAATGGACGCCTCGGCCAGGGGCAGCAGGCGTTGCCGGTGGCGTTGTTCCCGTTCAAGCAGTTGCTGCCAGGCGGCATGATCGCGGGTGAGTGACTGCCGCAGTTCACGGTGTTGGGCTTCCCGGTCGTGCCCGGCGGCCGCCGCCTCCCGCAGGCTGGCGGCCACATCCCGGTCCTGGCGATTGCGGGTGAACAGGGGCAGATCGAGCATCACCATGGCCGAGAGCCGATCCGCGTCGTTCATGTCTGAGCGGGTCGGTGTGCCGTAGGTGAGTTCCACGGACCATTCCGGCCGGTACCCCTGTCTGGCCAGGGTCACCCCCCGCTGCTGTTCGGAGACCATCAGGTCCTGGGCGCGCAGCAGGGGGTGTTGATCGATGTCGTCGGCCAGGTTCGGGGTCGGCAGTTCGGGCAGATTGTCCGGGAGTGGGCGGCGGGCGGCCTCCGCGCCGATCCATCGGGTCAGGCGGGCCTGTGCCCCGGCGGCCTCGGCCTGAGTGGCGTCAAGGCGGTCTGCCAGGTTTTCCAGTGCCAGTTCGGTCTGCAGGAGCGTCTGGTGTGTCCCCCGTCCGGCGGCAAACTCCCGTTCGGTGACTTCCAGCAGTTCGCGCAGCTGATCCCGGCTGGCCTCCAGCAGACTCAGGAGCCGGCGCTGGTAATGCAGTTCCACATAGGCCTGGCGGACTTGGGCGCGGGTTTCCCGCATGGCCGCCTCAGCCCGGGCGTGGAAGACCATGGCGCGCAGCCGTTCCTGTTCACTGCGCAGCGCCCGGCTGTCTCCCCGGGGGAAGGTCTGGCGCAGGCCCAGCCGGAACTGGGTCATGTCATCGCCTTCCAGTCGCGGGCGCTCCGCGGGGAGATCCATCCATTCGATGATCAGCATGGGATCCGGCAGGGCACCGGCGCTGATGGCGGACTCCTCCCGCGCCGTCGCTTGCTCCCGATAACGGGCGGTCAGGGGGTCCTGGTCCAGGGCCAGGGTTTCGGCCTCTGCCGGGCCCAGGGGCAAAAGTGGAGGGGCTGCCGGGAGCGCCCCCGGCAACAGAAGCAGCAGCAGGCCGGGCAGCCTGCCGGGACTCTGGGATGGCATGAATCGATGTCCTCGCCGTGGGGTCGTGAGCGACCCCGTTGCATCGGGTCGACCCGGTGGCCTTCAGGCACGGGGCGGCGCCCGCATGGGCCGGCGGCCTGTGACGAAGGCTGGAGGGACGACCGGTATCCGGCGGCCCGTGGCCGCCCGGGGGTCAGGCGAGGTGGGGTTTGGGAGGTCGGTGTTCCAGCTGGGGAACCCGGGAGTGCAGGCCATGAATGATGCCGACCGGGGCGGGCTGGCAGGCGCGCTGTTCGACGGGTGGCTCCTGGGTCATTGCCAGGGCGCAGGCGGCACAGAAGGCACACTGATCCTGGCTGGTTTCGGCCTGCTCGTCCCCGGTTTCACCGCAATGGCCCGTGGCGGCAGCGGGGACGTGATCCTGATGATGACCCTGGTGCATCCAGGCATCGCCCTTGGCGGCAGGCGAGGCCGCCAGCACATGGTGCATCGGCATCGCCAGAAGGGATGCGATTACCAGCAGGACGATGGCACGGACGCGCAGCATGGGAAGATGCTGGCATATCCACCGGGGGCGGGCAAGCACCTTGGCCCGACCGGCTCTGATGATCGCTCCGGCGGGGCGATGGGTGGACGTGTATCGCTGATTCCTCGCCTTAAAACCGATATCCAGTATTATTCCCGCGTAATGATTTGAAGTGGCATAACACCCTGCTCCATAGGAGTGTCTTTATGAGAGTTTTGCTGGAACGGACCGGTCTTGCCGTAGGGCTGACCATGCTGATGGGAACACTGGTCCTGACCAGCATCCTGGTGGTGACCGGGATGGTCTTCATGCAGTACCGGGAGGCCCAGGTTCAGGGGACACTGCAACAGCTCCAGTCCACCGCGGCCATGAACACCCAGTCCTTCATGGACTGGCTTCATGTGCGTCAGGACGAGATGCGTTATCTGGCCAGTCTGGAAGAGGCCGTGAACATGGATCCGGTCGGCCTCACCCCGCTGCTGCTGGCCATGGCGGCCAACGGCTACTACGACACCATCATGGTGGTGGATCCCAGGGGGCATGGCATTGCCGGGGTATCCCATGACGGCCAGGTCCGGGCGTTGTCGGCGGAACAGGTGGCCGGTTTCCGTCTGGACAACCGCCCCTGGTTCATCCAGGTGGTGGCCGGGACGGAGGTGATCGGCAAGCCGGTGCATTCCCGTTTCACCGGTTATCACGTCAGCCCCGTGGCAGTCCCCATTCGTCGGGATGGTCAGGTGGTGGGGGTGGTGCGCGGCGCGGTGCGGCTGCAGAGCGTGTTTGAGCGGGTGCGGGCGCTGTCCTCGGACACGGATGGGGAGATATTTCTCGTGGACGGCGCCGATGGTCGACCGGTGACCCCGGTACGTTCCGTTCGGGATGCCGACGCGCCCCTGGATACCGAGGCGGCCCGGGCCATCCGGGAGAGCAGAAGTGGTGTGGGTCGCTATCCCAATGGGTTGGGGACGGATGTGATCGGCAGTTACACCCATATACCGTTGCTGGGCTGGGGCCTGATCCTGGAGCGGGAGGCAGGTCCCGCCCTTGCCGAGATGCACGCCATGCTGGTTCGCCTGGTCGTCATCGCCGGTCTGATGATAGTCGTGTCCATGGCGTTGACCCTTCTGGTGGTGCGTACCATCAATGCCATCATCGGCGGCGAGCCTGCTGATGTGGCCGGGGCGGTACGGCGGGTGGCCGGGGGGGATCTGAGTGTACCGGTCAGGGGGCGGACGGGCGGTTCGTCCAGCCTTGCGGCCGGTATCGGCGCCATGCAGGCCCGGCTCCGGGAAATGGTGGGTGAGATCGTCGATGTCTCCCGGCGACTGACTTCCGCCGCCTCACGCCTTTCCCGGGTGAACGTGGATACGGACGAAGGATTGAGACGACAGACGGAACAGGTGGATGGCGCGGTGGTGGCCATGAACCAGATGGTGGCAACCGTGGACGAGGTGGCCAGGAATACCCAGTCGGCCGCCCACCTGGCCCAGGACACCCTGGACCAGGTGCAGGCCGGCAAGACGGAAGTGGGGCGCAGCATGGCCAACATCGAATCACTGGCGGAAAACGTCACTGATTCGGCCCAGGCCATGGAGTCCCTTCGGGAGGATGCCGAGCGCATCGGCACTGTGCTGGAGGTGATCCGCGACGTGGCGGAGCAGACCAATCTGCTGGCCCTGAATGCGGCCATCGAGGCGGCCCGGGCGGGGGATCAGGGGCGAGGGTTTGCCGTGGTGGCCGCCGAGGTCAGGACGCTGGCGGGGCGTACGGAGAAATCAACGACCGACATTCAGGGCATGATTCATCGGTTGCAGAACAGTGCCAGGAATGCCGCCCAGGTGATGGTGGCCAGCCGTGAACAGGCAGTGCGGAGCGTGGATGAGGCGGTTCGTGCGGGGGATTCCCTGGACCGGATCACCGCCTCCGTGACCCATATCAGCGACGTGATCCGGCAGATCGCCAGCGCCGCCGAGGAGCAGAGCGCCACGGCCCGGGCCATCAATGGCGGCATGCAGCAGATCCATGCGGTCTCTGAACAAACCCGGCACTGCATGGATGAGACGTCCCGAGCCGCGGAAGACCTTTCCAGTCTGGCGGATCAGTTACAGGGGCTGGTGCTGCGCTTTCGCATGTGATGGCTGACGGGCGATGGAAACCGTGGCGGCCTTGCGCTCACCGTCACGATGTACCAGTTTTTCCAGCAGCAGGTGCTTCGGGTCCCGTGTCCCGGCCGCCAGCAGGGCGGCCGCCTCGGCGACGGCCGGTGTTCCCGTCATCTGTCTGACCCGTTCGGAGGGGTTGGGGACGGGCACCCGGGCCAGGGCGTCGGCGGAAAACACCTGAATGCGCCAGCCATGGTGCCGTGCCAGGAGGAGGATGGCCGGCTCGTCCCGGCGATGCTCGATGGTGGCCAGGCCGCCGACCGCATCCGGCGCAAGACCCACCTTGTGCAGCGCCCGGAGTACCGCGGCCATCATGACATCGGGGTGGAGGCCCGGGGTGCAGCCCACGCCCACATACACTTTGCCCATCAATGATGATCCTGGTTGATGCGGAGCACGGGATGCCGTGCCCATGACCTTGTTATGCAAGACCGGAGGGGCTACTTTAGCAGACCGCTGTCTTGATGCCGTATCCCGACGGTGCAGAGGAATCGACCCAGTCCATGACTTCAGGAAAATCCCGTGTTGATTCCCGCCCGGATCTGCAGGCCGATTTCGGGTATCGCATTCTCCGGTTGCTGGAGGGGCATGCTCTGGCGCCATCCCCCATTCATTACTGGATCTTTCACGATTATCTTCAGGCGGCCAATGAAGCGCTGGTGCAGGCGGTCAGTGAGCGGCTCAGTGCGGGCAGGAAGCTGGATTCCTTCGTCCTGCATGATCTGTTCGAGCGCTATGTGGCCGGTGAGAGCCTGTCCCGTTTCAACGATATGGGAGATGATCTGGAGGCGCTGCTGAGCGGGATCATCAGCCTGCTCAGGAATGCCGAACGCACTACGGCGGGATTCCAGGCATGTCTGACGGACAATCTTCAGGCCCTGGATCAGGCGGAAAGTTCTGAAGGCCTCAAGGCCATTGCCCAATGTCTGGCAGCTGCGGTGGTCACGGCCAGCTCCGACAACCTGGCGCTGCAAAGGAACCTTGAAGAGGCGGAGCAGGAGGCCCGGCATCTGCGTCTTGAACTGGAAAAGCATCGGAAGGCCTCCATTACCGATCCCCTGACGGGGTTGCTCAATCGTCGCGGCATGGAAACGGAGATGGCCCGTGTCCTGAAGGTTTCGGATGAGATCTGCAATGTCATGCTGGTGATGGATATCGATCATTTTAAATCCATCAATGACCGTTATGGTCATGCGGTCGGTGACGTGGTCATTCGCAAGGTGGCCGCCTCCTTGCGACGTGTCCTGCCACCGGATGCGGTATTGGTGCGTTTTGGGGGCGAAGAGTTTGTTGCCCTGCTGTCGGGGCATTCCGTACAGGATGCCGTGGCCCTTGCCGAGCAGGCACGGGAAATGGTGGAACGCCTCAGGCTGGTGAACCGCCAGGACGATACGGTGGTGGAAGGTTTCACCATCTCCGTGGGGATTTCGCCGGCATCGGATAGCGATACGGTGGAAACCCTGTTCGCCCGGGCGGACAGGGCTCTCTACCAGGCCAAGCACGCCGGGCGCAACCGGGTGGTGGCCTTGGGCTCCTAATCCGATCGTCGGGGGCGACGCAGCAGGTAGGTATCCATGATCCAGCCCTTGGCGGTCCTGCCCGTCAGGCGCGCCTGTTCGATCCGCGGCGTGACGTCTTTGGCTGGACCGGAGATCAGGATCTCGTCCTCGGTCCCCAGATAGGCCCCCCAGAAGATCTCCATGTCCTCCTCCATCACTTTTCGGTAGCTCAGATCCCCGTCGAGCATCACCAGGACCGCGTCCAGGTCTTCGGGGAAGCCCTTGGCGAGTTGCCGGCCCGTGGTGACATGTACCGGCTCACCGATGCGATTGAGGGGGATGCGGTGGCCTGCCGCCAGTGCCTGCACGCTGGTGATGCCGGGGATGACCCGGTAGTCCAGTGCCAGATTGCCCCGTGCCTGAATGATCTCCATGAGCCGCATGGCGCTGTCATAAAGGGCGGGATCGCCCCACAGCAGCAGGGCGCCGCACTGGCCTTCTTCCAGTTCGGTTCCGATGGCCTGTTCCAGCAGGCGTGCCCTGGCATCGTGCCAATCCTCCACCACCGAGGTGTACCTCCCCTGGCTCTGATCCCGTACCGGATCCTGCAGGGTGACGAAACGCCATGGGCGGTCGGTGGCGAACTGCTCGCAGACCTGTCGGCGAAAACGGGTCAGTTCCGCTGTTTCGGCCCGTTTGTCCAGGACAAAGAAGACATCCACGCGGTTGATGGCCTTGATGGCCTGCAGGGTCAGGTAATCCGGATCACCGGCACCGATGCCGATCAGCAGGAATTCTCTCATGGGCGTGATGGTTTGGTGGGGGAGGGCAGTGTAGCAGGAACTTGGCCCGGGCCGGTTGTCGACGATTCAGGCATAACGAGTTAACGCCCAGCAATATAGCGCTAATAAGATGGATTATCGTTCAAGTTTGCATTTTTTATTGCTACACTCCGGTGCGATCATGTTTTCAAATTGGTGAAAGTCCGCTGCTGGATTCCCGCTTTCGCGGGAATGACGGCTTTAACTTCCGTAAACAACCGCGTTCATTTTGTGGCGACATTCAGTCTTGAAATGGGGGAAATTTCATGAAGGGTGAAATCATCAAACGGCATGGACAAAACAGGCTGGCCCGCGGTGTGGCGTTGGCACTGGGGGGTGCCTTGGCCATGACCGTGACAGGCGCCCAGGCGCAGATGCCGGAGTTGACCTGGTCCGGTCTGCTGGAGATCGAGGCAGGCTGGGCCGAGGACTACGAAGGCGGTTCCGGGAGTGATCTGAATCTGGCGACCGTGGAACTGGGCCTGGAGGCCCGCTTCAATGAGCTTCTGTCCGCCCGCGTGCTGCTGCTATACGAAGATGACGGCGAAGACTCCGAGGTGGAGGTGGACGAGGCTGTGATCTCCCTGGGGCTGCCGGCCATGCCGGGCGCTTACCTGGAAGTCGGGCGCCAATATGTGCCCTTCGGCCGATTCGAAACCGCCCTGGTTTCCGACCCGTTGGCCCTGGATCTGGCTGAAACCCGCGAGACCGCCGCCCTGCTGGGCTGGGAGGGCGATCAGTTCTACGGGGCCGCCTGGGTGTTCAGCGGCGACACCCGGGACAACCTGACCGGCGTGGGCGTGAACCTGGGGATGGCATTCGATGCCGGTCCCGTGGAAATGGATCTCGGCGTGGCCTACACCAGCGCCCTCGGGGATTCCGACACCCTGCAGGAAGTGGACGAGGTGGTCGAAGGCAAGCGTGTGGGCGGTTACAACGCCTATGCTACCGCCGTCCATGGTGTTCTGGTCAAGTCGCAGCGGACACGGATTAAGCAGCAACCGCTAAAAAATGTTGCTGAGGGGTGATGTACCCCAGGGACGAGTGGAGCCGGTCGCTGTTGTACTCCATCTCGATGTACT
>NZ_NRSM01000024.1 GCF_016584105.1 Ectothiorhodospira shaposhnikovii | reverse complement strand
GGTTACGGACTGCCGGACTTCGCAGAGGAACTCAACTACGGGGTCGATCTATCAACCATCTGAGGGTGGTATCAGGTTGGTGGGGTGAAGGTGCCCCATCAACCATTAAATCCGTATACCCAAAAAAACAATAAATTAATTATTGAGGAATAATCATCAAACTAGCGTGAAAATCAGGGGTTTTTCCATTGATCGAATGGCTATAGGGTTTATGCCTGACCGAAATGGTCATTTTCTTGAAACCATGGAGGATTACCGCATGAAGCCTTTGTTCGCCTTTTCCACCGCAGTGGTTTTAATCTCCGTAATGGCCATGCCTGCCATGGCAGAGCCGGTGACCTATGAAATTGATCCCACGCACACCTTTCCACGCTTCTCCTATAGCCATTTTGGTCTGTCCACCCAGACCAGCCAATTCAATCAGACGCGCGGGACGGTGACTCTGGATAAGAGCGCAAGTACAGGGCAGGTGGATATCATCATCGACATGACGTCAGTGGAAACCGGGTATGCCACTTTCAACGAACATATCCAGGGGGAGGACTTCTTCGATACCGCCAGCCATCCCGAAGCCAGATTTCAGTCCAGCCAGGTCAATTTTCAGGACGGCCGTCCGGTATCCGTCGAAGGCCATCTGACCCTGAAAGGGATCACTCAGCCGGTAACCCTGGAGGTGAATCACTTTGCCGCCATGGTCCATCCCATGCTGGAAAGACCGGCCATCGGTGCCCACGCCCATACCGTGGTCAAGCGTAGCGATTTCAATGCAGACAAGTTTGTGCCCTATGTGGGGGATGAAATCACCATCAGCATCTCCATGGAGGCTGTGGTGCCCGAATAAGCAGGGCAGGGCGCATAAGCCGATGGACCACGGCCGGACATCGCCCGGTCGTGGCCATCAAAACACATCGGTTCGACAATCAGCGCCGTGTGGCCGGTCACACGGCAACAGGTGTCTGACACTGTCAGACATTGAGATACCGATGGATCAGTTCGTCACTCAAGTCTTTCATCTCGCCCTGGGCCTGCACGCAACCCTTTTCCATCAGGAAGAACTCGTCGGCAAAGCGCCGGGCAAAGGGGAGTTTCTGTTCCACCAGTAGCACGGAGATCTCCATCTCGCTCTGCAGCTTGCGGATCACCTCGCCGATCTGGCGCACGATGTTGGGCTGGATACCCTCGCCGGGTTCATCCAGGATCAGCAACTTGGGGTCCAGAACCAGGGCTCGACCGATGGCCAATTGCTGCTGCTGACCACCGGACAGATCCCCGCCGCGGCGGTGGCGCATTTCCTTGAGCACCGGAAAAAGATCATAGATATAAGCCGGCACCTGGCGCAGTCGGTCCCTGCGGGAGGTGAGCGGAAGCCGAAGGTTTTCTTCCACTGTGAGCAAGGGGAAGATCTCCCGTCCCTGGGGGACGTAGCCGATCCCGGCGCGGGCCCGGGCCTCGACACTCAGGTGGTCGATCCTCTGGTCACCAAGATGTATTTCTCCCTCGCGTATCGGCAACAAACCCATGATGCATTTGAGCAGGGTGGTCTTTCCCACCCCGTTGCGCCCCATGATGCAGGCGACCCGCCCCGGGGTGGTGGACAGGGACAAATCCCACAGGATGTGGCTCTGGCCGTAATACTGATTCAGGCCCTGGATACGAATCATGTTTCTTCTCCCAGATAGACCTCGATGACCCTGGGGTCGCTGGATACCCGGTCCATGCTGCCTTCCGCCAGCACTGATCCCTGGTGCAGAACCGTTACCCGTCGGGCGATGGAACGGACAAAGGCCATGTCGTGTTCCACCACGATTACGGTATGTCGCCCCGCCAGGGATGTCAGCAACTCGGCCGTGCGCTCCGTTTCCTCGGCGGTCATGCCTGCCACCGGCTCATCCACCAGCAGCACCATGGGGTTTTGCATCAGCAGCATGCCGATTTCCAGCCACTGTTTCTGGCCATGGGAAAGCGTCCCGGCCTGTCGATCCCGCTGTGTGCCCAGACCGATGAGTTGAAGTACCTCATCCATCCGGTCCCTTTGATCCGGACGTAACCGAAATCCCAGGCTGGCCCAGGTGGATTTGTCCGAGGCCAGCGACAGTTCCAGGTTTTCGAATACGCCAAGGGCTTCAAAGACCGTGGGTTTCTGGAATTTTCGCCCGATGCCGCCCCGGGCAATCTGGTACTCGGACAGTTTTTGCAGATCGATGCGCTGACCGAAATAGATCTGTCCCTCGTCGGCCCGGGTCTTGCCGGTGATCGCATCCATCATGGTGGTCTTGCCGGCCCCGTTGGGCCCGATGATGCAGCGCAGTTCACCGGCATCCACCGCCAGGTTCAGGCGGTTGAGGGCACGAAAACCGTCAAAACTGACCGAAACATCTTCCAGGTAGAGAATGGGTCCGTGGGACAGATCCACCGGCTGCTCGAAATCCGGCGGTGGCAGCATGAAATCGAAGACCTGATCCCGGCGCATCAGCGCCCGCGTATCCTTGAGCAGGCTCATTGTTCATCCCCCTTGGGCTTGCGTGATGTCCATTGCCCCAGGGTGCGGAAAATGCCGGCAATCCCCCGGGGCAGAAACAAGGTGACCAGAACAAAAAGGGTACCCAACGCGAACAGCCAGACCTCCGGATACACCGTGGTGAACCAGGTCTTGGCACCGTTGACCGAAAAGGCGCCGATGATGGCACCAAACAGGGAGCCCCTCCCCCCGACGGCCACCCACAGTACCGCCTCGATGGAAGCGATGGGGGAGAACTCGCCGGGATTGATGATGCCCACCTGGGGCACATACAGGGCGCCGGCGATGCCCGCCAGCATGGCGGAAAAGACGAACAGCCACAGCTTGTAGGACTCCACCTGATAGCCGGCAAACCGGGTACGGCTCTCAGCATCCCGGATCGCCACCAGTACACGGCCGAAACGGGAGGTGATGATGAACCGGCACATCAGGTAGGCCCCGATCAGGCAGACTCCGCTGATGACGAACAGGGTGACCCGGGTCTGACGGGCGGTGATGTCAAAGCCAAGGATGTCCTTGAAATCCGTCAGTCCGTTATTGCCGCCAAAGCCCATCTCGTTGCGAAAGAAGGCCAGCATCAAGGCGAAGACCAGTGCCTGGGTGATGATGGCGAAGTACACCCCGGAAACCCGGGAACGAAACGCCATCCAGCCGAAAACCAGAGCCAGCAGGCCGGGAACCAGCATCACCATCAGCAGGGCAAACCAGAACTGATCGAACCCCTGCCAGTACCAGGGCAGGCTGTCGTAGTTCATGAAGACCATGAAGTCCGGCAGTTCCGGATGCCCGTATACGCCACGGTCGCCGATCTGGCGGGTCAGGTACATGCCCATGACGTAGCCCCCCAGCCCGAAGAAGGCCCCGTGCCCCAGGGACAGGATGCCCGCATACCCCCAGATCAGATCGATGGCCAGGGCCAGCAGGGCAAAGCACAGGAACTTGCCCAACAGGGTCACGGTGAAGGTGGACACGTGCAGGGGCGAGTCCGCAGGCAGCAGCAGGTTGCCGATGGGCACATAGATGATCAGGGCCGTCAGCAAGGCCAGGATGATAAGACCGCCGCGGTCACTCAGAAGAAGTCGGGTGAGCATGGGTCAGGCCTCCGCGCTGCGGCCTTTTTGGGGGAACAGACCCCGAGGCCGGTACTGGATGAACAGGATGATGAAGATGAGCACGAAGATCTTGGCCAGCACCGCACCGGCAAAAGGCTCCATGAACTTGGTCATGACCCCGAGCCCCAGCGCGCCCACGAAGGTGCCCCAGATGTTGCCCACGCCACCGAAGACCACCACCATGAAGGAATCCACAATGTAGGACTGCCCCATGTTGGGACCCACGTTGGTGAGCTGGGCCAGGGCCACTCCGGCCACGCCGGCAATCCCGGCCCCCAGGCCGAAGGTCATGGCGTCCACCCAGCTGGCCCGGACCCCCAGGGAGCGGGCCATGGCCCGGTTCTGGGACACCGCCCGCACCTTCAGCCCCAGGGTGGTGCGCTTGAGAATGAGCAGCAGGGCCAGGAACACCAGCAGGGCGAAAATGAGGATGTAGATGCGATTCCAGGTGAGTGACAACACCGGATTCACCGCCAGGGAACCGCTGATCCACTCCGGCGAGGCCACGGCCTGGTTCAGCGGAGAAAACAGGCTTCTTACCGCCTGTTGCAGGATCAGGCTCAGTCCGAAAGTGGCCAGCAGGGTCTCAAGGGGACGGCCGTAGAGGAACTGGATGATGCCCCGTTCCATGGCCACGCCCACCAGACCGGAAATGAGGAAGGCGGCGGGAATGGCCAGCAGCAGGGCAGTGGTCAGGTTGCCCGGCATCAGGGTCTGCAGGAACCAGGTGGTATAGGCGCCGATCATGATCAGCTCGCCATGGGCCATGTTGATCACCCCCATGACACCGAAGGTGATGGCCAGCCCCAGGGCGGCCAGCAACAGCACCGAGCCCAGGCTCAGGCCGAAAAACAGGTTTTCCGTAAAACGGTAAAAGGCGATCCGGGTCTGAATGGCTTCCAGGGTTTCCACCGCGTGCTGACGCACGATGGGGTCCGGGTCCTGCTCGGCCACGGCGCCGACCGTGGATCGGACCACCGCCAGCAGGGAGCCTCGCAGACGTTCCAGGGACTCCAGGCGTACCTGCGCGTCCTCGTGGCGCAGCAATCCCACTGCCTGGGTGATCTCCAGGGCATCGATGACCCGGGGATGCTCTTCCACCAGCAGGCGGGATTCGATCAGCGCCATCTGCTCCGGTCCCAGTGATCCGCGCATCAGGCGCTCGCTGGCCAGTATCCGTCGCTGGGGCAAGGCATGGTTCATGTCCGCCATGGCGGCGAGATCCCGCAGCAGGTTGCGCATGGGATTGTTGATGGGCACCGCCCGGGCACCGGACGGGACACCGTCGGCGAGGACTTCGCCGGTCACTGCCTGTTCCACCCGCCCCGGGGCATCCTCCCCCCGCTGCAGGATGATCAGGGCTGGTGTTTCAGGCGTGGACCAGGTGGTCAGCAGGCGACCCTCCAGCAGGGCATTGAGGATCATCCCGGCCCTGGGGTGTCCCCCTTCGACCAGTGCCTCCGCCATCTCCCGGCGTTCCCTGAGATTGCCGGTGGCCAGACGATCCACCTGTTCGGCAAACACGGCCTCCGGGTCCGGCGCAGGCGGCTCGATTTCCGCGGACATGTCCTGGATGTCCACCAACGGCAATGCCATGTCCGACGGCTCCTCCTCAACGGAGGATTCTGCCCAGAGTACCCCCGGGACGATGAACGCCCCGAGCATCACCCAGGCTGATAGCGATTCCAGTAGTCGTTTCATCATGACACTCAGACCCATGGAGAGAGGGAGTTCCGGCCCCGGACACGCAGCCACCCGCCCATGGCTTTCGGGCATGGATGGAACGGCTCAAGGGAACGTCCGGGGTTCCGGAGGAACCCCGCCGGAGATTCCGGCGGGGCAGGGTGTGGCCTTACTGCTGCGCCTGACTGCCCAGGCAGGTCTGGGTCTTCACATTGAAGTTTCCGCAGCGAACCGGATCGGTCCAGTCGGCAATCAGGTCACGGCTGCCTTCCAGATAGCGGGACCAGGCCTCGCCGGGCACCATCTCGGTTTCGCTCACCACCAGGAACTGGCCATCGGCCTGAATCTCGCCGATCAGCACCGGCTTGGTGATGTGGTGGTTGGGCAGCATGGTGGCGGTACCGCCGGTCAGATTGGGGACCTCAATCCCCACCAGGGTATCGATCACCGTGTCCACGTTGGTGGTTCCCGCCTGCTCCACTGCCTTGACCCACATGTTGAAACCGATGTAGTGGGCTTCCATGGGATCGTTGGTCACCCTGCGGGTATTCCCGATGTAGTCATGCCAGGACTGGATGAAGGCCTCGTTTTCCGGCGTTTCCACGCTCATGAAGTAGTTCCAGGCCGCCATGTGACCCACCAGTGGCCCGGTGTCCATGCCGGAGAGCTCTTCCTCCCCCACGGAGAAGGCAATCACCGGAATCTCGGTGGCGGAAACCCCCTGGTTGGCCAGTTCCCGATAGAAGGGCACGTTGGCATCCCCGTTGATGGTGGAGATCACGGCCGTCGCCTTACCGGCGGAACCGAAGCGCTTGATCTCCGCCACGATACTCTGCCAGTCGGAATGCCCGAAGGGGGTGTAGTTGATCATGATGTCGCTTTCCGCCACACCCTTTTCCTTCAGAAAGGCTTCAAGAATGCGGTTGGTGGTCCGGGGGTAGACGTAATCGGTCCCCGCCAGCACCCAGCGCTCGATGCCGTATTCATTCATCAAAAACTCCACCGCCGGAATGGCCTGCTGATTGGGAGCGGCGCCGGTATAGAAGATGTTGCGGGACGACTCCTCACCCTCGTACTGGACCGGGTAGAACAGGATACCGTTGAGTTCTTCCACCACCGGCAGGACTGCCTTGCGGGACACGGAGGTCCAGCAACCGAAGATCACATCCACCTTGTCCTGTTCCAGGAGTTGCCGGGTCCGCTCCGCGAACAGGGGCCAGTTGGAGGCTGGATCCACCACCACGGCTTCCAGAGGACGCCCCAGCAGGCCACCCTTGGCGTTTTGCTGCCTGACCAGCATCTCCACTGTGTCCTTGAGGGTGGTTTCGGAAATGGCCATGGTACCGGAGAGGGAATGCAGCACACCCACGCGGATGGGGTTTTCCGCCGCCAATGCAGACAGGCCGGTGCCGGATAGCGCCAGGGCGGCACCCAGCGCGGTCATGCCTTTGAGGAACGTTCTCTTTTTCATCATGGACTCCTTGGAGAGGATCAGTTCAGTGTTGCAAGGCGGCCGGGTCAGGCCATGGTTCCATCTTTTGAAATCGGGCCACGGCGTGCCTGCCGGGCCGTTTGCAGGGCACTCAGGGTGATCTTGTGCACCTCCTGCTGGCTGGTCTCGATATGGCACCTCAACAGACGCTGGGCTTCCTGGACATGGCCCGCCGTCAGGCTCTCAAGAATGGCGGCATGCTCCTGGTAGGTGGCCTCCACCCGGGAGGGCTGGGTGAAATCCAGACGCCGCACGATGCGCAGTCGCTCCGTGAGGTCCTGATGGATGCGACACAGTTCGCCGATCCCCGTGGCCGCCACCAGCCCCGCATGAAACGCCTCGTCCAGAGCGGCCACCACGGAGAATTCACGCTCCCGGGACTCCCTGGGGCAACACCAGGTGGCCATGAGGGTATTCAGAACGGGATGTTCCGGCTTGGTGCCCAGTCGGGCCAGGGCACCTTCCTCCAGCAGAATGCGCACTTGGTAGAGTTCATCGAACACATCAAAATCCAGGGGACACACCTGCCATCCGGCTCGGGGCAGCACGGCCACATACCCTTCCCGCTGAAGACGGAACAGGGCTTCGCGGACCGGTGTGCGACTGGCACCCATGCGGGCGGCGACCTCCTTCTCACTGAAGCGCTCGCCCGGCGGCAGGATGAAATCGAACAACTCAGCCTTGAGGCGGGCGTAAATGTCGTCCGCCCGGTTTGCCGCGGCGCCTCCCGCCGCTGACACGCCGTTCATGACCGCACTTCCAGATTCGTGTCGATCACCACCAGAGGATCCCCGGTACTCACCGGTCCTCCGATCTCGCAATGCAGACTGGCAATGACACCGGCCACCGGGGCATGGACGGTAAATTCCATCTTCATCGCCTCCAGGATCAGGATGGGCTGATCCGGCTCCACCCGCTGACCGGGCTCCACCAGATGCCGCCACAGGCTGCCGGTGATCTCCGCCACCACCAGTTCATGACTCTCGGCCAGTTGAAGCTCCTGACGCCCCGTACTGGCCGGGACCTCAGGCTCGGTAATGATGTCCTCCGCAGACCACAGGGCCACCTCATGGGCAAAGGCCTCGTCCTGACGGCTGCGGAAGGCCTCGATGCTGTCCCGGTTTTCCGCCAGGAACTGCTCGTACTCACCTAGATCGAACAGGGTTTCCTGGATATCGATCTGATGGCGACCGTAGCGGAAGTCTTCCCGCAGGCGTGTCAGTTCCGCCTCGCTCACCGGATAAAAACGGACCTGGTCAAAAAACCTCAGCAGCCAAGGCTTGCCTTCGGTGAACTGGCGATTCTTCAGGTGGGTGTTCCAGATGGGCAGGGTGCGCCCCACCAGCTGGTAGCCGCCGGGGGAGTCCATGCCGTAGATGCACATGTACACACCGCCGATGCCCACCGTGCCTTCCGCGGTAAAGGTGCGGGCCGGGTTGTACTTGGAGGTACGCAGACGATGGCGTGGGTCCACCGGCACGGCACAGGGTGCTCCCAGGTAGACATCGCCCAGCCCCAGCACCAGGTAGGACGCGTCATAGATGGCGTCCCGTACCTGGTCCACGGAATCCAGCCCGTTGATGCGGCGGATGAACTCGGCATTGCGGGGCAGCCAGGGGGCGGTATCGCGCACCGACTGACGGTACCGGTCCACCGCATCCAGGGTGGCACTGTCCTCGAAGGCCAGGGGCAGATGCACGATCCGGGTGGGAACCTGCATGGAACTGATGGGGGGCAGAGCATCCTCGGTGTCCTGCAGCACCCGCACCAGCCGGTCAGGATCGATCACCCGGCTGTCATAGCGGACCTGCAGGGACCTGACCCCGGGAGACAGTTCGTCGATGCCGGGCACTGCCTGGGTATGCAATGCCTCCATCAGGGCATGGATGCGGAAGCGCACTCGCAGATCCAGGACATTGGGGCCATATTCCAGCAGCACATAGCTGTCGCCGGCCTGTCGATAGACCACCCCGGGAAGTCCCGGCGCCTCGGGGCGGCGGGCCAGAATAGGGCTTCCCAGGGGGCAGTGGGGCGGGGTATTCAGGTCCAGTTCCGGTTGCGGGGCCAGGGTGTCCAGCAGTCGCAAGCGGACCTGGTCCAGGCGCTGGGCCGTGGCGGCATCCAGGGGGATGAAACGGACCTTGTCGCCGGGCTTGAGCTGCCCCATTTTCCACAACTCCGCCTTGACAATGGTGGCGGGGCAGACGAAACCGCCCAGGCTGGGGCCGTCCTTGCCCAGGATCACCGGCATGTCGCCGGTGAAATTGATGGCGCCGATGGCATATTCGGTATCGTGGATATTGGAAGGATGCAGGCCGGCTTCGCCGCCGTCCGAGCGGGTCCACTGGGGCTTGGGCCCGATCAGTCGGATGCCCAATCGGTTGGAGTTGTAATGGACTTCCCAGTCGGTGGCAAAAAACATCTCCACCGATTCGGGCGTGAAAAAGTCCGGGGCGCCATGGGGGCCGTAGAGAACCCCGATGGACCAATGATCCGTATAGTCGGGGATCAGGGCCTCCGGGATCATTCGATCCACTTCCGCATGGGCCTGTCGTCCCAGGGGCAGCATGTCGCCGGCGGCCAGAGTCCGCCCCCCATGTCCACCGAATTGGCCCAGGGCGAAGGTGGCCCGGCTACCCAGGTACACCGGCACATCGAAGCCGCCGGCCACCGCCAGGTAGGTGCGACAGCCGTTCAGGGTACGCCCCATGTCCAGACGCTGGCCGGCCCGCACCGCCACGCTCTGCCAACGGGGAAGGGGGGATCCGTCCAGGGTGGCCTGGCAGGGAGCGCCCGTGAGGGCGATGACCGTATCGGCATGAAAGCGCAACCGGGCACCCACCAGGGTACATTCCAGGGCGGCGGCATCGGCAGGATTACCCACCAGGCGGTTGGCCAGATCGAAGGCATAATCGTCCATGGGTCCGGAAGGGGGCACACCGATGTGCCAGTAGCCCATGCGGCCGGGATTATCCTGAATCGTGCTGTAGGTGCCCGGTGAAAGCACTTCCACGCAGCGGGCATCAAATCCAAACCCGTTCAATGCCCGGGTGGTGAGCCTGGCCTGGGTGAACATGTCCGAATCCACCACTTGGCGCAGGTAATCCAGATTACAGGCGATGCCACCCAGCCGTGTTTCCGCCAGGGCGGCGGCCATCCGGCCACGGGCCTCCTCCCGGTCACGGCCACGCACGATCAGCTTGGCGATCAAGGGGTCATAGTGACTGGAGATCTCGGACCCGGATTCCACATAGGTGTCCACCCGGGTGTCGGACGGGAAATGCACCTCGCTCAGGGTACCGGGGCAGGGGAGGAAATCCCGGGCGGGGTCTTCCGCATAGATGCGCACTTCCATGGCGGCCCCCTGGGGCTGCACGGTCTGCGTCAGGTCCGGAGGGTGTCCGGCGGCGGTCATCAGCATCCATTCCACAAGATCGATCCCGGTGACCATTTCGGTCACCGGATGCTCCACCTGCAGACGACTGTTCACCTCCAGGAAATAGAAGGCATCCCGGGCCGGTTCATAGAGGAATTCCACGGTGCCGGCGCTGCGATAATTCACCGACTCCCCCAGGTCCCGAGCCGCTTCCAGCAACCGCCGGCGGGTATCCTCCGGCAAATTCGGCGCGGGAGTTTCCTCGATCACCTTCTGATTGCGGCGCTGCAGGGAACAGTCCCGCTCCCCCAAGGCCATCACCGTGCCCCGGCCATCACCGAAGATCTGTACTTCCACATGTCTGGATTCGGCCACGAATCGTTCCAGGAACACGCCGCCGTCACTGAAAAAGCTCTCGCCCAGGCGCTGCACCGAGGCAAAGGCCTCCCGCAGTCGGGTCTCGTTCTCGCAATGACTCAGGCCGATGCCGCCGCCGCCCGCCGTGGTCTTGAGCATCACCGGATAACCGATCCGCTCTGCCTCGACGCAGGCCTCTTCCATATCCGACAACAGCCCGGTTCCCGGTGTCATGGGAACACCGGCGGCCACCGCCAGGGCCCGGGCGGTATGCTTGAGACCGAACTGATGGATCTGTTCAGGGGTTGGCCCCACGAAGGCGATGCCCGCCGCTTCACAGGCGGCCGCAAAGGCCGCGTTCTCGCTGAGAAAACCATAACCGGGGATGACTGCGTCGGCGCCGGTGCGTCGGGCGATATCAAGGATCCGGTCGGCCTGCAGATAGCTTTCCGCCGCCGTCTGCCCCCCCAGGGGGATGGCCTCGTCCGCCAGCAGCACATGCCGGGCATGACGATCCGGCTCCGAATAGATGGCGACACTGGCAATCCCCAGACGCCGCAGGGTGCGAAGAATGCGCACGGCGATCTCGCCGCGGTTGGCAATCAGGACCTTGTTGAACATGGAAGTCATCTCATGACACCTCGGATGGATTTGCCTGAGCGGCACGGAAGGCCCGCCAGCCGCCGAAATCGGTGATGTCCCGGGCGCTGCCGCCCAGGGCATGTCCCTCGCAGATGAAGCCCTTGACCAGGCGTCCATCCGCCAACTGCAGGGAACCGATCCCCAGCGGGGACGGTACCTCGCCCATGAGCCCTCCCAGGGCCGCCGAATCCAGCGCCCACAGTTCCACCTCGATGCCCTGGCCCACCGATTCCCCCGGGCATCGCATCAGCCCCGGCTTGGGCGGCGTGGTGTCCGCCAGGGCGAAGAGACGGTATTCGGACGAGGTCCGGGTGGTTTCCAGGTAACGTGCGCCCCGGCTGGTAAGCTGGTGATTGAGGGGCTGTCCACGCAGATGGGCGCCCACCACGGCCACGACATGGACACCCGGGGGCAGGGAGGCGGGTTGCGAAGATCGATCGGTCCCGGCCGGGAAATCGGAAATGCCCCGTGTCCAGGGCTGCAGGGCGTACCAGCGCTCGGCCATGGAGGCCAGTGAAGCCTCCATCCAGGCCGGGGCGAGGAGGGTGACGCCGAAGGGCAGACCGTCTTCACGCCGCCCCGCCGGAAGCGCCAGGGCGCACAGATCCGCCAGGTTGACGAAATTGGTGTACCTGCCAAGCTGGGCATTCTTTCCAACGGGATCCGCGGCCACCTCTTCAAGCCGGGGCAGGGTGGGTGCGGTGGGCACCAGCAGGGCATCCACACGGGAAAGGGTGTCGCGGATCCGGGCCAGCAGGGCCTGACGGCGATACTCGGCACGGAAACAGTCGGCTGCAGTGAAGTCCCGACCGGCGGAAATGATCCCTCTGACCACTGGATTGACCGCCTCGGGATGGGATTCCATGAATTCGCCCACCGCCACCCAGCGTTCAGCAATCCATGGGCCGTCATAAAGCAGGGCGGCCAGTTCATGGAACGGTGTCATGTCCAATGGTTCCAGCAGGAAACCGCCCTTGCGCAGCCGATCCAGAGTGCGCTCCCAGGCATCGGCCTGTCGGGCATCTCCATGCCATTCCGGCGCCATGGGGATGCCCAGACGCTCGCCAAGGGCGGAGGGCACGGCGGCGGGAATCGTGCGGGACCAGGGGTCCAGGGCGTCAGGGCCGGATGCCACCGCCAGGACCTGCATGGCGTCATCCACGTTCAGGGCGAAGATGGAGACGCAGTCCAGCGACGCGCAGGCTGGAACCACTCCCCGGGTGCTGATCACCCCACGGGTAGGCTTGAGTCCCACCACGTTGTTGAAACCGGCGGGGACACGTCCTGAACCGGCCGTATCGGTACCCAGACTGAAGGCCACCAGACCGCGGGCCACCACCACGGCGGAGCCTGAGCTGGAACCACCCGATATATGGTCAGGATCAAAGGCATTCGGCACGGCGCCATAAGGTGAGCGGGTTCCTACCAGGCCGGTGGCAAACTGATCCAGATTGGTCTTGCCGATGAGAACGGCCCCGGCAGCTCTTAGCCTGGCCACCACCGTGGCATCTTCGGATGGCACATAGGCGTACTCGGGACAGGCCGCCGTGGTTTCCCAGCCGGCGGCGTCGATGTTGTCCTTGACGGCGAACGGCACCCCGAACAACGGCAAGCCACGGGGCAGGGCACGGATACGTTCCAGCTCTGATTCCAGCGCTTCCATGGTGATCAGGCTGATCCACGCCGGATCTTCACCGTTGCAGGCCTGTCTGGCAGTGCGCAGGGCCTCGGCCGCCGATTCAAAATTCTCGGTAAAGTATTTCCGCCAGTCATCAAGGCATGGGAACGGCGGCATGGCATGGGTCATGGGCTGGTACTCCTGCTGGTATACATGGAGGAGTACAGCACGGAGCGTGCCAGTTATTTCAGGTCATCTCGACATGATCCCAGCCCTATGTTTTTGAAAAATTTTTCCGGTTTATCCAGACTTGTTCCAGTGCTGGTAAGCAGGCGTTGCATGCGCTACGGAAGTGCAATTCCGCAAGACCATGCACCGGATGCGTGCCCACGGCGGCAGTCGTCAATAACCTGGAGGCAACAATCTGATACCCTTTAGCCGATCCGGTTTTTCACCTCATATCAAGCTCAACATTACGGAGGCTCAGGGCGTGCAGCAGACTGAACGCAGTGACATCATCGTCCGTGGAAGCGGCGCTGCCATACTGACGGCAGCATTGCTGATGGCAGGCTGTGGCCAAAAGGCCTCGGATGAAGGGTTTTACGGGCTCTGGACAGTAACGGGTGTAACCACCACGGCGCAGTCAACGATGACCGATGACGAGGCGCAGTCCCTGGTGGGGCGCCATGGTGTTTATTCAAGGCATGCCGCCCACTTTGAGGCGGGGCAATGCCTCAAGCCGGGGTACCTGGTGGAACCGCTCACGGATGAGGCATTCATGGAGCGCTATGGGTTGTCCCCGCGGGAACTCGGGTTCCCGGAAGGGCCTGTCCCCCACGTGGAGATCACCTGTTTTGATACGCCGCTGGATGAACCCATGAGCCTCTTGCCCAAAGGCGATGAGACACTGTTCATTGTGTGGAACGGTGTCTTTTTCGAAACCCAGCGCAAGACGGGCGCTCCGCTGTCAGCACGCTGATGCCGGTTGATCAGCGCTGTCGGTACTTGGGAGCAAAAAAACGCCCACTGGAGAAATCTCCGGTGGGCGCAAGGGGATAGGATAGGAGAAGACAATAACTTGAGGGCGTCCTGCCCATGACACAGTCCTGGCACGAAGCAAATCAGGCGCTCTTGCGGGTCTTGGCAGGATCAATGCTGGTCACGGTGGCCAGGCCTTCTTCGCTGAGCTTCTGTACTTCCTCGGCATAGCCGCGCTGCAGTTCCACCAGTTCATTGGTGTCCTTGGCGACCTTCTCGCTCAGGGACTTGGTGGCTTCAGCCTGGGCGTTTACATAAGCCTGCAAGCTCTTGGGGTCGGTCACGGTCTGCAGGGCGCGCAGCTGCTCGATGGTGATTTCGGAATAGCTGCGGAACATGCTGATCTGGTATTCAACCAGTTTGGCCGCATGATCCAGGGTCGCGTTGTTGAACTTGCGTACGGGACCGGCCAGCTTTTCGAGCTGTTCCTGGGAGGTATTGAAGAATTCGTTGTACATGGCAAATCTCCTGTTGGGTTTGCCAAGGTGGGCGGATTCCCAGCCTTGTTGCGTTGCAGCATAACGCATCCTTTTGTGCAGCGCAACATTTCGTCCAGCGCGGACACCCGTGCGAAAACATTAAATCCGCATAAACTGGATGCATAATGGAAAAAGCCGAAGTATTTTTGTGATCAGTCAATATCGACAGGTCGGCCCGAGGCAGCGGAAAGGCAGGCCAGGTCATTCAGGAAGCCCATGATGAACAACAACATCACAGTCAGACGTACCCTGGTGGGGATTCTGGTCTTTGACCAGGTGGAGGCCCTGGACTTTGCCGGGCCTTTTGAAGTCTTTGCCACCACCCGGCTGGATGAATCCAGGCGTGCCGAAACGGAGTCTCCCTTCGACATACGGCTGATTGCCGAGCACAGGCGTCCCATCACCACCACGGGTGGCATGATGGTTTTGCCACACCATGATTTCAGCGATTGCCCGGAACTGGACATCCTGGTGGTACCGGGAGGAAAGGGAGCTCGCCGGGAAATCAAAAATCCTGTACTGATGAACTGGATCCGGGAGCGATCGGATGGTCTGTCGCTACTCGCGGGGGTCTGTACCGGTGCCATGCTCCTGGGCAAGGCCGGCCTGCTGGATGGGCTGCGGGCCACCACCCACTGGCGCTCCCTGGAATGGATGCGGGAGTCATTCCCGGAAGTGATGGTGGTGGAAGATGAGTTCGTGGTGGACGCTGGCTCCGTCATCACCTCGGCGGGTATTTCCGCCGGTATCGACATGGCGCTGCAACTGGTACTGCGTTATTACGGCCAGGAGGTGGCGAGGGCCGCGGCCCGGAATATGGAATATCCCTTTCCGGAAAACAGCCGCCGCCGCGTGCTGGAAGGCCTGAAGCCGCCTACACCCCAGGCGTCACAGGAAGAGCGGCAACATATCAACTAGATTTCAACGGGCTTCGGAAGGGGAGAGGGGAGGGAGAGCCGAACCCCTCTCCACCACGAACTTTCAGCGCTGCATCGGATCCCGCAGCTGCGCTTGGCGACTCTCCGCCTGATTGGCATCCACCACCGCCAATGCCGTCATATTGATCAGGCGCCGCACGGATGCGGTCTCATTAAGGATATGCGCAGGTCTGGCGGAGCCCAGCAGGATCGGCCCCACACTCACCCCTTCACCGCTGGCCGCCTTGAGCAGGTTGAACGAGATGTTGGCGGCATCAATGTTGGGCATCACCAGCAGATTGGCCTCGCCCTTGAGGCGGCATCCCTGGATGAGCTGATCCCGGATCTCTTCTTTAAGGGCGGCATCGGCATGCATTTCCCCATCTACTTCCAGGTTAGGGTCCATCTGCTCCAGCAAGGCCCGGGCACGACTCATCTTGCGGGCGCCTTCGGAGGGCACGCTGCCGAAATTGGAGTGGGAGACCAGTGCCACCTTGGGGGTCAGACCGAAGTTTCGCACTTCTTCCGCCGCCATCAGCGTGATCTCCGCGATGGTTTCCGCGTTCGGGTTTTCATTGACATAGGTATCACACAGAAAGATGGTGCGGTGGGGCAGCATCAGCAGGTTCATGGTGGCAAAGGTCCGCACCCCGGGGGCCAGGCCGATCACATCTTCGATAATCTTCAGGTGATAGGCGTGCTGACCCACCATACCGCAGACCATGGCATCGGCATCTCCCGTGCGCAGCAGCATGGCGCTGATCAGGGTGTTGTTGCTTCGGACGCGGTACTTGGCGACATCCGGGGTGATACCCTTGCGGCCCATGATCTGGTGATATTCACTCCACAGGGTGCGGAAACGAGCATCGGACGCGGGATTCACCAGCTCGAAATCCTCGCCCGGACGCAGATTCAGGCCGATGCGCTCTATGCGTGACTCTATCACTTCCGGCCGGCCCACCACGATGGGCTGGGCCAGGCCTTCTTCCAATACCGTCTGCACGGCACGCAGCACCCGTTCGTCTTCACCTTCGGCATAGATGACACGCCGTGGTGCCGCCTTGGCGGCGGCAAATACCGGTTTCATCACAAAGCCGGACTGGTAAACGAAGTTGTTCAAGTGGTCCCGATAGGTCCAGAGTTCCTCAATGGGGGCGGTAGCCACTCCGGAATCCATCGCGGCCTTGGCCACCATGGGGGCGATTTTGACGATCAGGCGCGGGTCGAAGGGTTTGGGAATCAGGTAGGATGGCCCAAAACGCAATCCTTCATCACCATACGCCTTGGCCACCACGTCGGATGGCTCCGCCCGGGCCAGTTCGGCCAGGGCCTTCACTGCGGCAATCTGCATCTCCTTGGTGATGGTAGTCGCGCCCACATCCAGGGCGCCCCGGAAGATGAAGGGGAAGCAAAGGACGTTATTGACCTGGTTCGGATAGTCGGAACGGCCGGTAGCCATCATGGCGTCATTCCGTATTTCCATAACTTCCTCTGGCAGAATCTCCGGGTCCGGGTTCGCCAGCGCCATGATCAGCGGATTGGGGGCCATGCGGGCCACCATGTCCTGCTTGAGGACACCGCCGGCGGATAATCCCAGAAAGACGTCGGCACCATCGATGATGTCGCCCAGGCTCCTGGCTTCGGTGTCCTGGGCATAGCGTTCCTTGAAACTGTCCATCTCTTCCGGCCGGCCCTTGTAGACTACGCCATGGATGTCCGTCACCCAGATGTTGTCCTCCGGCAGACCAATGGTGACCAGCAGATCCAGGCAGGCGAGGGCGGCGGCACCGGCACCGGAGGTCACCAGCTTGATGCTGCTCAATTCCTTGCGGGTGAGTTGCAGGGCGTTGAGCACGGTGGCAGCCACCACGATGGCCGTACCATGCTGGTCATCGTGAAAGACCGGGATCTTCATGCGTTCCCGCAGCTTGTTTTCGATGTAGAAACATTCCGGCGCCTTGATGTCCTCAAGGTTGATCCCACCGAAGGTGGGTTCCATGGCGGCAATGATCTCCACCAGCTTGTCCGGGTCACGCTCGTCCAATTCGATGTCGAACACATCAATGTCAGCAAATTTCTTGAATAATACGGCCTTTCCCTCCATCACCGGCTTGGCCGCCAGCGGTCCCACGGGACCCAGCCCCAGCACGGCCGTCCCATTGGTCACCACGCCCACCAGATTGGCCCGTGCAGTCAGGCGGCTCACCTGTCCAGGATCCTTGGCGATGAGTCGTGAGGCCGCGGCAACACCGGGCGAGTAGGCCAGGGCGAGGTCCCGCTGGTTGGTCAGCCCCTTGGTGGGCACCACCGAAATCTTTCCTGGGGTGGGGAAATAGTGATAATCCAGTGCGGCTTGGTCCAGCGAGGTTTTGTCCATGGGTACGATGGATCTCCGGGGTCGGGTCTTTCAGTCTTTCAGAAGGAAACAGAGGCCATGCGCCATATTGTGGATGGAGATTGGCGGTATGACTCCCTCGCCATGAAGCCTGGAAGTGAATCCTGCCAAAAATGAAAAATGACGCAATCGGCTATTATCTGATTTTATAGCTTTTCTCGCATCTCAAGCGACAGGAGGTTACTCAATGAAGGCCAGAAAGACAGGTTGGGCCATCGTCACCGGGGCCGGCAGTGGATTAGGGCGGGCGCTGGCATTGGATCTGGTGGAGCGCGGAATACAGGTACTTGCCGTGGGACGCCGGCAAGACGCATTGCAGGAAACCCAAAACAGGGCTCAGGCATTCATTGGCACGGTATCTGCCGACATTGCCACCGAAACAGGCCGGGCTGCCATCGTGGCCGCGGTGGAATCGTTACAACCCTTGCGCTACCTGATCCATAATGCCGCCGTCCTGGAGCCCATTGGACCGCTCAGCGACATCAAACTGGCGCAGTGGCGCTTGCAGCAAGCCACCAACGTGGAAGGACCACTGTTCCTTACACAGGCATTACTGCCGCACCTTGCCGCCGATGCCCGGATTCTTCACGTCTCATCAGGTGCGGCCCATCGCGGTTTACCGGGCTGGGGAGGGTACTGTACCTCCAAGGCAGGCTTGTTCATGCTGTATCAGTGTCTGCGCGAGGAATTGTCGCCCCTGGGCTTTCACGTGGGCAGTGTACGTCCAGGTGTCATGGATACCCCCATGCAGGCAAGGATCAGGGAGTCCGATGAAAGCCGTTTTCCCGGTGTGGAGCGTTTTCGTCGCCTGAAGGCAGAGGGGCAACTGCAGCCACCGGAACGCGTGGCCGATTTTCTGAGCTGGATTTTGCTGGAAACAGGCAATCGTCAGTTCTCGGAAGAAGAATGGGACATCGATAACGAAGCCCAGACAAGGCTGTGGCAGGATACCCGGGCGATGTAGCGGCGGGAGGTGGCATCTTCAAGTGCCATTCTCCGTGCGCCACATTATTTAACATAATATACATTATGCGAACTCATTGATACCGTCATTCCCGCGAACGCGGGAATCCAGTTACGGAACGCCCCTCTGGACTCCCGCTTTCGCGGGAGTGACGAACAGACGGACAAAGGACATCGGCGTAGAAACACCGCGTAAGGACAAAGGACAAACAAATCAATCCCGGCACGCCAGATCGATACCTTCCGTCATCACCTGCGCCAGGAACCGGATCTGCTCCTCGCTGATCACATACGGCGGCATCAGATAACTCACGTTGCCCAGCGGCCTGAGCAGCGCGCCGCGTTTGAGGCCGTGCCGATAGATCGTCAGGCCACGACGCTCCTGCCAGGGATACGGTTCGCGGGTGGCCTTGTTCCTGACCATTTCCACCGCCGCGATCATCCCGTGCTGACGCACATCCGCCACATGGGGATGATCCTTCAACGGCGCCAGGGATTCGGCCATCACCGCTGACAGCCGTCGGTTGCGCTGGATCACGTCATCCCGCTCGAACAGGTCCAGGGTGGCCAAAGCCGCCGTGCAGGCCAGCGGATTGGCGGTATAGGAATGGGAATGCAGAAATGCGGTCAGGCGCGTGTACTCATCATAAAAGGCGTCATAGACCTGGTCATGGGTCAACACCACGGACAGCGGCAGATAGCCCCCGGTCAGCCCCTTGGACAGACACATGAAATCCGGCGAGATACCCGCCTGTTCACAGGCAAACAGGGTCCCGGTCCGGCCGAACCCCACCGCGATCTCGTCGGCGATCAGATGCACGCCGTAACGGTCACAGGCCTCGCGCAACAATTGCAGATACCGGGGATGATACATGCGCATGCCGCCAGCGCATTGCACCATAGGTTCGACGATCACCGCGCAGGTTTCATGGGCGTGCCTTGCCAGCGTCGCCTCCATGACCTGGAACATGCGCTCGGCCACCTGTTCACAATCCTCGCCCGGTTCACGCTCGAAACAGTCCGGACCGGGCACGGTCATGACCTCCATCAGCAGCGGCCCGTAGGTGGACTTGTACAAAGGCACGTCACCCACCGCCAGTGCCCCCAGAGTTTCTCCGTGATAGCTGTTGGAAAGACAGATGAATCGAGTCTTCTCCTTTTGGCCCCGGTTAAGCCAGTAATGAAAACTCATCTTCAGCGCGACTTCGACGGCAGCGGACCCGTTGTCAGCGTAGAAGCACCGGCTCAGGCCTGGCGGCGTGACCGCCACCAGACGCTCGGACAACCGGACCACGGGTTCATGGGTGAAACCGGCCAGGATCACGTGTTCCAGGTCATCCAGCTGCCGGCGGATGGCGGCATTGATATAGGGGTTGGCGTGACCGAACAGGTTCACCCACCAGGAGCTGACGGCATCCAGATAGCGGTTGCCGTCGAAATCCTCCAGCCACACCCCCTCCCCTCGCCGGATCGGCGTCATGGGCAGGTGTTCGTGATCCTTCATCTGGGTACAGGGATGCCAGACAACGGCCAGGTCCCTGCGGGTCAGATCGTGATTGTTCATCATTTTGCTCTCCCTTCAAGATACAAGGAACCTTGCAAAAAAAAGGCTGATCCGGGAAATACCCGAACCAGCCTGAAAGACATGGGAACCGGCCCGCCGATTCTCGTGACTCGACAACCTGAAATTACGAACTACCGGGTCACCGCCCTCGCCTTCATGGCATTGTACTCATCCTCGAAGAAGAATTTCTCCTCCCCGAAGGCCGGCTTCAGGTGGTTCAACCAGGTGGCTTTTTCATCATATCGGGCGAAGAACGGGCGTTGCACCCAGTCCGGGTTACGGCCCTGGATGAAGCGCAGCACGAACACCTTCTCTCCCTGGATCTCGGTCACGCCCTGGATCTCCACCTTGCCGGGACCGGCACTCATGGAGGGACCGCGGGCGGTGCGGGCCAGACCGGATACCCGGGACATGGCATCGCGGTAGATCTCCCAGGCCCGGGCCAACGGGACCTCGAAGTAACAGCGGGCGCCGGTATCCCGTTCACCAAACATGTAGTAAGGCACGATTCCCAGACGCACCTGGTTGCGCCACATGCGGGCCCATACCTCGGCATCGTCATTGATGTGGGCCAGCAACGGACCCTGGCTGCGGATCTCGGCACCGGTGGCACGCAGCCGGCGGATGGCCTCCCGGGCCACCGGGGTTTCCATCTCCCGCCAGTGGTTGTAATGGGCCATCAGGGCCACGTGCTTGCCCGCCTTCACCAGACGTTCCAGCAGCATCAGCAACTCACCGGCATCGGCATCGCTCACGAAACGATGGGGCCAAAAAGTCAGCGCCTTGGTGCCGATGCGGATGGTCTGAACATGATCGAATTCCGGCGCCATCAGGGGCTCAAGATACTGGGCCAGATACTTGCTCTTCATGACCATGGGATCACCGCCGGTGACCAGCAGATCCGTCACTTCCGGGTGGGCGCGCAGGTAGCCCAGCAGATCATCGCTCTGACTGGAGGCGATACGCAGTTCCTTGTCACCCACGAACTGCGCCCAGCGGAAGCAGAAGGTGCAGTAGGCATGGCAGGTCTGGCCCTGGGTGGGAAAGAACAGCACCGTTTCCGTGTACTTGTGCTGCAACCCTTCCAGGGGACGGCCATCCAGCATGGGGCGGTTCATCTCCATCTGCCCTGCCGGGTGGGGATTGAGGTCCTGACGCAGCGTCTGCGCCAAGGCGGCAATCTCCGCCCGCTCGGCGCCGCGGCGGTGCAATTCGGCCATGCGTTCATAGGCCGTCGGCTCCAGCATCTCGCGCTGAGGGAAGGTCAGTTGATAGATCGGGTCATCGGGGACCTGATCCCAGTCGATCAATTCATCTATGATGTATTCATTGACCCGGAACGGCAGCACGCTGGCCACCACTTTCATCTCGAAACGCTGGGCTTCGGATAGCCGGGCTACCGCGGGGATCTGCTCCAGGGTCCGCTCGGTGTAGACCTTGAACGGACGGGCCTTGATCTCTTGCAGTGCTTCGTGTCGGTAAAAATTGAGGACAGAACTCATGACGCCTCCGATACTCTGTGATCAGATCAGACGGAAAATTAATCTGGATCCAGTGGGAAGAACGGGCGCCGCAGGCGTGCCAGCCCTGATCTCCGAAAACGACCGCGCACTATTATTCGGCGGTCACAAGATGGTTGTGGCCAAGATGGCCAAGGGACAAAGAGGATCAACCCTAACAAATCAGGCACGCTCATTGCAAACCCATCCCTGACCCGGCAAGGAGAACCATGCATCCTGAATTCCCCCTCTCTCCCGACCTGATTCACCTCAATCACGCCGTCGTCGGCCCCTGGCCGGTCCGCACGGCCCAGGCAGTGGCCGCCTTCGCCCAGGAAAACACCCTGCATGGGTCCCTGCACTACCCGCGCTGGCTGGCGGTGGAGCAGCGGCTGCGAGAACGACTGAAGCGATTGATCAATGTCCCGGAGACAGAGGACATTGCCCTGCTCAAGAACACCTCGGAAGGCCTCTCCGTGGTGGCTTTCGGGCTGCCCTGGCGTCGCGGGGATAACGTGGTCTGTCCCTTGCAGGAATTTCCGTCCAACCGGATCGTCTGGCAGGCCCTGGAGTCCCGCTTCGGCGTGGAAGTCCGCCTGGTGGATCTGTCGGTGGCGGATCCGGAGGCGGCGCTGCTGGGCGCCACGAACCGGCGCACCCGCCTGCTGAGCGTGAGCGCCGTGCAATATGCACGGGGCCTGAGACTGGATCTGGAGCGCCTGGGCGCGGCTTGCCGGCATCGGGGGATCTGGTTCTGCGTCGACGCCATCCAGCAACTGGGCGCCCTGCCCCTGGACGTGCAGGCCGCCCAGGTGGACTTTCTTGCCGCCGATGCCCACAAGTGGCTGCTCGGACCCGAGGGGATTGCGGTGTTCTACGCCGGCCCCGAGGCCCGGGACGCCCTGAGCCTGAACCAGTACGGATGGCACATGGTGGAACACTGCGGTGATTATGACCGAATGGACTGGCAACCCGCCGGTTCGGCCCGCCGGTTCGAATGCGGCAGCCCCAACATACTGGGGATCCATGCCCTGGACGCCAGTCTGTCCCTGTTCGAGGAACTGGGCATGGCCTTCATTGCCGATGCCCTGTCCAGAAACGTCGAATACCTGGTGGACCTGCTCAGATCCGCCAAGTTCGAGGTCCACTCACCCCAGGCGCCGGAACGGCGTTCGGGCATCGTCACCTTCGGACGCAGGGACATGGACGTCGCGCACTGTCATCGCCAACTGATGGATGCCGGAATCCTTTGCGCCCCGCGGGGTGGCGGCATCCGGTTCTCGCCGCATTTTCATACCCGGACCGGCGACCTGGAACGGGCCGTGGAGATGGCCGCGGCCTTCGCCGAGGGCGGATGACGGCCCCCCGCGGGGCCTATGGACCGGGATTGAACAGACGCCGGTAGTTCTGCGTGGTCACGGCGGCCAGGGTTTCCAGGCTCTCGCCCCTGACCCCGGCCACACATTCAGCCACATGCCGAACCAGCGCCGGATGGTTCATCTTGCCCCGGAACGGCGCCGGGGCAAGATAGGGGGCGTCCGTCTCTATCAACAGACGGTCTGCCGGCACCCGCCGCGCCACTTCCCGAAGGGGGTCCGCATTGCGGAAGGTGACGATCCCGGAAAAGGAGACGTGAAACCCAAGGTCCAGACCGGCCCTGGCCGTGTCCCAGTCCTCGGTAAAACAGTGCAGGACCCCGCCCACATCCCGGGCGCCCTCCTCTCTCAGGATCGCCAAGGTATCCGCACGGGCGTCACGGGTGTGAATGATCAGCGGCTTGCCCACCGCCCGGGCGGCCCGCACATGGACCCGGAATCGCTCCCGTTGCCAGGCCAGGTCGCCTTCGTTGTAGTGGTAATCCAGCCCGGTTTCTCCGATGGCCACCACATCCGGATCAGCGGCCATGGCCACCAGTTCTTCCTCACTGGGCTCGTGGCCTTCCCGCGCGCTGGGATGCACGCCCACGGAACAGGAAACCTGGTCATGGCGTTCAGCCAGATCCTTGACGGCCTGAAAGTTGTTCATGTCGATGCACACGCACAGCATGTGCTCGACACCGGCCTCGGCGGCCTCGGCCATGAGTTGATCCATGTCGCCGTCGAATCCGCTCAGGTCGATGCGATCCAGATGGCAATGGGAGTCAATCAGCATGGGGATAATGCCCGAAAATCATCAAACACCTGCATTCGCCTACATGGTATTGGTCAAACGATCAGACTGCAGCATGCCGGCCAGCAGACCTTCGATCTTGTTGCGGGTGGCACCCTTGTCCTGGGTATTGAACTGAACCCCAATTCCCGGCGTCCGATTGCCCTGGGCCCTGGGCGGGGTGATCCAGATGATGTTTCCGGCCACCGGGATGCGCTCCCGCTCCTCCATCAGATTGAGAAGCATGAAGACTTCATGACCCAGCCTGTATGGCTTTTGAGTCGGAATGAACAGGCCGCCGTTTTTCACGAAAGGCATGTAGGCCGCATAGAGAGAGTTCTTGTCCTTGATCGCCAGCGAAAGAATGCCTTGCCCAGGTGCCGCCATGGCTCATCTCCTCAGTTTTGAGACAGACCGCGCAGGGTCACCAGTACGTCTTCCAGCAGTACCTGCGGGTTAATGGGGGTGTCCGAGAGCCGACGCCACTCGGGAAATCGATCCTGGAATATAAAACAGGCCTCCAGGTCTAGCCGTCTGGTCAAGGCCTGCAAATCCTTCCCGGAAGCAATCCCGGATAACGCCGTACCTGCCCCGGATGCCATATGCCAGCGTATTGCGTCGGCCACAAGAACCTGCAGACGATCCAGGAGCACGTCCAGTGGATCCTTGTACCATTGATCAGACAGTTCCACTACCCCCTTGCGGCCTTGCAGGAAAGCCAATAGCGTTTCGAGCTGGTTACGCCACTGGGCCAAGGCTTTTTGTTCCGCCAATTCGAGTGCGCGTAGCGGAGCCCCATGTCCCAGGGCCAACAGCCCATCCAGATCCTCCACGGAATGATCCGGAATGGCCCCTGCAAGCCAGCTCACGCACTGATGCCGGGATGGCGGTCCTGACTTGATCTGCTGACAACGACTTCGAATGGTTGCCGGCAACCGCGAAGGTGTGGCGGAAACCAGAATCAAAAGCGCCGCTCCCGGGGGTTCCTCCAGGGTCTTCAAAAGACTGTTGGCGGCATTCTCGGTCATGGCATCGGCCGGCCATACAATGGCCATGCGGCATGGCCCATGACTGCTGCTCAGGGACATGAAGTCCCTGAGCTCACGGACCTGCTCCACCGAGATACGGGTCTTGTCTTCGGAAATGGTCAATTCGGTCAGATCAGGATGGGCGCCGGCCCGCCACATTCGACATCCATGACACTGACCACAGGCAGCCCCATGCTCCAGGGGCGATTCACACTGGATAGCCTGGCAGAAAGCCCGGGCCAGCGCCCGCTTGCCTATCCCGGCGGGCCCTGTGAACAACCAGCCATGGGGCAGACGGCCGGATGCCTGGCGCGCCATCAGCAAGCGCCAGGCATCCTCCAGCCAGGGATAGGGGGCCGCCGCCGTCATGGGAGCGAATCTGCCTGTCGCAGCAGCAAATCGTCAATCCGTGCCAGCAAGGCGGATTTTACCTGGCTCAGATCCGCTTCGGCGTCCACCACCGCATAGCGATGTGGCGCCTTGTACGCCCGATCGAGATACACCGCCCTCACCCGTTCGAAAAAGCTGACGGTTTCCTGTTCGAAACGGTCTGCCGTTCCCCGTTTTCCGGCCCGTGCCAATCCTGTGGAGACACTGGCATCCAGCAGGATGGTCAGATCCGGCCTGACGGCCCCCTGCACCCATTCTTCAAGAATGGCAATCCGCTCCACCGGAATGCAGCGCCCTCCTCCCTGGTAAGCGTACGTTGCGTCGGTAAAGCGGTCACTGACCACCCAGGTGCCGGCCTCCAGGGCCGGCAGAATGAAATGGCGCAAATGTTCCGCCCGGGCAGCGAACATGAGCAAAAGCTCGGTATCACCATGCATGGGCGGAAAGTTGCTTGAGAGCAAAAGATCCCGCAAGGCCTCCCCCAAGGGGGTGCCGCCCGGCTCCCGCGTACTTACCACGGGAATGCCACGATCACGCAAATGGGATACCACCGCACCCAGGTGGGTGGACTTTCCCACGCCTTCGATACCTTCAAGACAAATGAAACGCCCGCGCTTTTCGGCGGTGTCGGATGAACTGGTCAAGATGCGATGATTCCTGCTGTCAGCGCCCGTAGCGGCTTGCATCGCCGCCGAGCTGATACTTGATGACGGCCCGTCGGTGCTCCTGATAGGTCTCGGAGAAATGATGCGTTCCATCCCCCCGTGAAACGAAGAACAGGGCCCTGGCATCGGCGGGATTCACGGCCGCCCGCAGGGAGGCCACGCCCGGCAGGGCGATGGGGGTGGGAGGCAGTCCGTCACGGGTATAGGTATTGTAGGGATGGTCGGCCCGCAGATCCCGGCGACGGATGCGGCCATCAAAATGCTCGATACCGTAGATGACCGTGGGATCGGTCTGCAGGCGCATGCCTCGTCGCAGGCGCTCATTGAATACCGCGGATACCTGGGTCCGTTCTTCGGGGTGTCCGGTCTCCTTCTCCACGATGGATGCCATGATCAGGGCTTCGTAGGCGTTACTCAGCGGCAGATCTTCCTGGCGATTTTCCCAGGCCAGATCCAGTTCCCTCTGCATGCGCTGGTGGGCGATACGAAGGATGTCCATGTCCGTGGTGTGCCGGGGAAACAGATAGGTATCCGGAAAGAACCACCCTTCGGGATGTTCCCCTGGCCGTCCCAGGTGCGACATCACGTTCATGTAGTCGTCCGGGTCAAGGGTATTTCTGATCTTCTCGTGAGCGGCGATGGCCCGCATCATCTGCAGGAAGGTCCAGCCTTCCGGAATGGTCAGGCTGTACTGGATGGTGCGGCCACGAATGAACAGGGCCAGCAGATCCGCCGGTGTCTGTCCGGGGTGAATCAGGTATTCCCCGGCCCGGATACCCTGGTCCTGTTCGGACAGGCGCCCCTGGATCTCCCAGTAATGGGGCTTGCTGATGATTCCGGCCGCCGCCAGCTCCTGCCCCACCCGGCGCAGGGATGCCCCGGCGGGCACCTGAAATTCCGTGGCATCGGCAAGATTGACCGGTGTCTGCAGGAAACGGTGATAGTCCCATATCAGCCAACCGGCGATGACCAGCGGCAGCAGAAGGACAACAAGTAGAAGACGACGCATCACGGGAATCGGTAGTTGATCATGTTCAGTCCAGGGTCAGAACAGGATTGTCGTTCCCCTGCCCCTCATGGGCAAGCCCCGATTGTCTTCCGGCATCATGGAGCCGGTGTATCCAGTCGCTGTTGGAGCCGTCTCACCAGATCCGGTACCGGCAAGGATCTTCCCTCCAGGCACCGCACCGGCCAGATCCCGATCAGGGTATTGCAGAGGAACAAACCCTCTGCCCGGAACAGTTCATCCGTGTCGATTCTGGTCCGGCGGCACGCAACTCCCATCCCGGCGGCGATCTCCATGAGCCGTGCCCGGGTGATGCCGGCGACGCCGCAGCGATCCAGAGACGGCGTCAGCAGCATGCCGTCACGGATCAGGAACAGGTTGCTCATGGTGCCCTCGACCACCTGCCCCTCACCGTCCAGCATCAGCCCTTCCTGGTATTCATCCTCCCATTCCGAGCGGGCCAGTACCTGTTCCAGACGATTAAGATGCTTGATCCCGGCCAGGGCCGGGTTGGAGGACAGACGCATCCGGCAGATTCGTGCCTGTACACCATCCTGCCGCCAGGCAGAAGGCATCTCCGGCAGCGGGCTCCCCACCAGGATACGGGTCGGGGAAGGCGATGCGGGGGGACGGTATCCCCGGGGGCCGGAGCCCCGGGTGACCATCAGCTTGAGCACACCTTCGGGGTGGCTGGCCGCGATACGGCCCGCCTCCGCTTCCAGCACGTCGGCATCCGGCGCGGCAAATCCCAGCCGATGACAGCCATCCCGCAGGCGCTCAAGATGTCGCTGCCAGTGGCACGGACGGCCCTGCCGGATGCGCAGGGTCTCGAACAGACCATCACCGTACTGCAGACCCCGGTCATTGAGCGGCAACACGGAGGCCGGACGGCCGTTCACAAGCATCGTCTAGGATCCCCGATTCAATCGATGTCACTGGGTCCGGAAACACAGAAGGCCGCCGGGCAATCACGCACCCGGCGGCCTTCCGGCAGTCCTGGGACTGAAAGGCTCAGATCTTGCTGAACACCAGTGTCCCGTTGGTCCCACCAAACCCGAAGGAGTTGGACATGGCCACGCTGCCATTGAACTCACGGGCCGTATTGGGCACGTAGTCCAGGTCGCATTCCGGTTCCGGGTTGTCCAGGTTGATGGTGGGCGGCAACACGCCTTCAGCCAGGGCCAGGGCGGAAAACACCGCTTCAATGCCACCGGCGGCACCCAGCAGGTGGCCGGTCATGGACTTGGTGGAACTCACCGCCACCTTGTAGGCGTGATCCCCCAGAGCGCGCTTGACGGCCATGGTTTCGGCCTTGTCACCGGCCGGGGTGGAAGTACCGTGGGCATTGATGTAGTCCACCTGATCCGGGTTGAGGCCCGCGTCCTTGAGCGCCTGCAGCATGCAGGCTGCCGCGCCTTCACCACCGGTGGAAGGCTGGGTCATGTGGAAGGCATCGGAGTTCCAGCCGAAGCCGGACAGCTCGCAATAGATGCGAGCGCCGCGGGCCTTGGCGTGCTCGTATTCTTCCAGTACCAGAACGCCGGCACCGTCGCCCAGGACGAAGCCGTCGCGATCCTTGTCCCAGGGGCGGCTGGCCCGTTCCGGATCATCATTGCGGGTGGACAGGGCGCGGGCTGCCGCAAAGCCGCCGATGCCCAGGGGGGTGGTGGCCATTTCGGCGCCACCGGCGACCATGACGTCCACTTCGCCGTACTTGATCATGCGTGCCGCGTCACCGATGTTGTGGGTACCGGTGGCACAGGCGGACACGATGGAGATGTTGGGGCCCTTGAGGCCATACATGATGGACAGATTGCCCGCGACCATGTTGATGATCGCACTGGGCACGAAAAAGGGAGAGATCTTGCGGGCACCGCCCTTGAGGAAGGCTTCGTAGCTCTTCTCGATGTACGGCAGACCGCCAATACCGGAACCGATGGCCACGCCGATGCGCTCGGCATTGTCCTCGGTGACTTCAAGACCCGCGTCGCGGATGGCCTGAATGCCGGCGGCCATGCCGTAATGGACGAAAGTGTCCATCTTGCGCTGTTCCTTGGGCGAGATGTAATCGTCCGCGTTGAAATCCCGGACGGCACCGGAGATGCGTACGGGCATCTGGGAAGCGTCAAAGACATCAATGGGAGTGATGCCGCTACGACCCGCAGTGACATTGTCCCATGCGGTTTTGATGGTGGACCCGACCGGCGAGACGATGCCAAGACCGGTGATGACTACGCGCCGTTTAGACAATGCTACTGCCCCTTTTTCACGCTCTGACGTGAAACCGTTGGTTCGACTCTATGCCTGTTGGAGACACCCGCGACAGGGATCAGGGGACTGGTCTCGGTCGCGGGTGTTGAGCATGATCCTCTGTATCTAGAAGATCATGCGCTCGGCAGGTGCTCGTTGATGTAGTCGATGGCCTGCTGAACGGTGGTGATCTTCTCGGCTTCCTCGTCAGGAATTTCGGTTTCGAATTCCTCTTCGAGGGCCATCACCAGCTCGACGGTGTCCAGAGAATCCGCGCCGAGGTCGTCGACGAAGGAAGCGGCGTTGGTCACCTCTTCTTCCTTCACTCCGAGTTGTTCGACGACGATTTTCTTGACGCGTTCTTCAATGTTGCTCATGGTTAGCCTATCCCCTTGATTTGAAAAGCAGCCGAAGCTGGGCCGCTATTGTAGTGAAATCCCTTCGGTCGATCCACTGTGCTGACGCACACGAGGCGTAAAAACCCGCCCTGCATTGACCCTTTCTCGTCCATCCAGTTTAGGAAACACTGAACTCCCGCGAAAGCGGGAGTCCGGAATTCCAGGTATCGTGGCGCGATTCCCGATTGTCTGGGAATGACTTGTTCAGCACATGCCCTGCAGTCCAAAGCCTTCCTGCCCCACAACATTGGGAGAAAGAGAGCGTTTTTCAACCCATGAACATCCCACCGTTCACATGCAGGGTCTCTCCGGTGACGTAGGCCGCCCCGGGAGAGGCCAGAAAGGCAACCGCCTGGGCGATCTCTTCCGGTGCCCCCAGACGCCCCAGCGGGATCTGGGTCAACAGGGCCTCGCGCTGGGCTTCCGGCAGGTCCTTGGTCATGTCGGTGTCGATGAAGCCCGGAGCCACGGTATTGACCGTGATGCCGCGGGAACCGACTTCACGGGCCAGGGAGCGGGTAAAACCCAGCAGACCGGCCTTGGCCGCGGCGTAATTGGTCTGGCCGGCGTTGCCGGAAGAACCCACCACGGAGCCGACATTGATGATACGCCCCTTGCGGGCCTTCATCATGCCACGCAGCACGGCCTTGCTCACCCGGTACACCGACGTCAGATTGGTCTGGATGATGGCATCCCACTCATCGTCCTTCATGCGCATGAGGAGATTGTCACGGGTAATGCCGGCATTGTTCACCAGAATGGTAACCCCGCCGAACTCATCGCCGACGGCCTTGATCACCGCGTCCACATCGTCGGGCCAGGTCACGTCTAGCATCATGCCCCGCCCCCGGGCGCCGGCCTCGGTCAGGTATGCGGAGATGGCCTGGGCACCACCCTCGCTGGTGGCGGTACCCACCACGGTGGCGCCCTGGCGAGCCAGGGTGAGGGCAATGGCCTTGCCTATACCACGGCTGGCACCGGTGACGAGTGCGATTTCACCTTCAAGAGTCATGCGGGGTCCTCGTTATGATGGGGTACTGACGGCGGATCAGGATGCGCCCAGGGCCAGTGCCTGAGCCAGGCTGTCCGGGTCCTGCACACAGGCCACGGTCAGTGACTTGTCGATACGCTTGTTCAGGCCGGTGAGCACCTTGCCGGGGCCCAACTCCAACACGGTGTCGACGCCATCTGAAACCATGGCCTGCACCGTCTCCACCCACCGCACCGGACGATGGATCTGGGCCGCCAGGGCCGCCCGGATCACGTCCGGCTCGGCATGGGAAGCCACATCCACATTATGGATCACACGAATGGCAGGGGTGCCCACGCGCACGGACTCCAGGCGCGCATGCATGTTGGTGGCCGCGGCCTTGAGCAGGGAGCAATGGGAGGGCACGCTCACCGGCAACTTCACGCTGCGCTTGGCGCCGGCTTCGCTGGCCAGGGCAATGGCACGCTCCACGGCCGCCGTCTGGCCGGCGATGACCACCTGCCCCGGGGCATTGTAGTTAACGGCCTCCACCACGCCGACGTCCGCCGCCTCGCGGCAAACGGTCCTGACCTGCTCGTCGTCCAGCCCGAGAATGGCCGCCATGGCACCCTCGCCCGCCGGCACCGCGTTTTGCATCAGTCGACCACGTTCGGCCACCAGACGCACGGCGGTGTCAAAGTCCAGGGCATCGGCACAGACCAGCGCGGTATATTCTCCCAGGCTGTGACCGGCCATGAGCATCGGCTCGGAGCCGCCCTGGGCCGTCCACACCCGCCAAACGGCCACACCCGCCGCCAGCATGGCGGGCTGGGTATTCTCGGTCCGGTTCAGATCGTCGATCGGTCCATCCTGTGTCAGGGTCCACAGGTCAAGACCCAGAACTTCCGAAGCCTCCTGAAAGGTCTCACGGACCTGGGGAAAGGCATCAGCCAGAGCGGCGAGCATGCCCAGCGACTGAGAGCCCTGGCCTGGAAACACACATGCGAGTTTCATTGGCACAAATTCCTTGAAAGCGTCAGGGTTAGGGCGGCTAGTTTAGGCAAAGCCGATACCTTGGGGCAATCATCTGCAAATTTCGCCAAAGAATACCCCTTCCGGTGCTTGTTTTATGCGCCCGGTTGTTGATAATGACGCCTTCGCTGCTCAAACCCTGAAACAGGCGTATGCCGAAAGAAGATCACATTGAAATGGAAGGTACGGTGCTGGACAACCTGCCCAACACCATGTTTCGCGTCGAACTGGACAATGGCCACGTGGTGACCGCCCATATTTCCGGGCGAATGCGCAAGCACTACATCCGCATCCTGCGCGGTGACCGGGTGACGGTACAGATGACCCCCTACGATCTGACCAAGGGCCGGATCGTCTACCGCAACAAGTAAAGGTTCGAGCGCAGCTACCTCACGCCTTGCCGGTATCACGACCAGGCCGCATCCCTATGGAATGCGGCCTTTTTCCGTTGCATGTCATATCGAAGTGAAACCGACGTGTTGCCTTGATCAGTGTACCGCTTCCTCGGCATAGTCCAGGGCCAGCTCACCGTCCCTCACACACACGTTCACTTCTCCACCAGCAGCCAGCCGCCCGAAGAGAATTTCCTCGGCCAGAGGCTTCTTGATCCGGTCCTGAATCACACGCCCCATGGGGCGGGCACCCATCTTCGGATCGTAGCCGTGCTCGGCCAGCCAGGCGCGGGCATCATCGTCCACCAACAGCGCCACCTTTTTCTCATCCAGCTGGGCCTGGAGCTGGGTCAGGAACTTGTCCACCACGCTGGCGATGGTCACCGGATCCAGCGGCTTGAACTGGATGATGGCATCCAGACGGTTGCGGAATTCCGGGGTAAAGGTACGTTTGAGTACCTCCATGGCATCGCTGGAATGGTCCTGCTGGGTGAAGCCCATGGACGGCCGACTGGAAACCTCAGCACCCACGTTGCTGGTCATCACCAGGATCACATTACGGAAATCCACCTTGCGGCCGTTGGTGTCCGTCAGGGTGCCGTGGTCCATCACCTGCAACAGCAGGTTAAAGACATCCGGATGGGCTTTTTCCACCTCGTCCAGCAGCAGCACCGCATGGGGTTGCTTGAGAATGGCCCCGGTCAGCAGACCACCTTCGTCGTAGCCCACATAGCCGGGCGGCGCCCCGATCAGCCGGGATACCGTATGCCGCTCCATGTACTCGGACATGTCGAAGCGAACCAGCTCGATCCCCAGAATCTGGGCCAGCTGGCGTGTGACTTCCGTCTTGCCCACCCCGGTGGGGCCGGCGAACAGGAAGGAACCGATGGGCTTGTCCCGATCTCCCAGCCCTGAACGGGCCATCTTGATGGCGGCCGCCAGGGTCTCGATGGGCTCGTCCTGGCCGAACACCACCATCTTGAGGTTGCGCTCCAGATTCTTGAGGGTCTCCATGTCGGAAGCGGACACACTCTTGGGGGGGATGCGGGCAATCTTGGCGACGATGTTCTCCACATCCTGTACCGAGATGGTCTTCTTGCGCTGACTGGCCGGCAGCAGGCGCCGGTTGGCCCCCGCTTCGTCGATGACATCAATGGCCTTATCCGGCAGATGACGGTCGGTGATGTAACGGCTGGACAACTCCGCCGCCGCCCGCAGGGCCTTGGTGGTATAGCGCACGTCGTGGTGGGACTCGAAGCGGGACTTGAGTCCCTTGAGGATCTCGTAGGTCTCGTCCACCGAGGGTTCGTTGACGTCGATCTTCTGGAATCGCCGGGCCAGAGCCCGGTCCTTCTCGAAAATGCCCCGGTATTCCTGATAGGTGGTGGAACCGATGCACTTGAGTTCCCCGGAGGCCAGCATGGGCTTGATCAGGTTGGAAGCATCCATGACCCCGCCGGAGGCGGCGCCAGCGCCGATGATGGTGTGGATCTCGTCGATGAAGAGCACCGCCCCCTTCTGCCGCCGCAACTGGGACAACACCCCCTTGAGACGCTTTTCAAAATCCCCACGATACTTGGTACCGGCCACCAGGGCCCCAAGATCCAGGGAATAGATCACCGCATCCTGCAGCACCTCGGGGACCTCGCCATCCACAATCTTCTTGGCCAGGCCCTCGGCGATGGCGGTCTTGCCCACCCCCGCCTCCCCCACGTACAGGGGATTGTTCTTGCGGCGACGGCACAGGATCTGCACCGTACGCTCCAGTTCATGGGCGCGGCCGATCAGGGGATCGATCTTGCCCTTGCGGGCCTGCTCGTTGAGGTTGGTGGCAAAACTCTCCAGGGGATTCTTGCGGGCAGCCTCGTCGGCGTCCTGAGATTCTCCCGCGGCACCGGAAACGCCTTCATCTTCTTGCTGCTCGTCAGGAACCTTGGAAATCCCATGGGAGATATAATTCACCACGTCCAGTCTGGCCAGATCGTGCTGGCTGAGCAGATAGACGGCATGGGACTCCTGCTCCCCGAAGATGGCCACCAGCACATTGGCGCCGGTGACCTCCTTGCGGCCGGATGACTGCACATGGAACACCGCCCGTTGCAGCACCCGCTGGAATCCCAGTGTAGGCTGGGTATCCCTCGGATCCTTCATGGGTAGCCGGGGGGTGTTGGCATCCACGAATTCCTCGAGATCCTTGCGCAGGGATTCGATGTTGACCCCACAGGCCCTCAGCACCGTGGCGGCCGTCGGGTTGTCCGTGAGGGCGAGCAACAGATGCTCCACCGTCATGAACTCGTGACGTTTCTCGCGCGCGGCCTTGAAGGCCATGTTCAGTGAAAACTCGAGTTCTTTGTTCAGCATGGTCGCGTACCCGCTAGGCCTCTTCCATCGCACAAAGCAATGGATGCTGGTGTTCCCGTGAATAGTCGTTGACCTGAGCCACCTTCGATTCGGCGATATCCCGAGTATAGATGCCACACACCCCTTTGCCTCGGGTATGCACATGGAGCATGACCCGGGTGGCCTTCTCGCGATCCATCGCGAAGAAGACCTCCAGGACCTGCACCACGAACTCCATCGGAGTGTAGTCGTCGTTAAGCAACACCACCTTGTACCGGGGCGGCTGCTTGAGCTTGGGCTTTGCCGGCTCGACGACCAGCCCATGGTCGGATTGATGCGTGTGTTCGTCTCCCATAATCTCAGATCAATCTATGGCTGATTCAGTTCCTGACGGACTACATATGTGCCACGATGTTCTCGCCGAACTCCGAGCAGGAAAGCTCGGTGGCGCTGTCGATGGCGCGGGCGAAGTCGTAGGTCACACGGCCGGAGCTGATGGCGCCGGAGAGGCCCTTGACGATGAGGTCCGCAGCTTCCACCCAGCCCAGATGACGCAGCATCATCTCCGCGGACAGGACCAGGGAACCGGGGTTCACCTTATCCAGACCGGCATATTTGGGCGCGGTTCCGTGAGTGGCCTCGAACATGGCCACGGTATCGGACAGGTTGGCCCCCGGGGCGATACCGATACCACCCACCTGAGCCGCCAGGGCGTCGGAGATGTAGTCGCCGTTGAGGTTCATGGTGGCGATCACGCTATAGTCTTCCGGCCGCAACAGGATCTGCTGCAGGAAGTTGTCCGCAATGACGTCCTTGATGATGATTTCCTTGCCGTTCCTGGGATTGGTCAGACGGCACCAGGGACCACCGTCGATCTCGGTGGCACCGAATTCCTGCATCGCCAGCTCATAGCCCCAGTTCTTGAAGGCCCCTTCTGTGAACTTCATGATGTTGCCCTTGTGAACCAGGGTCACGGAGCTGCGGTCGTTCTCGATGGCATACTGGATGGCCTTGCGGACCAGACGCTTGGTGCCGTCCTCGGACACGGGCTTGACGCCGATGCCGCTGGTTTCCGGGAAGCGGATCTTGGTGACGCCCATGGTGTTGACCAGGAAATCCACCATCTTTTTCGCCTCGGGGCTGCCCGCGGCCCATTCGATACCGGCGTAGATGTCCTCGGAGTTTTCCCGGAAGATCACCATGTCGGTCTTTTCCGGGTTCTTCAGGGGGCTGGGGGTGCCGTTGTAGTAGCGTACCGGACGCTGACAGACGTACAGGTCCATCTCCTGACGCAGAGCCACGTTCAGGGAACGGATGCCGCCGCCCACGGGGGTGGTCAGGGGGCCCTTGATGGACACCACGAAGTCACGCACGGCCTCCATGCTTTCCCGTGGCAGCCAGTTGTCGCCACCGTAGACCCGGGTGGCCTTCTCGCCCGCAAAGACCTCCATCCAGGCAATCTTGCGTTCACCGCCATAGGCCTTTTCCACCGCCGCGTCCACCACCCGCTGCATGACCGGGGTGATGTCCACGCCGATGCCGTCACCCTCAATGAAAGGGATGATCGGATTGTTGGGGACATTCAGGGAAAAGTCTTCATTGGCGGTGATCTTTACGCCTTCGGCGGGAATCTTGATGTGTTGGTATGCCATGGGCACTCCCTTGTGGTATTGAAGTTGTTGTAAAGGGTTTTGGTGGGATTATACACGGCCTCGGGATGTCCCACAGAACAGGAGTCGGACCGGCGGATGGCTGCCCCGTCCACCTTGCTTCATCATGTACACTGTTGCGGCCAGAGCCCCCCAGCCTGGATTCCCGCGTTCGCGGGAATGACGGAGTTTGGCATTATCACCACCGAGGACCCCCTTGAACATGGTATGGACCCCACGCGTTACCGTTGCCGCCGTCGTCGAAAGGGACGGCCGATTCCTGCTGGTGGAAGAACGGGAACAGGGCCGCAGCGTCTACAACCAGCCCGCCGGGCACCTGGAGGAAGACGAGGACCTGATCGCCGCCGCTGTCCGGGAGACCCTGGAAGAAACCGGCCGCCGCCTCACTCCCCGGGCCCTGGTGGGCGTCTACCGCTGGAAACATGCACCCACGGGGCTGACGTTCATCCGCGTGGCCGTCACCGGAGACATCTCCGAACCGGTGCCCGGTCAGGTGCGGGATCCGGACATCCTTGACACCCACTGGATCGACCGCGAACACCTGGCGGCCCATCCAGACAGCCTGCGCACCCCGCTGGTGCTGCGCTGCATCGATGATTATCTGGCCGGCCGACGTTACCCCCTCGACCTGCTGGTGGACATGCCGTCATGAACCCCTCCCGTGCCAAACGCGTCATCGTCGGCATGTCCGGCGGCGTGGACTCCTCCGTTTCCGCCCTCCTGCTGATGGAACAGGGCTACCGGGTGGAAGGCCTGTTCATGAAGAACTGGGAAGACGACGACGAACCCGGCTACTGTTCCGCCGCCACCGACCTGGCGGATGCCAAATCCGTGTGCGCCGAACTGGAAATCCCCCTGCACAAGGTCAACTTCGCCAAGGAATACTGGGACCGGGTGTTCGCCCACTTCCTGCAGGAATACCGTCTGGGCCGCACCCCCAACCCGGACATCCTGTGCAATCGGGAAATCAAGTTCCGCGCCTTCCTGGACTATGCCCTGGACAAGGGAGCCGACCTCATCGCCACGGGCCATTACGCCCGGGTGGATGCACTGGACGGGCGCTTCCGGCTGCTGCAGGGGCTGGATGCCGGCAAGGACCAGTCCTACTTCCTCCATGCCCTGGGCCAGCCGGCCCTGTCCCGCACCCTCTTCCCCCTGGGCGAACTGGAAAAGACCCGGGTCCGGGAGATTGCCGCCCGGGCAGGATTCGAGAACCACGCCAAGAAGGACAGCACCGGCATCTGTTTCATCGGAGAACGGCGTTTCCGGGACTTTCTCATGCGCTACCTCCCGGCCCAACCCGGCCCCATCGTCAGCACCGACGGACAGGAACTGGGCGAACATCAGGGACTGATGTACTACACCCCCGGCCAACGCCAGGGCCTGGGCATCGGCGGCGTCCATGGCGCGGAGGAAAACCCCTGGTATGTGGTGGACAAGGACATGACCCGCAACCGCCTGATCGTGGCCCAGGGTCATGACCACCCTGCCCTGCATGCCGGCGGCCTGGTGGCCACCGAGGTGAACTGGATCGCGGGCAAGGCCCCGGAAATGCCCCTGCACTGTCAGGCCAAGATCCGCTACCGGCAGGCCCATCAGGATTGCCGGGTGGAACCGATGCCGGATGAACCCGGCGCCCTTCACGTGCGCTTCCATCACCGGCAGCGGGCGGTGGCACCGGGGCAGTCGGTGGTGTTCTACCACGGGGCGGAGTGCCTGGGAGGCGGCATCATCGCCCGCAAGGACACGGACGCCCGGGCGCAGCCAATCGGGTTATAGTTAGCGCCCGAATCAATCAAGCCACACAGACGGAAAAAGACCCGTGGAAGCTTCACACCGTAACCGAGCCCTGGCCCTGGCCGCCCTTTTCCAGTCCGCCGCACTGGTCAAGGACGTGGCCTGGCGCGGCCAGTGCGACGCCGATCAACTGCAGACCATGATCGGCAGCCTGTTTGCCTTCGAAGCAAGCTCCATCGACGATGTCTACGGCGGCATCGTCCATCTGCGCCGCGGGCTACGCACGATGGTGGAACAGGTTCAGGCCAATTCCCCCCAGGTGGACGGCGAGATCTCCCGGTATGTGATCAACATGCTCTATCTGGAGCGCAAGCTGATGAAGCAGCCGGGCATGATCAAGACCCTGCGGGACGGGATCGAGGTGGCGGCCCACCAGAGCGAATCCTTCGGCATCCTGCACGAGAACATCATGTCCCGTCTGGGCCAGACCTACCAGAACACCATCAGTGAACTGGGGCCACGCATCATCGTGCAGGGAGAACAGAACCACCTGGGCAATCCGCACAACGCGGCGCGCATCCGCGCCCTGCTGCTGGCGGGCATCCGCGGGGCGGTCCTGTGGCGTCAGGCGGGGGGATCGAGATGGAAGCTGATCTTCGGGCGCAACGCCATGCTGGCGGAAGCGCGTTTCATGCTTGAGGAGACCGCCGAGGCCTCCTGAGCTGATCGTTCTTAAAAAACCCCTCTCCCCTTGCGGGAGAGGGGTTGGGGTGAGGGGTGTATACCCCCTACGCCGCCACCACCGGAATCACCTTCCGGGCCGCTTCCTCATACTCCGGCAACTGATCGAAGTTCAGGTAACGGTAGACCTCGGCGGCCATGGTGTTCAGGCCGGCGGCCTGCTCCATGTACTCCTCCACCGTGGGCAGGCGTCCCAGCACGGCGGCCACCGCCGCCAGCTCCGCGGAGGCCAGGTAGACATCGGCCCCATCCCCCAGACGGTTAGGGAAGTTGCGGGTGGAGGTGGATACCACCTTGGCACCGGGGGCCACACGGGCCTGATTGCCCATGCACAGGGAGCAGCCGGGCATCTCGGTACGGGCGCCGGCACGACCATAGATGCCGTAGTAGCCCTCTTCCGTCAGCTGACGCTGATCCATGCGGGTGGGCGGAGACAGCCACAGACGGGTGGGCATCTGGCCCTTGAACTTCTCCAGCAGCTTGCCGGCGGCGCGGAAGTGACCGATGTTGGTCATGCAGGAACCGATGAACACCTCGTCGATCTTGCCGCCGGCCACTTCCGACAGCAGACGGGCGTCGTCAGGATCGTTCGGGGCGCAGAGGATGGGCTCCCTGATCTGGTTCAGATCGATCTCGATCACCGCCGCATACTCGGCATCCCCGTCGGCACGCATCAGGCTGGGATTGGCCAGCCACTCTTCCATGGCCTTGGCGCGACGCTCCAGGGTCCGGACATCGCCGTAACCGTTGGCGATCATCCAGCGCAGCATGGTGACGTTGGAGCGCAGGTATTCGGCCACCCGTTCTTCGGACAGGGCGATGGTGCAGCCGCCGGCGGAACGCTCGGCGGAGGCGTCGGACAGTTCGAACGCCTGCTCTACCGTCAGGTCGTCCAACCCCTCGATCTCCAGGATGCGGCCGGAGAAGATGTTCTTCTTGCCCTTCTTCTCCACCGTCAGCAAACCCTGCTGGATGGCCGCATGGGGAATGGCGTGGACCAGGTCGCGCAGGGTGATACCGGGCTGGCGCTCGCCCTTGAAACGCACCAGGACCGACTCAGGCATGTCCAGGGGCATCACGCCGGTGGCGGCGGCAAAGGCCACCAGACCGGAGCCGGCCGGGAAGGAGATGCCGATGGGGAAACGGGTGTGGGAGTCACCGCCGGTACCCACGGTATCGGGCAGCAGCATGCGGTTCAGCCAGGAGTGGATGATGCCGTCGCCCGGACGCAGGGAGACACCGCCCCGGTTCATGATGAAGTCCGGCAGGGTATGGTGGGTCTGCACGTCCACCGGCTTGGGATAGGCGGCAGTGTGGCAGAAGGACTGCATCACCAGATCGGCCTGGAAGCCCAGGCAGGCCAGGTCCTTGAGCTCGTCCCGGGTCATGGGGCCGGTGGTGTCCTGGGAACCCACGGTGGTCATGCGGGGCTCGCAGTAGGTGCCGGGACGGATACCGGCCACGCCGCAGGCCTTGCCCACCATCTTCTGGGCCAGGGTGAAGCCCTTGCCGCTGTCCACCGGGGCCTGGGGCCGCTTGAACACATCGGAGGCCGGCAGGTTCAAGGCCTCGCGGGCACGGTCGGTCAGGCCGCGACCGATGATCAGGGGAATACGGCCACCGGCGCGGACCTCGTCCAGCATCACCGGAGAGCGCAGTTCGAAGGTGGTGATCACCTCGTCGCTGCCGTGGCGGCAGACCTTGCCGTCGTGGGGATAGATGTCCACCACATCCCCCATGTTCAGATGGTTCACATCCAACTCGATGGGCAGGGCGCCGGCATCTTCCATGGTGTTGAAGAAGATGGGGGCGATCTTGCCACCCAGACAGACGCCGCCGAAGCGCTTGTTGGGCACATAGGGGATGTCGTCGCCGATGTACCACAGTACCGAGTTGGTGGCGGACTTGCGGGAGGAGCCGGTACCCATCACGTCGCCCACCAGGGCGACCGGGTGGCCCTTCTGCTTGAGTGCCTCGATCTGGGCCTGGGCGTTGGTGATGCCTTCACGGGGCATCTTGTACATGGCCTTGGCATGCAGGGGAATGTCCGGGCGGCTCCAGGCGTCCGGGGCCGGGGACAGATCGTCGGTATTGGTCTCGCCCGGGACCTTGAAGAGGGTCACGGTCATCTTCTGGGGCACGGCGGGACGGCTCAGGAACCACTCGGCATCGGCCCAGGACTGCATCAAGGCCTGAGCATGACTGTTGCCGGCCTTGGCCCGCTCTTCCACGTCGTGGAAGGCATCGAACATGAGCAGGGTGTGCTTGAGTTCCTTGGCGGCGGCAGGGGCGAGTTCGGCGTCATCCAGCAGTTCCACCAGGGTGGCGATGTTATAGCCGCCCTGCATGGTACCCAGCAGTTCCACGGCTCTGGCGCGGTCGATCAGGGGGGAGTTGGCCTCGCCCTTGGCCACGGCGGACAGGAAGCCGGCCTTCACATAGGCGGCCTCGTCGACGCCCGGGGGCACGCGATGGGTGATGAGGTCCAGCAGGAAGGCTTCCTCACCGGCGGGCGGGTTCTTCAACAGCTCCACCAGCTGGGCGGTCATCTCCGCATCCAGGGGTTTGGGCACCACCCCTTCCGCTGCGCGTTCCTGAACATGTTGGCGATAGGCTTCAAGCACGTGTGTGATCCTCTTTGACGCCCCGGCTGTCCGGGGAGGGAGAAATATCCCTTATGATCAATCTGTTATTTTGACAGACAGGGTTATTGCGCGGCAGCATTCTAAACCACCTGACGGGTGACAGACCAGAAATGCCTGATGCGAGGGTGTGCCATACTCACGAGGGGACTTTTGCAGAACTCACGACTCTCAACAATGCCAGGCCCCGTCATTCCCGCGAACGCGGGAATCCACTCAGGAGGACTCGAAACCCCTGGACTCCCGCTTTCGCGGGAGTGACGGCTTTACCGCCATCTTTCCCCGGTGCTGAATCCGGGGTCTTTCGCGGAGAAACCGATGAGCAACAGCTTCAACACCGAAGACACCCTGGACGTTCAGGGCCGGACCTATCACATCCACAGCCTCGCCCCGCTCCGGAAAACCCACGATCTGGACCGTCTGCCCTTCTCCCTCAAGATCCTGCTGGAAAACCTCCTGCGCTGCGAGGACGGGAACAACATCACCCGGGCACACATCCAGGCCCTGCTGGACTGGGACCCCAAGGCCGAACCCAGCGCGGAAATCGGCTTTACCCCGGCCCGGGTGGTGCTGCAGGACTTTACCGGCGTCCCCGCCGTGGTCGACCTGGCCGCCATGCGCGATGCCATGCACGCCCTGGGCAAGGATCCGAACCGGATCAACCCCCTGGCCCCGGTGGACCTGGTGATCGACCACTCGGTGATGGTGGACCACTTCGGCCAAAAAAACGCCCTGGACCTGAACATCAAGCTGGAATACCACCGCAACAAGGAACGCTACCAGTTCCTGCGCTGGGGCCAGCAGGCCTTCGAAAACTTCCGCGTGGTGCCCCCGGGCACCGGCATCGTCCATCAGGTGAACCTGGAATACCTGGCCCAGACCGTCTTCGTGCGCGACGATAACGGCAGCCTCCACGCCTACCCCGATACCCTGGTGGGCACCGACTCCCACACCACCATGGTCAATGGCTTGGGCGTGCTGGGCTGGGGCGTGGGCGGCATCGAGGCCGAGGCCGCCATGCTCGGCCAGCCCATCTCCATGCTCATTCCCCAGGTGGTGGGTTTCAGGCTCAGCGGCCGGCTGCCGGAAGGCGCCACCGCCACCGACCTGGTACTCACCGTCACTCAGATGCTCAGAAAGCACGGCGTGGTGGGCAAGTTCGTGGAGTTCTTCGGCGACGGCCTGGACCACCTGCCCCTGGCGGACCGGGCCACCATCGCCAACATGGCCCCGGAATACGGCGCCACCTGCGGCATCTTCCCCATTGACAGGGAAACCCTGGAATACCTGCGTCTCTCGGGCCGGGATGAATCCCGCATCGCCCTGGTGGAGGCCTATGCCCGTCATCAGGGTCTGTGGCGCGACACCGGCGCCCGGCAGGCCGACTATTCCGACATCCTGGAACTGGATCTGACCGGAGTGGTACCCAGCCTGGCGGGGCCGCGTCGACCCCAGGACCGCATCCCCCTGGATCAGGCCCGCCGCAACTTCAGCGATACCCTCGACCGATTCCTCAAGGAACATCACGCCACCCCGACGGATCGGGAAGAGGCCCGCTTTGCCGATGAAGGCGGCCATGCCGCCCCCGGGGTAGACGACAGCCATGAAAAGGGCGCGGTGGAATACCAGATGGACGGCGAGCGACATCTGCTCAAGCACGGCGCCGTGGTGATCGCCGCCATCACCTCCTGTACCAACACCTCCAACCCGGCAGTGCTGCTGGCCGCCGGCCTGCTGGCGAAAAAAGCGCTGGAAAAGGGCCTCAAGCCCAAGCCCTGGGTCAAGACCTCCCTGGCACCCGGTTCCCAGGTGGTCCCGGCCTATCTGCAACAGGCCGGACTCCTGCAACCCCTGGAAGCCCTGGGCTTCTCGGTGGTGGGCTTCGGCTGCACCACCTGCATCGGCAACGCCGGCCCCCTGCCAGAGCCCATCGGCAATGCCATCCGCGAGGGCGACCTGATGGTGGCCGCGGTGCTCTCGGGCAACCGCAACTTCGAAGGCCGCATCCATGCCGATGTGCGCACCAACTATCTGGCCTCTCCGCCCCTGGTGGTGGCCTACGCCCTGGCGGGGACCATGGCCGTGGACCTCTATCAGGACCCGCTGGGAACGGACAACCAGGGCCGGCCGGTTCATCTCAAGGATATCTGGCCCAGTCAGGCAGAGATCAACCAACTCATGGGGACCAGCATCCACTCGACCATGTTCCGGGAGAAGTACGCCGATGTCTTCAAGGGCGATGCCAACTGGCAGCAGATCCAGGTGAGCGGATCAGAACGCTACGACTGGGTCGAGTCCACTTATGTAAAGAACCCGCCCTACTTCGAGGGCATGACCCTGGACCCGGAGCCGCCCGAAACCATCCGGGATGCCCGCTGCCTGGTCATGGTGGGCGATTCCATCACCACCGACCACATCTCTCCCGCCGGCGGCATTCACCCCGAGAGTCCGGCCGGGCAGTACCTTCAGGCCCATGGTATCGAGCCCAGGGAATTCAACTCCTATGGCTCCCGGCGCGGCAATCATGAGGTGATGATGCGGGGCACCTTCGCCAACGTGCGCCTGCGCAACCGTCTGGCCCCGGGTACCGAGGGGGGCTGGACCCGTCACCTGCCCGACGGCGAGTCAATGAGCATCTACGACGCCGCCATGGCCTACCGTGAGGAAGGCACCCCCCTGGTGGTCCTGGCCGGCAAGGAATACGGTACCGGCTCCTCCCGGGACTGGGCGGCCAAGGGGACACGGCTACTGGGCATTCGCGCAGTGATCGCCGAAAGTTTCGAGCGCATCCACCGCTCCAACCTTGTGGGATTCGGGGTCCTGCCCCTGCAGTTCCTGTCTGGTGAAAATGCGGAAATTCTGGGACTGTCCGGACATGAGCGCTACAGCATCGGTGCAGTGGATGATGAACCGGGTGAAGTGACCGTCACGGCGTCAGACGATGAGGGAAAACCACTTGAATTCAAGGTCAGGGTGCGCATTGACACCCCGAAAGAATGGGAATATTACCGGCATGGAGGGATTCTGCACTACGTCATTCGGCAACTGACACGGTAGCCCATCACGGGCTGAAGGCCGGCCAGGAACTGGACCTGGACTTGATTGAATTTTTGCTGATCGACCCGGGCCGGCCATCAGACTTTTTCTCTTGCCATGTTCTGAATCACACTGTAGCTTGGGAAAAACCTCGATCCGTGGTGTGAGTGAATGGATGGAAAAATCAGTATCCGTGCTGATCAGGCGCGCCCTGGCTCTGTTCTGGCGAATGATGTTCGCGACCGCAGTGGCAGGCTTCTGCTTTCAGCGGGATTACCCCTGAGAGAAAAACACGTTCGCGTCCTCAAGACCTGGGGCGTCACCGAAATTTTCATATGGATAGAAAAGGAGAGCTTTCTGTATCAAAACGATCTCATCGGTGTTAGCGCATCCAACGAAAGCAAAACAGCAATCACAAAGTCGGCGCTGAACCAGGCAAAAGTGATCATGGAAATAGCCTTCACTCACGCAGAAAAACAAAATCCCGTCATGAATATACTGTTCGAAATTGCAACAGAACGTCTCGCAAGAAAGCTGGTTACAAAAGGAAGTCCATGACTGCATCCTTCATAAAGGAAATTCTGGAAAGCAATCCCGATTTAGGCACATTACCGAATGTCTATCATCAAGTCGAGGCGGCAGTCAACGATCCCAGCAGCTCTTTCGATGCCATGAGCCGTGCCATTGAGAGTGACACTGCCCTTACCGCAAAGCTTCTGCGCATTGCCAACAGCAGTCTCTACAATTTTCCCGGCCAGATCGCCAACATTGATCGCGCCATCAGTATCATCGGCACTCAGCAATTGCGTGATCTGGTTCTGGCTGCAACCATCATCCGGTATTTCAACCACCTTCCGGTAGCCGGCGTCGACATGGACAGTTTCTGGAGGCACAGCATTGTCACGGCACTACTGGCCCGAAACCTGGCAAGTGCCCGCCGTGAAACCAATGTGGAAAGATTCTATGTGGCCGCCCTTCTTCATGACATCGGTCGCCTGCTCATGTACATCCACCTGACCGATCAATCGGCCAAAATACTGTCACTAAGGGACCAACGGCAATGCCTTCTGTTCCAGGCAGAACAGGAAATCCTGGGAGTGGATCATGCTCAGCTCGGAGGGGATCTGCTCGCGGCCTGGCGTCTGCCTCGTGCCTTCGAAGAACCCGTACGCCATCATCATGATCCATCCATGGCAACCCATTACCCCATTGAAACCGCTGTGGTTCATGTAGCAGACAGCATTGCCAATGCGCTGCGACTGGGAACCAGCGGTGAGCGTTATGTTCCCCCGATTGACGATGAGGCCTGGATCCGTATTTCCCTGCCGGAAAGCATGCTGAAACAGATCATCGACCATACTGATAAACACTACCATCAGGTAGTGGATGTATTCATGGCATGAAGATGACGAAAAAAGACTCACCTCACCCGGCAGAAATCGACTATCTTCGTGAGCGTGTGAATTATCTTGAAGCCGCCAATCAATGGCATCACTATGCAATGGATGTATTGGCTTCGATGACCTCCATTTTCGGTGATCATCGTCATAACCGCGATGTGGAAACCATACTCAAGAATGCCCATGACTGCATCATCCGCATTCTCCCCTTTGATGATGCGGGCTATTACACCGTCGACGACGATTCCAACTTCAATATCAACTACCGTCAGCCAGGTTGCACCGACCCAAGCCTGGAAACCGTTGTAGAGCAACTCATCGACCAAGGTACGTTTGCCTGGGCAATCAATCAAAATCATCCGATTTGCGTATCCGCAGGGATTGATCAACCTCCCGATACTCACCTGATCATGCATGTCATTTCCACCCGTACCCGCGTTCGCGGGATGTTCGTAGGGCGGATTCAGGGGATTACGCTGAAAGCTGGAGAAGCAGGCCTGAAGATTCTCTCCATCGTGCTTTTCAACACGGCTTATGCACTGGAAAGTGCCGCGCTCTACACCCTCAGGGAACAGCAGCATCAGACTCTTCGCAAGATCACTCAGCGCCAGTCCAGAGAACTGGTTCACCAGCATAGTCACGATACCCTCACCGGCCTGCCCAACAGGATCCTCTTTAATGACCGGCTCAGTCAGCTCATGCAGCGCCGTGGCACACCGGAGTCCCATGTCGCCGTGATTCTCATGGATCTTGATCACTTCAAGCGTGTGAACGATTCCCTCGGGCATCGCGCAGGTGACCTGTTGATACGTCGCCTCGCCAATGAAATGAAAAGTACATTTCTTTCCCCCGAAGTCATCAGGCGTCATCATCTTGAAATCACCAATGTGACCCTTTCCCGGCTGGGAGGCGATGAATTCGGCATTATCCTGGATAACGTGGCATCACTGGACCTGGTGGCCCGCTTCGTCCAGCAACTGATTGAAAGCATCAGCCGTGAACATGAGGTCATGGATCATCAGGTATTCATCACCTGCAGTGCGGGCATCAGCATCCACCCCTTTGACGGCAATGATGCCGATACCCTGATCAAGAATGCCGACGCGGCCATGTATGAAGCCAAGCAGCGAGGCCGCAATCTTTATCAGTTCTACACCCAGGATCTCAATTCCCAGACCTACCGCCATCTGGTGCTGGAAAATCAGCTGGTCAAGGCCTTGGCCCGGGATGAGTTTGACGTGTATTACCAACCCCAAATCTCGCTGCGAACCGGCAAGATTGAGGCCCTGGAGGCGCTGGTGCGCTGGCATCACCCGGAAAAAGGCCTGCAGAACCCAGCCCGGTTCATTCCCATCGCCGAAGATACAGGCATCATTGAAGGACTGGGTCTGTGGGTGCTTAAAAGGGTATGCGAGGATTTGCACCAACTGCGGAATGCCGGGATTGAGCCGCCCAGAATGGCCATCAATCTGTCCGCCCGCCAGTTCAGGCAAGCCAATCTTGTGGAAAAGTACACCGCCATTCTCAAGGAATACGATGTATCACCTTGCTGCATTGAACTGGAACTGACGGAAAGCACCATCATGCAGGACATCCACGTGGCCGTGGACATGTTCCGGCAACTGCATCAGCTGGGTTTCCGGCTGGCAGTGGATGATTTCGGCACGGGCTACTCATCCCTCAACAACTTGAAGCACTTTCCGATCCATACCCTCAAAATCGACCGCTCATTTGTCAGCGACACCCCCCATGATCGTGACGACACCGCCATCGTCACCGCCATCGTCGCCATGGCCAAGGGGCTTGATCTGGAGGTGGTCGCAGAAGGGGTGGAAAATGAAGAGCAACTGGCATTCCTGAAACAGCTCGGCTGTGAGCTCATCCAGGGCTATTACTTCAGCGAACCCCTGCCATTCAATACGCTATGCGACTATTTTGAAACCTTTTCCTATCCCTGATTCATACCTCATCAGACTCCCCACTGCCGGCTGACGGCCCGGTCAGTGCCAGCGGATCCAGCAAGCGACGCAGCTCGGCCTCATCCAGGTCCGTCATCTCCAGCGCCACCTCCAGCACGGGCCTGCCCTCCGCATAGGCCCGCTTGGCAATTGCCGCCCCTTGCTCATACCCGATTACCGGATTGAGCGCCGTCACCAGGATGGGATTGCGTTCCAGCATGGCCTTGAGCCGTGACTCATCCACCGTCAGACCTTCCACGGCCTTTTCCCGCAGCAGCACGATACCTCTGGCCAGCAGTTCGATACTTTCAAGCAGATCGTGAGCCATCAACGGTAACATCACGTTAAGCTGAAAGTTTCCGGACTGACCGGCAATACCGATCGTGACATCGTTTCCCATCACCCGGGCACAGATCATCGCCACCGCCTCCGGGACCACCGGATTCACCTTGCCGGGCATGATGCTGCTTCCGGGTTGCAGGGCCGGCAGCCGGATCTCGCCCAGCCCGGCCAGCGGCCCCGAGTTCATCCAGCGCAGATCGTTGCAGATCTTCATCAGGCTCACGGCCAGGGTCTTGAGCTGCCCGCTCATCTCCACCGCCGCATCCTGAGCCGCCATCCCTTCGAACCGACTCGGCTTGATGACGAACATCACTCCGGTGCGACGGGAGAGTATCCGGGCGACGCGATCTCCCAGCTCGGGATGGGCGTTCACCCCCGTCCCCACGGCGGTTCCGCCGACGGCCAACTCCACCAAACGGGGAAATCCGTCTTCCAGGCGCTCCGCCCCGTAACGCAGCTGCTGGGCCCAGGCCCCCAGTTCCTGGTCCAGCCGCACGGGCATGGCGTCCATGAGATGGGTACGCCCGGTCTTCACCAGACCGGCAAGGGACAGGGCGCGCTCGTCGATGCAATCCGCCAGCTCCAGCACCGCCGGGATCAGCTGCCGGCGCAACGCCTCGGCGGCAGCCACATGCAACGTGGTCGGGATCACATCGTTGGAACTCTGCCCGAGATTGACGTGATCATTGGGATGTACCGGCGCCCCCAGGTGCCGGGATGCCAGCGTGGCGATCACCTCGTTGGCATTCATGTTCGAGCTGGTGCCGCTGCCGGTCTGGAACACATCCACCGGGAAGTGCTCCACGTGTTCTCCCCGTGAGACGGCATCCGCTGCCGCGATGATGGCCTCGGCCATTTTTTCGGGCAACAAGCCCAGATCCCGGTTGGCCTGGGCACAGGCCGCCTTCACATGGCCCAGGGCGCGGATGAAGGCTGCCGGCATGGGCTTGCCGCTGATCCGGAAATGATTCACGGCACGCTGGGTCTGGGCACCGTACAAAGCGGCGTCCGGGACCTCCACCGGGCCCATGCTGTCATGCTCGATGCGTGTCCTGGCAGGGCCCATGTCTCTGTCCTCCTCTGCTTGAGCTGCGCCACGGCGCCCCAACGGGGCGAATCATCTATCCTGTAGTATAATCCCGCCTTTTTCAGTCAGCCCGGAGACCCCGCCCCATGGAGCTATCCTCCCTCACCGCCATCTCCCCCGTGGACGGCCGCTACGGCAGCAAGACCGAGATGCTGCGCCCGATCTTCAGCGAATTCGGCCTGATTCGTCACCGGGTCCAGGTCGAAGTGGAATGGCTCAAGGCGCTGGCCACCCATCAGGGCATCCCGGAAGTGCCACCCCTGGGTGAGCATGCCCGTCACATTCTGGACGGCATCGTGGAAAACTTCTCCGAGGAAGACGCCCGCCGGGTCAAGAACATCGAACGGACCACCAACCACGACGTCAAGGCGGTGGAGTACTTCCTCAAGGAAAAGGTCATCGGCAACGAAGAACTGGCCACCATCAGTGAATTTTTCCACTTCGCCTGCACCTCCGAGGACATCAACAACCTGGCCTATGCGCTCATGCTCAAGGAGGCCCGGAGCCAGGCCATGCTGCCGCTGATGGACGAGGTCATTCACGCCATTCGTGATCTGGCCCACAAGCACGCCGATCAGCCCATGCTCTCCCGCACCCACGGCCAGCCCGCCTCCCCCACCACCCTGGGCAAGGAAATGGCCAATGTGGTGCATCGCCTCAAGACCACCCGCAACCAGGTGGCCAACGTGATCATGCTGGGCAAGATCAACGGTGCCGTGGGCAACTACAACGCCCACCTGAGCGCCTACCCGGACGTGGACTGGGAAACCCTGGCGCGGGAATTCATCGACAGCCTGGGCCTGGAGATGAACCCCTACACCATCCAGATCGAACCCCATGACTACATGGCCGAACTGTTCCACGGCCTGTGCCGCTTCAACACCATCCTCACCGACTTCTCCCGCGACGTCTGGGGCTACATTTCCCTGGGCTACTTCCGGCAGAAGGTGATCGCCGGCGAAGTGGGCTCCTCCACCATGCCCCACAAGGTCAATCCCATTGATTTTGAAAACGCCGAAGGCAACCTGGGCCTGGCCAATGCGGTCTTTGAACACCTGGCCGGCAAGCTGCCCGTCTCCCGCTGGCAACGGGACCTGACCGACTCCACCGTGCTGCGCAACATCGGCATGGGCTTCGCCTGGTCCGTGATTGCCTATCAGGCCGTCAGCAAGGGCATCAGCAAGCTGGAGGTGGACACCGTCCGTCTGGATGCCGACCTGGAAGCCAACTGGGAAGTCCTGGCCGAGCCCATCCAGACCGTCATGCGCCGCTACGGGGTGGAAAAGCCCTACGAGAAGCTCAAGGAACTCACCCGCGGCCAACGGGTGGACGGCCCCCGCCTGCGGGCCTTCATCGACACCCTGGAGATTCCCCAGGCGGCCAGGGACCAGCTCAAGGCCCTCACCCCCGGCGGCTACACCGGCAACGCCGCCCAGCAGGCGCGAAGGATCTAAAGGATTTTCGCGAGGCCAACATGCAGCAGGAAAGGATCATGAACTACTCCCGCCAAGCCTATCAGGCTATGGCGTGAGTTTCGCGCTTCACGGGGCGTGCCGGATCATCCGGGGATGATTCGGTCTTACCGCCCTCCACGCATCGGCCAGGTTCCCGACCGGATAACTGCTGCTTGGCCCAGTTCATCAAGACCCGAGCGGCGTTTTCGTCCCGCGAGCAGGACGCGCCACAGGGGCACTCATGACGCCGCTGGCCGAGCGACTTCTTCTCCTGCCGCCCGCAGGCGTGGCAGGTCTGCGAGGGCTTGAGATGCCGCGTCGGAGCCTCCATCGCCCAGGTCCCAGCCTCTTCCGCTTTGTACCCGAGCAATTGATGAAAGGCCCCGCCAGCGGCATCGAGGATGCTGCGGTTCAAGCCCTTTTTGTACTGACCGCCCGAAGCGGTCATGGTGCGGATGTTCAGTGCCTCCAGGCCCAGGACAGCGAATTGCCCAACAAGCCGCGCTGTCGTCTGATGCTGAAAATCGTGGCGCTGGTTCGCCACCTTGCGGTGGAGGCGACGCAAATGCTCGTATGCCCTCTGGAGACGGTTGGAAACGGGAAAACGGCGCGTCTTCCCGGACGCTTTCCTGGCCGCCTCCTCCTTGCGGGAAATATCGCGCTGGACCCGGCGGATTTCGTCCAGTGTCCTGGCCAGGTAGCGCGGGTTATCGATGGTCTCGGTCCCTGCTGGCGTGGCCACGGTGGCGAAGGTTTCCAGCCCCCAATCCAGACCGCCCAGTGTGTCGCCGCGTTGACGCGCAGGCTCGCAGTTCAGCGTCACCGATGCGTACCAGCGCCCGTTGCGACAAAACAGCTCGCAGGTCTTCGGCGTGCCTGGGGTGCGGGGTTTACCCCGGATGGCAACCTTGCCGATTCCACTGAGCCTCAGTGTCCCGTGTTTCATCCGCTCGTTGGTCACCAGACGCCAGCCGTCACCGTGGGTCTTATAGCCCCAACCCTTGAAACGGTGCAGCGGCTTGAAGCGGGGAAAACCGGGCGTTTCGCCGTTTTTGATACGGCGAAAGAAGTGCTGGAACGCCAGATCCAGACGCTTGAGGGTGACCTGTTCGGACTGGGCGTTGATATCGCGCAGGAGCTTCGATTGGGTGCGCCACTCGGTCAGCCGCTTGCACTGGGCCGAGAAGCCCAACGACTCCTGCCGCTCGCTCCAAGCCTGGCGTCGTTCGGCCAGACCCTCGTTCCACAACAGGCAGTGGACCCAGCGTTGGTGCTCCAAGGCGGCAAGCTGGGCCGCCGTGGGGTAAAGCCGATATGTGACCTTGCGCTGGACCATGCTGAAAGTATACTTGGTTATTATGGACTCACAACCGCTAAAACGGCTCTACCATTGCACATATCGGCTCCAGTATCATTTGGTTATTGTCACCAAGTACCGGCGCAAGTGCATCACGAGAGCAATGCTTTCTCGCCTGGAAGAAATCGTCCGTGCCACCACCAAAAGGTGGGAAGGCGAGGTTCTGGAGTTCAACGGCGAATCGGATCATGTGCATCTGCTCCTGGAGCTGACGCCGCGCACCGCGCCATCTGCGTTCGTGAATAATCTCAAGACCGTCACCTCGCGACTGATCCGCAAGGAGTACGGGGAACACATACGGCGCTACTACTGGCACAAGCCGGTGTTCTGGTCTCGCAGCTACTGCATCATCAGCGTCGGCGGTGCGCCGCTCTCGGTCCTGAAGCAATACATCGAACAGCAGGAAGCACCGGAGTGATGGCGCTACGCGCCATGCGCCGCTTCACCACCCCCTAAGCCGCTAAGCGGCTATAGGCGGAGCACTGCGGCGCTATTTGGTAGAAAAGTCAGCGGAATCAGCGGTAAGCCATCGACCAGAAAGGAAAAACGGGCTTCACCGCTTCTGCGTGGCGCCGATGATGGACTGGACGCGTTTGCGGTCACTGGTCCGCTTCACCACCCCCTAAGCCGCTGCGCGGCCATAGGCGGAGCACTGCGGCGCAATTTGGCAGACCGCCATCCGCTCCCCCGACTAGCCCAGGCGCTCAGGGGAGTGATCCCGCAGCCAGTCCTTCAACGCGGCATCCATGCGTGTCTGCCAACCGGGGCCGGTGGCGCGAAAGCGTGCCACCACATCGGGGGACAAGCGAATGGTGATGCGTTCCTTGGTCGGCGCCACCCTTCGCATGGCGGCAAACTCGGCATCGGTCGGCTCAAAGGTATCCGGGTCCTGAGCCACGCCGGCGGCAATGGCCGCGTCTTCGGCCTCGGTCGGCACGTACACCTTTCGACCGGATTTAGCTGCTCGCAACATAGCGCTTCACCTCTCTGGTGTTGGCTTTTCTCAGGCTGATGATCCGGCGCGCCTCACCGCGATCGACAAACACCACGCAGAACAGCCGAGCACCCATCAGGGCATAGCCGATCATGCGGCGCTCGCCGTAGTCCCGGCGACGATCCTCCATCGCCAGCAACGTATCCCACTCCAGCGCCTTGGCCTCGGCCAGTGACACGCCGTGCTTGGCGCGGTTGGCGGCATCCTTGTCGGCATCGTACTCAATCATCATGCCGCGATTGTATGTACAGACCAGCTTGGCGGCAATTTGTTGCGGCCTGCCGCCAGTGCAGAGGCGTCACGCCCCCTCGGCGTGCCCGCAGGGTGGAGCCGCCCCATGGTAGTCACAATCCCGGTGGGGGTCGCACTCAGGGCAGCGTTTGGTTGCGTAAACGTAGCTGTTCAGGCTGTCGCAGCCACTCGCAGGACTTCGAAGGGGTTCTGCCCGTGTAATTTGCTGGTTTCCCACACCGAGCGGATGATAGCGTGCGAGACTCCGTGTGCGACACGCCGCCCCGCTTGATGCGGATCTGCGCCATGTAGCGCGTTCCGCCTTTCCCCCTGCGTGCTACGATAGTGGCCACTCCCCACCCCGAGTCCAGTTGCTACAAGGCGGATTTTGTAGCACCGGTTGTAGCACTGAACCAACGCCCCCCCCCGAAAACAGGCAAAAATGACGCAGGAACAGGCAGCGAAAAACAGCGAAGAATCAGACCTAAGCATTTGCGGAGCAAGGAAAAACGGGCTTCACCGCTTCTGCGTGGCGCCGATGATGGACTGGACTGACCGGCATTGCCGCTACTTCCTGCGTCTTATCTCCCGCCGTGCATTCCTCTACACGGAGATGGTCACCACCGGCGCCCTGCTCCACGGCGATCGGGACTACCTGCTGGGCTTTGATCCGGCGGAGCACCCGATCGCCCTGCAACTGGGGGGCTCGGACCCCCAGGCCCTGGCCTCCTGCGCCCGCATGGGGGCCGAGGCGGGTTACGACGAGATCAACCTCAACGTGGGCTGCCCCTCTGACCGGGTGAGTTCCGGGCGCTTCGGTGCCTGCCTCATGGCCGAGCCGGCGCTCGTGGCCGACTGCGTGGCCACCATGCAGGCCGCGGTGGACATCCCCGTCACCGTCAAGCACCGCATCGGTATCGACCACCTGGACAGCGAAACCCATCTTCACCAGTTTGTGGAGACGGTCGCGGGTGCCGGCTGTACCCGCTTCATCGTCCACGCCCGCAAGGCCTGGCTGCAGGGTCTGAGCCCCAAACAGAACCGGGAAATCCCGCCCCTGTGCTACGACCGGGTTCACCGCCTCAAACAGGCCTTTCCCCATCTGGAGATCATCATCAACGGCGGCCTCGCCCGTCTGGAAGACTGCCGGACGCAGCTGGCGCATGTGGACGGGGTCATGCTGGGCCGCGAGGCCTACCACAATCCCTGGCTCTTGGCCGGAGTGGACCCGGAGCTGTACGGTGAACCGGCCCCGGCGCAATCCCCCCATGAAGTCATCGAACAGTTTTTGCCCTATGTGGAGACACGTCTGTCGGAAGGTGTCCCCCTGCAGGCCATGACCCGTCACATTCTCGGCCTGTTCCAGGCCCGCCCCGGTGCCCGCGCCTGGCGCCGTCACCTGAGCGAAAACGCCCACCGCCCCGACGCCGGCCCGGACATCATCCGGCAGGCGGCGGCCAAGGTTCCCGCCCAGGGCTGATCCCCTGCCGGGCCTTTCTCCTCCCCCCGCTGAGCAAACTCCCCCACCATCACCTATCCTCCCCAAAGGGCCTGCAGCCGCCACCCGGGAGGCGACATGAAAAACATCATCATCTGCTTCGACGGCACCTGGAACACCCCCAACGACAGCGGCGACATCGAACAGGGCGCCAACACCAACGTCTACAAACTCTACGAAGCCATCCCCGCCACCCACCAGGGCATCCCTCAGCGCAAACACTACGTCCCAGGCGTCGGCACCCGCTGGTACAACCGCATCAGCGGCGGCGCCTTCGGCGTGGGCCTGGACCGACTCATCAAGCAAGGCTATCGAGCGCTGGTGGACCACTACGAAGACGGCGATCAGATCTTCGTCATCGGCTTCAGCCGGGGCGCCTACTCCGCCCGCAGCCTGGTCGGCATGATCCGCAACGCCGGCCTTGTCCACCGCAATCGCCGCCGGGAAATCAATGCCGCCTACGAACTCTACCGCACCCGCGACGAAGGCCCGGACACCCCCGGCGCCATCGCCTTTCGCGAACGATTTTCATGGGAACCGGACATCCACGCCCTGGGCGTCTGGGACACCGTCGGCGCCCTGGGCGTCCCTCTGCGTTCATTCGACTGGTTCAACGCCCGCCGCTACCAGTTTCATGACACCGAACTGAGCGGCATCGTCCGCAACGCCTTCCATGCCATCGCCGTGGACGAGCACCGGAGCAACTACGAAGCCACCCTCTGGGACCCCAAACACAAACCCAGTCAGCGCATCGAACAGGCCTGGTTCAGCGGCGCCCACGCCGACATCGGCGGCGGCTACCAGGATGCCCGTCTTGCCGACGTGGCCCTGCACTGGATGGCCGAGCGCATGATGGAATGCGGCCTGGGCATCGACAAGAACCAACTCGCCCCCGTCACCGACGACAACCTGCTGGCCCCCGCCCACGACTCCTTCGCCCTGTTCATGAAAGGCATGTACCAGCGCGTCTCGTCCCGTTACTACCGGCCGCTGGGGACCACCCTCCACGGCCACGAAGCCCTGCAGGAGATGGTTCTCAAGCGCCTCAAGGAAAAGGATGATTACCGCCCCAGGACCCCCCTGCGCCC
>NZ_NRSM01000023.1 GCF_016584105.1 Ectothiorhodospira shaposhnikovii | reverse complement strand
AGTACATCGAGATGGAGTACAACAGCGACCGGCTCCACTCGTCCCTGGGGTACATCACCCCTCAGCAACATTTTTTAGCGGTTGCTGCTTAATCCGTGTCCGCTGCGACTTGACCAGAACAACGTCAGCGTATAGACAACGATGCGTCGTTCGTGCTGCTGCCAGATGTTGAACGTCGGCACCCACTTCATTTTTCCCGTCTTCTGATCTTCCACCTCCGTCTTGTTGTGCGCTAGCAGCGTGCCCATGACATTCGGGGGAACGCGTATGGCGGGCATGTCGCGGAAGGTGACAAGGGGCTTCTCCGCAGCCACAAACACCAGCGATTGAAGCATCATGTCCAGCTCCATTGACGGAGCACGCGTGGCGCTCAGGTCAATCTCGCCTTCGCCAATTTGCTTGAAGCGAAACCGCTGCTTCTCCCTGCTCTCCGCAAGTGCCGCATCGATGGCAGCGTCAAGCGCAGGAATTTGCGCCCTGATCGCTTCGGCCTGTTGCTGCTCGATGGCCTGCCTACCTCGTATCCTGCTCAGGGAGAAGTTCAGGTAGCGATCGTCCTTCTGTGCCTTGTCGCGCTTGCCAAGGCGCGACTCACGGAAGCACCGCCTTACCTGTTCATTGCTCTCGCTGTAGAACGCAAGGATGCTCAGTAACGCGAAGTCGGCTTCGCTCTGCGATGTGTAGTCCTCTTGCCAGTCACCCTGCCACAGCTTGCAGAACTTCTCCGTATTGCGGGCGCTTACTGCCCGATGCAAGACATGCCAGTCGTCGGCGTCTGCCGGTAGCTCTACCATCTCTGACACCGTGGTCTGCTGCTGTCCAAGGGAGTCCAGCAGCGAGGCGAGCTGTGCCGGGCGTGCAGCAATGGGACGGTCAAGCACCACATCGCCGGTGCAGATGATGAATCGCTCCTGCGAATACACCTCCACGCCGTCCTTGCGGCGACCTGCACCAATGTTGCCCTCTATCCAGATGTGAAAGCCTTTGCCGCTGCGTGACCGTTCGGTGTAGCTGTCGAAGTTGCGGATGGCATTGTGGTATCCCTCCACAACTTGCGGCGCAGTCTCGTCCTTCACATCAAGGTCGATGCAGGTGAAGGGGTCTCCCTCGTGCAGCATGTACCCGATATGCAGACCCTTCGCCTGCGCTGCACGGCTTGCCGTATCAAAGTCGCACCATGTCGCCGGGTCGGTGCTGCTCGCAGCGTGACCGTCGGCAGTCAGGGGGCGCTTGTCGGGATCAGCCAGCACCCATTGCGGGCGTTTGCGTAGCGCCGCCGGTATGTTCGCCCAGCGCTCGGGCTGTGGGGCGGCTGGGGCCACGTTCGCAGTGTCACCGCCGTTAGGGTATTGGCCACCCTGTGCCGGGGCTTGTAGCGGCTGCTGTTCGCCCTGCGTTTCATCTTGCATTGCCAGCGAGGGCTGTCCTACGCTGTTTTCGCTGTTACCGTTCATAGACAGTACCTTTAAGGCGGCAGGGTCGGCCCAACCCTGCCGCTTTTTTCTTGATGGGCTGCAAGTGGGCTAGAAAGCGACGTGTCGCCGGTCGCGCTAGCCGCAGCGTTATTCCATTTGCCAGCGAGTGAACGCCAGTTATGGGGTTTGGCGTTCGTCAGGCGCACGCCTTAACGGTCGCTTCGCTGGTGCTGCTACGCGCACCGGATGCCAGCCATTCAAGTAGGACGCGCTCGGAGTACCAGACGCGGCGGGTGCCGGGTGGGCTGAAGAAGTTGGGGCCGGTTCCCTTGTGGCGGTGCTGCTCCAGCGTGTTGGGAGCGAAGCTCAGAAGCTCGGCGGCTTCTTCGTTGGTCAGGGGGCGGCCTTTGGGGGTGTAGTTGAACAGCTCGCAAAGCTGCTCGAAGGTCATTTCATCAAGGTTCATGGGCGGTTGCTCTCAGCAAGCCCACCGACTGCACAAACGAAAGCAGGCGGTAGGCGAACTGCACCGTGTTGGGGTGCCAGTTGCCCGCCGCCTGCCATGCAGACTTTTCGTTACCAGTCCGAACCCGTTGAGGGTTCCGCGTCACGCTCGGACTGGGAAGCGAGGTTGTTGGGAATTACTGTACGACGATTGCAGCGCCTTTGCAACGTGATGTTTTCATTGATATTTAGGGGCTAGCCCGGTTTTACGCACGGAGCGCCACCACGTTGTCACCCTTGGCCATAGCCTCGGCAATCTTTGCCTCGCCGGTGATCCAGTCGGCCATGCGCTGCACCTCGGGTTTCAGGTATTGCAGGTGATTCGTCTCAAGGTAATGCTTGGCGGTAACACCCTTGGGAACGTGGTTCGTGAGCAGCTCGATCTTGAGAGGATCAATGCCGCACTTGGCCACGCCGAAGGTGGTAAAGGTGCGCCGCAGATCGTGTGGGGTCAGGTGTAGCCCTGCAATCGCGCTAACCTTCTTCATCATGTCTCGCGGGCTGGTGATATGGCCTGACTTGCTCCAGGTCGTGAACACGAACGGGCTACCCTTGACCCGCTGGCGTGTCTCGAGCAGTTCTACCGCCTGTGTGGATAACGGCATCCAGACCGGGTTCTTGTTCTTCGTGTCGGGCAGGTGGAACCAGCCTTCCTCAAGATTCACCCTGTCCCACGTTAGTGGCATAGCTTCGCCGCTTCTCGCCCCGGTGAGAATGAGGAACATAATCAGGTCAATGCTGGCGAGTGCGTCACGTGTGTATGCAGTTTCCCGCCACTGCTCCAGCGCATACCACACGGCACCGATCTTCGATTCGGGGATGCGTGTGTTACGGGGCATCAATTCCTGCCAGTCGTCTTTCAGTGCGCCGACAGGGTTGTTAATGATGAGCGGCGTACCGTCCGCCTTCTTGTACCGGCGACCGGCGTAGTGGATTAAGGCGCGGAGCACCGAGAATGATTGGTTCCCCTGAGCTGGTGAGCCCGTACCCTTCCCCGTGGTGCCCTTGGTCAGAATCTCGCCGTAACGCTGGCGGCACATGTCCTCGGTGATACTGGTGATGGGCTTGTGCTCCCACTCCTTGAAGGTGACGGATACGTGGCGCTCGATCTCCTTCTTGCTACTGTCCTTCAGCTTGCCCGGTCGTCCCATGTATGCGTCGGCAACCTCGCGGAGCGTGACCTGTGCTATTTCCTCAAGCCTGCGGGCTTCCTCCTGCTGCTTCTTCACCTCCCGAGGGTCAATGCCGTCGCGCATCGCTTGCAGCACCTTCCGCGCCTTCTCCCGCGCCTCGTACTCGGTCAGTTCGCCGTAGGGGCCAAGGGTGTAGCACACAGCCTTGCCACTGACCCGCCCCATAGCGACGAAAACCTTCTTTCCCTTCGCGGTGACCCGCAGACCATACCCCTTGACGGAGTCGTCCCAGTGCATGGCGTAGTTGCTGGCGGGGGCTTGTGCTTTGTCGATGTACGTCTTGGTGAGCTTCGGCATTGTCATCTCCTAGATGCTGTTTTTAGCGTATGTTTAGCAATCTAGGCTAAGTTACGACAATCAGCGCCAAGCAAGCAACGACTTCAAGTGACTGATTTTTAAGGCGTTATAAAGCTGCGCCAAGCGAGTTGCAGGATAACAAAGCTAGCCCACACAAAACTTGAAAACCAGCGACGGGAAACCGTCCGTGGGTTCGAATCCCACCCCTTCCGCCACTTCAGTCCCTGAGTGGGCACTGAGTTTACTCCGTTTTTCGCCATCAGCGTCTGAAGCAACCGGGACTTCGATCCCATGATTCTGACTTCGCCCTCGGCGACTTCGACACGCTGGGCAAGCGCGCGCGGGTGGTCGCGGCGATAGATCAGCCGCACCGTGTCGGCGTGCAGCGGAATTGTAGAAGCGGGAGTGGTCATGTTCGGTTTCCTTCGGCCGCGGCCTCGTCGGGCGACAACACGGCGGCACCGAACGGCAGGAAATGTTTCGTGTTGCGGGTGACGATGATGAGTTCATGCACTGCCGCGATACCGGCGATCACAGCATCGGCCATACCGGGGTCGTGACCGGCAGCAAGCGCCTTCGCTTCCAGTCGCCCGCCGATCGCCGCAGCCTCAGCGTCGAAACCAATGATCTTGTCCTCGTATGTGGAGACGAGACCGCTGAGCCATGATTTCAGGCTCGCGGCTTTGGCCGTTGCTCCCTTGTGATCGAGAAGCGCAATCCCCTTCTCGATTTCGTGGACGGAGACGACCGACAGGAATAACCGGCCGTCACCGTCCATGCGGTCCAGCCAGTCGAGGAAACCGGCCGGTGCTTCCGCACTCAAGGGCGCCAACATGTAGACGACGTTGGTGTCGAGAAGAAAGCCGCTCAAAGCTCAATATCCCGCGACGGGGTGCGATTACGCTCGAACTCTCCACCTGGGAACGTCCTGAGATAGCTCACGAGGCCCGCCCGTTTGCGTTCGAGCGCCTTGCGCGCGATCTCCGCCGCCTCGACCGAGACCAGGGCCGCAACGGGCTTGCCATGACGGGTAATGGTTACAATCTCTCCTTTGACGGCTTCGTCAACAAGGCTGGAAAAGCTAGCCTTGGCGTCTCTTAGGTTGATGGTCAGCATTCCGCTCTCCGAATATAGTCATGCGTGACTACATGTAATCTATTTGGGGCGCGGATTTCAACGCGGGTGGGGGCGTCATGTCGCGTCCGCTATTCCAGTTATGTTCCATGCTGTCAAGTAGGCCGCCGACGCCACCGCGATCGTAGGGCTATAGCGAATTCGTAGTGATCATCACTATCGGTCGCGGCCCGCCATCTTCCGCTCAGTCGGCCGCAATGATGTTCCTCTCGCGATCATCCCGGTTCAGGCCGGACAACCGGCTGTCGGCTTGATTCGGCAGTTGATACCCTGTGACTTAACCCGTGATCGGAAGCCGTGCTAGATACTGCGGAAGTGATCCCCGGTTGTTTTAGTTGCATGATTCCCTTCGATGGCGCTTCTCGGGAATACCCCTGTCGCACCTGATCCTTGCTGTCTTCATTAACGGGAAGCTGAATCCCTTGCGAGCTTGTGAATGGACTCCACGGCGTTGGTTGTAAAGATTACGATCAGGACCACCTGGCACCGCTTCTCAGACATGGTCCGCCTTCAGGGTGATGCAACATGTCCATGCGGGTGATCGAGGCGCTGGGGGGCGAGCACGCGATCACTGTCCCCGCGGGGGCGGGCCATCTGGAACTGGCATTCTCGGTCCACGCTACCTCGGCTCTTCACCCGGAAACGGGGCCGGCCACTCTGGACGCGCTGCGATCTTTCCTGTGTTACCAGGTGACCCGGACCCCCCAGGATCTTCGGGTCCATGTTCGACGTATCCTCCTTCTTGTTTCCATCCCCGACGGCCATGGCGCCCATGGTGCGTTGCTTGACCTCTTCATTGTGCTTGGCACCGGTGGCACCGCACTTCGGCGGCGCATGCTCGCCGCCGCCAGGCCGGTGTTGACGCCGGAACAGTATCTTTTCCTCGCAAACCGGGTCGAATCGGGTCTTGATGCCAGAGAGCCAATGCCGGACGCCTCAACCTCCCTGCTTGGCAAGGGCTTGCTTGGCAGCTGGTGTCTGGTGGAGCGGTTTGAGGAAGCATCACCCTCCGACCTGGCCGATCCCTTGCGCGAAGCTCGGGATTGCCTGGAGCACGGTCAGCTGGATGCAGCGCGGCTCATCCTTGAAAAGGCAGTTCTGGAAACGCCCGCCCGTCTGGAGTTGCATCGGGAATTGCTGGAAATCTATCGCGCCACCGGCGATCTGGAGCATTTCCGTGGCATTTTCCAGCGATTGACCGCAATGGAGGCACCGGGTCTGGAGTCATGGCGTAAAACAGAGGTACGACTGGCCTTGAGGGCATCGTGCGGCCATGACTGACCGGTTCACGCCCCATTTGATCGAACCTGAACGGAATCATCCCCACTATGCCGCGGCATGATATGTCCGATGACCGTCTTCCCGTCCGCAGAGTGGCAGTGCTCGGCGTTGATGAGCGAATGAGAAATGCGCTGGAGCTGCTGTTCAGGACGCATCTGAAGAATCGCTTTGTTCTGTCCGATTCGGACACAGCCGATCTGCACCTGATCGATCTGGACAGTTATGACGGGCTGGATCTCTGGATCGAGCGTGCCCGCGCCAGGCCCGATTCCCCATTCATCCTGTTGTCCATCCAGGATGTGGATGTCCGCGACAATATGGTTTTCGTGCGCAAGCCCCTGACCTCCGGGATGCTCGTTACGGCACTGCAGACAGCTACTGAACGGTTGAACGCGGATGTTGCCGCCTCTGATGGCCGTCACGGGTTTCGCGCCCAGGGGCAGGGGCGGGAGAAGGCTTTGCCGCAATCACCGGAGCCCGGCGCCGTCGACGCCAGGGAGGTGATGCCATCGTCGCCGGGGCGTGTCGGTTCAAGGCTGGCGGCCCAGGATATCAGGGACATCATCGGCCGTGCCCCCGATATCGATCCCGGGGACCCCCTGCAGGCAGCCAGTGTTCGTTTCCAGCCCGATGACTATCTGGTTGGCCGGTTGCGACAGGCCATGACGCTGGCCTTGCGTGCCGGACAGGCGGCCAGGGTGGAGCTGGATCATGGCTCCATCACCCTGGTGCCCGGCCTGAATCAGGCCCATGTGGATCTGATCGATGTGCAACTGCGCACCCTGGCAACCATTCCCCTGTCCGAATCAACCAGCAGGATTGTGCCTCGGGATCAGGTCGGTGTGCGGGAGTCCGGCGGGCTCCCGCACACCGACCTGGAAACCCTGCTGTGGGACTGCGCCCTGCTTGCATCCCGTGGCAGGGTGCCGGCGGGAACGGATCTGGACAGCCCGATCCGGCTCAGGCAATGGCCCAATCTGACGCGGTTGTCGGCGTTCCCTCACGCAGTGCGCATCACCGCCCTGCTCACCCGGGAGGCGTTGTCTCTGCCGGAGGCGGCACGCCGGCTCAGGATTCCGCAGCGGTATGTCTTTGCATTCTTCACCGCGGCGGACACCCTGGGATTGGTGCAGCGTGAAGGTTTCAGTGAAGGGGGCGGGGCTGGTGATGCCACACAGCCGGCAAGCCCCGCCTCCGGGGCTGCCAAACGTAATCTTCTGCAAAGAATTCTGGCGCATCTGCGCCGCTGAAGCCGACCTGGATGCTCATCATCACGAGATTGGACCCGGTATGCCAGACCACAAGATCATCTTTACCGGCCCGGTAGGGGCGGGCAAGACCACGGCCATCACCGCCATCAGTGATTCGCCCGCCTTGTCCACGGATGTCCGTGCCAGTGACATGACGCGGGAGATGAAGGCCACCACCACCGTGGCGATGGATTACGGCGTCATGGTGCTGGAGGGAGGGGATAAGGTCCATCTGTACGGCACTCCGGGGCAGGAACGGTTCGATTTCATGTGGAAAATCCTGACCCAAGGCGGGCTTGGGCTTGTGTTGCTGATCGACGATTCCCGTCCCAATCCCCGGGGTGACATGGAGTTCTTTCTCGCGGCGTTCGAGGGCTTCATCCGTGAAACCCACCTGGCCATCGGTATCACCAAGACCGATCTGCGACCCGGGTCATCATCACGCATCGACCACTATCAGGAACCCTTGCAACGCGCCGGACTCGTGGTCCCGGTATTCGAGGTGGATGCCCGCAAGCGGAGTGACATCCTGCTGCTGCTGGAGGCGCTGTTCTTTTCGCTGGATCCCGACCTGGAGATGGACTGATCCCATGGGTTATCGCCTGCTAGATCACCATTACATCCTGCCTACCCCCGCGGGGGCCTTCTACAGTGTCGCCGGTCCGGAGCAGGATGCGCCACGTCTTTTATTGCGGCGGATGCTGAGCGGGGAAATGAGCCCCCGGCTTTCACTGCCGGAACTCATGCGATGGACTGGCACCGGGACCGCCGAAGAGGCGCTGGAGATGCTTTACTACGTGCAGTCACTGGGTTGGGTTGAGGGATTTGCCACCGCCCGGCAGGCCCCCCAGGGGGCGCTGGAATCCGTTCTGCCCGGTCTGCTGGCACCGCTTTCCGACAATGGCAAGGTGTTGCTGGCCGATCCACAGGGATTTCATGTGGCCTCGGTGGGCTTCAATCATGAAACCACCGTCGAACTCTCCGCCGCCAGCGCGGATCTGGCCACGCTGTATGAACGCCATAGCGGACTGCTTCGGCACAACATGGGACTGGGGACCGGCGCTTGGGCGCTGGTGGATGCCGCGGGCAACAGCCGGGTCGGGTTCTGGCCTCTTCACATTGCCGACCAGCGCTTCGTGCTGGTGATTGTCGGGGTGCCGCGACTCAATCAGCAGGCCCTGACGGAACTGGTCTGGGCCTTGCTCAAGCGCTATGCCCGGTGAAGCCCGGGTGTGACGTGTTTTCCCGGAAATCGTCATCTCCATTTATTCCGAACAACGACGTCTGATACTGAAGGGGACTTTTTATGCTTGCCGACATGCTGAATTCCGTGCTTGGAGAACTCAACGGCACCTCCGCGGACATTGAGGCCTCGGCCGTGATCTCCACGGACGGACTTATGATGGCTTCTCAACTCCCCGCCGGCCTGGATGAGGATCGGGTGGGGGCCATGAGTGCCGCCATGCTGTCGCTGGGGGATCGTACCTCCAATGAACTGGCCCGTGGTGACCTTGAGCAGGTTCTGATCAAGGGGGACAAGGGGTATGTGCTCATGACCCATGCCGGGCAGGATGCGGTTGTTACCGTCCTGGTGAAATCCAACGCCAAACTTGGCCTCATATTCCTTGATGTCAAACGTGCCGCGGCCCAGATCACCAAGCTGCTCTGAACGGTTTGGCCGGATTACAGCACATGACAGGAGATGAGCGATGGAAGTCAGGGCTTTTTTTTTATTGCGCATGAATGAGCATATCCAGTACCTGCGGAAGATCCAGTCGACGCTGGCCGGCAAGGGGGATTTCCGGGGTACGGATTTTCATGACTGCAAGCTGGGTCAGTGGCTTTATGGGGCCGGCTCCAGGGAGGCCGCCGCCGTGGGATCGGAGGCCGAGGCGCTGTTTGAAAGTCTCATTGAACCCCACCAGCGCTTTCACGAAGCCAGCCATGTCGCAATCCTCAAGCGGGAGGCGGGGGATGTCCAGGGTTCCGAGCGTGCGGTGACGGAGATGATGTCACTGTCCGCAAATCTGGTGAATACCCTGCTGGAACTGGACAAGATTGCCACGGGCATGGCGGGGAAAAGGTAAGCCCCGTCCCACAGTATCCCCCACATGGCGTAACATGTGGGGGATACTGTTTTGGATGAGGGCATGGCCATTATGATGGACCCGAAAGAGCGGGAGTCTAAGCAGCCTGGACTGACATGTCGCGTGGAAGAGGATACCGGTACTCTTTTCGTGCATATTGACGACCCCCATGATTGGCCCGGGGCCAGTGCCGATGATGTCACGGCTGCTCTGGCAAAGGCCGGATTTGGTGACTGGGCTGTATCGGAGAAGGACCTGGCGGTTTTTCTTGATGCGCTGGGAACCGGTGATCCGGCCCTTTCGGACAGGGAATTTCTGCTGGCACGGCGTCTTGACGGCAGCTTCAGTCTCGCTCTGGACGCAGGCAAGCAGGCGGCGACCCTTTCGGTTTGTCCGCCTCAGGGGGGGCGGGAAGTCAGCTCGGAACAGGTGCTTCAGGCCGTCGCCGCTCAAGGGATCGTTCATGGTCTGGATGAGGACAGTATGCGCCAGGTGGTGCAGGCCGGTGCCCGTGCCAGAACAGAGGCCGTGATTGCTGTTGCCACGTTGCCCGTGCACGGTAATGATACGGTATTCGAATCTCTGGTGCCCCAGGCCCGGCAAAGGATGCCGTATATCGACGAACATGGGCGTGCCGACTACCGGAATCTTGGGGATGTTCCCCAGGTCAGTGTCGACACGCCGGTGATGCGTCGGCATCCCGCCACGCCAGGTACCCCGGGAACAAACCTGCTGGGGCAGGTGATTCCAGCCCGTCCTGGACGCGAACTGGCCTTCTCCAGTTCGTTGCGCAATGTTCGTCTTAGCCCCGATGACCCGAATGTTCTGCTGTCCACCATCTCGGGTGCGCCCGTTGTGGTGCCCCGGGGTGTGCTTGTCGAGGAGTCGCTGAGGGTGGACAGGGTGGATCTGTCCTCAGGCAATCTCAATTTCGAGGGCAGCGTGGTCATCCGTGATGATGTGATTGCGGGCATGAAGGTGGTTGCCAGCGGGGACATCATTGTCAACGGCATGGTGGAAGGCGCCATTCTTGAGGCGGGTGGCGACATTCAGGTGAGGCACGGCGTAGTCGGGCAGTTGCAGCATCATGAAGATGGGTCCCATCATAAAGTTCGACCGACGGCGCGTCTCAAGGCCGCCGGCACGGTCAGTGCCCATTTTCTGGAGAATGCCTGGGTTCAGGCCCGGGACGTAGTGATCCATGAGCAGGTGTTTCATTCCCAGGTCAGTGCTTCCCATGCGGTCATCGTGGGTGGTCAGGGTGCACGCAAGGGGCAGATCGTCGGTGGTTTGGTGCGTGCCCGGGAGTTGATCGAATGTCTTCTGCTGGGGTCTCCCTCCGGGCCCCATACCCAGGTGGTGGCGGGAATCGACCCGGGCTTGCGGGACCGGATCAGTGAGCTGGATCAACGCATTCAGGAACAGAACCGTCTGGCTGACGAATTAACCCGAACCGTGCATTTTGCAAAGCAGCATCCGGAACGGGTGGCGGCGGATTTTCTGCGGCGTGCGGCAAATACCCTGGCCGAGGCTCAAGCCCATATTCGGGAGTTGGAAATGGAAAAAGAGGCCCTTGTGGCTCAGCAGGGGCGGTGTCAGAGTGCCTGTGTCCTGGTGCGGCAACGGATCTTCCATGGTGTTGAAGTCTTTGTCGGAGACCGGTCACGCCGTATCGAAACGGAAGTGATGGGTGGTCTGTTCCGGTTGAGTGGGGGGGAACTGATCCTTGATCACGCCGCTTCATGAGCACCTGGCCCGATCATTCGAGTCGATTCCGGAATATCGCCTTATTCACGCCTGCCTCCTCGGTTAAAATCCCTCGCGCTGTTCCTGTCACCACCAAAATATAGGAAGGATATTCCGTGATCGTACTCATTCTGGGTCTTTTGATGTTTCTGGGCGTACATTCCCTGCGAATTTTCGCGGATGAGTGGCGGGCCGCCCGTATTCGTCAATGGGGGGAAAAGGGCTGGATGGCTGCCGCGGGCGCCGTTTCATTGGTCGGCTTCATTCTCATCATCTGGGGCTATGGAATGGCGCGCATGGCTCCCATCGTCGTCTGGTACCCGCCTGCATGGTTGACTCATGTCACGGCCCTGCTGTCGCTGCTGGCATTCATCATCATGGCCGCGGCCTTCGTGCCGGGTAACCATATCAAGTCCGCCGTGAAACATCCCATGGTGATTTCGGTAAAGGCCTGGTCCTTCGGGCATCTCCTGGCCAATGGCATGCTGGCCGATATCCTGTTGTTCGGCGCCTTCCTGGTGTGGTCTGTACTCTGCTTCCGTTCCCTGCGTCAGCGGGATCAGGCTCAGGTTGCCGCGATACCTGCCGCTAACATCAAGGGCACCTTCATCACGCTTGGGGCGGGTCTGGCCGGATACCTGGTATTCGCTTTCTTCCTCCATGAATGGCTGATTGGCGTGCCCGTCAAGTGATTTTCCTTCCAGGAGAGGGGCCGCGTCCGGTGTGGAGCAGTCTTCCGCACCGGGGCGGTATTGAATGCTTTCCAGCATGATCCGTTTTTCCGCCGGGGGCTCAACCACGCCATGAAAAAGAATTACCCGATTACCGGCAGGGAGCAGTCCTACGCGGACACAGCCAATATCCTCTCCACCACCGACCTCAAGGGTGCGATTACCTATGTGAATGATGATTTCATTCGCATCAGCGGATTCACCGAAGATGAGTTGTTACGCAAGAACCATAACATCGTGCGTCACCCAGAGATGCCTCCTCAGGCCTTTGCCGATCTTTGGTCGAATCTCAAGGCCGGCCGCCCTTGGATGGGTATGGTGAAAAACCGCTGCAAGAACGGTGATCACTACTGGGTCAGTGCCTTTGTCATGCCGATCAGCCATAAAGGGCAGGTTCAGGAGTATCAGTCGGTCAGAACCAAGCCGGGCCGCGACTTGGTGGAACAGGCCACCACGCTCTATGCCCGTATCCTGGCGGGAAATCCCCCCCTTGCTATGAAACTGCCGGTGTTGTGTGTTCGGCACCGGCTGGTGCTGGGCGTGGCCTTGTCCGGTATATCGGCCCTGGGGCTGGCGCTTTGGCTTGGTACACCTCTGGGGGTGGCGTTACCTTCCCTGGGGCTGGCCTCCTTCCTGGGTATGTTTCTGGCCTGGTGGTTGAGCCGGCCTCTGTCGGTGCTTCGGCGGCGGGCCCGCGACATTGCCGTCAATCCCTTGGGGCAGTATGTCTATACCGGGCGTCGGGATGTATTTGGAGAAATCCAGTTTGCCATGCGCATGCTGGAGTCTGAAGGTGGCGCCGCCATTGGTCGCGTGTCGGATGCCGCCGGGGCGCTGGCCAGTCAGGCGGCGGAGATGGTCCGCACTGTCCAGGCTTCCACGGAGCAGATCATGCAGCAGCAAGTGGAGACTGACCAGGTAGCTACGGCAGTGAATGAAATGGCTGCCAGCGTACAGGAGGTAGCCCGGAATGCCCGGAATACGGCGGAAGCTGCGGATGTGGCTGATGCCAGCTCCACGCAGGGGCGTACGGTGGTGGCCTCCACGGGACACTCCATCCAGCAACTGGCCAAAGGCGTGGAGCATGCCACCGGCGTGATTCGGGAACTGGAGCACAGCAGCAACGAGATCAGCGCTGTTCTGGATGTGATCCGCGGCATCGCGGAGCAGACCAATCTTCTGGCGCTGAATGCGGCCATCGAGGCGGCCAGGGCAGGTGAGCAGGGGCGGGGGTTTGCCGTGGTGGCCGATGAGGTACGCAGCCTTGCCAACCGGACTCAGAACTCCACCCAGGAGATCCAGGCCATGATCCAGAAGCTGCAGGCGGGTGCCCGTTCTTCGGTGGGGGTGATGAAGCAGAGCCTGGAGCAGGCGGAAAAAAGCGTATCCCAGGCCCAGGAAGCGGCGGCTTCGCTGGATGCCATCACGAGTGACGTGAGTCTGATCACGGACATGAGTACTCAGATTGCTACCGCGGTGAATCAGCAGAGCATGGTCAGTGAAGAGATCAATCGCAGTATCACCCGCATCCGGGAGTCCGCTGACAGTAATGCCCGTGACAGCCGCAGTATCGAGGCACTGGCCGTTGGTGTGGCTGGCCTGTCCGGGGAGCTGAGACTGCTGGCGGATCAATTCTGGATCAAGAAAAAGAATTGGCAGTGAGTGAAATCCGGGTATTCCTGCTCAGGCTGATCTGACAATCGAGAATTCCATGAAGAAGAATCTGCCGGTTACGGGGAAGGAAAGGACTTATTCCAGCAAAATCAATATCCTATCCACTACGGATCTCAAGGGTATTATCAAGGATGTTAATGCCGATTTTGTTGAGATCAGCGGTTATACCGAAGCCGAACTGCTGAACAAGAACCACAATATTCTTCGCCATCCGGACATGCCACCGGCGGCGTTTCAGAATCTTTGGGACGCGCTCAAGGCCGGCAGGCCCTGGATGGGGTTGGTCAAGAATCGTTGCAAAAACGGCGATCATTACTGGGTGAATGCCTATGTCACACCGATCCTGAAGGATGGGCGTGTGGTTGAATATCAATCGGTACGGACCAAACCGAGCCGGGATCTGGTGGCGCGGGCGGATACCATCTATGGCAGGGTGATGGCCGGCAAGCTCCCTCTCGCCCTGAGATTTCCCTTCCCCGGGATGAGAGTACGGCTTTTGGCAGCAACTCTTGTCACTGCGATGGCAGGCATTGTCCTGGGTATTTCCATGGGAGGGGCCTGGATGCAGGTGCTGGTGCCCCTGGCCGGTTTCGGTCTGCTCGCGGGCGGCTGGTGCTGGGCCACATTGGCACCTCTGGCCCGTCTGCGGCAGCAGGCCCGGGCAGTGGTTCATAATCCCCTGTGCCAGTATGTCTATACCGGGCGCATGGACGAGTACGGTGAGATTGACTTTGCCTTGCGCATGTTGTCAGCCGAGACCGGTGCCGCCGTGGGGCGTGTGGCCGAGGCAGCCAAACGGCTGGCCGAGCAGACACGGGAGATGTCGGCCAGCGTGGAGAAGTCACGCATGTCCATCATGACCCAGCAATCCGAAACCGAGCAGGTTGCCACTGCGGTGAACCAGATGTCGGCCAGTGTGCAGGAGGTGGCGAGAAATGCGCGTCACACCGCTGAATTGGCGGAACATGCCGATGAGGGTGCGGCTTCCGGTCGCCGGGTGGTGGTGGAGACGGGGGATGCCATCCGCCATCTTTCCAGTGAAGTGGACCGGGCGACTCAGGTAATTCATGAGTTGCAGGTGCGCAGTAACGAGATCAATACCGTCGTGGAGGTGATTCGCGGCATTGCGGAGCAGACCAACTTGCTGGCCCTGAATGCGGCCATCGAGGCGGCCAGGGCAGGAGAAGGAGGGCGAGGCTTTGCCGTGGTGGCGGATGAGGTGCGTAGCCTGGCCTCAAGGACCCAGAATTCCACCAAGGAAATCCAGTCCATGATCGAGAAGTTGCAGGCGGGTGCCGAGTCCTCCGTCCAAGTGATGGGAGACAGTCGGCGGCAGGCCGAGCAGTGTGTTGTCCAAGCGGGAGAGGCCGGGGGATCTCTGGAGGCGATCACCCGGAGTGTTGGTGCCATTTCGGAGATGAGTGTTCAGATTGCGGCAGCGGTCGATCAGCAGAGCGCCGTCAGTGAGCAGATCAACCGCAGCGTGACCAGTATCCGGCATAGTTCCGAAGACAATGCGGAAGCCATCCTCAGGATCGAACAGTCCGCCACAGCGCTGGCGGAACTGGCACATAACCTGGAGTTACTGGCAGTTCAGTTCTGGGATCGGATACATTACAAAACCTCCTGAAACTGCTTGAGTGCCGCCGCCAGTTCCGGATGTTGCCGGGCCTGTTCCGGCACCGGCACACCCAGGGCCAGGGCATCCCAGGCCTGCCGGATGCTGGCGGCACCACCGCGGGGACCCATGGTATGGCCGAATACCCCGCGTCCCGGCACGAAGCCGAAATCCACGCTGCCCATCTTCTCGTACACCCGCTGCAGGGTGGCGGCGGAATCGCTGCCGCCGGGCACCGGCAGGCAGGGCTTGATGGGGCCCATGTCTTCCAGGCAGGCGCGCACATTGGCCATGACTTCCTCGTCGCTGGTCATCATTCGTGGCCCGAAGCCCGGCATGATCACCGAGTCATAGCCGGCCAGGCGCTGCAGCCGGGTGATCACCCGGGAGTGGATGCCGTAGTGGGGTAGGCGACTGAAGGCGGCAATGAAGGGGAAATGCCCGAACAGGGGCACCTGGGTGTGTTTGCGCAGCATCCGCACCGCGGACAGGCCCACCGGCATGGCGTTCACCAGCAGGGCGTTGGCTCCCCGCGCCACGGCGATGTCGTGGAGTTCGGTCAGACGATCCACTTCGTCGGTGATATTGGCCATGTACATCTTGGGGGTGCCGGTTTCCTGCTCGGCCCGGCGTCGGGCTTCGCCCAGGTGGCGGCAGCGCTCATCCAGGGGGGACCAATCCGGATCGGCCAGCATCTCGTCGTCCTTGGCAATGTCCAGGCCGCCCAGCCAGGCCTCGTGGGCAATCGCCGAGAAGGCCTCCGGCGGCAGACCGATGTTGGGTTTGATCACACCCAGGAAGATGGGGCGGTCATGGGCATTAAGCAGTTCGCGTAGACCCTGCACCCCGAACTTCGGGCCCTGGAAGGCCTTTAGGAACACCTCGGGAAAGTGGATATCCATCAATTTGATCAGTGGGATGCCCGGGGTAAAGAACGGACCTTCGCCACAGACCGCCGACAGCAGGTTGGGAATGCGGGGGCCGAAGTTCTCGTGGGGATGGGCGATGCGTACCCGGCAGGCGAAGATGCGCCCGTCGGCGGCATGGGTGACCGGATAGCTCAGGGCTTCCCGCTCTTCCAGCACCTCCATCTTGATCGCCTTGGCCGCGAACCGGGGACGCAGATCCTCGTCCACATCCACCCGCTTCCACTGGGCGGTGGACTGTTCGCTGCACAGGTGGGCCACTGCCAGGCGCGGGTCACCCACACATTCCAGTTCGTAGTCCAGGATCAGGTAGCGGTCCAGATCCAGATCGGCGGGATCGGCGAAGAAACCTTCAATGTCGGCGGGCTGCATCGGCTTTAGTCGGTTCCCATGAAATGTACGGTCAGACGGCGCTCCGGGCGAGGACCGTCCAGTTCGATGAAGAAGATGGATTGCCAGGTGCCCAGGACCAGTGCGCCGTCCACGATGGGGATGGTTTCGGAGGCGTTCATGAAAAGTCCCATGAGATGGGAATGGGCGTTGTCCCGGCCGTCCACGGGGTTTTCGTTGTGAAGGTAGTCGCCGTCACGGGGCACCAGGCGCTTGAGGTGGGTAAGCATGTCCCGCTGCAGCATGGGCTCCTGCTCGTTGAGATTCACGCAGGCGGTGGTGTGACGGGAGATCACGGTGCAGATGCCGTTGCGAATGCCGCTGTCTGCAAACAGATCCTTCACCTGCTGGGTGACATCAATGATCTGGATGGGGGCCTCGGTGCCAAGGCGGATGTCGTGGTGTGAGATCTTCATCGTCGGCAGACGGCTCTCGGTCTCGGTCGGGATGCCGAAGCGTAACCCGACCGAGGCGAGATATCCAGCGAGTCAGTCCGCAATCTTTTCCGCCATGGCAGGCTGGGGCTGAGGCGACGTTTGGGGCTGTGGTGGCGTTTCGGTGCGTGTTGCCTGGCTGGTGGGTCTGGGCCTGGAGCGAATCCCCAGCAGGTTCAACATGAAGGGAAAGGCCAGGATCGCAAACAGGGTGCCGAAGCCGATGCTGGCACCGATCAGGGCCAGATAGTCGATGCCCGACAGGGCCGCCCAGCTGGACTTGGTGATGGTCGGCAGGGTGATCATGGCCAGCACGAAGATGAAGACTCCGAAGCCGACGGTCACATAGGCCGGCAGGACCCAGCAGGTCTTGCAGCCTGCGGAGCGCTTGAGGAAATAGAAGGTCAGTGCAAAGTCCAGCAGCAGAAACAGCCCGATAAACCACAGCCAGCCCCGGAAGAACTCCAGGACCACTGCCAATAACCCCAGGATTGAAAATGCCATTGCCGATTCCTCTCTAAAAATGTTCTGAAAAAGTCATGACGGCGCCTCAGATACGGCCCCGGAGCATGGCCCGGTAGGCGGCCAGCAGCAGACGGTCCTTCATGACCCAGGGCACCCAGTGTTCCTGGTAGGGGCTGATGAAGGGGAAGGACGGCTTCATCTTCAGGTCATAGTCGAATTCCACCAGGATGGCCTGACCCAGTTCGGTGATCAGGGGGCAGGAGGTATAGCCGTCATAGCCCGGATTGAGCTGATTGCCCTGGATGGTCCGGATCATGTTCTCCACCGCTACCGGTACCTGGGCCTTGACGCTGGCGGCGGTTTTGCCGATGGGGACACCGTTGATGTCACCGGCGCCGAAGACGTTGGGATAGCGCTTGTGCTGCAGGGTGAATCGGTCCACTTCCAGCCAGCCGGTGAAGGGGATCTCACGGGCTGCCAGCTCGCTGTTGCGCAGGGAATCGGGGGCGCTCATGGGCGGAACCACATGGATAAAATCGTAATCCAGGGTTTCATCGCCCAAAGGGGTGGCAAAGGTGGCGGTCTTGCGTTCGGGATCGATGGCCTTCAGAGGGTGATCCCAGTGGATATGGATACTCCGTTCGGGGAAGTTCTTGCGCAGGAAGTCGTCGGTGTGGGGCTGGGAGAACAGGCCGGTACCGGGTGGCAGATAGTGCATCTCGGCGCGATCCCGGGTGCCCCGTTCCTTCATCCGGCTTTCCACGAGCATGGTGACCTTGAGCGGGGCACCGGCGCATTTCATGTCGCCCCTGGGGCGGGTAAACAGGCCGACGCCGCCTTCATTTACGAACTGGTCGATGAGTTGCCAGGTGCGCTCGGCCAGTTCCGGCTTGTCATAGACACAGCCCACGCCCCGATGACCGATCAGATTCTCCGACATGCCGTCAATGGCGGTGTAGTTCACTTGCAGACCGGTGGCCACCATGAGGAAGTCATAATCGACGGCGCGGCCGGTTTCGGTTACCACCCGGTTGTTGTCCGGGTCATACTCGGCGACCATGTCGTGAATCCAGTTGACGTTGGAAGGGACGTAGCGCCGGTTCCTGTCCAGGAGCTTTTCCGTCTGCCAGACTCCGGTACCCACCAGGGTCAGACCGGGCTGGTAATAGTGATCCTGGCGGCGATCGATCAGGGTGATGTCCGCACCATCCAGTTCCCGGGCCAGCCGGGTGGCGCAGGAGAGACCGGCGGCGCCGGCACCGACGATGACGATGCGGGCGTTGGTGGGGACGGCCCGGGCAGCGGCCGGATACAGCATGCCGCCGGTGCCTGCGGCGGCTCCCGCCAGCAGGGCGCCACCGCTGGAAAGTTTGAGGAAATCCCGGCGCGAGAGACCGGAGTGCTTCAGGGCACGCGTAACCGCATCTTTTGCGTGCTTTTCGTCTTGGCTGCTCATCTTTGCTTCATCTCCATTCCTGCTTGGTGGAAGGCCGCAACGGACTTCCGTGCATGCCGACAGGGCGGTTTGCTCGACTGGGTCGATGCTTTATTGGATAGATTATAAGTATATTAACATGTTGTCGGCGCGTTGAATCCTCTGAACCGTTACAATGGTGCGCCAGATCCCAAATCCACATTTTCAGAACCGGCAGGCCCTGTGGCCCGGGTTCACGGAACGACCTCTATGAATGCCCATCCCAGTCCCATTCAGCCCATTGAACTCAAGGGACGCATGATCCTGGTATCCATTCTTCGGTTGCACGATGCGGATACCGATCAACTGAACGAGGCGCTGGATGCGCGCATGCGGGAGGCTCCCGAGTTGATGCGGGACATGCCTCTGCTGGTGGATGTGGAGCACTTGGCGAATACCCCGGCGGAGACCCTGACGCAGGTGATCGAAGCCATACGGGGGCGGGGTTTCAAGCTGATCGGGTTACAGCAGGGCGCGGTGGCCCAGTCCGTCGCCTCCGGGATCGGTTTGCCACTGATCGTCCTGGGCGGCAAGGGCACCGAGGTTCCGCTCCGTGCCGCTCCTTCCCCTCAGGCCGAACCAGCAAATGAGCCTTCCCCTTCGGTACACAAGGAGTCGGCATCGGCGGTGCAGGCACTGCATACGGCCTCGCTGGTGGTGAATCAGCCGGTAAGATCCGGTCAGCAGGTCTATGCCCGGGGGGGGGACCTCATCGTCCTTGGGACGGTGTCGGCGGGGGCCGAACTGCTGTCCGACGGGCATATCCATGTTTACGGCACCTTGCGCGGCAAGGCCCTGGCCGGGGTCCGGGGCATGACCGGGGCCAGGATATTCTGTCGGCGTCTGGATGCGGAACTGGTATCCATTGCCGGGCATTATCGGATTGCAGAGGATATCCTCGACGCCGAACGGGGTGAGAACAGGCTGGTGACCCTGGCCGGCGAGACCATCGTTATTTCGGAAATCTAGCGCAGAATCTTTTAGGAGATGCAGGCTATATGGCACGCATTGTAGTAATTACCTCAGGCAAGGGTGGCGTCGGCAAGACCACCACGTCCGCGGCCCTGGCCACCGGCCTGGCCATGGAGGGGCACAGGACCGCTGTGATCGACTTTGATGTGGGCCTTCGCAACCTGGACCTTATCATGGGGTGTGAACGGCGGGTGGTCTATGATTTTGTCAATGTAATCAATGGTGATGCCAATCTGCGCCAAGCCTTGATCAAGGACAAGCGCACGGAGAACCTGTTCATCCTGCCCGCCTCGCAGACCCGTGACAAGGATGCCCTGACCGAAGAGGGTGTGGAAAAGGTGCTGGATGAATTGAGTCAGGAGTTTGATTACATCATCTGTGACAGTCCTGCGGGGATTGAGCGTGGCGCGCTGATGGCTGCCTATTTTGCCGATGCAGCGATTGTGGTGACCAACCCGGAGGTATCCAGCGTGCGTGATTCGGATCGCATGCTCGGCATCCTGTCCAGCAAGACCCGCGTGGCGGAACGGGGGGAGGGTCCTCTGCCCGCTAAACTGCTGCTCACCCGCTATTCACCGGAACGGGTGGAAAAAGGCGAGATGCTCAGTGTGGATGATGTGACCGAGATCCTCTCCATCGAAATGCTGGGGGTGATCCCTGAATCCCAGTCGGTGCTCAATGCCTCCAATGCGGGCATGCCTGTGATCCTGGACGCAGAGTCCGATGCCGGGCAGGCCTATCGTGACGCGGTGGCCCGTTTCCTGGGAGAAGACCGCCCGCACCGTTTCCTTACCACGCAGAAGAAGGGGCTCTTCGGACGCCTGTTCAAGGGTTAATGGCCATGAAAGGCATTTTCAATTATTTTCGTTCACCTCGACAGGGTAGTGCCAAAGTGGCCAAGGAACGCCTGCAGGTGATCGTGGCACGGGAACGGAGCCACCGCTCCGGTCCTGACTATCTGCCGGCCCTGCACCGGGAACTGCTGGAAGTCATCCGCAAGTATGTCCAGGTGGGAGACGAGGCGGTGCAGATGAGTCTGGAAAATCAGGGTGACTGCGAGATTCTGGAGGTCAACATCACTCTCTCGGAGCCCGAGCGGCAGGTCTGATGGCCAGCGCCGCCCTGGATGCCTGTGCCCGTCGGATGCCGCTTTATGGAGGATCGCGGAACCCAAGGCTTGGTTCCACCTCCCAGGGACCTGGGCGGCTTGGTACGGAACACAGTTGCTCCAGTCGCGTGGCGAAGCGTTGGCGTGACATGGGTTCGGCCCCCATGCGGGTCAGGTGGTCTGACGGCGTCTGGCAGTCCAGCAACGGGTAGCCCCAGAAATCAAGGTGGCGGCAGAGGGCCACCAGGGCCACTTTCGAGGCATCCGGCACCCGGCTGAACATGGATTCCCCGAAGAAGACCCGGCCCATGCTGACGCCGTAAAGTCCACCCACCAAGGTGCCGTGTTTCCACACCTCCACGGAATGGGCGTGTCCCGTATGGTGCATTTGTATGAAGGCCTGCTGCATCCCGAAGGTGATCCATGTACCGTGGACTCCCCGGCGTGGTCCCGCACACCCCTTGATGACGTCGGTGAAGGCATGGTCGAACGTCACCTGAAATTGCTGCTGGCGCAGGATCTTGCCCAGACTCCTGCTGATCTTGACCTTCGACGGGTAGAGGATGGTGCGGGGGTCCGGTGACCACCAGAGAATGGGCTGGCCCGCTTCATACCAGGGGAAAATACCATGGCGATAGGCATTCAGCAGTCTGGGCAGGCTCAAGTCACCGCCTGCTGCCAACAGGCCGTTGGGCTCTCGCAGGGCGCTTGCCACCGGAGGAAAGGGTTCATTCGTCTGTCCTGGATGGAGCCAGGTGAGTGAATACAGCTCATTATTGCCGGACATGGTCCCGTCATCCCTTGAGGTATCTGCATCACAGACTAACCTGAGTGGTGGCCGTCTTCTACCCGGAAGGGGGACAGCTGCATCAGCTGTTTGCACTGGGCTTCCATGGCCGCCTGTTCACGCCGGCAGAACTCGGCAACGGCGCTTCTCAGTCCCGGATGGGTGATCCAGTGCCCCGACCAGGTCCGGGTGGGTAGAAAACCCCGGCTGATCTTGTGTTCTCCCTGGGCGCCCGGCTCAAACCGCGTCAGACCCTGTTGTATGCAGTAGTCGATGCCTTGGTAGTAACAGGTCTCAAAATGCAGGGCATCGTAATCCCGGATACATCCCCAATAGCGGCCGTAGAGGGTGTCCCCGCCCCGATAGCACAGGGCCGCCGCCACCGGCGTGTCGTCTTCTTCCGCCAGGAACATGACCACCCGCCGTCCCAGGGTGCGAGCGGTTTCCTGAAAAAATCCCAGGGTCAGGGTCGGAATCCCCATCTTGCGTTCGAAGGTGCTCACATAAAAGTGGTGAAACACGGCCCATAGATCCTGGCTCACCTCGTCACCGTGCAGTACCCGTATATCCAGTCCCTGTTCCCGCACCCGGCGCCGTTCACGGCGGACGTTCTTGCGCTTTTTGGCGCTGAAACGATCAATAAAATCGTCGAAATCCCGATAATTCTCATTATGCCAGTGATATTGGCAACCCATGCGCGGGATGAGGCCACGGCCCTGCAGTGCCTGCATGTCCTCATCTCCGGGAAACAGTACATGCAGGCCGGACAGTTCGCCGGCATGGGTCAGCTCAATGGCCTGCTGGATCAGGGCCTGTTGCAGGGCCTTCCGGTCATGGTCGGGGTGGGTCAGCAGGCGGGTACCGGTGGCCGGGGTGTAGGGGACCGCACAGACCAGTTTGGGGTAGTAGTGCAGTCCCGACTGTCGCCAGGCCTGCTCCCAGGCCCAGTCAAAGACGAACTCGCCGTAGTTGTTGGTCTTGATGTAGAGGGGCAGGGCACCGACCAGCTCGCCCCCGGGTTTGCGCAGGGTGACATGGCGGGGATACCAGCCGAAGCGGCTGCCCAGGCAGTCATGGCGTTCCAGGGCGCAGAGGAAGGCGTGGCTGAGAAAGGGCTCGTCCCGTCCGCCCAGGGCGTCCCACTGATGGCTGGGCAGGGCGGACAGGTCATCGATGATGCGGCATTCCAGCAACCCCGGGTTATCCATGATGAAGACTCCGAGCGCGATGTGGGACTGCCTTGCATATGAACGGGACGGCCCGAGAAAACCCTCAGCTTTCCAGAAAACGCTCCGCGTCCAGGGCCGCCATGCAGCCGGAACCGGCCGAGGTCACCGCCTGACGATACACATGGTCCATCACATCCCCGGCGGCAAACACGCCCGGCACACTGGTGGCCGTGGCATTACCATCCAGACCACTTTTCACCCGAATGTATCCATTGTTCATCTCCAGCTGACCCTGGAACAGGTCGGTATTGGGCTTGTGGCCGATGGCGATGAAGACCCCCTGCAGTTCCACGTCCCGTGTCTGTCCGGAGTGTACATCCTTGATCCGCATGCCGGTCACGCCAAGATTGTCCCCCAGGACCTCGTCCAGCACATGGTTCCACTCGATACTCACCTTGCCCTGGCGTTCCTTCTCGAACAGGTGATCCTGCATGATCTTCTCCGCCCGCAGCTTGTCCCGGCGATGCACCAGGGTGACATGCTCGGCGATGTTGGAGAGGTACAGGGCCTCTTCCACGGCGGTATTACCGCCGCCGATCACCGCCACCTTCTGGCCGCGGTAGAAGAAACCGTCGCAGGTGGCGCAAGCGGAGACGCCGCGGCCCTTGAAGGCCTCTTCGGAAGGCAGCCCCAGGTACATGGCCGAGGCCCCGGTGGCGATGATGAGGGCATCACAGGTATAGGTTCCGGTGTCGCCGGTGAGGGTGAAAGGGCGTTGCTTCAGGTCGGCGGTGTGGATGTGATCGAAGATGATCTCGGTGTTGAAGCGTTCCGCGTGACGCTTCATGCGCTCCATGAGCTCCGGCCCCTGTATCCCCTGATCGTCCCCGGGCCAGTTGTCCACTTCCGTGGTGGTGGTGAGCTGGCCGCCCTGCTGCAGACCGGTGATCATGACCGGCTTGAGATTGGCACGGGCAGCGTACACTGCGGCGGTGTATCCGGCGGGGCCGGAGCCGAGAATGAGCAGGCGGCAGTGTCTGGGGGCAGTCATGGTAATCGGTTCTCCTGGGAATGATGCGGTAAAATCCGAGCCGCATAATCTACTTTGAAGCCCCGGTCGCGCCAAGCATTCAGTAGCATGGTGATAATACCGGGCATGGGTCTGGTCAGGCGTGTCGGCGGGAGCGTTGCGGATGGCCCCGGATCGTCCTGCGCCAAGAATGTAAAATACCGGGCGCAAAGTTCCAAAAAAGAGACTTGAAGCCCTTCAAGGGGTTAAACTGCATACCTTATTTCGAACCTCACACTCAAGATCCCTGATACAACCTGACCATTGGCCAGAGCAAATTCCAAGAAAACGGCGGATAAAACCGCCCGCAAGCCTGCTTCCGCACCGCGACCCATCAGTGCCCACCTGCGCCGTGCCCTGCGCGAGGGTGCTCTGCTGGTGCTGACGGCGGCAGCCGTCTACCTGTTCATCGCCCTGGCCAGTTACAGCCCTACCGACCCCGGTTGGTCCCAGACCGGGACCGGCATGAAGGTCACCAACCTGGGGGGCAGGGCCGGCGCCTGGTTTGCCGATGTGTTTTTCCACCTCTTCGGCTATCTGGCCTATCTGGCTCCGGTGGTGGTGGCCTACAGTGGCTGGTTGATCTTTCGCGGCCGCAAGGACACCGGTGAATTGGACCTGCATGCCCTGGGGGTGCGCTGGTTGGGGTTCGTCATCACCCTGGCCGCTGGCTGCGGTCTGGCAACCCTGCACTTTTTGCCGGGCTCGCTGCCCATGAATGCCGGCGGTATCCTGGGCGAGCTGGTTGGGGAGGGGTTGTTGCCGATCTTTGACCTCCTGGGCGTCACCCTGTTTCTTTTGGCCCTGTTTTTCACCGGGGTAACCCTGCTCACCGGATTGTCCTGGTTGTCCCTGATGGACCGGTTGGGGCGCTACACCCTCCTGGGCGTGGACTGGGCCCTGGAACGGATCGCCACGGCCCGCGAACGCCATGCCGGGCGCAAGGCCCGCAAGGAACGGGAGGCAAGGGAAAGCGCCGTCAGGGCATCAGCCCCGGACCTGGAAGCACCTCGTCCAAGATCCCAGCCCAAGGTGGAACCCCGGATTGCCACCCTGCAGGAAGCCCAGGAACCCCGCGAGGTGGAAAAGCCGGCACCCAGGATCAAGGCCAGAGTGGAACCCGTTCTGGAAGCGGTGTTGCCCACTCCCACTCCCACTCCCACCCCCTCCACCCCGCCCAAGCCCCCCGCGCCCAGGAAGCAGTCTTCCCTGTTCAGCACCGGCGAGATCTCCCCGGATGCTTTCCCGACCCTGGACCTGCTGGATGTCCCCAAGCCCCATGAAGGTGGGTATACCGAGGAAGACCTGCATCACATGTCACGGCAGGTGGAGGAGAAGCTGCGTGATTTCGGAGTCCAGGTGGACGTGGTGGAAGTGCATCCCGGGCCGGTGATCACCCGTTTTGAACTGCAGCCGGCACCGGGCCTGAAGGTGAGCCGGATCTCCGGGCTTTCCAAGGACCTGGCCCGGGCCCTGTCGGTGATCAGCGTTCGCATCGTGGAGGTCATCCCGGGCAAGTCCACCGTGGGTCTGGAAATACCCAACCAGAAACGGGAGCTGGTGAGCCTGTCGGAGATCTTCCGGGCACCGGTGTTCGAAAAGGCCGGTTCCGCCCTGACCCTGGCCCTGGGCAAGGACATCAGCGGCCACGCGGTGGTGGCCGATCTGGCCAAGATGCCCCATCTGCTGGTGGCCGGCACCACCGGCTCGGGCAAGTCCGTGGGCATCAATGCCATGCTGCTCTCACTGCTGTTCAAGGCCCATCCCGACGAGGTCCGTCTGATCCTCATTGACCCGAAGATGCTGGAGCTGTCGGTGTACGAGGGCATCCCTCATCTGCTGGCCCCCGTGGTCACCGACATGAAGGATGCCTCCAACGCCCTGCGCTGGGGGGTGGCGGAAATGGAGCGTCGCTACAAGCTCATGTCCCGGATGGGTGTGCGCAACCTGGCCGGTTTCAACCGCAAGATCAAGGACGCCATCGCCGCCGGCGAGCCCATCCCGGATCCGTTCTACAATCCACAGACCGCCTTCGATCCGGAGGCACCGCCGCCGGAGCTCAAGCCGCTACCGTTCATTGTCATCGTGGTGGACGAGTTTGCCGACATGATGATGGTGGTGGGCAAGAAGGTGGAGGAACTCATCGCCCGTCTGGCCCAGAAGGCACGGGCGGCGGGGATTCACCTGATCCTGGCCACCCAGCGCCCCTCGGTGGACGTGATCACCGGCCTCATCAAGGCCAACATCCCCACCCGCATCGCCTTCCAGGTCTCCTCCCGGGTGGATTCCCGCACCATTCTGGATCAGATGGGCGCGGAGCAGCTGCTGGGTCACGGCGACATGCTCTACCTGCCTCCGGGCAGCGGGCATCCGGTGCGTCTGCACGGGGCTTTCGTGGCGGACCACGAGGTCCATCACGTGGTGGACTTCCTCAAGGCCCAGGGCGAGCCGGACTACCTGGACGATGTGCTGGAGGAACCGGAATCCGGCGCCGCGGTCGTACCAGGACTGGAGCCGGTGGATTCCGGCGAGGAGAGCGACCCCCTTTACGACCAGGCGGTGGCCATCGTGCTGGAATCCCGCAAGGCGTCCATTTCCTATGTACAGCGCCGCCTCAAGATCGGTTACAACCGGGCCGCCCGGATGATCGAGGACATGGAGGCCGCCGGCGTGGTGAGCGCGCTGCAATCCAACGGCAACCGGGAAGTGCTGGCGCCGGCACCCCAGGACTGAAAACGAGATGCCAACACCCATGCGAGCCCTGTTTGCCCTGATGCTGACCGCCTGCCTGAGCCTGTCGCCGGTGCTGGCGGATGATGCCCGTGCCCGACTGGATCATTTCTTCCAGGAGATGACCAGCTTCGAGGCGGTGTTCGAACAGATGGTCATCAACGAGCGGGACGAGGTCCTGCAGCATGCCCAGGGCAAGGTCTATCTCAAGCGCCCCGGCCAGTTCCGCTGGGACTACCAGACCCCCTACAACCAGCAGATCGTGGCCGATGGCCAGTATCTGTGGACCTACGACGAAGACCTGGCCCAGGCCACGGTGCAGGAGATGGACGCCGTTCTGGGGCGTACCCCCATCATGCTGTTGTCCGAACCCCGCGCCCTGGAAAATGATTTCAGGGTGGCCTCCGAGGGCACCCATCAGGGGTTGAGCTGGCTGGCCCTGACCCCCCGTTCAGGCGACACCGATTTCCAGCGCATCCTCATCGGTCTGGACGAACGCACCGTGCGGATGATGGTGCTCTATGACCAGTTCGGACAGCAGACCCGCATCCGCTTTGAAGACATGCAGCTCAATACCCGCATTCCCGATGCCCGTTTCCGCTTCGAGCCGCCGGCCGGGGTGGACGTGATGAGGAACTGAATACCGCGGCTGCCCGGCCTCCATGACGGATCTTTTTTCCACCCCGGAACCCGATCGTCCTCTGGCGGATCGAATGCGTCCCCGGCGGCTGGAGGAGTACATGGGCCAGCAGCATCTGCTGGCCCCGGGTAAGCCCCTGCGCCGGGCCATCGAGGAGGACCGGCTGCATTCCATGGTCTTCTGGGGGCCACCCGGCACCGGCAAGACCACGCTGGCCCGGCTCATCGCCAACTACTGCGGCGCGAGATTCATCACCCTGTCCGCCGTGCTTTCCGGGGTCAAGGACATCCGGGCCGCCGTGGATCAGGCCCGGGAGACCCGCCAGGTCGAGGGCCGGGCCACGCTGTTGTTCGTGGACGAGGTCCATCGCTTCAACAAGTCCCAGCAGGATGCCTTCCTGCCCCACGTGGAAGACGGCACCATCGCCTTCATCGGTGCCACCACGGAAAATCCCTCCTTCGAACTCAACAACGCCCTGCTGTCCCGGGTGCGGACCTACGTGCTCAAGGGGCTGGAGGCGGCGGATATCCGTGCCATCATCGACCGGGCCCTGGACGATGAGACCCACGGCCTGGGGCGGCGCCACCTGACCATGGCGCCGCCCCTGCGCGACCTGCTGGCGGAGCTGGCCGACGGCGACGCCCGGCGCGCCCTGAACCTGCTGGAGATCGCCGCCGACCTGGCCCCGGAAGGGGGGGAGGGTGCCGTGATCACCGAAGACATTCTCAAGGAGGTGACCAGTCAGGGCCTGCGTCGCTTCGACAAGGGCGGGGAGTTGTTCTACGACCAGATCTCCGCCCTGCACAAATCGGTGCGGGGCAGTGATCCGGACGCGGCGCTGTACTGGTTCTGCCGCATGCTCGATGGCGGCTGCGACCCCGTCTATCTGGCCCGACGGATCGTGCGCATGGCCAGCGAGGACATCGGCAACGCTGATCCAAGGGCGCTGACCCTGGCCCTGGAGGCCTGGGACGTGTACGAGCGCCTGGGTAGTCCGGAAGGGGAACTGACCCTGGCTCAGGCTGTGATCTATCTGGCCTGCGCCGCCAAGAGCAACGCGGTCTATGCGGCCTACGGGGCCGCCATGGCCGATGCGCGGCAGCGGGGCACCCTGGAGGTGCCCCTGCATCTGCGCAACGCACCCACCCGGCTGATGAAGTCACTGGACTACGGCAAGGGTTACCGGTACGCCCATGACGAGGTGGACGGTTTTGCCGCCGGGGAGTGCTATTTTCCGGACGGCATGGGGGAGCCCCGCTATTACCAGCCGGTGGAGCGGGGGCTGGAGATCCGGATCCGGGAGAAGTTGCTGGATCTGCGCCGTCGCAACGAGGCAAGCCGACGCGGCGGCAGGGATTAGGGCCGCTGCCGCTTCAGATAGCGTATCAGCCCTTCCCGGTTCACCGCCCGGGTGCTCCAGTTGAATTCGATGGAGGCCATGCGCAGGGCAAAGGTGATCAGGATCGTCACCCAGGCCGCCGCCACCACCGGCACCGACAGCCACTGGGTCATGGCCAGGTAGGCGGTGCCGCCCACCAGGACCGCCAGGGCATAGAACTGACCGGGCTTGAGGATCAGGGGCGGATCACCGGCGATCACGTCCCGGATCAGGCTGCCGCCCACCCCGTTGAGCACCCCCACCAGCAGGGCGGCGGGCAGTCCCAGTCCGGCTTCCAGGGAGCGTTCGATGCCTACCACGGCAAAGCCGCCGATCCCGGCGGCGTCGATGATGGCCACCCCGCGACGGGTGTACCAGGGCCGTTCGCCGAACACCAGCCCCACCAGGGTGGCGGCGCCGATGGCGGCCAGGTAGCCCGGATCGGTGAGCAGCACCGGCAGTCCCTGTTGCAGGAACAGGCCGTCCCGCAGCAGTCCCCCGCCCGCCCCGGTGACCAGGGCAAGGAAGAACATGCCGATCAGGTCATAGCCCTTGCGCATGGCCACCACCACGCCGGACAGGGCAAAAACGAAGACGGCGCCCAGATCGAAGTAGGCGGGAAGAGCGAAGCTTTCGGGAGTCATGCCCGGAGTATAATCCTTATCGGGTCAGTCCGGCATAGAGCATCGGCAGGGTTTCCGGCAGTCGGGCCACATGATCCACCACCATGTAGCGCCGCGCCCCGAAGATCCGCTCCACATAGTCATCCGCGTGGGGGTCCAGGCTCATGCAGAAACTGTAGACCCCGTGTTTGGCCACTTCCTCCACCGCATGCTTGGCGTCCTGGCGCAGGTACTGGGGATCCCGCACGTCCGTATCCGCCGGCTCCCCGTCCGTCACGATCAGTAGCAGCTTGCGCCGCGAGGGTCGCCGCCGCAGATGCTCGCCGGCATGGCGGATCGCCGCGCCCATGCGGGTGGACATCTGCCCCGTCATCCCCGCCAGACGGGCCTTCACGGTGTCGTCATAGGGGGCATCGAAATCCTTGAACCGGTAATACTCCACGTCATGACGGCCATCGGAATCAAAGCCGTGAATGGCGAAGGGATCACCGATCTTCGACAAGGCACCCGCCAGCAACGCCGTGGCCTCCCGGGCCAGATCCAGCACCGTGCTGTCGGTGCCGCGCACCTTGTCGTTGGTGGACTCGGACAGGTCGATCAGCACCAGTACCGACAGGTCCCGCACCTTGCGCTCGGTGCGGATATGCACCCGGGTGTCCGGTTGCCGTCCCATGCGCAGATCCACCAGGGACTCCACCACCGCGTTCAGATCCAGTTCGTCCCCCTCCGGCTGGCGCCGATAGCGCTGCACGCCCTGGGGCTGCATTGCCTCGATCAGGTATTTCAGGCGGCTGATCAGCGGCTTGTGGCGCTGCGCCACCGCGTCGATCTCGGCCGGGTCCCCGGTCCGGGGACGGCGTTCCAGCAGGGTGCACCAGTGGGGGCGCTCCAGCTGCATCTGGTAATCCCATTCCGGATAATGGAACGGGGCCGACACCGGCGGCTTGCCTTCCTTTTCGTTGAGGCTGATGTCTTCCTCGTCGCAGAAGAACTCCGTGCTCAGGGTCCAGATCTCCTGGGCGTCATCCCCGGCAAAGGGCACGTCCAGTCCGTTGACCATTTCCATGAGGCTGACGTTGCGCCGTACCTGGGGTTGTTCCCGGAGGCGGATCAGATCCACATCCTCCTGTCCCCCCAGGGTCCATATATACCGATTGTCATCCCGGTACAGCACCGGGATATGGTGATGGCGAGTACTGAAGGGCTCGTCTCCGGGGAAGATCGGGGCCAGCTGGTGGGCCAGTTCCCAGGCCAGGTCGTGACGGGTCAAATCCGCCGCGGCTTCGTCGAACCGAGTCCGTGCCAGCTGCACGAAGGGGTGTGGATCCTCGTAGTCCGGATCCAGCAGGGCACGGGCGGTGCGGCCCAGTAGGGCGGTGGTGCCGTCGCCGTCTTTTGGTCCGGTCACATGCATGGGCAGCCAGAGCTGGCGCAGGCCGGGAAAGGCGGTCAGGGCCAGGGACTCCACCCGGGCATCTTCGAACAGTCCCACCAGCATGCCGGTGAGACCGCCGGGATCGTCTGCCGGCAAGGGGCTGCGGCTGTGGACCAGATGGGCCGCCCCGTGGGCCGCCGTGGCCCGATAGATCTGCAGGCCGCCGATGCCGAACCCGTCGTCATAGGCATCAGGTACATAGAGGGTGAAGCCGTCGATGAAGGGGCGCACCCCCTCGCGGGATTCGAAATCGCCGCTGGTGGGGCGCAGGAAGAAGTCCCGGGCCCAGAGGGCGCGCAGGTACATGTTGATCCGTCGCTGCACGTCCACGAACAGGGTGCCGCGCCGCTCGTTCTGGAACACCGAGCGGGATTCGGGTGTCTCCAGCCCGAAATAGGCGGTCTGGGCCTTGAAGTCCCGACCATGGACCTTGGCCCCCCACAGGGCCCAGCGCCGCAGTCCCCCCAGGGTGAGATGGGTGAGCAGCTGGTCCAGGTGTTCCAGCATGGGCCGCACCCCTCGGGGCACCTGGGCCACCAGGTTGTCCAGCAGACGCAGATAACCCTTGAACAGGGTAGGGTCCGCCAGTCGCCGGGAGGCCACCGGACTGGTGGCGATCACCAGGCTGATGACCGCGCCGCTGGTCTTGGATGAGAGCTTGATGACGCTCTCGATCAGGTCCATCACCGCGTCTTCCCCCAGTTCCCGAGCCACCACGGGGCTCTCCTGGATGAAGGCCGCCACGGGTTCGTTGCCCTTGCCCAGGGCGTGGAGGGCGCGGGCGCCTTCCATATAGTAGTTTTTCAGGCCCGCGGAGCTGAAGCTGCGCACCGCTTCCTGCCAGGCCGATTCCAGGACCTCGACGGCATGGCCGCCCAGGTCTTCCAGCAGCTCGGGGTAGTCTTCCAGATGGATGCTCATGGGCCTGATTTCTCCTGCCGCGTGGGGCATCAGAAAAAGGTGGTGACCGCCGCGTCCAGGGCGTCGCGCATGTCCGGATCATCGGTGAGGGGACGCACCAGGGCCATGCGGCAGGCGGCCAGGGGTTCCACGTCGCGGGCGATCAGGGAGCCGGCATGGACCAGCATGCGGGTGGAGATGCCTTCATCCAGGCCGTGACCCTTCAGGTTCCTGGCCCGTTCCGCCACGCTCACCAGTTTCTTCGCCGTGTCGCTGGAGATGCCGGTTTCGTGGGCAACGATCTCCGCTTCCAGGCCCGCCTCCGGGTAATCGAAGTCCAGGGCGCCGAAGCGCTGCTTGGTGGACTGCTTGAGATCCTTCATCAGGCTCTGGTAGCCGGGGTTGTAGGAGATGACCAGCTGGAAGTCGGGATGAGCGCGTACCAGTTCGCCCTTCTTTTCCAGCGGCAGTACCCGGCGGTTGTCGGTAAGGGGATGGATCACCACCACGGTGTCCTGACGGGCTTCCACCACCTCATCCAGGTAACAGATGGCGCCATGGCGGGCGGCCAGGGTGAGGGGACCGTCCTGCCAGCGGGTGCCGTCGGCATCCAGCAGATAGCGGCCCACCAGGTCCGAGGCGGTCATGTCCTCGTTGCAGGCCACGGTGATCAGGGGCTTGCCCAGCTTCCAGGCCATGTATTCCACGAAGCGGGTCTTGCCGCAGCCGGTGGGCCCCTTGAGCATCATGGGCATGCGCACGGCATAGGCGGCTTCGTACAGGGCCACCTCATCGCCGACGGCGCGGTAGTAGGGTTCTTCCTTGATCTGATAATCGCGGATGGTTTCGTGCATGAGTCACTCCCTCGGACCTCCGGACATTACCGGTGGTGCCATCGTTTCGAATGGGATCCCCGCGGGGGGATTGGGATGAGGGAGTGGTGGAGATATTCCGGTCCCTCATCCCCGGCCCTTCTCCCAGGGGGAGAAGGGGGAGCCAAGACCCCTCTCCCCTGGGGTGAGAGGGGTTGGGGTGAGGGGAAAGCTTACTCGCCGCGATGGACGACGAAGGACGTTCCCTGGCACTGGGCGAAGTTGTCATAACCGATCACACGCACCAGGTGATCGGGATGCTCCTTCTTGCAGGCCTCCACTTCGGCCAGCACCGTATCCACGGACTGCTCGCCGAACATGGGCAGCTTCCACATGTACCAGAAGGAGCCGAAGGCATTTTCCGGTTCGCTGTGCTCGATGGCCGGGTTCCAGCCCTTGCTGATCATGTATTCCACCTGCTTGCGCACCTGGTCGGCGGTCATCTGCGGCAGATAGGAGAAGGTCTCGTACTTTTCGGATTGCTTGAAGCTCTGGATCTCGGACATGGTCTTATCCTCTTTTCAGTGTCTGGGGGCGGGGCGGCCCGACGGCCGCCCCCGGCAAGGCCGCTTAGCGGTGCTGCACGTCCAGCTTGTCCACGGTATCGAACTCGAACTTGATCTCTTTCCAGGTTTCCATGGCGATCTTGAGTTCGGGGCTGTGCTGGGCGGCGGCGGTGAGGATGTCCTTGCCTTCCTTCTCCAGTTCACGTCCTTCGTTGCGGGCCTGCACGCAGGCTTCCAGGGCCACGCGGTTGGCGGAGGCACCGGCGGCGTTGCCCCAGGGATGACCCAGGGTGCCGCCACCGAACTGCAGCACCGAGTCGTCGCCGAAGATGGTGACCAGGGCCGGCATGTGCCAGACATGGATGCCGCCGGAAGCCACCGCGAACACCCCGGGCATGGAGCCCCAGTCCTGATCGAAGAAGATGCCGCGGGAACGGTCTTCCTTCACATAGGACTCACGCAGCAGGTCGATCCAGCCCATGGTGGCGGCGCGGTCGCCTTCCAGCTTGCCCACCACGGTGCCGGTGTGCAGGTGGTCACCACCGGACAGGCGAAGGATCTTGGCCAGTACCCGGAAGTGGATGCCGTGACGCGGATGACGGTCCATGACCGCGTGCATGGCGCGGTGGATGTGCAGCAGCATGCCGTTCTCGCGGCACCAGTTGGCCAGGCCCGTGTTGGCGCAGAAGCCGCCGGTGATGTAGTCGTGCATGATGATGGGGGCACCGATTTCCTTGGCGTACTCGGCCCGCTTGTACATCTCTTCCGGGGTGGGGGCGGTCACGTTCAGATAATGGCCCTTGCGCTCACCGGTCTCCATCTCGGCCTTGTTGATGGCCTCCATGACGAAGTCGAACCGTTGGCGCCAGCGCATGAAGGGCTGGGAATTGACGTTCTCGTCGTCCTTGGTGAAGTCCAGGCCGCCGCGCAGACATTCATAGACGGCGCGGCCGTAATTCTTGGCCGACAGGCCCAGCTTGGGCTTGATGGTGCAGCCCAGCAGGGGACGGCCGTACTTGTTCATGATGTCCCGCTCCACCTGGATGCCATGGGGAGGACCGCCGCAGGTCTTGACGTAGGCGATGGGGAAGCGCACGTCTTCCAGGCGCAGGGCGCGCACGGCCTTGAACCCGAATACGTTGCCCACCAGAGAGGTGAACACGTTCACCACCGAGCCTTCCTCGAACAGGTCGATGGGGTAGGCGATGAAGGCATAGAAGCACTCGTCGTCGCCGGGTACGTCCTCGATGTGGTAAGCGCGGCCCTTATAGTAGTCCAGATCGGTGAGCAGGTCGGTCCAGACGGTGGTCCAGGTGCCGGTGGAGGACTCGGCGGCCACTGCGGCGGCGGCTTCCTCGCGGTCCACCCCCGGCTGCGGGGTCACCTTGAAGCAGGCGAGGATGTCGGTATCCCGGGGGGTGTATTCCGGGGTCCAGTAGGTCTGGCGGTATTCTTTCACACCGGCACTGTAGGTCTTGACTGCCATCATCGACTCCTTTGGACTTGATGTTTTGAACCACGTCCCGGATCAAGCCGGGTCGTGGGTAAAGCGTACCGAAACTCGATGGGAAGAGACTACATGATCTATAGGTATAATAGATAATCAATTATGATGATTGTATGTATAAGTTATAACTTATTGTTTATTGAATGAGGATCAGAGTGGAGTCCATGCCCGTCACTCCCGCGAAAGCGGGAGTCCGGGGTTTTCGTTCCGTGGCCTGGGTTCCCGCTTTCGCGGGAATGACTTCTATGGGGGCGGGAATGACGAGCCAGGCCGGAGGGGGACCCGGGTGTGAGGGGCGAAGCGGGATAATGACTGACGCAGAACAACCCCGGGCTGTTTATCGGTAAATTTCAGGTTATAAGTGTTAAACTTTTTGGCATGAGTTGAGCACCCAACCTCCTCAGGACCATGCCCCCTAGCCCCACGCCCCTCATCAAGCGCCTGTTCCCCTTCCTGACCTGGTTTCCCATGACCTTAGGCAGTCTGCGGGCGGACCTGATGGCGGGCCTGGCCGTGGCCATGGTGCTCATTCCCCAGTCCATGGCCTATGCCCAGCTGGCGGGGCTGCCCGCCGTCTACGGACTCTACGCCGCCTTCCTGCCGGTGATGGTGGCCGCCCTGTGGGGCTCTTCCCGGCAATTGGCCACCGGCCCGGCGGCCATCGTCTCCCTGCTCACAGCATCGGCCCTCATCCCCCTGGCCGCCCCTGACTCCATGGAATACATCACCCTGGCCATCAGCCTGGCCCTGCTGGTGGGGCTGTTGCAACTGGGTATGGGGCTGCTGCGACTGGGAGTCCTGGTGAGCTTCATCTCCCATCCGGTCATCGTCGGTTTCACCAACGCCGCCGCCATCATCATCGTGCTCTCCCAGGTCAACCAGATCCTCGGCGTGCCCATGGTTTCCGGCGGGATGTTCCTGCAGGATATCGGATCCATGCTGATGCAGATCCCCCAGACCCATCTGCCCACCCTGGCCATGGGTCTGGGGGCCATGCTGACCATGTGGGTATTGCGCCAGCGCTTTCCCAGGGTGCCCGGGGTGCTGGTGGTGGTGATCGTGGCCACGGTCATCAGTTGGGCCGTCGGTTTTGAAAAGACCCGGGTGATCACCCTGCAGGACATACGTTCCGGCCAAGTGCAGGAACTGGTGATCCAGCTCGATACCCAGAAGACGGTGCTCAGGACCGAGGATGCACGGATCCGCATCCTGAAGAAGACCCTGGATGAACTGCCGCCCATGGAGGCCCTGAATCATCGCCATCAGGTGGATATCCTTATCTACGACAGTCAGCGTCGGGCCGAGACCATCAGTCGCCTGCAGCGGGAGCTCCATGGCCTGCCCTTGCGCCAGGCCGGGGGCGAGCACCCGGGTTTCTACCTGGCCGATCAGTTGCCGCCTGGGCTGGAACCGGAAGGTCCCGTCTGGCGCATCACCGCCGTACGCGACAATGTCATTCATCTCAATGGGGGCGGTCATGTGGTGGGGCAGGTGGCCGCCGGCCTGCCGCCCCTGACCCTGCCCCAGCTCAGTTGGGACATGGTGAGGGCGCTGCTGAGCACGGCCTTCGTCATCGCCCTGGTGGGGTTTACCGAGGCCATCGCCATCGCCAAGGCCATGGCCACCCGCACCGGCCAGCGCATCGACCCCAACCAGGAACTCATCGGCCAGGGGCTGGCCAAGGTGGTGGGCAGTTTCAGCCAGGCCTATCCGGTGAGTGGCTCTTTCTCACGTTCGGCCATCAATCTGGCCTCGGGGGCACGTACCGGCATGTCCTCCATCTTCACTGCCCTTCTGGTACTGCTGGTGATCCTGTTCTTCACTCCCTGGCTTTACCATCTACCTCAGGCGGTGCTGGCGGGCATCATCATCATGGCCGTGGCCAGCCTGCTCAACCTGCGGGGCCTGCGTCAGTCCTGGGCGGCCCACTGGCATGACGGCATGGCGGCACTGGTTACCTTTGCCGCCACTCTGGCCCTGGCACCGAGCCTGGACAAGGGCATCCTCATCGGCGCCGGTCTGGCCCTGGTGATGTATCTGTATCGGACCATGCACCCCCGGGTGTATGAACTGGCCCGCACTCCGGATGGCACTCTGGCGGATGCCCGCATCCACGGCAAGGGCGAGGAAGAGCGCATCTGCATCATCCGTTTCGATGGTTCGTTGTACTTTGCCAACGTGCCTTATTTCGAGGACGCCATGCTGGGCCTGCTGGCGCGTCACCCCAAGGCCCGTTACGTGATCATCATTGCCTCCGGGATCAATGAACTGGATGCTTCGGGGGAGGAAGTGGTGCGCAACCTGATCTGGCGGCTGCGCAACCGGGACATCAGTCTGGTGTTTGCCGGGCTCAAGCCCCAGGTGATGGAGGTGATGAAGCGCACCGGCCTGTATGAGCAGGTGGGAGAGGGATTCATGTTCCCGTCCGCCGATGCGGCCATCCGGGCTCTGGAGGGGCGCCTGGCGGAACAGGGTAGCGGCGAACTTCCTGAAGCTGGACGGGAAGAAAAGGGGTATAGCTCACAAGGAGGGTGAGCTGATTCCTACCACTTCCACACCATGGGTACCAGCAGCAGCGCCAGTGCCCCGGTCACCACCGTCATAGGAATACCCGCTCGCAGATAATCGCTGAACCGATAGCCCCCGGGACCATAAACCATCAGATTGGTCTGATAGCCGAACGGCGTGGCAAAACTGGCCGATGCCGCGAACATGATGATCACAGCAAACGGCAGCACGCTCACCCCCAGGTCCACCGCCACTGCGAATGCGATGGGAAACATCAGGACCGCCGCCGCATTGTTGGTGATCAGCGAGGTGAACAGGGCCGTCACCAGATACACCATCAACAGATTCACCCACGGGTCCGTCCCCGCCAGCCCCGTCAGGGTCAGGGCGATCGAGCGGGCCAGGCCGGTGTTCTCCATTGCCGCCGCCACCCCGAAGGCCGCCGCGATGGTCAACAGTACCGACCAGTCCAGGCTGCTGCGGGCGGAGAATATGCTCACGCAGCCGGTCAGCACCATCAGCCCCGCCGCCGCCAGCGCTGCTTCCAGCATGCTCAAAAGCCCCAGGGTGGCGCTGCCCACCATGACCGCCAGGATTCCCACCGCCACCAGCGCCCGGTCATGGCGAGGCGCCACCGAATCCTGTACCTGGGTCATCAGGAAGAAATCCCGCCGATTGCGGTTCTGGGCCAGAAAACTCGGTCCCGCCTCCACCAGCAGGGTATCCCCCGGCCGAAGCACCACGTTTCCCAGTTTGCCCCGGAGCCGCTGGCCATTGCGGGCCGCCGCGATCACCACCGCGTTGTAGCGGTTGCGAAACTTCCCGTCGCGGATGGTCATTCCCACCACCGGGCAGGTATTGGACACCACCACCTCCAGCAATGCTCGATCCGAGCGCCGGCCGTCCAGTTTGAATACCTGATGGGTGGCCGGTGTCAGCCCGCGAATCCGCTGCAGGTCCGCCATGGATTCCACCACCCCCACGAAGATCAGCCGGTCCCCGGCCCGCAAGACTTCCTGGGGTGACACCGCCGGGATCAGGGTGCCGTCCCGGTCCAGTTCCATGAGAAAGCCGCCGGGCAGGTGCCTGAGACCGGCGGCCTCGATGGTCTGGCCCACCAGGGGGCCGCCGGCTTCAACGATCATCTCCAGGGTGTATTCCCTGGGGTCATCGATTTCGCTGATGGCCGGCTTGCGGTCCACGAACAGCCAGCGGTTGCACAGGATCATGAACGCCAGTCCGGCCAGGGCCACCGGCACCCCCACCCAGGCGATGTCGAACAGCCCCAGTCCTTCACCGGTCTGTTCCAGCAACAAACCGTTCACCACCAGGTTGGTGCTGGTGCCGATCACCGTCACGGTCCCGCCCAGGATGGCGGCGAAGGACAGCGGCATCATCAGCCGGGAGACCGGTAAATGGAATTTACGTGCCCACTCGCTCACCGCCGGGATCAGCATGCCCACCACCGGGGTGTTGTTCAAAAAGGCGCTCATGAAGGCGACCGGCCCCGTCAGGCGTACCTGGGCACGCATCAGGTTTTTGGGACGTCCCAGAAGGCGATTGACGATCCACTGTATTCCCCCCGTCTCCCGCAGGCCGGCAACCACGATATACAGGGCGGCCACCGTGATCACTCCCTGGTTGGACAACCCTGCAAAGGCCTCGCCGGGGGAGATGATGCCGGTCAGCAGCAACAGGACCACCGCCCCGAAAAAGACGAGATCCGGTGCCGCCCGGGTGAGGGTGAGCACCGATAACATGCCGACTACGATGGCGGCGGTGAACCAGGCTTCCAGTGGCATGGGGATTCTTTTGATGAGAATGGTGAATGTCCTGGCACCGGAATATACAGGAAGAGGGGAGGGTGTGTGGGAACAGCGCCTTGCCGGGGCCGGATCGGGCAACCTGCTCATGATAGAAGATATCTGTGAGTACGATTGAAATCTTCAATTGCATCTATTCGATGGGCTGGGTACTATTGCACCACAGCATTTGGAATGCGTCTAAGTCACAACCATTGGAGAAGCCTGTCATGTCCCTGATCAATACCGCAGTCAAGCCCTTCAAAGCCACCGCCTTTCACAATGGCGAGTTCGTCGAGGTCACCGACGAGAGCATCAAGGGCAAGTGGTCGGTGTTCTTCTTCTACCCGGCCGACTTCACCTTCGTCTGCCCCACCGAACTGGGCGATCTGGCCGACAACTATGCCGAGTTCCAGAAGCTGGGCGTGGAGATCTACAGCGTGTCCACCGACACCCACTTCACCCACAAGGCCTGGCACGACAGCTCCGAAACCATCAACAAGCTGCAGTTCCCGATGATTGCGGATCCGACCCTGAACATTTCCCGCAACTTCGAAGTGTTGATCGAGGAGGCCGGTCTGGCCGAGCGCGGAACCTTCGTGGTGGATCCCCAGGGCGTGATCCAGATCGTCGAGATCAATGCCGGCAACATCGGTCGTAACGCCGAGGAGCTGCTGCGCAAGGTGAAGGCAGCCCAGTATGTGGCGGCCCATCCTAACGAAGTGTGCCCGGCCAAGTGGAAGGAAGGTGAGAAGACCCTGGCCCCGTCTCTGGATCTGGTCGGCAAGATCTGAGCAGGTCCGCTCACGCCCATTGAATTGCCCAAATCTCCTATTCCTTGCCCGGGCCGAGTCCCGGGCATTTTTTTATGAGGTCATTCGGCATGCTGGACGCCAATCTGCAGAACCAATTGAAGGCCTATCTGGAAAAGGTCACCCAGCCTTTCGAGATCGTGGCCACCCTGGATGAACGCCCAAAATCCAATGAACTGCTGGAGATGCTGCGGGAGATCACCGCCCTGAGCGACAAGATCTCCCTGTGCACCGACGGTCGGGATAGCCGCCGTCCCTCCTTTGCCCTGGTGCGTCCCGGCGAGAGCGGACGGGTGGTGTTTGCTGGTCTGCCCATGGGTCATGAGTTCACCTCCCTGGTGCTGGCCCTGCTGCAGGTGGGGGGGCATCCTTCCAAGGCCGCCCCCGAAGTGATCGAGCAGATCCGTTCCCTGGAGGGGGAATTCCTGTTCGAAACCTATTATTCCCTGTCGTGCCAGAACTGCCCCGACGTGGTGCAGGCCCTGAACCTGATGGCGGTGCTCAACCCCAACGTGCGTCACGTGGCCATCGACGGTGCCCTGTTCCAGGACGAGGTGGAAGCACGGGAAGTGATGTCCGTGCCCAGCATCTTCCTCAACGGTCAGCCCTTTGATCAGGGCCGCATGAGCCTGGAGCAGATCCTGGCCAGGATCGACACGGGGGCGGCGGAGCGGGAGGCGAAAAAGCTCAATGAAAAGGCCGCCTTCGACGTGCTGGTGGTGGGCGGTGGTCCCGCCGGCGCCGCGGCGGCCATCTATGCGGCCCGCAAGGGCATCCGCACCGGGGTGGCGGCGGAGCGTTTCGGTGGTCAGGTGCTCGATACCATGGCCATCGAGAACTTCATCTCCGTGCCCCATACGGAAGGCCCCAAGCTGGCGGCGGCGCTGGAAAACCACGTCAGGGAATATGAAGTGGACATCATGAACCTGCAACGGGCCGCGAAGCTGGTACCCGCCCAGGGTGAGGGCGGGCTGCACGAGGTGCATTTCGCCTCCGGCGCGGTGCTGCGCAGCAAGACGGTGATCCTGGCCACCGGTGCCCGCTGGCGGGAGATGAACGTGCCCGGTGAACAAAAGTATCGGACCCGTGGCGTGGCCTATTGCCCCCATTGCGACGGTCCCTTGTACAAGGGCAAGCGGGTGGCGGTGATCGGTGGTGGCAACTCCGGTGTGGAGGCGGCCATCGACCTGGCGGGCGTGGTGGCCCACGTCACGTTGATCGAGTTCATGACCGAGCTGCGGGCCGATGCGGTGTTGCAGAAGAAGCTGCGCAGTCTGCCCAACGTGGATGTCATCACCCATGCCCAGACCATGGAGGTGAACGGGGACGGCAGCAAGGTGACCGGTCTGACCTATAAGGATCGGGACACGGACGAGATCAAGCGTCTGGATCTGGAGGGGATCTTCGTGCAGATCGGTCTGGTGCCCAATTCCGAATGGCTCAAGGAGTCGCCGGTGGCGTTGTCCGCCCGTGGTGAGATCGTGGTGGATGCCCATGGCATGACTTCGGTGCCCGGGGTGTTTGCGGCCGGGGATGTGACCACGGTGCCCTACAAGCAGATCGTGATTGCGGTGGGCGAGGGTGCGAAGGCGGCGCTGGGCGCGTTTGACCATCTGATCCGGAGTTGATTCCGGATCAGAACATTCCCCCGCTGACGGGCATCCGGTGCAGTCACGTCGGTTTGTCGGATCGAACTTCCGTCATTCCCGCGCAGGCGGGAATCCAGTGTCGCCGGTGTTCCTGGATTCCCGCTTTCGCGGGAGTGACGAGGTTTTTTGTGGAGGTGACGGGTTCCCATGAGGGAGTGAGGACGGCAAAATTTTTGGTGATGGAACGGGATTTCTCAACATTTCCCTTGTCCAATCCCACCAGACACCCCCATTCACCTGGAGGATCTCCCCATGGATTCACGACGCAAGCGCGCGGAAGAGGCCCGGCAGAAGATCCTGCAGTCGGGCAACAAGGAACTGATCGACCGGCTGCATTTCCTGGAGGCCACCCAGGGCAATCCCCAGATCGCCGCCCGCGGTCGCCGGGGCGGACCCGGGTTGCTGGGCACCGGCCTGGCCGCCGCTGGCGGGGCCTATCTGGGGACGCTGTTCGCCGGCATGGTCATGAGTTCGCAGATGCAGCAGGCCTTTGCCGATGTGGCCATGGACCTGGGCGTCTCTCCGCTGGACATCGGTCTGGACACCGCCCATCTGGATCTGGATCCCGGTGAGATGGGCGCAGACGAAGGCGGTTTCCTTGACGGCTTCGGAGATGACTTTTTTGATATTTGAGTCACTCCCGCGAAAGCGGGAGTCCGAGGCATTCGGCAGTCTCTCCCCCGGATTCCCGCTTTCGCGGGAATGACGGCGGCAGGCCCCTGATTGGAAAACCTCTGGGGGACGGGCCTGCCCCCGAGTTTGGCCGGGCAGGCCATGGAGTCGAAGAGGGAATTCAGCCTCCGAGGCCATTGTTGAGCCACCAGGACCCATCTATGATCGGGGGATGTCGAGAAACCCTTCAGCACATCTGCTTATGCTTCAGGCCCTTGTGGGCCTTTCTTTCCGAGTTGTCCGGACGCCGCTCGGCGGCCCGGCAAGGGGAGAGTGACCATGGCCCGGGGCGTGGCGGCACCGATGCCGCAGGCGGGACTCAACGACTGGAAGGCGGTCTGGAACCGGCTGCTGCCCCTGGATCGACACCGGGCGGTGATCTCCTTTCTGGAACGCCTGCGGGAACCGGCTTCCCGGCTTGAGCTGGTGTGCGACGCCACCCTCAAGACCCTGGCACGACGCAAGGGATTTCGCGTCGAAACCCTCAAGCGCATGAACAACCATCAGCTGGCCGATGTCCTGCTGCCCCATGTGCCGGTGGTCCTGGGGGCGCGGGAATGGACCCTGCTGTTTCTGGGGTACTTCGCCGACTACAAGTCGGCCATCATGTGCCGATTCCTGGATCTGTGCGGTGTCCCCCACGATGAACGGGGCTTCGTGGTGGGCGGGGACGACAAGATCCATCCCCCCGCCGACATGGTCAAGGCCAAGGACGCCCTGGTGGAGGAGTTCGGGGCCATGGAGGTGGGCGTCTATTTCCATGTGCTCAAGCTGATGGACCCGGATCTGTGGCGGTTTCTGGATCCGGCGCTGCCGGCCCTGGACCAGGCCATGGCGGCGGCGGAAGCGGCCCGACAGAAAGAACAGTCGATCGTGGTGGAGGAGATCGACGAGCGGGCGGTACTGGATGTCTCGGAGGAGTTCACCCAGTTGGACCGGGTGGTGATGGAACAGATCATCGCCACCCTGGCCGAGGAAGACCGGGCCCTCAAGCCTGACGAATTGGTGGATCTGGTGGAATCGGTGCATGCCCTGGATACCAGTCGCAAGCGCAGCTATTTTCACCTGGGTTTTCTCGATGCCCTGTTGCCCGGGCGACGTCCCGACATGGGACGCCCCGAGATGAATGACGAACGACGCCAGTGGTATCTGGCGGGACTGCTCAGCGGCTACGTGCGGCAGCAGAATCATGCCTCGGTCAGGGATGCCCTGCACCGGTATGGCGCCATCTTCCGGGCCGCTTCATCCACCCCCGGCGGGGCCGGGGCCGGCATGCTCACCGAGGTGCACCCCTATTTGCTCACCCACGGATTCCAGAACGAGGCCACCCGCCTGTTGCGCGGCCAGCGCCGGCATCTGACCCCGGCGACCGCCACGCTGATCCTCCAGTCCGCCACCGACGCCATCCGTCGGGGTGATGCAGCCATTGCCAACGTGTTGCTGGTGGAGCTGCGGGAGGGGCTGCCCCATGTGGCATTGGACATCGCCGAGCGGGCCTCTCTTGAGGCCGGGGTGGGGCGCCGTCTGGGCCAGGCCCTGCAGTTGCAGGGTAATTTCTCAGCGGCGAAGGAGGCCTTTGCCGGGCTGATTGCCGAGGGACGGCTGACATCGCCCCGGCTGCACGCGGACATGGGGCTGGTGCTGGGGGGCTTTCGTTCCCTGGCCGAGTTGGTGTTGCCGCCGGGCCTGGATCGGGTGCGCGCGATCCTGACCCAGCTCCGACAGGGGGAGCGGTATTTCACCGAGGCGGTGGAACGATTCGGGTCGGCGGCCCTGGGGGCTCACTATGCCCTGGGGGTGCGGGATTTTCTGCGCTGGATGGAGACCGACAGCGGTGACGAAGCCCGGGAGCAGGCCCTGATGCATGTGAATGCCGCCCTGATCGGGATGATGACGGAAACCGATGCCCAGGACCCGGAGCGTCCGCTGCTGGTGGATTGCTGCCGTTTCATGCAGGCCGTGCTCATGATGGCCCGGCTGGATGCCGCCTCGGCCCAGGCTGCCATGGAGACCTGGCGGATGCTGATGGCGCAGGACCCGTCCGCGGCCCCGTGGCCGGAGTGGGGGATGCAGCGTCTGCTGGAATGCGCGGATCTGGTGGATCCGGCCCTAGCGGGAGAGATTGCCGAATCCCTGTGGTGTCGGCACGGACAGGCCGTCCTGCCGCTGATCCACCGGCCGGAATGGTTTGCCCGCTCGTCCCTGCTGCTGGACGATCTGCAGATCCTGTGCCGGGATGGCACCGATCAACCGCTGCAGGCACGCTGGGAACGTCTGTCGCTGCTGGTGGCGGCGGCCCTGTCGGCGGGGCGTGTGGAGTCGGCTCAGGAGGGGCTGGACGGGCTGGAGCATCTGGCCCATGAGGATTCCCGATTCTGCGAACCCATGCTTGACCTGCTGGAGGCCCCGGCCCGGCTGGATCCGGCCTGGTCGGAGACGGATATCCTGCGCGCCCGGTTCCGCCTGTATCGCCGATTGGGCCGAGATCCGGAAGCCTTTGCCCAGCTCAGGGCCCTGTTCTTTGCCCTGCGCGATGCCCGGCCCTTGGAGGCCGCCCAGACCCTGGCGCTGTTCCGCGAGTGCGGCGCGGCCCCGGCCCAGTATGAAGATCTGGTCTTGCCCGGCGCCGAGGCGGAACACGACGGGGACAGCGAGCTGCTGGAGCAACTGGAGGGTGGGGCCGAGCTGACCGTCTTGTTCGTGGGTGGTAACGAGATCCAGGCCCGGTACAGTGATGACCTGATCCGGGAAATCACCGACCAGTGGCCGGGAGTCCGGGTGGAGTTTCGTCACACCGGCTGGTCTTCCAACTGGGGGCGTGATGTCAATCACCTCAAGCGTCAGGCGTCGGAGGCCGACGCGGTGGTTCTCATGACCATGATGCGGACCACCCTGGGCCGGGTCCTGCGCGAGGCCCTCAATGACCCGCCCCGGCCCTGGATCCCCTGCACCGGCACCGGCCGCCAGGCCCTGCTCCAGAGTATCCGGCATGCCGCCCTGATCGGCCTGCGCACCCGCGGGCGGTCGGTGGTCACCGGGTGAGGGGGTAGGGAAGAACGGTCAGGGCTTGTGTTCCAGGTCCAGCTCCGGTTGCAGTTCGGTGCGGGGGTCCAGTTCGGCCGCCACCGCCGAGGTACGGGTGACCGGCACGAAGCCGGCCTTCTCCTCGGGCGCCACCGGAGGTTCCCGCAGGATTCGCCATAGCGCGAACAGGGACAGCAGCAGGATGATGCTCCCGAACAGCAGGGGCAGCACGCTGATGGATGCGACACTCACCGCAATCCCGGCCAGCAACGGCCCCAGGGTGGCACCGATGCCGTTGAGCAACAGCAGCCCCTGGGTGCCTTCCAGCACCTGGGTGACATCCAGTCGGTCATGGGTATGGGCCACCGCCAGGGCGTAGAGACTGAAAGCAAACCCGCCGTAGAACAGGGCCGCCACCAGCAGTACCAGCAGTGACTGATCCACGGTCATGAAGATGCCCAGGGCCGCCAGGGCCGCGCCGGCACAGGCAAAGACCAGCACCCAGCGCCGGTCCCGATGGTCGGAGAAAAAGCCGATGGGCCACTGCAGCAGGGCGCCGCCCAGGATCACGGCGCTGACGAAGGCGGCCACCCCCAAGGGTTCGATGCCGGACTGCTGGGCATAGATGGCCCCGAATCCCCAGAACCCGCCCGAGGCGATCCCCGCCACCACTGCCCCGATCACACCCACCGGCGTCCTGCCGTAGAGGGTCTTCAGCGGCAGGGCCTGGGCCTTGATGGGGGTGGGCTGCAGTGCCGGTGTCAGGGCGATGGGGATCAGTCCCAGGGCGAACAGGATGGCCACCAGGGCATAGCTGGCCAGATGTCCCGGTCCGTAGATCAGTACCAGAAACTGTCCCACGCCCAGCATCACCAGGCAGACGGTCATGTAGAAGGCGAAGATCTGGCCCCGGTTCTGTCGTGCCCGTTCGTTGAGCCAGCTTTCGATGACCATGTAAAGCCCCACCACCGAGATGCCGTTGAAGATGCGCAACACCCACCACACCCAGGGATCGAAGATCAGACCGTGGAGCAGGGCGGCGATGGCCGACACGGCGGCCAGGGCGGCGAAGGCACGGATGTGTCCCACCCGTCGGATCAGGCGGGGGCAGAGGAACGAGCCGATGATGAAGCCCATGAAGAAGCCGGACATGACCAGGCCGATCAGCCAGCTCGGCAGGCCTTCCTGGGCGGCGCTCAGGCCCAGCAGGGTACCCAGCATGCCGGAGCCGCAGAGCAGGATGCCCATGCCCAGGAGCAGGGTGGATACGGATGTGAGGGTCGGAAACACGGGCGGCGTCGATGTGAAATAGGTCAATCCCGAATCTTAGCGTTTCGGGCACATTCTTCCAGTGCCTGTTTCAGGTATACTGCCAGCCCATCATGCCACGCCCGAGTGGTGAAATTGGTAGACACAAGGGACTTGAAAAATTTGAGCCCTCCGAGGGAAACCCCGGGGGTGGAACCCGTCAAATTCGGCGAATGCCCTGGATGCCCCGGTATCCGAGCCAACGCCGAGCCAAGCCCAGGCCCGGCGCCCGGGAAGGTGTAGAGAGCAGACGGCGGGCACCTACGGCCGCAAGGCTATGGTGAAGGCGTGCTCCAGACCACGAACAGCCCCCGTGTGCTGGCGGCGAAAGTCGAAGTGGTAAGAAAATCCCTCGCCGAAAGGCGTGCCGGTTCGAGTCCGGCCTCGGGCACCATCCAACATCCGAAGCTGCTTCTGTTTCCGCAGGGGTGGCTTTTTTGGCTTCGGGGTGCCGGGTCTGTTCCAATGCCCATCGCCTGCAATCCGACATGTATCACCAGGGTTCCAGGCACCATCCCTGCCCGGTGGCCAGAAGACGTTCCGTCAACCCCAGATTGTCCATGAATACATCGTCATGGGACACCACAACCAGGGTGCCTTGATAACCGCGCAACATGGCTTCCAGTGCCTGCGTCGAAGGCAAGTCCAAATGGTTGCTGGGCTCATCCAGCAACAGCAGTTGCGGAGGTGGATCGGCATAGAGCACGCAGGCCAGTGCGGCCTTCAGGCGCTCGCCGCCACTGAGTGAGCCGCTGGGCATTGTGATCTTCTGTGCGTCAAGGTCCAATTGGGCCAGACGCATGCGCAGATCGCCCTCGGTTGCCGTGGAATTGGCGGTTTGCATCTGGTCGAGCGCGGTCCGTTCCGGGGCCAGGTTGGCCAGCCGCTGATCCAGATAGATGGCTTCCGCCATGATCTTGCAAACCCCTGCCAGGGGATGAAGCCGGCCCGCCAGCACCTTGAGCAGTGTGGATTTGCCGCAGCCGTTGGGGCCGGTCATGCCCACGCGCTGCTGCCCGTTCAGGCAGATGCTGATGTGGCGCATTGCTTTCGGCACGAAAGGCAGTTCCACTCCATCCAGTTCCACGACGCGCCGTTGGGCGGCCTGTGCCACGGAAAAGCTGTGTAAAGTGATAGGCGCATCATTTTGCATGTGCTGCGCCGCCTCCCGAACCTGTTGGTCGAGCCGCTGCCGCGCGATGACCTGCTGCTGATGCAGCCTGCCAACCGATCCCTGGCTGCGTTCCTTCTGACGATCCAGCAGGATTTTGGCCTGGTTGGTTTCTTTGCCGCGCCGGTTGCCACGGGCTTGCCTGCGTGTCTGGCGTTCCCGTTGCTTGACCATGGCTTGCTCTTCGCGCCGTCGTTCAAGCTTGCGTCGTTCGAATTCTTGGAGGGCGTTTTGTCGTTCATGGGTCTTGCTGGTGGCGTAGAACGTGTAATTGCCGCCATAGCTGCGCAGTCCAAGCGATGACAATTCCACGATATGTTCCATGGCTTCCAGCAGTTGCCGGTCGTGGCTGACGACCAACAGACCACGTGACCAGTTTTTCAACTGGGCGATCAGTGCCCGCCGATGAGGGCGGTCCAGATGGTTGCTGGGTTCATCCAGGATCAGAAAGTCGGCATCCGACAGCAAGGCACCGGTCAGGGCCACACCCATCGCTTCACCACCGCTCAGCCTGTCGGCGGGGGTATCAGCGTCGAGATGCCCCAGGCCATGGTGTTCCAGTGCGCCCCGCAGTTGTTGCCGGATATCCCAGCGATCGCCCACGGCATCGAAGTCTTGTGGAGCGCTGCTGCCTGCTTCTATGCGGGCCAGGGCATCCAGCGTTTGCCGCACGCCCGCCAGACTGGCGACCGTGGCGTTTGCGGGGGGAGCGACCTGCTGGGCCAGGTAATACACGCCGCCGGAGCGCAGGCAGCGGCCGATGCTGGGTTGCACCCGTCCCGCCAGGATGCGTGCCAGCAGGGATTTGCCCACGCCGTTGCGTCCGACCAGACCGGTGCGGCGCTGGTCGAAGGTTCCATTGATATCGGTGAAAAGTGTTCTGCCGTCAGGCAAAACATAGGACACGCCTTCCAGCGCGAGATAGGGGTTCATCATGCTTTATTCCAGGGATGCCAAGGACTCCCCCTGCTTGCGGGGGCGGGTGGAGACTGGCCGTCAGATAGACGGCGGCATCAATGGCGCATGGGATGAATACCTCTTTGATGTATCAGGAGCGACGGCAGGCGAATTCCTTCCGGAGCGACTTACCATACCTGCTACGGGCATGGTTTTCCATATCCGGGTGCATTGCGTGGGTGGATAGGGCCGCCGAGAGCACCTGATGAACCCCCGGATCTTGAGCTGAAGCGGATACCTTCAGCGGAAAGCCCGATCTCCCGGCGGGCAGGCCAGCAGGCCGCTGATTTCCTGACTGAGCCGGTCCAGCACCCAGCTGAAGGCTTCTCCGTAGCGTGATTCATAGAAGCGTTTGCTGCCGAAGGCCACCGGCGTGGGGTAGAGCACATCGCCCCTGGCTTCACGGGCCGCCCGGCGTTGCAGGATCAGCTCACCAGTGTCACCGGCAAACACATAGATCTCCACCTCACTGCGGCGGAGGTAGGTGTTGCGGATGAGACCGATGTTTTCATAGCCGATGTCGATGATGACCCCGGCCAGCAGGTAGTTGACCTCCATCTCCTGGGCGAGACGTCGTACCCGCTCGCGAATTTCCGGCGCATGGGGGTTGGGCATTCCGTTCAGAGGTTCCAGCAACCGACGGTGTTCCGCCCGCCGTGATGGCGTGCCCGCATTGAGCGAGACGCGGTGAAGTATTTCATTGGGGATCCCCGCTTCGATGCCGTTGAGACTGCTGGTGAGTTGCTGATGGGGCTGCAACAGCGGGAAGTGGACCGCGCCCATCCGGGCATCCGGGTCGCCGCACAAGGCCTGTGCGGCATCCACCCGGATGCGGATGTGATAGATATCGCCTTCCTGCCATTCTCCGACGATGTCATACCGTGAGATGCGAGCTGCGGTTTCCAGGTGGATTTCATTCTGGGTTACCGCAGCCTCGCTTACCCGGGAGATCCCCCTCACTGTGATGCCCAGGCGGCTGGAGGCGTTCCAGAGGGCATCTTCAAGGGCATCACGCCGGGCTTCGGTGATCGATTTCCCGGCCGTGGGCGCCATGCCCTCGGCAAAGATCACATCAGCCAGCGCCACGCCGGGCAACCAGAGCAGGGCCAGCAGCAATAGCACCTTCACGGCGCACCTCCTGATCAGCGGGGATAGTAGTGGTAAGGCGCGTTGTAACCGCCGGGACCGTAATCACAGTCTGGGCCGGTGCAGTGCTGCCAGTTGGGTTGTTGGGTGCTGGCCAAGCCCGCGGGGTTTCCCACCTGTGCGTCCACCGGCGCCATGCAGGTCTGCGGCTGGGTGATGCAGCTATGGAAGTGGCGGTCGACGGTAAGTTCCAGGATGGTTTCGTAGATGTCGTCATCCACCAGAATGACATCCATCACCCGGGCACCCGCGATCCTTGCGTTGATATGGGCGAGGATCTGGTCATGGCGTGCCGCCATGTCCCTGACGGTGGAACTGCCTTCCAGATTGATGCCGTAGACGCTCTCGGCCAGGTTGCGATAGGCATCCAGTCGGCTGGCACGCATGGCGTGGAGCTTGAGCTGCGCCTGGGTCTGATGAATGTTGGGTATCACGGCCCCGTAACCACTGACCCGGATGACCCGGGTTTCAAAATTATCCTGGTTGACGACGGCAGGATAGGTCTGGTTCTGGGCGCAGGCGGAAGTGGCGAACGTGAGCATGAACACCATTAACAGCAGACTCACCATTTTCATTATGTTGTCTCCTTGGGATGGGACCAGCCTGAGTCATTCCTGCAGTGTCCCATCGATCTGCCGGCATGGACGTGCTTTATCCACGCCTCAGCCTGTATCTGGGCAATTCGTGGGAGATTCGTTGAATTTTCCCCCTTGCTCGAACGTATCGGCCGGTGGCATGGAACTCTTTAGGAATATTCTGAACCTGTACTTTCCGTTGTTCCCGCGAAGGCGGGAGCCCACGGGGATGCTCCGTGGCTGGATTCCCGCCTGCGCGGGAATGACGGGTTCGGGACATCCATGGCGGGGTCAAGGAAATGAGGGGGAAGCCGACACAGGGGGATATCCGCTCATGGGTCCACCATGGAAACTCGATCATCGAAGGATCAGGTCATGATGCGCAGTGGCGTTGTTTCGGGGCGATGCGATCATCGGCCAGGGTTGCATGGTTTGCTCCTCGGTCTTTGCCTGTTGCTGTTGCCGGCGGTCATGCCGGTGCTGGCCGGTGATGATGACCGGCTCCAGGCGGCCCGAACGGCGCTGGAGCAGCATGATCCCCTGGAGGCATTGCGTCATCTGCCGCTGGAATCCCACCGACTGTCCCCACCCCTGGTGCTGCAGTCATTGGACATTCGTGCCCAGGCCGAGGCGGCGCTGGGGCGTCATCTGGATGCGATCACCACCTGGAACCGCGCCCATGCCCTGGCGGAGGATGCCGCCTCAAGGTCGTGGGCACGGCAGCAACTGATGCGCTGGCTGGAGGGGCTGGGTACCGCTGAATTACGGGCCTTGAGGAGCCGTGCGTCCAGCCCGGATACGGTACAGTGGCTGGATGAGGCCTTGCGCTTGCGGGGGATCGAGCCGCCCTCCGCGGCGCGGGTGGCAGTGGCACCTGCACGGCCGGCTGTTCCGATTTCGGCCGTGCCCTTGCCTGCCACGGTCGCCGATATGGGGACATCGGTTTTGCAGCGGACGGGCGTTGCGGGCAGGGTTTCGCCGCCGCGCCGTATTGCTGTCATCCTGCCCCTGACCGGACGTTACGGCAGTGTTGCCCGCGGCATCCTGCAGGGGATCGAGGCGGCCCACGAGGATGCCGGGCTCGCCTCGTCCGTCGTGTTGCGTCTCCATGACATGGGTGAGGATGCCGGTAATGTACTGCGTCATTACGAGGAAGCCGTGCGCGAGGGGGCGGATCTGGTCATCGGCCCCTTGTCCCGGGAGGCCGTGGACCGGCTGGCCGCCCGTCCCGGTGCGCTGCCGGTACCGGTACTGGCCCTGAATCATAGTGAAGGAGGCGGGCATTATCCGGCGCATTTTTTCCGTTTCGGCCTCAATCCCGAGGATGAGGCGGTCGAGGTGGCCCAACGAGCCTTTGCCCAGGGGTACCGCCGGGCGGTGGTGATAGTGCCGCGCACGGCTCTGGGTGAGCGATTGCAGGTTGCCTTTCGTGCCCGGTTCGAGGCCCTGGGGGGGGAAGTGCGATCGGTGCAGACCTTTCCCCACCAGGCCACGGACTTTGGTGATGCGATCCCTGTCGGTGTGATGGGGGGCGGACAAGGGCGCGGGCGCCGGGATGTGGACATGGTGTTCATCTCCGGTGAGCCCCGCCATGCAAGACTGATCGTGTCCCAGCTGCGGCTCCATCAGGCGGGAGATCTGCCGGTATTTGCCACCTCCCATGTCTTTTCCGGGCGTATGGATCCCGGCGTGGACCGGGATATGGAGGGTGTGCTGGTGGCCGACATGCCCTGGCTGCTTGGTCAGACCGGTCCCCGGGCCGGCCTGGAGACATCGCTGGATGCCTCCCTGAAGCGTTGGCCGCGCATGGCGGCCTTTGGTTATGACGCCTATCGGCTGGGGATGCGGCTGGGCACCTTGCAGCAGGGGGGCGGTGAGCGTCTCCATGGCCTGACGGGCACCCTGACCGTGGATGATCAGGGGCGGGTACACCGGACGTTGGAGTGGGCCCGGTTTGTGGATGGTAGCCCCCGGGTGATTTCGGGCTGGCGGCAGTGAGGGATCGGGCCCGGTTTTTTGGTGACTCTGGTTTGCAGTCCTGGGAGAGATGGGTTTCGGTTGTGTTGGACGGGTGATATGTTACTGGTGGCCCGAACAGGGGCAGAGGTGGGAGTGTTCTCCCAAGGAAAGGACATGGGAAGGGCTTCGTGCCCGGTGGTGCGGCCGGTCTTCAAAACCGGTTGGGGCCGTCAGGCGGTCCCGGGTGGGTTCGACTCCCACGCCCTTCCGCCATTGTCCGTAGCGGCCCTTGGCCGCAAAGGGGGTGGCGTTCAGCCCAGATCCACCGTCGGGGTGCCTGCCTCCAGCCTGCCGATGGTTGCCGCTGCTTCAAAACCATGACTTCTGAACAGGGCCAGGACCGTGGCCGCCGCCTGTTCGTCGCAGGCCACCAGCAGGCCGCCACTGGTCTGCGGGTCGGTGCCGATGCGCCAGGCCCAGTCCGGCAGATGGTCCGCCAGCCTCACCGCGGCCCCATAACTCTCCCAGTTGCGCTCCATGGCCCCCGGCCCCCGGCCCTGTTCCGCCAGGGGACGGGCCGCGTCCAGGATGGGCAGCCGGGAGAACTCCACCCGGGCCGCGAGGCCCGATCCCCGACAGATCTCCAGCAGGTGCCCCAGCAGGCCGAAGCCCGTGACATCGGTCATGGCATGGACGCCGGGCAGTTCCCCCAGGGGGATGCCCACCCGATTGAGACGGGTGGTAGTGCTCAGCATGGCCTGGTAGCCGGCGGCCTCCAGCAGGCCTTTCTTCAGGGCACTGCTCAGCACACCGATGCCCAGGGGCTTGCCCAGGATCAGCACGTCTCCGTCCCGGGCCCGATCGTTGCGTTTGACCCTGTCCGGGTGGACCAGCCCCAGGGCGGCGAGGCCATAGATGGGTTCCGGACTGTCGATGGAATGACCGCCCGCCACGTTGATGCCCGCCTCGGCGCAGATTGCCGCCCCCCCCGCCATGATCCGGCGGATGGTGGACACCGGCAGTTTGTCCAGGGGCATGCCCAGGATGGCCAGGGCCAGGATGGGGGTGGCGCCCATGGCATAGACGTCGGACAGGGCGTTGGTGGCGGCGATGCGGCCGAAGTCGAAGGGATCATCCACGATGGGCATGAAGAAATCGGTGGTGGCCACCAGGGCCTGCTGGTCGTTGAGCCGGTAGACGGCGGCATCGTCGCTGCCGGCATTGCCCACCAGCAGGTCCGGCTGAAACACCCCCTGGGTCAGTCCCCGCAGGGCCTCCTGAAGGACGGCCGGGGCGATCTTGCAGCCGCAGCCGCCGCCGTGGGAGAGGGTGGTGAGGGGGATGTGGTCGGTGGTGGACATGATTGGATTCCTCGCAAAGGGTGCCGATGGATACGGAACGGGTGTTCAGCGCATGCGCCACAGGGAGTCCCGGAATACCCGGTGTTCATCGCCTACCCGGCGGCAGTAGCCGATGCGATCGAAATACTCCAGGATCTGGATGGCCACCTTGCGGCCGGTGCCGATACGGTCCCGGAACGGGGCCGCCAGGGCCGCCCCCTCGGTGTCGGACAGCTCGCGGACGATGGCTTCCAGTTCGGCCACTGCCTCCCGGTGGAAATAGTGATCATGGGCGATGCGGCAGACCTGCCCCATGGCGGTGAGCCGCTGCATCAGGGCCCGGATGTGGGTCTCATCCCGGGACAGGGCGCGGGCAATGTCCCGCACCCGGGGGGGATTGAAGGGGTCGGCCTGGACCAGGGGCAGGATTTGGTTCTGCCAGAGTGTTTCCTGATCCGGGGACAGGTGCAGACAATGGTCGGGCAGGTGCAGCCAGGGGGCCTGTTGCCGTACGGCACCCGCCGCCAGCAGTTCATCCACCAGGGCGGCGAATACGGGGCGGGCCAGGGCAGGGGCCACCCGGCGCCGCAGACGTTCCCGGTCGGGACCCAGGCGGTCGGGGTGATGGGCATGCTCTTCCCCCAGTTGCTTGAGTGTCCGTGTCTTCAGGTCCTGCCAGACTCCGGGATCAAAGGCCACCGGACCCGCCGGGCTTTCGAGGGTCAGCAGATCCGGCGTGTCCGCCAGTCGTGTCTGCTCGGTCGGGTCCAGGTTCCACTGGCGGGACAGTGTTTCCAGATTCAGGCCGCCCGGCGCCTGGGGCAGGGCCTGGCGTAATGCCGCCAGGGGATCGTTCTGTTCCCAGGCCCGCAGCAGGGCCAGACGCGAGGCCGTGCGCCTGCCCCGGGCGGGTCCCCAGGGATCCAGGATCAGGCCGCCCCCCAGATTGCGGCGGGCGGAGACGTTCCGCAGCACGAAACGGTCCCCCCGCAGGGCGTGGGTCTCCTGGGACAGGACCAGTTGCACCAGACCGTCGGCTCCCGGTGGGATGGCCTCTCCCTCCAGGACCGCCACCCGGGCCATGAGCCGGGCGGCCCCCAGGTGCAGGTGGACCGGTGTCCAGTGGGTCAGCGGGCCGGGCGCGTCCGCCAGCACCCGCAGTCGGGCATCCAGGCGCACGGCGGGGTGGTGAAGGTCCGGGTCCACCACCCAGTCGCCCCGGCTGACGGCCTCCCGGGTCAGGTGGGGGCCGGTGAGGTTGAGGGCGCAGCGCTGGCCGGTCAGGCCCCGTTCCGCCGGCTGGTTCTGGGCATGCAGGCCGCGGACCCGCACGTTCAGGCCGGAAGGACTCAGGCACAGGTGATCGCCGACCCTGACCTGTCCGGCGTGGACGGTGCCGGTGACCACGGTGCCGGTCCCGCCGAGGGTGAAACAGCGATCCACCGCCAGCCGGAAACGGCCCTCATGCCGCCGTTCGCCCTGAAGGCGGGCCTGCCTGTGCAGATGATCCTTGAGGGCCGCCAGACCCTGGCCGGTGATGGCGGAAACCGGCAGGATAGGGGCATCGGCCAGGGCGGAATCCCGCAGCAGGGCCTGAGTCCCGGCGGTGACCTGGGCCAGCCGGTCCTCGTCCACCCGGTCGCATTTGTTCAGGGCCACCGTGCCCCGCTCCAGTCCCAGCAGGGAGAGGATTTGCAGGTGTTCCAGGGTCTGGGGCATGGGACCGTCGTCGGCGGCAATCACCAGCAGGACATGGTCGATGCCGGTGGCCCCGGCCAGCATGTTGTGGATGAGCCTTTCATGCCCGGGCACATCCACGAAGCCCAGGCTGAGGTCGTCATCCAGGGTCTGGTAGGCATAGCCCAGGTCCAGGGTGATGCCCCGTGCCTGTTCCTCCTTCCAGCGGTCGGCGTCAACACCGGTGAGGGCCTTCACCAGGGCGGTCTTGCCGTGGTCGATATGGCCGGCGGTACCGATGATCATGGTGCGATCTCCCGCAGGCGAGGCAGCTGGGACACGAAATCAGCTTCATCCTCCAGGCAGCGAAGGTCCAGCCACAGGGCACCGTCGTGCAGCCGGCCGATCACCGGCACGGGCAGGTCCCGCAGCCGCTGTTCCAGGCCTCTGAGGGCGGTGCCGGCGCCCCGTCCCCGTTGGGTGGGCTGGATGACCAGGGCCTGGCTGGGTAGTCGGTCCACCGGCAGGGCGCCGCTGCCGATCTGGCTTCGGCAGGGACGGCTGGTGACCGTCATGCCGTCCCCCAGGGCCGCCTGCAGGGCCGGCAGCAGGCGTTCGGCCTGGGTGCGGATCCGTTCGACGGGGCGGCTGAGCAGGCGCAGGGTGGTGAGTCGTTCTCCCAATCGGTCCGGGTCCCGGTAGAGACGAAGCACGGCCTCCAGGGCGGCCAGGGTCATCTTGTCCACCCGCAGGGCGCGCTTGAGGGGATTTTTCTTGATGCGGTCGATGAGGTCGGCCCGGCCCACGATCAGCCCCGCCTGGGGACCGCCCAACAGCTTGTCGCCGCTGAAGGTGACCACGTCGGCGCCATGGGCCAGGGTGTCCTGCACCGTGGGTTCCCGGGGCAGCCCGTGGCGACTCAGGTCGGTGAGGGTGCCGCTGCCCAGGTCCACCATGAAGGGCAGTGCGTGGGCGTGGGCCAGGGCGGCCAGTTCCGGTTCGGGAACCGTGTGGGTGAAGCCCTCGATGGCATAGTTGCTGGTATGGGCCTTGAGGATGAGGCGGGTGCGTTCGGTGAGGGCGTGCTGGAAGTCACGGGCGTGGGTGCGGTTGGTGGCGCCCACCTCCACCAGCTTGCAACCGGCCCGGCTCATCACCTCGGGGATGCGGAAGGCGCCGCCGATCTCCACCAGTTCCCCCCGGGAGATGATCACTTCCTTGCGCAGGGCCAGGGTGTTGAGGGCCAGCAGCACGGCGGCGGCATTGTTGTTGACCACGGTGGCGGCCTCGGCACCGGTGAGTTCCCGGATCAGGCCGTTAATGAGGTTGTCCCGGTCGCCGCGCTTGCCGGTGGCCAGGTCGAACTCCAGATTGCCGGGACGGGTGGCGGCCTGGATCACGGCGGTCATGGCCTCCTCCGGCAGCAGGGCGCGGCCCAGATTGGTGTGCAGGACGGTACCCGTGAGGTTGAACACAGGGCGCAGGTGCGGGGTGGCGGCGGCCTCCAGCACGGCTTCGGCACGATCGAGGAAGTGGTCGGGGGTGGGTGAGGG
>NZ_NRSM01000022.1 GCF_016584105.1 Ectothiorhodospira shaposhnikovii | reverse complement strand
TTCCCTCACGGGTTTGCCCTTGCCGTCGGCTAGTAGTTACAGTCGTCCACAGAGTGGACATCACAGGTACTCCTACAGGGGACTTTCACCCCATCAGTTCATGCCCATGTCGGGCGTACACAGGACGATCCAGAGCACCTTGGCCCCGGTGCCCGCACGGCTCTGAACGGTGCTCACGATCGCCCAGATGATGGCGATCAGGAGGATCAGACTCAAAAGACCGGTGACTTCAACGCCCATGAAATACCTCCCTTGCATGGATGAAAGAAAGGAAATGATTCCTCGTCACCATACCCGGACCGTGTCTCCCTGGCCAGAGTTAGCTACCATTGGCATCATGGTGTTGATGCCGGTATCCTCGCCGGTGACCGGCGTTTGGTTCATCACACAGCGGAGTCCAGCCCATGCCCTATGTCAACATCAAGATCACCCGTGAAGGCGCCACCCCCGAACAGAAGGCCGAGCTGATCCGCGGCGCCACCCAGTTGCTGGTGGATGTGCTGGGCAAGAATCCCAAGACCACGGTGGTGGTCATCGATGAAGTGGAAACCGACAACTGGGGCATCGGTGGCGAGAGCGTGACCGTGCTTCGGCGCCAGGGTTGAGGCGGGTCATGCGGCACCCGTTCAAGCGTTCGGGCAGGGCACCGGATTCCGGGGGACGCCGGAAGAAGACCGACATGGGCCTGGTTCTGGTGGGTCTGTTGTTGATTGTTGTGGGCCTGTTCACCCTGCTGGGCGGGGAGATCTGGGTCAGCCGCCTGACCGTGGGGGAAGGGCAGGGTATCGGCGGAACCGCCGCCCTGGTGGTGGGCGGCATCTTCATCGGTCTGGGGGCCTTCTTCCTCAAGGAGTCCCGCAAGTAGCGGGACCGTTGGCTCAGGCGTGGCCGTTGAGCAGCCGGTACAGGGCCTGATACTCGGCGGTCAGCTTGTGATTGGGCGCCAGATGGATCATGGGGCGGGCATGCTGGTGGGATTCGCGGATCTTCACCGAGGCAGACAGGTAGGTGGCCAGTACCGGCAGGTTCTCGCTGACCAGTTCGTCCACCAGTGCCCGGGGCAGATTGGCGCCGGACTGGAAATGGTTGACGATGATGCCTTCCACCTGCAGCCGGTCATTGTGGTCTTCCTGAATCTCCCGCACGTTGTCCAGCAGTTCGTACAGGGCGCGGCGGGAAAAGTCGTCGCAGTCAAAGGGAATCAGGCAGCGTTCCGAGGCGATCAGTGCTGAGCGGGTGAAGAAGTTCAGTGCCGGTGGGGTGTCCATGTAGATGCAGTCATAGTCCTTTGCGATGGCATCCAGGGCATCGCGCAGCTTGTAGATCTTGTAGCGGGACTCCAGCTTGGTCTGCAGGTTTTCCAGTTCCCGGTTGGCGGGCAATATGCTCAGGTTCTCGAACGGGGTGGGGCTGACGAACTGATCCAGCGAAGCGGTGCGACCGGTAATCCGGAACAGGCCCAGGGTGGAGGCAAAGAAGTCGGCCATGGTGTGCTTGCAGGTATCGGCGGCCTGCCCCATCAGGTAATGGCTGGAATTGCCCTGGGGGTCCAGGTCGATGACCAGCGTTCGCAGGCCGTGGCTGGCGCTGATGGCTGCCAGGTTGCAGGTGATGGTGGACTTGCCCACCCCCCCCTTCTGATTGAAGATCACGCGTCTCATCTGACTGCTCCCAACCGCAATTCCGCATGGACAGGGTGTCCATGTCTCAGTTGGTGAGGCAGTTTAGACAAAGGCGCCTCCGGGGTCGAGGACTGTTAGTCCGGCTGCCCATGGGAGAGGGCCCAGGTCACCGCCCGGCCCCGGCCCTCCTGGATCTGTTCCGGTGTGGCCCGGGATTCCAGTGCCTGGCGCAGTTCCATTCCCAGTTCATCGCCCCCCGCCGCCGCCAGATTCGACCACTGGATGGCGGCCACGGGATCGGCGGCCACGCCCCGACCGTCCGCGTGCATCATGGCCAGCCAGGCCTGCATGCGGGGGTGCCCCTGTCGAGCACCCTCGCGGGTGTAGTGGAAGGCCTTGTCGTCATCCGCCGTCACGCTGCCGATTCCCTCTATATAGAGTCGTGCCAGGAAATACAGGGCCAGCACTTCACCGGCTTCCATGGCCGGTAACAGCAGGGCCTCCGCCTCCAGGGCCAGATCCGGATCACGTCCTCCGAGGGCGTCGGCGATCCAGATGGAGGCCAGCGCCACCCGGGCGGGCGCATGCCCTTGGTCGATGGCGTATCGAAACCAGTCTTCCGAGGTTTCCCGGTCCCGTGGGACCAGTTCGCCCCTCAGATGGATCCAGCCCAGATGCATGGCATAGGGCAGGGCGCCCGCACGGGCGGCCTGGCCGTACCAGTACACCGCCTGTTCACCGTCGGGTGCCGTTCCGTGGCCGTGTTCGAACATCCATCCCAGGTAGGCCATGGCGGTGGGTGAACCCTGCTCGGCGGCCTGCATGAACAGGGCTCTGGCCTGATCATGGGCTGGTGGGTCCTGCGCCAGATAGTGGTGGGCCTGTGCCTCGGGATCCGGATCCGTTGTTGGATTTGCCGCCACGGCGCAGGTCGACAGCAGCAATAGGGTCAAAAGCAGAATGCGCATGGCGTTCTCTTGGGGGTCTGATCGGGAATCCAATTCTTAACGGATTCGTCACTTTAATTCCGCAATGTGTCCGTGGCATGACAACCTGGAAAGGGGCGGTCGGTGGTTGCAGTCATTGCAATGTCACCATCATGTCATAAATTCTCGTTGTAATAGCCGCGTCAAAGACAGGTTGAAGGATGATGAACGTATGAGTGAAAAGACCATACTTTTGGTCGAGGATGAGCCGGCCATTCGCGAGATGGTGGGCTTTGCCCTGTCTCGGGCCGGATTCCGCATGGTGGAGGCCGGCGATGCCAATGAGGCCCATACCCGGCTGGCGGAACGGCTGCCGGATCTGGTGGTGGTGGACTGGATGCTGCCCGGCACCAGCGGCATTGATCTGGCCCGGCGCCTCAAACGCGAGGAATACACCGCCGAGTTGCCCATCATCATGCTCACCGCCCGGGGGGAGGAGGATGACAAGGTGGGCGCCCTGGAGGCCGGAGTGGATGATTACATCACCAAGCCCTTTTCCCCCAGGGAGCTGGTGGCCAGGATCAAGGCGGTCCTTCGGCGCAGTATCCCGGAAGAACAGTCCCGACCCATCACCGTGGACGGTCTGACCCTGGACCCCTCCAGTCACCGGGTGACCGTGGGCGGCGAGGCCCTGGAGATGGGGCCAACGGAGTTCCGTCTGCTCCACTTCTTCATGACGCATCCCGAGCGCGTCTATTCCCGATCCCAGCTGCTGGACCGGGTCTGGGGGCGCAATACCTATGTGGAGGAGCGCACGGTGGATGTCCACATCCTGCGCCTGCGCAAGGTGCTGGCCCCCTCCGGCTGCGACCGTTTCGTACAGACGGTGCGCGGTGCCGGCTATCGCTTCTCCCAGCAGACGTAGGCCCGGCCCATGCTTCTGGATTCCCGTTCAGGCAGTCCTTGGAAGGTGGAATTCTGGCGTCTGGCCGGCTTCATTCTTGCCGGTCTGGTGCTGGGTGCCCTGTTCGGCCATCTGGCCTGGATGCTGGTGCTTGCCCTGTCCGCCTATGTGGCCTGGCAGTTGCGTCAGTTGCGCCGCTTCCATCGCTGGATTCAGGTGGGCAAGCGGTCCGAGCCGCCCCATGCCGGCGGGGTCTGGGGTGATCTGATCTACGAGCAGTACCGGCTCTACCAACGCAGTCGACGGCGCAAGAAGAAGATCGCCAAGCTGCTCAACCGTTTCCATGAGTCCAGCGCCGCCATGCCGGATGCCACGGTGATCCTGGGCAGCCGCTTCGACATCGAGTGGTTCAACGGCGCCGCCATCAGTCTGCTGGAACTGGAATCCCCCCGGGACATCGGTCGGCGTGTCACCAATTTGCTGCGTCATCCCGAGTTTGTCCGCTACATGTACTCGGGGGACTACAGCGATGCGGTGGAGTTTCCCCGCGGGCCGGACGAGCGGGTGATGCTGTCTGCCCGCATCGTGCCCTACGGCGACAAGCAGTTCCTGCTATCGGTGCGGGATGTTACCCGTCTGCACATGCTGGAATCCATGCGGCGTGATTTTGTCGCCAATGTCTCCCATGAGCTGCGTACCCCGCTCACGGTCATCGCCGGGTACCTGGAAGCGCTGGCGGATGAGGAGTCCCTGGAGCCGGAAATCCGGCGCTCCCTGCGTTCCATGGAGTCCCAGGCGGTGCGCATGCGGCGCATCATCGAGGATCTTCTGACCCTGTCCCGACTGGAGACCCGGGATACCGCGGCCACCGCGCAGTCACCGGTGAGCGTTCCCGCCCTGATCCACGGCATTGAGGAAGAGGCGCGCATGCTCATTGGTGAGCGGGGGCAGAGTCTGTCCCTGGAGGTGGATGAGGCCCTCTGGTTGCGGGGCTCCAATACCGAGCTGCACAGCGCCTTTTCCAATCTGGTCACCAACGCCATCAACTACACGCCCGATGGCGGCACCATCAGTGTGCATTGGCACGAAGATGAGCATGGCGCCCATTTCCAGGTCCGGGATACCGGTATCGGCGTCCCCCCCCAGCATGTCCACCGTCTGACGGAGCGCTTCTATCGGGTGGACTCGGATCGCAGCCGCAATACCGGCGGTACCGGACTGGGTCTGGCCATCGTCAAGCATGTGCTTCAGCGCCACGGCGCCCGCCTGGAGATCGAGAGCACGCCGGGGGAGGGCAGTACCTTCACCTGTCATTTCGGGCGTGACCGGATTGTGCGGCGCGGCAGCGAGGGTGCCCGGGCAGAGCGGGCCAGGGAGGTGTCGGACGGACCAATATGAATATTTCATGACAGCGGCGTGAATGTCGGGCCAGAAACTCCCGTCCGGCGTCATAATTCCGTTACAATCGCCGTTTTCCAGGTCTGGTTACCCCATGCCTCCAAAGAGTTATTTCTTCGATCTGTTCGGAAAGTCGCCGGTCCGCCCCCTGCAGCTTCATGCCGAAAAGGTGCAGGCCTGTGTGGCTGAACTGCCCGCCTTCATGGAGGCGGTCATGGCCCAGGACTGGGAACAGGCCGAATCCCTGCGCAATCGCATCGCCGAACTGGAACACGAGGCGGACCTGCTCAAGAAGGATCTGCGCCAGCATCTACCCAAGGGCATGATGCTGGCCATGTCACGCCGGGATGTCCTGGAAGCCCTCACCGTCCAGGACGGCATTGCCAATACCGCCAAGGACATCGCCGGCCTGATCCTGGGCCGGCGGATGACGTTCCCCGACACTCTCCACCCCCTGCTGAGGGACTTCCTGGATCGCAGCACCGAGGCGACCCGCAAGGCCTCCCAGGCCGTGCATGAACTGGAAGACCTGGTGGAGACCGGCTTTCGGGGACATGAAGTGGATGTGATGGAGTCCATCCTCAAGGAACTGGATACCATCGAGCACGATACCGACCGGATCCAGATCCGGGTTCGTGCCGAACTCTTTGCCATGGAACGCTCCCTGCCACCGGTGGATGTGATCTTCATGTACCGGATCATCGACGAGATCGGTGACCTGGCCGACCTGGCTCAGCGGGTCGGTAGTCGCCTGCGACTCATGCTGGCCCACTGATCTCCTTCAGACCTACAAAAAACTGACAATCCTATGGAATACGCGACGCTATTCATCGTCCTGGCGTGCATCTTCGGCTTTTTCATGGCCTGGGGTGTGGGCGCAAACGACGTAGCCAATGCCATGGGCACCTCGGTGGGATCCAGGGCCCTGACCATCAAGCAGGCGGTGATCATTGCCGCCATCTTCGAGTTCGCCGGCGCCTGGCTGGCGGGTGGGGCGGTGACCCAGACCATCCGTTCCGGGATGCTGGACGCCAACCTGTTGTCCGGGACACCGGAGATCCTGGTCTTCGGCATGCTGGCGTCCCTGCTGGCGGCGGGGACCTGGCTTCTGGTGGCCTCCATCTTCGGCTGGCCGGTATCCACCACCCATTCCATCGTCGGCGCCATCATCGGCTTTGCCATCGTGGCCATCGGCATGGAAGCGGTGCAATGGGGCAAGGTGGGCGCCATCGCCATCAGCTGGGTCCTGTCGCCGGCCCTGTCGGGGGTGGTCGCCTTCGTCCTCTTCCGCAGTGTCCAGGTCCTGATACTGGACACTCCCAATCCCCTGGATAATGCCAAGCGCTACGTTCCCTTCTACATCTTCCTCGCCGCATTCTTCACCGCCCTCATCACCCTGCTCAAGGGGTTGACCCACCTGGGGCTGGACTTCACCACCTTCCAGAGTTACGGCATTGCCGCCGTGTTTGCCCTGATGACGGCGGGCCTGGGCCTGCTGGCCATCCGCCGCCTGCGTTTCGATCCGGCCGATGACCGGGATTTCCACTTCAGCAACGTGGAAAAGGTCTTCGGTGTCCTGATGCTGGTGACCGCCTGCGCCATGGCCTTCGCCCATGGCTCCAATGACGTGGCCAACGCGGTCGGTCCCCTGGCGGCGGTGGTCAGCGTGGTGCAGACCGGCGAAGTGTCGGTACAGGCCGCCATGCCCATGTGGATCCTCCTCCTGGGTGGATGCGGGATTGTGCTGGGACTGGTGACCTACGGCCATCGGGTGATCGCCACCGTGGGTACGGGGATTACCCAGCTCACGCCCAGCCGCGGCTTTGCCGCCACCCTGGCGGCGGCCATGACCGTGGTACTGGCCTCCGGCACCGGGCTGCCCATCTCCACCACCCATACCCTGGTGGGGGCCATCCTGGGCGTGGGGCTGGCGCGGGGAATCGCGGCCATCAACCTCAGCGTGGTGCGGGCGATCTTCATGTCCTGGATCATCACCCTGCCGGCGGGGGCGTTGCTGTCCATCATTTTCTTCCTCATCATCCGGGCTGCTTTCAGCTAGGCTTGTCAAAAGCCCTTCCAGGGGAGACCGACCCATGTCGCGAAAGACAGGCCATCCGCTTCGCAATCTGGTCCTGGTGCGCCACAGTCAGGCCGGAGATGCCGCCGAGTTTTCCGTCACCGGCCAGGGGGACCATCTGCGTCCCCTGACGGAAGAGGGCATCAGCCGCATGCGGCGTGCCGCACGAGGGCTTCACCGTCTGGTGGAGGGGCCTGTCTCCATCGTCACCAGCCCCCATGTTCGGGCGGCCCAGACGGCCCAGATCCTCAAGGAGGTGTTTCCGGGGACGGAGATCGTGTCCACGCCGACCCTGATTCCGGAGGCGGACCCCCGCTCATTCCCGGAGTGGTTGCAGGAGCAGCCCGCCCGCTCGACTCTGCTGGTGGTCGGACACGAACCGCACCTCTCCCGGCTGGCCGGATGGCTGCTGGCCGGGGAGCAGCGATCGCTGGTGCGGATGAAAAAGGGTGGGGCCTGTTGCCTGGACGTGACCCGGGGCCGGCAGCCGGGCCAGGCCATGCTCCAGTGGCTGCTGACCCAGGGGCAGTTGCGCAAGCTGGCCTGACAGGCCCGTCTCGCTGTTATCTTCCCGACATCTTCCCTTGCTAGACTCGACCCCTTGAGGGGCGTTCATCTGGCCCCACAAGAGAGGGAGACTTCCATGTTCCGACGCCGCAAGCCCCCCGAGACCGTCGCCGCCGTCGATCTGGGTTCCAACAGCTTTCACATGATCGTGGCCCGTGTCCGTGACGGCGAAGTGCACATGCTCGACCGTCTGCGGGAGTCGGTGCGCCTTGCCAGCGGTCTGGATAACCGCGGCTTCATCGGCCCCGAGGCCGTGACCCGGGCCCTGGACTGTCTTCATCAGTTCGGCCAGCGGGTACGTGACCTGCCTCTGGGCAGTGTGCGCGCAGTGGGGACCAACACCCTGCGCAAGGCCCGCAACGCCGATGAGTTCCTGGAACTGGCCACCCGTGCCCTGGGACATCCCATTGAGGTGATCGGCGGCCGCGAGGAAGCCCGCCTGATCTATCTGGGGGTGGCCCACAGCCTGGCGGATGACGGCGGCCGGCGGCTGGTGGTGGACATCGGCGGCGGCAGCACGGAGCTGATCCTGGGGGAGCGCTTCGAACCCAGTCACACCGAAAGCCTGCACATGGGTTGCGTGAGCATGGGGCGGCTCTATTTCCCCAAGGGCATCATCACCGAAACGGCCTGGCGTGCCGCCGAGATCGGTGCCCGGCTGGAGCTGCAACCTATTGAGGAAACTTATCGGCGGGTGGGCTGGCAGGAGGCCCTGGGTGCCTCGGGCACCATGCTGGCGGTGGACAAGATCATGCGGGAACAGGGCTGGAGCCGGGAGGGTATCACCCTGGAAGGGTTGCACCTGCTGCGTCAGACCCTGATCAAGGCCGGGGACATGGCCAAGGTGGAACTCAAGGGCCTGAGCGAGGAACGTCGCCCGGTGCTGCCCGGTGGGGTGGTGGTGTTGCTTTCGGTCTTCGAGGCCCTGGGTATCGGGCAGATGCGGGTATCGGACGGCGCCCTGCGGGAGGGGCTGGTCTACGACCTGTTGGGGCGCATCAGCCACGAGGACGTGCGCACCCGTACCATTGACGGCATCATGAAGCGCTTCCAGGTGGAGCCGGATCATGCCCGTCGGGTGGAGCAGACGGCCTTGAAGCTGTTGGACCCCGTGGCGGAAACCTGGGGACTGGACCAGGACCATGCCGATACCCTGACCTGGGCGGCGCGCCTGCACGAACTGGGGTTGTCCATCTCCCACAGCCAGTTTCACAAACATGGGGCCTATCTGGTGGAGAACGCGGACCTTTCCGGTTTTACCCTGGAAGGGCAGCGCCGCATCGCCTTGCTGGTACGTGCCCACCGGCGCAAGTTTCCCGTCAAGCTGTTTGACGACCTGCCGATCCTGGAGCGCCGCTCCATGATGTACCTGGCGGTGTTGCTGCGACTGGCGGTGTTGCTGCACCGCTCCCGCACGGACGCCGTGCCGGCCCTGGAGGGCCTGAAGGCGAAGGATCAGGGCCTCAAGCTGCGGTTCGCGCCTGGCTGGCTGGATGCCAACCCCCTGACCCGGGCGGATCTGGAGCGGGAGTCAGGCCACCTGAAGGCGGCCCATTTCAAGCTCAAGGTGGAGTGACGGCAAGATCAGCCGGTGAGCTTGCCCAGCAACTCGTCCTGGGCCGAGCGGGGCTTGTGGTTGGAGGCCGCCTTAAGACGACGGTAACTGCCGTCCTGCTGCAGCGCCCAGGCCTGGGTGTTGTCCGAGATATAGGCCAGCAGGGATTCCTGCAGCACCCGATCCCGCAGTTCCGGTACCTCCACCGGAAAGGCCACCTCCACCCGGCGGAAGAAATTGCGCGGCATCCAGTCGGCGCTGGACAGAAAGATCTCCGCCTCACCGCCGTTCTGGAAATAGAACACCCGGGAGTGCTCCAGAAAACGCCCCATCACCGAACGTACCCGGATATTGTCCGAAACCCCCGGAACCCCGGGCCGCAGGCAGCATACCCCCCGCACCACCAGGTCAATCCGCACTCCCGCCTGGGAGGCCCGGTACATGGCCTGGATCAGCTTGGGTTCGATCAGGGAGTTCATCCGTGCCAGGACACGCCCCGGCTTGCCCGAGCGTACATGCTCGATCTCCCGCTCGATCCGCTCCAGCATCCCTGAGTGCAGGGTGAATGGGGCCTGCAGCAGCTTCTTCAGCTTGGATACCTTGCCCAGGCCGGTGAGTTGCTGGAAGACCTTGTGCACGTCCTCGCCGATCACCTTGTCGGCGGTCAGCAGACCGTAGTCGGTGTAGGCCCGGGCGGTCCCCGCATGATAGTTGCCGGTACCCAGATGCACATAGCGCCGGATACGGTCCTTTTCCCGGCGCACCACCATGGCCAGCTTGGCGTGGGTCTTGTAGCCCACCACGCCGTAGGTCACATGGGCGCCGGCATCCTGCAGGCGGTTGGCCAACTGGATATTGGCCTCTTCGTCAAACCGGGCGCGCAACTCGATCACCACCGTGACCTCCTTGCCCGCCTGGGCGGCCTGCACCAGGATGTCCACCAGCTGGGAGCGCACGCCGGTACGGTACAGGGTCTGCTTGACGGCCAGCACGTCCGGATCCCGGGCTGCCTGGCGCATGAATTCCACCACCGGGACGAAGGACTGATAGGGATGATGCAGCAGCACATCCCCGCGCCGGATGGTATGGAAGATGTCCGCCGACCCGGTCAGGACCGGGGGCAGGGCGGGCACGAAAGAGGGGAACTTGAGATCGGGGCGCTCCACCAGTTCGTGCACGGCCATGAGCCGGTTCAGGTTCACCAGGCCGTTGACCTGATAAAGGTCGTCTGGCCCCAGCTTGAACTGGCGCAGCAGGAAGTCCGCCACCTTGGCCGGGCAGTTGTCCGCCACCTCCAGCCGCACTGCCTCGCCGTAATTGCGTTGGGGCAGTTCACCTTCCAGGGCCATCAGCAGGTCGTCGATCTCTTCCTCGGAAACGAACAGGTCCGAGTTGCGGGTCAGCCGGAACTGGTAGCAGCCGGTGACGGTCATGCCCTGGAACAACTCCCCCACATGGGCGTGGAGGATGGAGGAAAGAAACACGAAATCGTAATCACCCTTGGCCAGTTCCCGTGGCAGGCGGGCCAGGCGGGGCAGGGAGCGGGGAGCCTGGACCACTGCCATGCGGCTTTCCCGGCCGAAGGCATCCTTGCCTTCCAGGGTAACGATGAAATTGAGGCTCTTGTTGAGGATGCGCGGGAACGGATGGGCCGGGTCCAGTCCCAGGGGGGACAGCACCGGTAACAGTTCCCGGTCGAAGAAATCCTTGACCCAGGCGGCCTGCTCGTTGCTCCAGCGCGTGCGGCGAACAAAGTGGATGTTCTGCTCGGCCAGGGCGGGGATCAGGATCTCGTTGAGGGTGGCGTATTGGTCGTCCACCAGGGTGTGCGCCAGCTGTCCCACCCGGGCGAGCTGTTCGGTGGCACTGAGACCGTCCGGCCCCGGGGTGTTCACCCCAAGCTGCAACTGCTGCTTGAGCCCCGCCACCCGGATCTCGAAGAACTCATCCAGGTTGGTGGACGAGATGCACAGAAACCTCAGCCGTTCCAGTAGCGGAATCGTATCCTGCTTGGCCAGCTCCAGAACCCGCTGGTTGAAGGCCAGCAGGCTCAGCTCACGGTTGAGGTACAGCTCCGGATTGGTCAGATCGATCTCGGTCTCGGTCATCCGCACAGTCTATACCATCAGAATGTCATTCCTGTGACAGCCCCTGTTGTCTGCCGTTGCCCACCAGCAGGAATTCCATCAGGGCCTTCTGGGCGTGCAGGCGATTCTCCGCCTCGTCCCAGACCACGCTTTGCGGGCCTTCCAGCACCTCGGTGGAAACCTCTTCTTCCCGGTGAGCGGGCAGGCAGTGCATGAACAGGGCGTCGGGTGCGGCCTGGGCCATCATGGCGGCATTGACCTGATAATCCCCAAAGGCCCGGCGGCGGGCGGCCTGTTCCTGCTCCTGTCCCATGCTGGCCCAGACGTCGGTGACGATCAGGTCGGCCCCTTTAGCCGCTGCCATGGGGTCACGCACGATGGCGGCGCAGCGACCGGCGGCGGCCAGGATCACCGGGTCCGGGTCATAGCCTTCCGGGGAGGCAATGCGCAGTTCAAAGCCCAGGCGCTCGGCGGCGTGGATGTAGCTGTGGCACATGTTGTTGCCATCCCCCACCCACACCACCGTGCGGCCGGCAATGTCGCCCCGCAGCTCGAACCAGGTCTGCAGATCCGCCAGCAACTGACAGGGGTGCTCCAGGTCGGTGAGGCCGTTGATCACGGGCACCCTGGAGTTGGCGGCGAACCGCTCCACCTTCTCGTGCTCGAAGGTGCGGATCATGACGATGTCTACCATGCGGGAGAGCACCCGGGCCGAGTCCTCGATGGGTTCGCCCCGGCCCAGCTGGGTATCCTTGGGGGACAGGAAGATGGCATGTCCCCCCAGTTGCTGCATGCCCACCTCAAAGGAGACGCGGGTGCGGGTGGATGATTTCTCGAAAATCATCGCCAGGGTCTTGCCCTTGAGGGGTTCGTAGGCCTCGCCCTGTCGCAGTTGCGCCTTCATCTGCATGGCGCGGTGGATCAGGTGACGCAGTTCCTCGGTGGAGAGGTCCAGCAGGGACAGAAAGTGACGCACAGCCATGGGCATTTCCTCAGGCGGCCTGGGCCGCGAACCGTTCCACCAGATCAGAGACGGTATCCACGATCTGGTCCGCTTCGGCCCGGTCGATGATCAGGGGCGGCAGCAGGCGGATGACCCGCTCCGCGGTGACGTTGATGAGCAGGCCGGCTTCCAGGGCCAGGCCCACCAGCTCGGCGCAGGGGCGATCCAGCTCGATGCCCAGCATCAGGCCCTTGCCGCGGATGTCCCGCACGGCGGGGTGCCGGCCGAGGCGATCCCGGAAGGCCGCCACCAGATACCGCCCCATGGTGTCGGCCTGTGCCGGGAGGGCATCCTGCTCCAGGGTGTCGAGTACTGCCAGGGCTGCACGACACACCAGCGGATTGCCGCCGAAAGTGGTGCCGTGGGTGCCGGGGGTGAACAGGTCGGCGGCCGCCCCCGCCGCCAGGGTGGCGCCGATGGGGACACCGTTGCCCAGGCCCTTGGCCAGGCTCAGTACATCCGGGGTGATACCGTCATGCTGGAAGGCGAACCAGGTCCCGGTACGGCCGATGCCGGCCTGGATCTCGTCCAGCATCAGCAACCAGCCGGTCCGGTCGCAGAGCGTCCGCAGTCCCTTGAGATACCCTTCCGGGGGGATGCGGATGCCGCCTTCGCCGGTGATCGGCTCTACCAGGATGGCCACCACGTCCGGGTGATCCGCCAGGGCTTCCACCGCGGCCAGATCACCATGGGGCACGCGGATGAAGCCTTCCACCAGGGGAGCGAAACCTGCCTGGATGCGGGCATTGCCGGTGGCGGTCAGGGTGGCCAGGGTGCGGCCGTGGAAGCTGCCTTCCATGACGATCACGGTGGGGCGGGCGATGCCCTTGTGATGGCCATGCAGGCGGGCCAGCTTGATGGCGGCCTCATTGGCCTCGGCGCCGGAATTGCAGAAGAAGGCCCGATCCATGCCGGCCAGCGCGGTCAGACGCTCGGCAAGCCGGGTCTGATGGGGAATCTCGTAGAGATTGGAGGTATGGATGAGTTGTCCGGCCTGTTCGCACAGGGCCCTGGTCACGGCCGGATGGGCATGGCCCAGGCCGCAGACGGCGATGCCGGACAGGGCGTCCAGATAGCGCCGGCCCTGGTCGTCCCACAACCAGGGGCCCTCTCCCCGCACGAAGGCAACGGGTTGGCGCTTGTAGTTCTGCATGAGGGCGTCTGACATTCGGCTTGCTCCCCTCCAAAAACGAAAAAAGGCAGCCCATGGCTGCCGGCTGTTCACGGGCGCCCAGGGCGCCGGTTAGGAAATGACTCAAACGTGCATCATACGATGCCCTGACCCAGGGCGCAAAGGCCTTGAATCCTCCATGGGTATGGCGAAGACACGACGCTGAATTGTGGGAGCGGGCCTGTCCGCGAATGGGGGATTACCGGACTGCCGTCATGCCGGTCTTTTCCCCTCACCGCCACTCCTCTCCCCTCAAGGGGAGAGGAGCCTGTCTGGTACGGCGCCCCGATTGTCTTTCGCCATCATGGGCGCGTCGCCATGAAGGTGGTGAGAGTCAGCCGAAGTTGTCGGCGACGAAGTCCCAGTTCACCACGTTGAAGAAGCCTTCGATGTACTTGGGCCGGGCATTGCGGTAGTCGATGTAGTAGGCATGCTCCCACACATCCATGGTCAGCAGCGGGGTCTTGCCGGCCTCGGTGATCGGGGTGGCGGCGTTGCTGGTGTTGACGATCTCCAGGCTACCGTCGGCATTCTTCACCAGCCAGGTCCAGCCGGAACCGAAGTTGCCCGCACCTGCGGCGGCAAACTTGTCCTTGAATTCGGCAAAGGAACCAAAAGCGGCATTGATGGCCTCGGCCAGGGCGCCGGTGGGCTCGCCACCGCCGTTGGGGCTCAGGCAGTTGAAGTAGAAGGTGTGGTTCCAGACCTGGGCGGCATTGTTGAAGATACCGCCGGCAGGGGCCTTCCTGACGATCTCCTCCAGGGACAGGCTTTCGAACTCGGTGCCGCTGATCAGCTTGTTCAGGTTGGTGACGTAGGTCGCATGATGCTTGTCATGGTGGAACTCCAGGGTCTCCGCGGAGACGTGGGGTTCCAGGGCGTCCTTGGCATAGGGCAGATCGGGCAGTTGGTGCGTCATACCGGTTTTCTCCTCGTGAAGCGATTTACGCAACGATCATTGTGTTTTGGATAAAGTCTAAAGATAGGTCAGGGCAAGGGCACAATGCAAACCTTGACTGTTTGTGTCGGGGTATGCAAGCCGTCCGCGGCCGCATGCTTCCTTGGTACCGGGCCGAGATTCTTCAGGATGGCGTCCGGCCGTCCTCCAGGGTGGGGAGTTGACGGGTGATCAAGCCGGTATCGCGAGAAATTACCAGATATCGGGACTATCCTACCTTAAGGGCGAAGTTACCCGGAGGGCACTGGAAAAAAAGGCAATTCATGCCTAATATTAGATTCGTTCTAAATTGGAAGGGCGTCCCGGCAGTCTTAATCAATGCCGACTGGGCCAGACATCGTCTCGATCAAGGTTTCCATCGGGGGAGGGGAGTATGAAACACCTGATTGCATGGCTGGGTTTTGGCCGAAGTCTGATCATGATCCTGGTTACCCTGGTGCTGGCGAGCATCCTGTCGGTTTCCGTTGCGGTCTATTTTCAGTACCGGGCGGCCTTCACCTCGGCGGTTGAAGAGGAACTCCAGGGCATCGGGGCAATGAATACCGAGGCGTTCACCCGCTGGCTGACGGTTCGCCAGGACGAGATGCGTTTCCTGGCCGGCGTGGGCAGGGCATCGCCGGCGCCGCTTTCGAGGGGCGCAGTCGGGTCATGTCCCGCAGCGAGGTAAGTGATTTCCAGGTGCCGGATCGTGACTGGTTCCGGCGCGCCATTGCCGGCGAGGATGTGTTTTCCCGCCCCGTCCTTTCCAGGGCCACCGGTAATCTGGTGAGCACCGTGGCGATCCCCATCCGTGAAGGGGGGCGCATCGTCGGGGTCATGCGGGGTGCCGTGCAGTTGCAGACGATCTTTGTCCAGGTCAGCGCCCTTAGCGTGGGAGAGTTTGTGGAAGTGTATCTGGTGAATGGAGCCGATGGCATGCCGCTGACCCCGGCGGCGTCCATTGGCCAGACCAACGCGCCGGTGGATACCTTGGCCGTGAGGGGGATTCGTCAGTCGCAAACCGGTCTGGGTCATTATCTTAACGCCGCCGGCGTCCCGGTCATCGGCAGCTACAACTACATCCCGATGCTGGGCTGGGGGCTGATCCTGGAGGAAGAGGAATACCACGCCATGGCCCCGGTCAGGGCGATGCTGCGTAATCTGATCATCATTGCCGGAACCATGGTGATCATCGCGGTGATCATCAGTCTGGTTGTTGTGAGGGCAGTCCGAGGCATCCTGGGGGGGGAGCCTGTTTACGCGGCCCAGGTGGTGCAACAGGTGGCCGCGGGAGACCTGACCACCCAGGTGAATCTGCAACCGGGGGACACCGGAAGTCTGCTGGCCAGCATTGCGAGAATGCAGGGCCAGTTGCGCAGCATGATGGGCGACATCACCAACTACGCCAATGAAGTGGCAGCCGCATCCACCGAGCTTTCCCAGATCAATGCAGAAACGGAACGGGGCATGGACCAGCAGGCGCATCAGATGGACAGCGCGGCGGTGGCCATGAACGAGATGACTGCCACCGTGGAAGAGGTGGCCCGGAGTACCCAGTCCACGGCGGACAGTGCCCTGCAGACCCTGTCCGACGTCAGGGGCGGCAAAACGGTGGTGGACACGACGGTTGGCGCCATCCGGAAACTGGCGGGTGATGTCACGCGAACGGCGGAAGCCATGGAGGCCCTGCGCCAGGATACCGAAAGCATCGGCTCGATTTTACAGGTGATCCGGGATGTGGCGGAACAGACCAACCTGCTGGCGCTCAATGCCGCCATAGAGGCAGCACGGGCGGGAGAGCAGGGCAGGGGATTTGCGGTGGTGGCGGATGAGGTCAGGACACTGGCCAGCCGCACGCAAAAATCCACCTCGGACATTCAGAGCATGATCGAGAAACTGCATGCCAGCGTCAGATCCGCCGTAAAGGTGATGGAAGAAAGCCGGACCGGCGCGGATCACAGCGTGACCCAGGCTGGTGAGGCGGGCAATACCCTGGACCGCATTACCCAGGCGGTGACCCACATCAATGACATGACTCAGCAGATCGCCAGCGCGGCCGAGGAACAAAGCGCCACGGTCCATGACATCAACCAGAGCATCCACCGGATCAACGAGGTGGCGCAGCATGCCAAGGAAAACGTGCTGCAGACCTCCCAGGCAAGTCATGACCTTTCCAAACTGGCGGAAGAACTCCGGCTGGTGGTGGGACGTTTCAGGATTTGATGGGCTTGGCTTGTGCTGCTTTCATGCAGGGGGGCTGTTTTCTTGAGTGTCAACATAGTGCTGCAGTGCCTCCCTGCCTGCAGCGCTCAACTGTTTCAATTCTCTGGTTATATTGAAAACCATAGCATCGTCTCTTGTGGTGCGAAGGATGGATTCCAGTTCAGCCGCCGACTCGGAGACTGCCATGAGGCCTACATTGGCACTGCTGGATTTGAGGCGATGGGTCGCAAGCCGGAGACTGCTCCAGTCCCTGTTGTGAGCGGACTCAAGAATGGTTTCCACGAGACAGCCGGCTTCGGAGAGGTAGAGTTCCACTGTACACCTGATCAATTGGCGTTCCCTGGCCCGCTTTAACCGTGCAATCTGATTCAGTGGTGCGGGATCAAAGGGCTTGATGGCATTTTCCCGCGAGTGTTTCTCGCTCAAGTCCATTTCCGTCATCTCCTGGTCGGCGGAGGTCCCCGAGTTGAGCCAGCGGGACACCATGGTGTTCAGGTCCGACAGGGAAAACGGCTTGGCGAGGTAGTCGTCCATGCCCACGTCCCTGCACCGCTCCCGGGTTTCCTGCAATACGTCTGCGGTCAGGGCGATGATGGGCGTTCGGGCGGAGGGGCCAGGTTGATCACGTATCCTTTGCGTGGCGGAAAATCCATCCAGAACCGGCATGTGGCAGTCCATGAAAATGAGGTCGAACGCACGGGACTGTGCCAATGACACCGCCTGCTCTCCGTCCGCGGCCAAGGTCAGCCGACAGCCTGAATTTTCCAGCATGGCCTTGGCCACCTGCTGATTGACCGGGTCATCTTCCGCCAGCAGAACCCGTATATGAGGGGAAAAACTGGAGCCGATTTCCGGTGCAGTGCCGGTGATCCCGAGTTCCTTCTCGGCGGCAGCAAATGGTACGCGCAGGAAAAAGGAGGAACCCACTCCGGGTTCACTGTCCACGGATAATTCCCCGTGCATCAGTTTGATAATCCGCAGGACGATGGCCAGTCCCAGGCCACTACCCCCATATTGACGGGTGATGGAACTGTCCGCCTGAGAAAAAGGCTGAAAAATCCGCTCCAGTGCTGTTTTCTGAATCCCGATGCCTGAGTCACGGACCTCGATCAGCAGGTACTGGCTGCCGATGGGTAGATGTGAAGGGGGAGGCCCCTCAGCCATCAGGCGCATGCACACTTCGCCCCGGTGTGTGAATTTGATGGCGTTGCTCAGAAGATTGAGCAGTACCTGCATGAGCCTGACGGGGTCACCATGTAATGGAACCGACAAGCCGGGTTGCTCGCAGGTCAATTGCAGTTGTTTTTGAATGGCGTTTCCCCTGAGCGTGTCAACGGCGTCTTCAACCACCGACAGCAGATCAAAGTCCACGCCTTCCAGGGTCAGCTTTTCCGCCTCAATCTTGGAAAAGTCCAGAATATCGTTGATGACGGAGAGCAGGGCGCGCCCGGAGCGCCGTATGCTGCTGGCATGACTGGCCTGGGTTTCATTCAGGGGGGATCGGAGCAGCAATTCGTTCATGCCCAGCACGGCGTGCATGGGTGTGCGGATCTCATGACTCATCACGGCGAGAAACTCGGATTTGCTCCGGTTCGCGTTTTCCGCCATCTCCTTGGCCTTCACAAGGGCCTGTTCATGTTGCGCCAGACGCTCCAGCAGCCGGTTGAATGCCCGGCTCATGATGGCCACTTCATCTTCTCCCCCCTCGGGAAGCTTGCGGGTATTGCCGATGTTGCCGGGCTGAATGTCCTCCAGGGAGCGCACGATCCGGGACAGGGGCAGAATCACGAACCTGGAGAGTGCGATGAACAGGATCCCGAAACTGATGATGAAAACGCCAAGGTCGATCCCCGTGGTGACCCATAGGAGCTGGCTTCTGGCCTCCTCGATGACTTCCTTGGGAAAGCCCACGATCACATCGGCCACCTTGGTTCCCCTCGGATCCATCACCGGTTGAATGACGGCATAGCTCTTGTCATCAGGGTTATGGATCGTCACCATTCCCTGCTTGATGCCTTCCGCCACAGCCGGGGGAACGGGAGGTTTTGGTTGTCCCTCCGCCTGAAGGTTATGAAACAGCATGTTGCCCGTGGCGGAGACCACGAAGGCGTAAGAGATATCCCCATTGCGTTCAACGGCCTCGGCGCACTGGCGCTCGAATCCCTGCAGATCATCAATCGGAATGCCAAGGAACAGTATGCGCTCAAGCTGCCCGCCCAGTATGCGCGAGATGGCCTGGGCCCAAAGTAAATGGGATTCGGTCTGCTGGCGGGTGAAGAGATAGCTGGAAGCCAGGGTATTGGTGACCATGGCCACCAGCACGACCGTGGCCACGATGAGCAGGATTTTGGCCCGCAATCCAAGTTTCAGTCGTGCAGTCTTTCCCACTGAAACTCCATGATGATCTCGGATGTGAGCAACTCGGTGGACTGGACATTGATGCCCAGCTGCCTGGCGCGGGCGAGATTGATGGCCGGACGTCCTTTCACCGTGGGCTCCGGGGGGATATCGGCTGGAAGAACCCCGTCGATCAGGATGGTCCGGGCCAGCTTGCCCGCCGCGATGCCTTGTTCCAGTTCAGACACAGTCACGGATGCCAGCACGCCAAAATGGATGCGATCGATCCAGAAACTGATATCCGGGCGCGTGCTGTTTTCCACTACCCAGCGTTGCAGGGCCTCGTAGGGTACGGTGTTGCCTTCCTCATCAAGAAAATTGAAGACTCCCAGATACATGACTGCGTCGGCGGTCTGTTCGTAGTCAATCACGTGCTTCTGAAAGTCCGCATAGCTGACAACCACATCCACTGCGACCAGTTCGATGCCGGGCAGGGCGGACATGCTCCCATGAATGCGCTGGATCACTGGAGCCCAGTGGGATGCGGTATCCGTGATCACGGCCAGGCGTCTGACATCAGGCACCAGGTTTTGCAGCAGGCGGATGGACTCGGGGATATGCTCGTATTCCAGCACGCCGGTGATGTTGCTGGTGCCCTCAAGACTGTGCTCTGCCAGCGTCTTGTTGGCGCCACTGAAAACAATGGGCATGGGGGTATTCGCGTAGTGTCTGGCGACATGATCAATGCCGGCATCATCCGAAATGTAGAGCAGGTCCGGCGACCAGGCATCAATCATTTCACGGGCACTGGCACCTCTTATCGCCTGTGCTTCCCGTGAGGCATGTCGCTTGATATCCATTTGGAATATCTTGTATTCCACATCGGCATCTCCGAGTCCTTCCTTGAAGCCCGCAAACTGGCCGTCCGTCCATCGCCAGGGGGAATCGAAACTCATGACATGAAAGATCCTGAAGGATTTTTCTTCTGCATGGGCGGATGTCAGTAACGTCGGGATGAGGCAGATTGCAATGAATAGTGTCCGTATTATGTTTATGGTTTTATTTTTGGGTAAGCGATTCATTTCATAAGTTCCCGTGCAGTGATTTCAGAGAGCAAGGGATGCCTTCAGGGCATGGGCAGGGTCAAGCCAAACGGGATCATGGTTGCTGGATCGTGACTGAAATTCAGCGGCGCGGGCGGTTTGATGTTTTTGTAATTTATTGACCAAGTATAGGCGCTCGAGGATCATGCTGCCCTGGCCAGGGTTGTCACCATTGCCCCGACCTGCAGCATGGGTGAATCCTGATCTTCGAATCCATCTGGAACAGGTCCTGACACCGTTTCCCATGAACGGAGCGGGCTGGTTACAATAAGGAGGCCATGAATACGTCATACCCGCGTAGCGGGGATCTGGTCACGGATCGAAAAATCCTCTCCCTGAGCGGGCGTGACGACAGAAGACTTTTTCAGTGCTTCCATGGGAATCCCATTCAGTCAATTCGGAGCTATTTCTGCCACATGTCGGGTCCTAGTGTTCAGCATCACTGTCGTCTATACGGCATCAGGAACTGCGATACCATGAAAAAGGCCTTTTCCTGGATGGAAAGCCATGGTATCGACTATGAATTCATCGACTACAAGAAGACCGGTGTAGTGGCCGCCCGGTTGCCGGACTGGTGCCGCATGGTGGGTTGGGAGTCACTGCTCAACCGCCGTGGACTGACCTGGCGCAGGCTGGCCGAGGCCGAGCGTGAAGCCCTCGATGAAGCCAGTGCCTGCGCATTGATGACCCGTCATCCCACGCTGATCAGGAGACCCGTTCTTGAATGGGGTGAAACCCTGTTGATGGGATTTGATGCCGATCGTTACCGGGAGGTGCTGGGATGAGCCAAGACCTGTTGCAGCGTTTCCTGCTGGAGGATCTGGACATTCGCGGGGCGGTTGTCCAGCTCGGGCCGGTGTGGCGAAAGATCATCGCCGAACGTGACTATCCCGTACCGGTGACCCATCTGCTGGGTGAAATGTGCGTTACTTCCCTTTTCATCACCGAGGCCCTGAAACAGCAGGGGCGTGTCACTTTCCAGCTCCGGGGCGCCGGTCCGGTTTCCCTGCTGGTTGTGGACTGTGACGCAAGGCTGAATCTGAGAGCCCTGGCCCAGTCGGCCGGCGACATTGAGTCGGGGTCGGCCAGAGCGTTATTGGGTGAAGGTCGTCTGGTACTTTCACTGGACCTTCCCAGCATGCGTCAGCCCTGGCAGAGTGTGGTCCCTCTGGAGGGGGAAGGCATCGGTGAGATTTTCGAGCACTATCTCAGCCTGTCCGAGCAATTGCCCTCCAGACTGTTCCTGACCGCGACGTCAGAAGGGGCGGCGGGCCTGTTTCTGCAGAAACTTCCCGCAGCCGATGAGCGTGACCCTGATGGCTGGAATCGCATCGAACATCTGGCATCCACGATCACCGACGATGAACTCATCAATCTGCCCGTGAGTTCCCTGCTGACACGTCTTTTCCCCGAGGAGGCGGTCAGGGTCTTTGAGCCTCGAAGCGTGATTCACGACACCCCCGAGGACTGGAGCAAAGTCCGTTCACTGCTCCGCTCCCTGGGCCGTGAGGAAGTGGAGTCGGTTCTGCAGGAGCAGGGCGCGGTCATCGTCCGGGATGACCTGGCCAACCGGGAATATCGGCTGGACAAGGAAGCGGTAACCGCCATCTTTGACGAGACGCCCCGGACCCTGCACTAGTGGAAGTGCCGCCCCGGTGCCTCGGCCAAGTTAAAGCCGAGGCACCGGGTGCGTGGTCTTAAATGCCGGTGCCCGGCTTTTTTGCAATCTCCGAGAGCCGGTCGTGAATGCTGAACAGGACCAGCATCAGTTCACAACTGATGCGCCAGAACACCACGCCCAGAACCAGCATCACAAGCCCGCCGAGGAAGCTCTGTCCGAACATGGTACCCAGCGCGCCGATCACGACGGCGGCCACGCCCACCCAGAAAATAATGTGGATGAAGGGTGGAGTGATCATCTTGCGAAACAGCAGGTAGTCTTTCATGAGTTTTCTCTCACCTGATTTCTTCCTGAATTGGACCGGCATGCGAACACCGATCGATGAAAGCAGCCAGAATGCGGCTGGGCAGCCCGGCGCACGCCTCGACCGAATTTGAGGCTCCGCCGATAGTATAGTGGCTCGATAGGGAAAGCGCCGTCATCGTGGTGATGATGCGCTACCCATGGCTGCGGTCAGGGATTTCCAAATCTCCGGAAGCATGGCTCTGCCTCAGGGTGTCGGCAGATCAGCCTTTGCGCTTGGGGCATTCCTTGCAGCGCTTGCTCTTTTTGTACTTCTTGCAACATTTCTTCTTCTTTGACATCAGGAATGTTTTCGAGCCGGGTCGTGGTGGCGGACGTGCGGAAACAAAAAAGCCCCCGTTTCCGGGGGCTTAGAGATCTTCCTGGTACTGCTTGTACTTCAATTTGGTGGGCGGTAGTGGGATCGAACCACTGACCCCTGCCGTGTGAAGGCAGTGCTCTACCGCTGAGCTAACCGCCCAAGTGCGAAGAAGGCGTGATTATAGGGAGGCCCCTGGGGCCTGTCAACACGCCTAAAGGGGTTTTTTAATTCCGCCACTCGGGTGTCTTCAGGAGGTGCCCGGCCTCCTCCAGAGTGAATTTCATGAAGGCCTGGGCCACGCCGGAAAAACGTTTTCCCCGAGGATGAACCACATACCATTGGCGCTGAATGGGGAAGCCTTCCACGTCCAGCACTACCAGACGTTTCAGGATCAGTTCCATCTCCAGCGTGTGGAGGGACAGCAGGCCCAGGCCCAGTCCGGCTTCCACCGCCTGTTTGATGGCCTCGCTGCTGTGCATCTGCTGGGTGGCCAGCAGGGTGATGCCGTGGGTTTCGAAAAACCGTTCTGCGGCGCCCCGGGTCCCCGATCCCTCTTCGCGTACCACGAAATGCTCACTGGCCAGACGTGCTACCGGGATGTTTTTTTCCCGCGCCAGCGGGTGGTCCGGTGGCGCAATGATCACCAGCGGGTTCTCCAGGAAGGGGTGGGCGGCCGGCTCGCCGGAGGGCGGCTGGCCCATGATGGCCAGGTCCATGGCATTCATGTCCAGCAGCTTGAGCAGGGACTCACGGTTGGTGACTTCCAGGGTCACGGAGATCCCCTGATGGCGCTGATGGAACGCGGCAATCAGGCGTGGAACAAAATAATTGGCGGTGCTGGCCACGGCTATGTTCAGATGTCCTCGTCGTAGCCCCTTCATTTCGCTGAGAACCATCTCCACTTCCGCCAGCTGATTGGCGATGGTGCAGCTGTAGTGATAAAGCTCCTTGCCGGCATCGGTAAGATAGATCCGTTTGCCGATCTGTTCGAACAGGGGCAGGCCCACATGTTCTTCGAGCTGCTTGATCTGCATGGACACGGCCGGTTGCGTAAGATGCAACTCTTCCGAAGCCCTGGTGTAACTGAGGTGTCTGGCCACGGCTTCGAAGGCCTTGAGTTGTCGAAAGGTGAAATTCATTGTGCCGTTGCCTCCATGGGGCAGGATGGTCCTCCGCCAGACGAAGGGTATTGCCCGTGTTCGGCCTTGGGATTCTCCATGGAATGGCCCTGCGTCTGGTCAAAGCCACATCCGTGAGTATTGCTTAATGGGAAGCAGATTAAAATTCGTGTATCAGGGGTACGCGCCGAATGTCTTGGCCGTGGACCCTGTTCTCAATGACAAAAATGAGGTGTCCAGGTAGTGAATACGGAACTGGAGCAGGGAGCCGGAGAGAACACCGGCAAAGCCCACCATCCACTGGCGGAGCCTTTCGATCACGGCAGACTGTATGCCTTCGAACAGGCCTTTCAGGGAAAACTGACAGCATTGATCCCCGCGCTCAGGCAAATGCAGTACCAGTCCATGGGGCCCGATCACGCCCGGCAAATTCAGGCCATGGCGCAGGAACGGCTTGGCTTTGAGTGGCCCGCGGAGGTGGTGGAAAGGTCCTGGGTGGGAGGCCTGGATGTGCGATTGCTCTATGCCCAGGGGATCTTTCAGATCCTGTCCCAGATGGTGGACGGCGCCTGGCGCGACTGCCCGGCACCCATGCTGGACGTGGAAAGTGTGCTGGGTGAGCTGCTGGATTGTGACATCCATGCCATGGTGGTCAGCACGTGCCCGGACGGCCGTCTCATGGGGCTCAAGCGTCTGATTCTGCGCCTGCCCGGTTTGCAGATCCGTCATTGCGCCAGGGTGGGCGGGGTGTTTGATGTGGATAGCCAGGTTGAGCACTGGCGCTACTGTGAGCTGCTTCGGCACCTGGAGGGCATCCCTGTTCCAGCCGATGTTCCTTCCAGGTATCTCAAGGTGTGTGTCTATCATTTCAGATCGACCGAACCTGCGGCCAGATCCTGTGAATGCCCTGGCAGTACCGAGAGCCATGCCGACTTGCTGCTGGATCGGCTGCAGGTTTTCAGGGAATCCATTGGCGCGGGGCTTTCCAGGCCGCCACCGGTGGATACCCTTTTGATCGGCGTTGACACGGATACGGACGGTATCCGGATCCATGTGCCTGATGCTTTGGGACGGATGCGGGCCGATGTTTATATCGACAGTCTGACTCTGTATCGGCAGACCTTGTCCTTGGAGCCCCGCGTCGCCTCGTTGCGACTCTATCAGAGCATACATAACGCCATCCGGGATCGTCAGGATCAGGAAGCCGGTCCGGCGGAGCCTCCCAGAGAGGGGCTTGTGAGGCTGATGACACGTCTGCTCCAGGGTAACCTGTCACAGCTTGACTACCTGCGTCTTTACAAGGGCGGATTGCATGAGCAGGTTGAGCGAGCGGAGTGGCTGGTCATCGTCGGAGATGCCCTGGACGAGGTCCAGTTGCGCAATCTGGCCTGGTGTGTCGGGCCCGCTCCCATGGAGGTGATGGGGGAGGCCCTGGATATAGGGATACAGGGGATACTCAGGCAAGGACCCGCACGACTGGGTCTTCCGATACCGGTTCTGGTGCATCGTCTGTATGATCCCCGGGAGCCAGGGAGTCGGGACAGGGAGGCGGCCCGCTGTCGTGAGATCTGTCAGGCCATCGAAGACCGTTATGCCGCCCTGGTAGTCAAGGGCGGTCTGGTCTGTCAAGGGGCTCTCCGGGCCAGGGGTGCCGGCGGTGGGCTGGAATTCCTGGCCCGGGAGAGTCGGGAAATACTCAGGGCGTGAACGGCAGTATCTGATCGCCCTGGTATTCCACCGAGGCCTCCTTGAGGATGGAGGCCTCGGTCGCCTGGTTCATCACGATGATGCTGATGCGACGGTTGATGGGGTTTTCCGGGTTCTCCCGGTCAAACAGCACCGTGGAACCCAGTCCGACCACCCTGCCCACCTTGTTTTCTTCCATGCCTCCCGCCAGCATGGCGCGCCGGGCCGCGTTGGCCCGGTCGGCGGACAGTTCCCAGTTGCTGTAGTTGGCCCGGATGAAGGGGCGGGCATCCGTGTGGCCGGTGATGCTGATCTTGTTGGGAACCTGGTTGATGATGGACCCCAGCTCTCTGAGGATGGCCGTGGTGTAATTCATGAGCTGGGAACTGCCCAGATCGAACATGGGACGATTTTCCCTGTCGACGATCTGAATGCGCAGGCCCTCCGGCGTGATGTCAAGCAGCAACTGATCCTTGAAGGGCTCCAGCGCCTGGCTCTGTTCCATCGCTTCTTCCAGCACTTCCTTGAGGTTTTCCAGCCGTTGCCGGTCCAGTTCCTGGGCCAGTTCCTCAACCCGCTCCATGTCGACTGCGCCCTCAAAGTCGATGATGGAGGGTGAGGCGCCTTGGCCATCGGTGGGGTGGGGCGGGGTGGGGCTGATCCCCATGGCGGCGGAAGGATCCTGGAAATATTGGGAGATTGCCGCCTTCTGCATGTCATCGGTGACCGATAGAATCCACAAGAGCAGGAAGAAGGCCATCATGGCGATGGCAAAATCCGCAAATGCGATCTTCCAGGCGCCGCCGTGGTGACCGCCGTGCTTGACGATCCGCTTGATGACGATCGGCTGTTTTTTCTCCTCGATTGCCAAGGCTGCCTACCCCTTGTTGCCGCGCAGATGCTGTTCCAGTTCGATGAAGCTGGGGCGCATGTTGGAGGCCATGGCCTTGCGCCCGAACTCTACTGCCACCTGAGGACTGTAACCCTGCACGTTGGCAAGAATACAGGCCTTGAGAACCGCCAGGTACTTGGATTCTTCATCGGCGCGTCGCTCAAGGGCATTGCTCAGCGGACCCACGAAGCCGTAGGCCAGCAGGATACCCGTGAAGGTGCCCACCAGTGCGGCAGCCACCAGTCCGCCGATCTTGTCGATGGGGCCATCCAGGGCGCTCATGGTGTTGACGATGCCCAGCACCGCCGCCACGATACCGAAGGCGGGCAGGCCGTCTGCCACCCGTGATACGGCATGGGCGGGTTCAGCGGCTTCGTGATGGTGTGTTTCGATATCGATGTCCATGAGGTTGTCCAGTTCGAACGGATTCATGCTGCCGCTCACGACCAGGCGCATGTAGTCGGAAATGAACTCCACCGCATGATGGTTCTTGAGAACTCGCGGATATTTTTCGAACAGGGGGCTGTTTTCCGGCTCTTCGATATCCCCCTCGATGCCCATCAATCCTTCCTTGCGTGCCTTGGTGAACAGGTCATACATCAGGCCCAGCAGTTCCATGTAATCATCTTTCTTGTAGACGGGGCCACCCATCAGCTTGGGAATGAGGGCGAAGACCTTGATGATCGTCTTCATGGGGTTGGCGATCACGAAGGCGCCCAGGGCTGCCCCCAGGATGATCACGAACTCATAGGGCTGCCAGATCAGGATGAGCTGCCCGCCATGGAGGGACCACCCGCCAAGAACGGCAACGGTAACGATGATTGAGCCTAGAATGAGATTCACTGACCGTGTTCCTCCTGTTATCCGGTGTGGGCCTGGGCTGGCTAGGATGAGAGAATACGGTCCATAATAAACGAATATATCCCTGTGAAGTACTGCTCAATTTGAAGGGGCGTGATAATGGATAAACGGCAGCTGGATGAATGGCTCGGTGCCTTTGGCGGGCAGGATCTTCCCTTGTTGCCGGGTACAGCGCTCTTGCTGGGTGACCTTGAGTCGGACGCGCTTTCCAGCATGCGTCTGGTGGCGCGCCTGATACAGTGGGACGTGGGGTTGGCACTCAATGTCATCCGCATGGCAAATGCGGTTCCTCATCGGCATTTCCGTACCGAGGTGGTGTCCCTGGATGAGGCCACCATGATGATCGGCATCCAGGGTATCCATCGTTGTCTGGAGAAGTCCAGGCCGTTGGATCAGTTGCTTGATCCCGCCGCCCGGGAACGCTATTTCCAGCTGGCCGCGCAGGCTACTTACGCCGCTATGCTGGCTGAATCCTGGGGCACCCTGCGTAATGACATGGTTCCGGGTGAAGTTGCACTGGCAGCCCTGCTCTTCAATTTGGGCGAACTGGCTTTGGCGGTGCATCAGGAACGGCGGATTGCTCGCTATCTCTCCCTCATGGAAAACACAGAGGTTCTGCCCCATGAAGCGGAATATGTGGCGCTGAACCTGAGCCTGAAGGCGGTCGGCCACCGTCTTGCGGGTTTGTGGAAATTGCCTGATCTTGTGCGGCATTGCATGTGTCCTTCCAATGCCCGTCATCCGCGTCCCCTGGGCGTCATGCTGGCGGCCAAGCTGGCACGTCACGCCATTGGCGGGTGGTGCTGTCCCGTGCAGGCCAGGGATTTGCGTTTGGTGATGGAGTACCTGGATGCGGATATCGAATCCGTGGTGGAGCAACTCAACAGGGTTTCGAGAGAGTTCAACCTTAACCTGAACCTTTACGGTGATCTTCCGGCAGTACCCGATCTGGAGGCTGAACTGATCAGGGATCAGTGGATCAGCGGTATCAGTTCGCAGCGCCCTGTGTTCTGTCTGGCGCCCAGGCGTGACAGCCTGGATCAGGCAGAAGCCACGCTGCAATCCGGAAAGTTGGGCGATGAAGGGGAAGTCCTGGATGTGCTTTTGGCGGGGCTGCACCAGGGGGTGGGACTGAATCGGGTGGTATTCGCCCGCCTGGACGAGGCTGAGAACCAGCTGGTTCCCGTATCCATGGTGGGAACCGATTATGAACCGGATTTCAACCGGATGACCATTGACCTCTACGGTCGTCATTTGTTGACGGTCTTGATGAAGCGGCCGGCCTCGTTCTGGCTGAATCCGGGCAACGTGGATGAAATGTGGTACCAGGTACCGCAGTCTCTCCGGGACATCATCGGGGTCAGGGCATTTTTTGCCCATTCCCTGTTTGCGGGTGATCGGCCGCTGGGGCTGGTTTATGCCGACCGGAGGTTCGATGATTGTGCCCTGGATAAAAAGGCCCTCTCCGGCTTCAATCGTCTGGTGGCACTGGCCCAGGCCGAACTGCTGAGACTGGATCAAGAGGCCGGAGCCAAGCCCCGGCCCAGGGTAGAGCCGATAAGGACGCTGCGTTGATCAGCCGTAGCGGCGTTCGATGTATTTCTCCACCAGCAGCAGGAACTCTTCGGCGATATGGTCGCCCTTGAGCGTGACGGTCTTTTCGCCATCCTCATAGACCGGGGCTACCGGCATCTCACCGGTGCCGGGCAGGCTGATGCCGATGTTGGCATGCTTGCTTTCCCCCGGTCCGTTGACCACGCAGCCCATCACCGCCACGGTCATCTCCTCGACCCCCGGATAGCGCTTGTTCCACTCCGGCATGTTGCGACGGATGTGGTTCTGGATGTCCTGGGCCAGATGCTGGAAATAATCGCTGGAGGTGCGTCCGCAGCCAGGGCAAGCCACCACGGCGGGGATGAACCTGCGCAGTTCCAGGCTCTGCAGGATTTCCTGGGCCACGATCACTTCCTTGACCCGCTCGGCACCCGGTTCCGGGGTAAGGGAGACACGGATGGTGTCGCCGATGCCCTGCTGAAGCAGCACCGCCAGGGCGGCGGTGGAGGCCACGATGCCCTTGACGCCCATGCCTGCTTCGGTCAACCCCAGGTGCAGGGGGTAGTCGCAGCGGGAGGCCAGGTCCGTGTAGAGGCGGATCAGCGGCTGCACGCCGCTGACCTTGCAGGAGAGCAGGATACGGTCATGGGGCAGGCCGATTTCCTCGGCCCGCCGGGCGCTGCTCAGGGCGGATTCGATCAGTGCCTCGCGATTGATGTCCTGAATGTCCAGCGGCGGTTGCCTGCGGGTGTTTTCATCCATCATGCGGGCCAGCAGTTCCTGATCCAGGCTGCCCCAGTTGACGCCGATGCGCACCGGCTTGTCGTAACGGCAGGCCATCTCGATCATCTGGGCGAACTGGGTGTCTCGTCGGGCTCCCCGACCAACGTTGCCCGGATTGATGCGCAGCTTGGCCAGGGCCTCGGCGCAGGCCGGATATTTGCTGAGCAGTCGATGGCCGTTGAAATGAAAATCCCCCACCAGGGGTACATTCAGTCCCATGGCATCCAGGCCTTCACGGATGCGCGGAACGGCCGCGGCCGCCTCCTCGGTGTTGACCGTGATTCTTACCAGTTCGGAACCACCCCGGGCCAGGTCGGCCACCTGGCGGGTGGTGGCGGCCACATCGGCGGTATCGGTGTTGGTCATGGACTGTACCACTACCGGAGCATCACCGCCGACCACCACATGGCCGACTCTGACGGGGACAGTGGTATGGCGACGGTAACCAGGAATATGGGCATTCATCAGCGGCAAGGATCCCGTTCTTGGAGTTGTGCAATCTTATCAGGATTTGATTTTTGAGGGGTCTGCGAGGTGTTGCGGCAGGAACGGGGCAATGGTCGGGAAGATCAGGGCGTGTGTCGACGGAAGGCATGAAGGCAGTAGCGGTTTTTCCCTTTTTGCTTGGCGAGATACATGGCCTGGTCTGCCTGGGCCATGAGCATCCGGGCATCTGCGGGGGTGGGTTGGGGGAAAAATGTCACGCCCATGCTCAGTGAGACGGGGGCACCGGGAATGAATGCTGGTTGCCGACGGACAGCTTCAAGCATCCGCTTCAGGACGGTCTCCACGTCACGGTCGCTTTTCACGTTCACCAGGACGGCGACGAATTCGTCACCTCCCACACGCGCGAGAGTATCCCCCAGACGCAGGCATGAGGACAGGCATTCCCCCATGTGAACCAGCAGTTCGTCCCCGGCCGCATGTCCGAACTGATCGTTGACATGCTTGAATCCATCCAGATCCATGAACACAAGCGCCATCTTCTGGTCATGACGATCTGCCTGTGCCATGGCCTGATGCAGCCGGTCCTGCAGTAGGGCACGGTTAGGCAGGCCGGTCAGCAGGTCATGGCTGGCGCTGTATTCAAGCCGTGCCAGGAGGGCCTTGCGTTCGGTCACATCTGACAGGACACCCACGAAATGTCTTGTCTGGCCATCTTCATCCGGTACCGAACGCAGGGTGGTCCGGGTGGCAAAGATGGATCCATTCCGATGCTGGTGCCAGAGTTCCCCCTGCCAGCCACCCTCGTTCCATAGGGTTTCCCATGGATCAGGTGCCTGGGAGGGTTGCTCCTGGTGTCTGGATTGCAGCAGGGAGGGAGGTTTGCCAAGCACCGTATCCCGTGTGTGGCCGGTGAGCAGGGTGAAGGCGGGGTTGGTATCAAGGATCAGGCCATTGGCATCGGTGATGAAAATGGCGTCTCCCGCCGCTTGAAAGGCGGTCTCGATCAGGGCGAGCCGTTGCTGTTGCAGGCTTTGTTCAATGGCCAGGCAGGCCAGGTTGCAAAACATCGCGAGGGTGTTTATTTCCTGGGGATCCGGAATGCCCGGGGTATCCCGGCATATCATGATGTGTCCCAGCACGGTGGATTGCCTGTTCCTGATGGGTTCCCACCAGAAGGCGCGTACCAGAAAGCCCGAGTGATGGCTTGAAGGCCATGCCCAGTTCTGCTCAATGGCGATCTCCGCCACGATGAGACGTCTTTGGGCAATCTCGTCGGCGTGTCCTAGACTGTTGCGGACTTTCTCCGGAATGAAGTCCATGATGGCGGGGCTGCGGCCATCGTGAAAGGGCTGAATCAGGGCCCTTCTTTCCGAGAGCAGGACTTCGATGCCATCGGTGATGATGCCCAGAATCCGTGCCAGGGGCGCGCGTTCCATGACCATCTGGAGCACCTGCCAATGTAGATGGTTCATCAGTTCCGCATGCTTTCTGCGGGTGATGTCCAGGCAATGACCCACATAGCCGATGAACTCGCCGCCAGGGCCATACCGGGGATGCCCATCATCCTGTATCCACCGATATTCTCCTTCATGATGGCGCAGGCGGTAGTCCATGCTGAAGGCCTTGCGGTGCCTGAAGGCATTCACATAAGTGTTTACGCAACGATCATAGTCGTCCGGATGTACCCCGGTGGTCCAGCCATCACCCACTTCTTCTTCCATGGCGCGGCCGGTGAAGTTCAGCCAGACCTGATTGAACCAGTCGCACTTCATGTCCAGGCCAGCAGTCCATATCAGGGCCTGGCCACCCTCTGCCAAGGCTCTGAGCCGTGCTTCACTCTCTCTCAAGACCTCAAGGGGGTCCTGCGCGTTCATCTGAGCACATCCAGCGGGAAGGATGATGAATCAACAGTCTGTGTTTTGGAGCAGCCCTTGGTATTGATTTTTGAAATCAGGTTTTGATTTGGGTGGGTTGACCCACTCAGGTGGTCTTCATGACATTCGTGCGAAAGGCCTTGGCTTGTTCCGGGCTATCCAGGTGACGGCAAAGGGCTTCCATGGCCTCCTCCATTGTGGCCACGCCGGGCCAAACCTCCTCGCATATCAGCGAACCCATCGGCCCCATGAATTCAATGAACTCCTTTTCCAGCAGCTGCATCAGCGGTTCCGAGAGAGGGGTGTTGGAATCGATCGGCTTGCTGGCAAGGGTGCCGGCAGTTCCCTTGCCGCTTCCAGGAATGCTCTCGAAAATGAATTCCTCGGACAACAGGATCTGAAGATGGGTTTCGACATCGGCATGACCGGAGAACTGGTCCAGCAGTTCTCCGGTGGTCCGAATGCCATTCACCATGATCAGAATGCGGCGCGCATCGATGGAGAGCGCCCTGTCCTTGTTATTGATGGCGGCCTTGCCCTTGCTGGTCTTCGAAAATACGCTGTTTCTATCCATGGCGATCTACCTTTTTGCCAGCCCAGGAAGTCATGTTGCGCCGCTGTTCAGGTGGGTTTGCGAAGGCGTTCAAGGGCGATTCTTATGCTCACTGACATGCGCTCGATGGCTCGGGCCAGGGCACCAATTTCGTCTCCACGGGCGGTGCCGACGATTTCGTGTTCGAATTTGCCGCGACTGAGCCCTTCCGCCGCCTCAGTCAGTTTGACAATGGGGCTGGAAATCTGACGTGCCAGCATGAAGGCGATCAGGACCACGAGCAGCAGGGTCACGGCGCCAACGGTGAGTGCGTCCTTTCTGGCATTGATCAGGGGAGCGAAAGCCTCCTCGTAATTCTGCTGGATCAGGATGGTCCATCCCAGCCCGATGTCCTGCCTGAACCCTACCAGACGTTGTCCCTGGTGCTCAATGATCACGGGGCGCTGATCGGCTCCGGGAGCGCTCAGGATCGGGTGCCAGCTATAGTCCTGAAGCTGACCCTCGACCTCTTCGGGCCGGCCGTGGGCGATGAGCTGGCGTGAAGGGTCCAGCACCATCATGTAACCCGTCGAACCGAGCCTGGCCTGTGCGGTGGCGTCGGATACATCCACCAGATGCTGGGCGGTTGCGATCACGCCCGCCAGCCTGTTGCGCCCGTCCTGCGCCGTATTGTGAATTGGCTTGGCCAGTATCAGGGCGGGTTTGCCACTGGTGCGGCCCATCAGCACCTGCTGTCCCACGGGACTGCCTTGAATGACCTGCCTGAAGTAGCTGCGGTCGCCGTATTGGGTCAGTGGGTTGTCGTCATTGCGGCCTACGTTCTGGCCGTCAGGGGCGACGGTAAACGCCAGATAGGTCCATTCATAGGTATCGTCCAGCGCCTTGAGTACTGGATTCTGGCGCTCGGTTTCCATGGAGCGAATATCAGGCAGGGCCGCGTTCTGACTCAGAACCCTCAGGTTCATGTCCAGCCAGCCATCAATGCGGTCCGCAAGGCCCTGGCTGGTAATCATGATCTGCTGACCCACGTTGTCACGCCAGCTTCGCTCGATCTGATTGACGGCGATGTACAGGGCTCCCGCAATGGGGATGAAGGCCACCAGCATCATGGTGACAAGGACTTTATGAAAAATCCTGATCCGGAAGATTTTCCGTTCTGTTGACATTTTCCAGCGCTCTTGAGTAATGATCGAAGTGGCGAGGCATCTTCTTTGACCGGAAGGTATCGGGTGAACCAAGCCCCGGTGTTGTATGCCCACAGTCTAAACAGGAAACAGGGATTTTAGCTCGAATGGTTCCCTGCGCACCGACGACCGAGCTTAAAGTCCCGATAAGCACGGATTTCGGCGCCCCGTTCGCCGGTCAGGTTGACTCGGTGGCTGCCTGTACGGATAATCACGAATCCTTTGGCGGGACTGGGCGGAGACGCCGATGCCGCCAAGCACCTGCAATGGTGACCTGCATCGGTCCCCTCGCGACAACAAGCTGTGAACCCCGCCAGGCCCGGAAGGGAGCAACGGTAACAGTGGACTTGGGCGCCGGGGTGTGGCTGATGTGGGTTGCCACCCTTAATCTCTTAGCTGTCGAGGCAAGCCTGGCACAAGGGCTGGTCTTGCCCGTGCCCGGCCAGCTACCATGATGCCACCACTGAAGTGACCATGGAGCCCGGATTCGCCGTGATCAAATCCCGCCTGTTTTCCCTGCTGTTTCTTGCGGTTTGCTGCCTGCTGCCATTTGCCGGTGCGGGCGCCGCCGAACTCCAGATCCGTGATCTTGAGACCGGTGACGGTCCACGGGCTGATCGCCACCATGCCCTGCAGGTGCATTACACCGGCTGGCTGGAAGACGGCACCCGGTTTGATTCCAGTCATGAGCGGGGAGAGCCCCTGAGCCTGATTCTGGGGCAGGGGCAGGTCATCCCCGGCTGGGAGATGGGTCTTGTGGGCATGCAGGCCGGCGGCAAGCGGGAACTGATCATCCCGCCCCAACTGGCCTACGGCGAGCGCGGCGCCGGCCGGGTGATCCCGCCCAATGCCACCCTGCGTTTCGAACTGGAACTGGTGGCGGTGGAGCCGCCGCCCTTCACCAACGTGAGCAATGATGAACTGGCCGAACTGATTGCCGCCGGGGTCAAGGTCATCGATATCCGGCGTCCGGAGGAATGGCGCGAAACCGGGGTGGTGGAAGGCAGCTACCTGATCACCGCCTTTGACGCCAACGGCCGCTTCGTGCGCAGCTTCCCCCGGCATCTGACCCGGGTGGTGGAGCGGGATGAGCCCTTCGTGCTCATCTGCCGGGTGGGTAATCGCACCGGGGTGCTGGCCCGATTCATGGCGGAAGAGGCGGCTTACACCCGGGTGATGAATGTCACCGACGGCATCCTGGGCTGGTTGGGGGAGGGGCGCACTGTCAGCAGCGACTGCCCCAGCCTGCAGTCCGGGCAGCGTTGTTGAGCGCGGAAGGGATCCTGGTTCATGTCACCTCATCGTTATCGTCTGATCATTTCCTGTCCTGATCGGGTAGGCATCGTTGCCGCCGTGAGCGGCTTTCTGGCCAGCCACGGTGGTTCCATCACCGAGGCCAGCCAGCACTCGGATGCCTCCACCGGCTGGTTCTTCATGCGTTACGAGATCGACGCCGGCACATTGCCCTTCGATCTTGATGGCTTCTGCCAGGCCTTCGCGCCCATCGCCCTGGAATTCGCCATGGAGTGGCACGTCACCGACGCACGCCAGCCCCGGCGCGTGGTACCCCTGGTGAGCAAGCTGGACCACTGCCTGACGGATCTGCTCTACCGCTGGCGTTCCGGGGATCTGCCCATGGACATCCCCTGTGTGATTTCCAATCATGAAGACATGCGGGACTATGTGGAGTGGCACGGCATTCCCTACCACCATGTCCCGGTGGAGCGGCAGGACAAGGCATCGGCCTTTGTCCGGGTTTCCCAACTGGTGGATGAGGCCCGGGCGGACGTGGTGGTGCTGGCCCGCTACATGCAGATTCTGCCCCCGGACATGTGTGCCCGTTATGCCGGGCGCGTGATCAATATCCACCACAGCTTCCTGCCGTCCTTTGTCGGCGCCAGGCCCTATCACCGGGCCTTTGAACGGGGCGTGAAGCTCATCGGCGCCACCTGTCATTACGTGACAGATCAACTGGACGAGGGGCCGATCATCGAGCAGGACGTGATCCGGGTCCGTCACGACGACACGGTGGACGATCTGGTGCGACTGGGCCGCGACGTGGAGCGGGCCGTGCTGGCCCGGGGGCTGCGTTACCATCTGGAAGACCGTGTGCTGGTGCACGGCAACAAGACGGTGGTGTTTGATTAAACACCGGGCCGATAACAAAAAAGCCACCGTTTCCGGTGGCTTTTTTGTACTTTTGTATGGCGGAGAGGGAGGGATTCGAACCCTCGATACGGGGTTACCGTATACACACTTTCCAGGCGTGCGCCTTCGACCGCTCGGCCACCTCTCCGCTGATTGTTTCGCCGCGCAGTGGCAGCGATTGATCCGGTGGGCCTGGCCCGTCCCGATCAAGGTGCCGAAAGATACCTGAATCTTTCGGCTTTGGCAAATCCCTTTGCCGATTTTTTTCTAGCTGTCCTTGCGCGGAGGAGTCCCGCCCTGGGGCAGGTAGCTGGCGGGGAAGGCGGTGACGTTGGCGCCCAACTCGCTGATCTTGGCCACACCTTCCTTTTCCACCTCATCGATGCGGATGATGGCATGCATCGGGATCAGGCTGCGGGTGACGGACGCGAACTCGGTCTTGAGCTTCTCCTCGCCCGGGTCCACCACGATGGCGCTGCGCTCGCCGAAGATCAGCTCTTCCACCACCACGAAACCATACATCTCACTCTGGTACACCTGGCGGGCGAAGACCTCGTACACCTTGCCCTGATTGATGAAACAGACTCGATAGATATGCTTGGAACTGGCCATGTCGCCTCTGCAAAGGGGATGACGGAATATCACCGCCCGGATGGGGCGGGCAGGGCATTCTATCAGAGCGGACCGATGCGCCCGCGTCTACCACAGGGTCCCGTTGCGCCAGTCCCGGATCACCAGTCCCAGCAGTACCAGGATGCACAGGGTCGTGATGACGGTGGAGGTGACGATCAGCACGGTCAGGAATTCAACGGATGCCATGGCATGCTCCCGGGTTCAGTGTCTGGGCGGCGGTTCCTTGAGGGTTTCCCAGTCAAAGGACTGGGGCCACAGCCAGGTGGTCAGCAGCACGATCACCATGGACACGGCCGCACCCACCAGGGCACCCACATAGAAACCGATCAGGAAATAGGCGCTGATCCCTGCCAGGCTACCCATCACCATGGCCAGGGACGCACCGATGCGGTTGGTCCGGCGCCAGTACAGCCCGGCGGCGATGGGCCAGATGGTGCTGGCCACGAAGGCCCCGGTGAAATGCAGCAGTTCCGCCAGGGTGGTGATGCGCGGCAGGCAGAGCAGCCAGGCAATGATCCCCAGCAGCAGGATGGTGACCTTGGTGGCGGTGCGCAGATGGGCCGCGGTGGCCTGGGGGCGCAGGTGCCGGTAGTAGATGTCCCGCACCACCAGCATGGCCGTGGCCGCCAGCAGGGAATCCAGGCTGGAGGCCAGGGCGGCGAACACCATCACCAGCACGATGATGGCCCCCGCCAGCCCCAGCAGTTCCGAGGCGACGATGGGCCCCACCATGTCGGCGGCGGGAATGTTCACCCCCAGCGCCGGTGCGGCCAGGGCGATGAAACCGGCGACGATGGGGATCGGCGCCCAGAAGATGCCTGCCAGCAGGTAGGCCCACATGCCCACCCCCTCGCGGAAGGAATAGGCCCGGGTCCACCATACGTTGGAATGGAAGATCTCCCCCATGCCGAACAGCAGGTTGTTGAACAGGAACATGATCGCCGCCGGCATCAGCAGGGTGAGCAGTTCCGGTCGTTCCAGCTGCAGGCTGAGGTGAATCTCGTCGAAGCCGATGCGCCCGATCACCAGCCAGGCGATGGCCACCAGGCCGACCAGGATCAGGATCGACTGGATGAAGTCAGTGCCGATGACGGCGCGAAAGCCGCCGATCAGGGTGTAGGCCACGCAGGCCGCCAGGATCACCGTCATGCCCTGCCAGTAGGGGATGCCGGAGAGGGCGTGGGTGAGCACGCCGCCGGCCATGCCCAGGCTCACCAGCCAGCCGAAGCTGTAGAAGATGGAAATGGCCAGGAAGATCCGCCAGGCTAGATGGCCGTAGCGCAGACGGACGAAGTCGCCGCTGGTATAGCCGTGGGGCATGAGCAGCCGAATGCGTTTGGCCAGCGGGGCGAACAGCAACAGACCCACGGAGCCCAGGGCATAACCGATCATGCCCCACAGGCCGATCTGATAGGCCAGCTGCGGGGCCATCATGGTGGTGTTGCTGGTGACCCAGGTGGCCATGGCTGTGGCGGTCCCCACCGCCAGCCCCACCTTTCTCCCGGCCAGTACGAACTGGTCCAGTTCCTTGTCCCGACGGCCGAAGAACCAGCCCAGGCCCACGTACAGGGCGGTGAACAGGGCGATCAGCAACCAGGCCAGTCCCGGTTCCAGAATGGCGGTTTCCTGAATGCTCATGGTCTTTTCCTCACGGGGCGTCCGGGCGGTGGTGGACCCTCAGGTGGCATGGCGATGGGGGAGGCAAGTCATGCATCGGGCGTCAGGCAGGTTCCTGGTGCCGGCGCGTGCCGGTGACGATGAGGGCAAGGGTGGCCAGGAATACCACGGCACCGATGACGAACAGGGTCAGCGCCTGGAGCAGGGAATGATGGGCGACCTCCACCGTCAGGGGCGAACTCCATGGAGAGCGGGTGGTGTCGGGCAGGGTGGCCTGAACCCGGTAGTGAAAGGTGCCGTCACTCCGACCGCTGATCACGGTGGCCCTGTCGGCCCCTTCGTAGAGGATCTGCGCTGTCTGGAAATCGGCGGAGCGGGATTCTTCCAGCCGGTAGATTGCCCCGTCGGCATCTTCCATGCCCCAGCGGAGTTGATAATAGCCGGCGCGGGCGGTCTGGGTGGTGCTGTCCAGCGTGGGCACGTTCTGGGCGAGGGTGGGTGAGGGCAACAACAGAACGGCGCTCAGTGGGATTGCCCACAGGGCAGGGGGTACATGGCGATGTGGCATGGCGATCTCCGCGTGCAGGTCCCTGACTTTTTTTACCCTAGTCCCCCGAGAAGGCAGGGTCAAGGCCGCTTCCGCAGCCATAAAATCCCCAAACTGTTTGCACCACCCACCCCTTGTGGCCTAATTTATGCGCCCCTGAACTCCCCTGGAATCACTCATGTACTGGTCTTCGGTGCTCCGTGTCGTCGGGCTGCTGCTGATGCTGTTCAGCGTCACCATGCTGCCGCCGGCCCTGGTGGCGTTCATCCATGACGATCAGGGGCTGGTGCCGTTTCTGGTTTCCTTCGGGGTGATCCTGGCCGTCGGTACCTTCATCTGGCTTCCGGTGCGTCGTCGGCGCCAGGAATTGCGGACCCGCGACGGTTTTCTGGTGGTGGTGTTGTTCTGGACCGTGCTGGGATTGTCAGGGGCGCTACCGCTGACCCTCTCCCATGCCCCGAACATCTCCATCACCGACGCCGCCTTTGAAAGCATGTCCGGGCTCACGACCACCGGCGCCACCGTGCTGACCGGTATCGAACATCTGCCGGAATCCATTCGTTTCTACCGTCAGCAACTCCAGTGGCTGGGCGGCATGGGCATCATCGTGCTGGCGGTGGCGATCCTGCCCATGCTGGGGGTCGGGGGCATGCAGCTTTACCGGGCCGAGACTCCGGGGCCGGTCAAGGATTCCAAACTCACCCCCCGCATCGCCGAGACCGCCAAGGCCCTGTGGTACATCTATCTCACCCTGACCATCGCCTGCGCCACTGCCTACTGGGCGGCGGGGATGAGCTGGTTTGATGCCATCGGTCACAGTTTTTCCACCGTGGCCATCGGTGGATTCTCCACCTACGACGCCAGCATCGGGCATTTCGATAGTCCGCTGATCTCCATGATCTGCGTGGTCTTCATGCTCATCGCCGGGATCAACTTTGCCATGCACTTTCTGGCTTGGCGGACCCGTTCCTTCTGGCACTATCTGCGGGAACCCGAGGTGCGCTGGTTCATCGGCATCATGGTGACCACGGGGGTTGTGGTCACCGTCACCCTGATGCTGACCGATTACTACGGCGGTTGGGGCGACACCCTGCACCAGGCCATCTTTCATACCGTTTCCATCGGTGTCACGGCGGGTTTTGCTAGCGACAGCTTTGACCAGTGGCCCGTGTTCCTGCCGGTCCTGCTGGTGCTGGTGGCCTTCATCGGCGGCTGTGCCATGTCCACCGGCGGGGGGATCAAAGTGATCCGGTTCATGCTGCTGATCAAGCAGGGGTATCGGGAAGTGATCCGCCTGATTCACCCCCAGGCCCAGGTCATCATCAAGGTGGGCGGAAAGCCTGTCCCCGATCGGGTGGTGGACGCGGTGTGGGGGTTCTTTGCCACCTATGTGGCCCTGTTCGGTCTCATGATGATGATCCTGATGGCAACAGGACTGGACCAGGTAACGGCCTTTTCCGCGGTTGCCGCCAACATCACCAACCTGGGACCCGGGTTGGGTGATGTGGCGGAAAATTACAGCGGTATCAGTGATCCGGCCAAGTGGGTATTGATGTTTGCCATGCTGCTCGGACGTCTGGAGGTGTTCACCCTGCTGGTTCTGTTCACTCCGGCCTTCTGGAGACACTGAACCTCCTGAGCCGTCCGCCGGTCCGAACCGGCAAGAAATGGTGGATTCATCCGATCCGATGACGCGATCAGTGATTTTTTGTGAATGAACCCGTAATGGACCGGGCGAGGGGATGTCAATAAAACGATGCTCCCGATAATATTTTCCTTATGTCAAAGAATAAAATCATCAATTATTGTTTTCGTGTCTGGGTGAGAGGACAGGTTCAAGGGGTCGGTTTTCGTCCTTTCATTCACGGGTTGGCCACTGAGCTGGAGCTTTCCGGTTGGGTACGTAATGATCCCGCCGGCGTGGAACTCATGGTCCAGGGCGGGCGGCAGCGGGTGGACCAGTTCCTGCACCGGCTTGCCAATCATCCACCTCCCCTGGCTCGGGTGGATGTGGTGGAGGCCAATCATGTGGAACCCATCCCTGAAATGAAGGGGTTTGCCATCATGCCCAGCGTGGGCGGTGTCATCACCACGGGTATGACACCGGATGCCGCCATATGCCCTCATTGCCTGGAAGAGCTTTTCGATCCGGAAAACCGTCGCTACCGGGACGCCTTCATCGGTTGCGCCCATTGCGGCCCCCGTTACACGGCCATGACGGCGATTCCCTACGATCGTGCCCACACCAGCATGGCAGCCTTCACCATGTGCCCCGCATGCCACCGGGAATATCAGAGTCCAGGTCAGCGACGGTTTCATTCACAGCTCAATGCCTGCCCGGCATGCGGTCCTCGACTGAGCCTGCTGGATCCTTCCGGCATGCCCTTGCACGTGGAGGATGTCATTCAGGCCGCGATGGGGTTGATCCGGGATGGCAAGATCCTGGCAGTCAAGGGGCTGGGCGGATTCCATCTTATGTGCGATGCCCGCAATGAGGCGGTTGTCGCCCGCTTGCGGGCCCGCAAGCAACGGGAAGAAAAACCCTTTGCCATCATGGCCGCCAATCTGCCCTCGATTCGCGATCTGGTCCATCTCCAGGCCGAGGAAAAAGCCCTGCTCAAGGGGTATGCACGTCCCATTGTGCTGCTGCGCCGGAGGATGGATGCCGGAGTTTCACTGGAGGGGGTGGCGCCGGGCATGCAGCGCCTGGGGGTCATGCTGCCCTATACCCCGTTGCAGTATCTGTTATTTCACGAAGCGGCCGGCCGTCCTGACGGTACGGACTGGTTGCAGGAAGAACCTCAGTCTCTACTGCTGGTCTGCACCTCCGCCAATCCTTTTGGAGAACCGGTCATCACCAGTAATCAAAGGGCAGTGGAGCGACTGGGGCAGATTGCCGATGCGCTGTTGGTGCACAACAGGGATATTCGGGTGCGATGCGATGACAGCGTGGTGCGCATGACGGCGGCAGGGCCAGGGTTTTTGCGCCGGGGCAGGGGATACACCCCTGAGCCTGTCCGCCTGCCTGGAGCCGGTCCTTGTGTGCTGGCTACCGGCGCCTGGTTTAATAACACCGCCTGCATTACCCGTGGCCAGCAGGCCTTTCTCTCCCAGCACGTGGGGGATCTGGACAGTCCGGCCACTTGTCGGGCGCTGGACGAGACCGTGGAGCACCTGATGCTGCTGCTGCGTATTCGCCCGGAACGGATTGCCTGCGATCTCCATCCGGATTATTACAGCACACGGCTGGCCATGCGTCTGGCCAAGGTACTGGATGTGCCCCTGTTAAGGGTCCAGCATCACCACGCCCATCTGGCCGCGGTGCAGGCGGAGCACAAACTGGACCGTCCCGTCATCGGGCTGGCCCTGGATGGTTATGGGCTGGGTGATGACGGTAACGCCTGGGGAGGGGAGTTGCTGCGCATCGATGGTGCAAGGTACCAGCGCCTTGGGCATTTGCGTCCACTGCACCTTCCTGGTGGCGATCTGGCGACCCGGGAGCCCTGGCGCATGGCTGCCGCGGTGCTACATGCCCTGGGGCGTTCTGATGAAATCCCGGATCGTTATCAAGTGTTTGCCGCGGCGTTGGGCATGCCGAAACTGATGAGCGGTGATCGCAACCCTCACCTGACCACCAGCCTGGGGCGTCTGTTCGATGCTGCCGCAGCCCTGCTACGAGTGAAGTGGGTGGCCCGTTTCGAAGGGCAGGCCCCCATGCTGCTGGAAGGCATGGCCGCAAGCCATGGTCCCGAGGTACCCATGTCCGGGGGTTGGAATCTGGATCGGGGCGTGCTGGATTTCATGCCTCTGCTGGCACGGCTTGCTGACGGCATGGACCCCGGAACCGGTGCGGGGGTCTTCCACGCCACGGTGGCGCAGGGCCTGGCCTGCTGGCTGATTGAATCGGCGCTGGATCAGGGTGTTCAGGATCTGGTGCTGGGAGGGGGATGCTGCCTCAACCAGGTCCTGATGCAGGACCTGGTGGAACGTCTGACCGGAGCGGGGTTCCGGGTCTACAAACCCCAGTGGTCTCCACCCAATGACGGTGGGCTGAGTCTGGGCCAGGCCTGGATTGCCATGCAAGCCCCGGTTTGATCTTCCCCAGTGGAAACATAGAAATTGTCTCATTGATCAGGATGGAGTCACCCATGCCCCAGCTCGCGCCCACTTTTGAAATCCGGCTGCGCAGCCTGTTGTTTTTCCTGCTTTACAACCTCATGGGTATTGTCCATAGCATGATCAGTCTGCTGGCGGCCCCATTTCAGACCTTTGAGCAGCGCTATCGATTCGTCAATCTATGGACGAGGGCCACCATGTGGCTGCTGCGCACCCTCAATGGCATTCATATCCAGGTGGAGGGGCTTGAGCATGTTCCCAGGGACGAACCCCTTGTAATCATGTCCAACCACCAGAGCGAGTGGGAAACTTTCTATCTCCAGCTGCTGGTATCCCCCCAGGCTACCGTGGTGAAGCGAGAACTTCTGAAAATTCCGTTTTTCGGCTGGGGGCTTGCATTGCTCAAACCCATCCCCATCGATCGGGGCAGTCCGGCCAGCGCCCTCAAGACCATTCTCAAGACCGGTAAGGAACGACTGGATGAGGGTATCAGCGTGGTGATATATCCGGAGGGATCGCGTCAGCAGCCTGGACAGCTGGGGCGTTTCAATGCCGGGGGGGCGATGTTGGCGTGTCGTGCCGGGAGGCGGGTGCTGCCGGTGGCCCACAATGCCGGAGACTGCTGGCCCCATGGCTCCTTGATGCGCTATCCGGGCACCATTTTTCTTCGCATCGGCCCACCCATGTCCTGTGAGGCGGGGGATGTCAAGGGGCTCAATGCCCGCGTGGAACAGTGGATTCGTGACCAGGCCGCCGACATCATGCAGCCTGGCCGGAATGCATGATATCCAGGATACTGTCCATTCATTCAGCCATAATGTTACGATATCTTGATTGTTGATGATTTAGGTAATAACAATCAATTATGGCTAACTTCGCAACCCACGTGGCGGTGGCCGGCATGGCGGCCACGGGAATTGCTTCGGGGATTGCCGTCACCGGGATGCTGTCCTGGTCGGACAGCCTGATCCTTGGTGTTTTCCTGATTGCGGGAACCCTGCTTCCGGATATTGATGTGGATGGTGGCCGGCCTCAGCGCTGGCTTTTTTCCCTGCTGGCCCTGGGCGCTGCCGTTGTCGCCGCCAGTGTGGTACTCCAGCTGCAAACCGGACCGCGGATCTTCCTGCCTGGCCAGGCGCTGTCCTGCGAGGCCGTTGCCGCAGGTTTCCTCGCCTGGTTGCTGGTCCGCTATCCCTGCTCACTGCTGTTCCAGAAAATCAGTCGTCACCGCGGTTTATGTCACAGCCTGGTGGTGGGGGGGCTGTGGGCATTGGGCTGGGTCTATATGGGGTTACATTGCCTCGCCACGGAACCTCTGTTGGTCTGGCTACAGGGAACTGCATTGTTTCTGGGATTTTTGATTCATCTGGTGCTGGACGAGATTTACAGCGTGGATATCAATAATGCCCGCATCAAGCGTTCCTTTGGTTCCGCGCTCAAGATCTGGGAGCCGGACTTTCCCGCGGGATCACTGCTGGCTGTTGCCGTCCTGGGCGGGTTGATGTGGCTGCTGCCATTTCCCCATGAACTCTTCCAATGGCTGCGCAGCGGCATGGCGCTCCTGGGCTGAATCATATCGGTCATCCAAAAAAACGAGCCTTTCGGTACCCCGGCCAGCCCATGGGCCGTTGGCCGTGAGATCATGCGACCATCTGATGCATGATCCGCGGCAAGGCCAACTTATTCTATGGACAGACGTTCTCTGATCGGCACCATCGTCATGGCGATGGGTGGTGGCATGGTCGTGTTCGGTGTACTGATCATTGTTCTGACCATTCATGGAACCCGACAGGTCACCCTGTCCGATCTTGAAAAAGGCTTTGACCGCAGTGCGGCACTGGCAAAACTGATCCTGGATCAGGAGATCGAAATGATCCAGCACAAAGCCGATGAGATCATGCGGCTGAACCCATTGCGGCAAGCAGTGCTGGATGGGAATCTTGTGGTGGCTGAGGGCCTGCTTCTGCATCAGGCCCGATTTGATCTGATGGCCCTGTTCGATGGATTCGTGATCAGCCGTGAAACGGAGCCCACTTGGATTGCCGGTGGATTTTCCGCCCATCTTGATGCGGAACTGTTGTCATGGCTGGCAAGCCAGGAGATCGATAACGCCCCGGGGCTGGCCCGAACCCGCTTCCATGTGATGATCGATGCCCGGGATCAGCCTCGCCTGCTATTGGTGGTGACACGTCATTTTCGGGATTTTCAATCAGGTCGGCGTGTGGCCAGTCTGCATGGGGCTGTAATACTGTCTGACTGGTCGCCCTTGTTTTATCGTGTGCGAACCCTTGCGGGTCTGCAGGATGTCGGGCTGGTCATTGATGGACATTATTTTGCGGCCGCGCAGTCGGATGACGTAAAGGCTTCCACTCTCCGGAAACTGCTGTCCGGCAACATGGATAGGGATGAGTACATTCGCGATTCTTCCGGATACCATGCAGTGCGCCCCCTGACCCTCGCCACTCTGGACGACCCCATGGCCATCGTCATGAGCGTGGAGAACCCCCATGACGATGCCCGCATCCTGGTCAAGGCGATGGCCATGATGGGTACTCTCGTCATCCTGGTGATGGCGTCTCTGTTGCTCTTTCTTACCCATTATGTGGGTGTTCCCCTGCGCCGTCTTGCAGATCACGCGCGACAGTTGCCCGCGGGTCCCTTGCAGCGGTTTTCCTTGCCACGTTTCCACGCCCGTGACGAACTGGGGCAGCTCGTGGCGGCATTCAATGACCTCATAACCCGCGTCTCGGCTCACCAGCAGGAGCTGGATCGATTGGCCTACTACGATATTCTGACGGGCGTCCCGAACCGCCGACTGTTGGCGGAGCGGATAACCGAGGCTATCGACCGGGCACGCAGAACACGTTCATCGCTTGCAATCTGTTATCTGGACCTGGATGGTTTCAAGCCTGTCAACGATCGATTTGGCCATGCCATGGGTGATCGGCTGTTGCTGGTCATCGCCGAGCGCCTGCAAGGCATGCTCCGGATCGAAGACACACTCGCCAGACTGGGTGGAGACGAGTTCGTCATCCTGCTGAATGATCTTGAGGATTCAGATGAGGCGCGATCGCTGTTCAATCGTCTGTTGATGGCCCTGGCCGAACCGACCGAGCTGGGCGGATTGTCCTTGCGCCTGTCGGCGAGCATGGGCGTTACCTTCTTCCCAAGCGACGATCATGATGCCGATACCCTGATCCGGCATGCGGATCAGGCCATGTATCAGGCAAAACAGGCGGGCAAGAACCGTTACGCCGTATTTGACCTGGAGCGAAAACTTCGGCTTCAGAGTCTGGTTCAGTTCATCAAGTGCATGGAAGCCGGGTTGCGGGATGGGCAGTTTGTGCTGCATTACCAACCCAAGGTGGATCTTGTCAGCGGGCGGGTGCTGGGTGCCGAGGCCCTGTTGCGCTGGAGGCATCCCGAGCGGGGGCTTCTCATGCCTGCCAGTTTCATGACGGAACTCTCCGGCAGCGAACTGGATCCCCTTCTGGGCTACTGGGTCATTGAGCAGGTCCTGTGGCAGATGGCCCAATGGCATGGACAGGGATTAAACCTTGGCGTCAGTGTCAACGTCAGTGCGGATCACCTGCTGGACAAGGATTTTGTCCGGAAACTGGAATCCTTGTTGCTGAAGTATCCGCAACTGCCAAGGGATTCCCTGGAATGCGAAATCCTGGAGACGGCAACCTTTAACGACCTTTTTGCGGCCGGCGGCGTGATTGCCCAATGCAAGAAGCTGGGGGTTCGCTTTGCTCTGGATGACTTTGGCACGGGCTTCTCCTCCCTGGCCTATTTCCGCAGCCTGCCGGTGGATGTACTCAAGATTGACCATAGCTTCGTCAAGGACATGCTTGATGACCCCAATGATCTGGAAATCGTTGAAACCATGGTGGGCCTTGCACTGACCTTCAACAAGGAAATCATTGCCGAGGGCGTCGAGAACATGGCCCAGGCCGTCACTCTCGTCAGGCTGGGTTGCCGTCGTGTCCAGGGATTCGGCATTGCCAGGCCCATGCCCGCGGAGTACTTGCCCGCCTGGATCAGCCAATGGGCCCAGAAGCGATCCGTGCTTTCCATGCATATGGAAGAAAAATTGGATGGCGATCTGGTTATTGCGGTAGCGGTACGTGGGTACCAGCGCTGGCTGGAAGGCGTGGTGCTCAGCCTGGAGAAGGGCGTTCAAACGCCTGACGACCTTTCCAACACCCGCTTTGTGCGCTGGTACAACGGCAGCGGCACGGCCCGCTACGGCATGAATGGCGCCTTTTCCGAACTGTGGACCGCTCATGTTGAAGTGCATGCCATTTTGCGCGCCATCGTCGCTCTCAGGGCGCAGGGCGCCGGGCCCGAAGCGGTAGCCGTACGGCTGGAGGCGCTCTACCAGGCCCGTGACAAGGTGCTGGAGTGTCTGGCCCGGGTGGAGCGGTCAAGCCTGAAGGCCTAGATTCAAGGCTGTCAGGGGGGAACGAAGACGGCAGTTTCCTTGACCGGCCAGCAGATATCGTTCAAGTGGTTTGCCATCGGATGAACCTAAGTTCCCGTCGCGGTTTGGAGAAACCGCACTATCCACAGAAGCTGTGGATAAATATGTGGATAGCATGTAAGAAACTGCCTTTGGGCCCCGCCGTTACGCTGCCTGTATCAGAATGGTCATGAAATGATCATTGCTTATTTATCATTTAAAATCAAAGTGATGGCGATTTTTGGCCTGTATCTGGAAGGCATCGGTTGACAAGGTTGGGTGGATGGGTTATTGAGGCCGCGGTTGTGCATAATCTGTCTCGGGCCGGTATCAGCACGCGCTGTTGCCGTTTAAAAATTGAATCCATGATCCGCGAAACGGTTAAAACTTGCCTGCTTTCCCGGCTGGTGCCCGGTCCCGCGCTGACCGTGATGGCACGTGGGGGGGGGCGCGTGACAGGTTGTCGCTGCTCCAGTACCATTTCCGCACAATCCTGCCCCTTTGGAGCCTTTTCATGATGCCTTTCCGCCATGCGGTCCTCCCGTTCATTGCCCTCATGACCTTGTCCGGCGGGGCTGTCGCCGTGGATCTGGACATCCAGCCCGGAGACTGGGAGTTCACCAATGTTTCCCGTTTGCTGGGGGATTCCCCCTTCCCGGGCCAGACCACCACCAACCGCCAGTGCATCACTGCGGAGGACATTGCCAAGGGACCTCAGTTCATGGATCTGAGCGATGATTGCGAAATGTCCAATCTACAGGTGACATCCTCATCCATGAGTTACGATCTCGTGTGTCGTCAGCATGACATGGAAGTCCACATGAAGGCCGACATGTCGTTCCAGGGTGACCGCCTTAGCGGGCAGGTGAACGCGGAGCTGGAAACCCCCATGGGCATCATGCCTCTGCAGACGGATATCCAGGCCCGCCGCGTCGGAGACTGCCCCTGAGTCGGCCGCCACGGCCTGAGGCAAGCGGTGATTTTCTGGTGGGGCAGGGGCGTATGACAGGGAGGTCATGACCATGTTGCAGGCCATCACACTGATCCTGCTGTGCCAGCTTGCGGGTGAAATTACGGTACAGATGCTCGATTTGCCTTTCCCCGGTCCCGTGCTTGGCATGCTGTTGCTGTTTGTGGGGCTTATGGTTCGCGGCGAGATTCCCGACGGGCTGAAGCAGGTCAGTGATTTCCTGTTGCGCCACCTGGCCCTGCTCTTTGTGCCCGCCGGTGTGGGTCTGATGGCCCACTTCGGTCTGGTAGCCCGTGACTGGATGCCCATCCTGGCGGCACTGGTGGTCAGCACGGCCCTGGCGCTGGTGGTGACCATGGCGATTCTGTCTGCCCTGATCCGATTCCGGAGCAGATCGGATGAATGAGGAATTCATTGATATCTGGGCCTTCCTGGCTGCCAGCCCTCTGCTATGGCTCACCATGACCCTGGTGGTGTTTCTGGCATCCCTCTGGCTGAACCGGCGTCTGGGGGGCAGTATGGTGCTGCACCCCGTGCTGCTGTCGATGGCCCTGCTGATGGGCATCCTGCTCCTCACGGGTACCGATTACGATACCTATTTCGACGGCGCTCAGTTCATCCACTTCATGCTGGGGCCCGCCACCGTTGCCCTCGCCATTCCCCTGTTTGAATTCCGTCATGAGATACGGAAACTGCTGTTTCCCCTGCTCATCGCCGGGATGACGGGTGCATGTGTTGCCGCGGCAAGCGCGGTCATGATGGCAACCGTTCTTGGTGCCGACCGGGTAACCCTTTTGTCATTGGCGCCCAAGTCGGTGACTTCCCCCATCGCCATGGGGATTGCTGAAAAAATCGGGGGATTGCCGTCTCTTACGGCGGCATTGGTATTGTTGACCGGCGCCATTGGATGCATGCTCTCGCCCTTACTCATCCGTCTCATGGGGATTGAGGATGATCGGGTCAAGGGATTCGCAATGGGGCTCTCGGCCCATGGTTTCGGGACTGCCCAGGCCTTCGGCATCAGTGCTACTGCCGGTGCATTTGCCGGGCTTGGGCTCAGTCTGGCCGGCATCATGACCGCATTTCTATTGCCGGGGGTACTCCCCTGGCTACCGGGTCTGAGTTCATAGCCTTGGGCGGGATGCCTGCCGCTCATCGCCATTTCAGGCGGATGGAGCGGATTTATCGACGCTTGCGCCGTTTCGCCACTGATGAGCTCATATAATCAGTCTGGTACCAACCGGTACGCTGCCATTCACCGACTGCACTGGGGCATTGCGATGGAAGTCTATGTAACAAAATGGGCGCTTACCAAGGGCATTGTCAGAGTGGGTGCCGAGTACACTTCGGAAGATGAGAAGTCCATCTGCTTCCGCCTTTTCTTCGACGATGTTGGCAAGATATTCACCCTGCCGGAGTATGCCCATTCGGGCGAATGGTTCCATACCCTTGAAGAGGCGCTTGCCCAAGTGGAAGTCATGCGCGCCAAGGAGATCGCCTTTCACAGGGATACGATAGAACGCCTCAAGAACATGAGGGTGCCTGTGATCGCTGCCAACAAGGGTATCAAGGGGCGGGGGGGGATGGCCAAGGTCAGAGAGGAATTACTTAACGACTGACGCCAGAAATCGGCAGGTGCATCCTGATGCCTGCGGTCACTACCACTCAGGGTAACGGAATGGCAATACAAAGCGGGCAGGCAGAAGGCGGATTTACATGTCATATGCAAACATGTTGAACCGACCTCTGCCTGCCCAGGCTACTCTACTTCAGAGCGGCGAACCTGCGGACCTTCTTAGTAGAAGGGTCTCCACATGTACACCAGGAAGTGAGCAACGGCAGCCAGAACCATGAACACCGTGAAGGTGGTCTTGAACTGCTCGTGGAATTCTTTTGCCTGCTCTTCAGTCAGTCCGGAAATGCTGTTATCCATGATCAAAGTCCTCGGATTACTCGGAAACGGAATAGGTCAGCGGGTTGTAGTTGTCGTTGCTGTAAACGAAAGCGTGAACAGCCAGAGCAACCACCAGAACAGCCATCAGGATCGGCATCAGCCAGGTGCCAGGATTGACAACCAGCCACAGCTTCCAATCATCACGGGGGTTGCTGGGACTGCTGGGTCTGTACTCACTCATTGATAACGCCCTCTTGGGTTGGATTACCAAGTCTTACGGAAAGACCAGGCCGCTTGAAGCCGACATGACCACTGACGCGGAAACAGTCAGCCCAAATAAAAACTGTGCGTTTTCAGGTGCGGCACTCGTCGATCCACAGAGGGTGGGTCATGGGAGTCCGATCCTGAAAGTCTCCTCTGCCTTGCAACTTTCACGGGGTGATCCGGCGAAGGCCTCAACCCCGATCTGAGCATGGTTGTCAGTCTACGTTGACAGCGTGGGATGTCAAGTGGGCAGAATGGAGGCGACGTAAGGAAAGCTACGGATTTTCAAGAATTCTTGAGCAGGGTCAAACAGGCCCAGGGAAAAGGCCGGGGACGGAGTTGACCCAATCCCCGGCAAAAATGCCGCCCCTGAGTGAGAGAGAGCGGGGCGTGCATCATACGGAACGCGGGTCTCAACTTTTCATCATTTTATCGATCCAGGTTTTCGTGGCCTCGTGGATTTGCTGATGAATCCGCAAGTGGACGTGTTCTGCCTGCTGAAAAGGGTCATCAATGACTTGCTCAGTCCAGTGCCCCAGCAGAAAGATCTTGCCCCGGGCTGTCGGGTACAGGTCCAGCAAGTACTGCTGGTGATGTGGCTCCATGACAAGAACAAGGTCTGCCCAACGCAGGTGCTCGATGGAAACCTGTTGCCCCTTGTGGTCATCCAGGCTCAGGCCACGCAGAGCCGCAAGCCTGCGCGTGATTTCCTCGGCGGGGTGCCCCGCCAGGGCACTTGTCCCGGCAGATTGAACCACCAGTTCTCGCCCTGAATCCGATGCCATGGCCTCCAGGCAGGCTTGGGCCAGAGGGCTGCGGCAGATATTTCCTGTGCAGATGGTCAGCAAGTGTCGGAACATGCGATATGGATCCGGGAAAGATAAAGGCCTGAGCAGGTGAGCGTTGCGTCCAATCCGAAGTATGAGTGAACAACTTCATGGTTGGGATGAGTGGCCATGTTCACCGGGTTCCGGTCATGTCGGGTGCCGGGATGATGCCGTCGTAGCCGCTCATTTCCACAAAACCCACGCCCTCCAGGATACCGCTGACGCGCACACCGCCTTCCCAGTAGATCATGAATATACTTTCCCGGCCATCGAACTCGCTGTTCTGACGCAGGGGTTCGACCTGTAATCGACCTTCCGGTATCTCGATCTCCCAGGCTGCGGGATAACGCAGGCCTGACTGCGAACTGGTCCATTCCCCAAGGTTGCGGACCCGAATGTCCCCGGAAGAAATCGCTTCCGAATGCCCCCGGCGGGAACGGGTGCCCAGGGTCGTCAGCGGGCTGCCGTGCTGATCATAGAGCTCGTAAATCATCAGCTCCGTGCCGTCCTCCAGGTGCAGGGCAAACCAGTTCCAGCCCAGCCTGGTGGCTTCGAAATCCCCCCACTGGTGGTCGAACCAGACCTCCCCGGTCACCGGGGTGGGGGTCTCCTGACCCAGCCGGATCTGGCCCCGGGCCTGCATGCGTGGGCGGGAGTAGTAATAGCTGATGCCTGCGTCGCCGAAGTCCAGCAGACCCGGGGTGGCCGAGCCGTGGGCCTTGTGCAGGACTGGCGGCCAGGGGTCGGTCAGGCTCAGGGTCAGCTGGAACTCTTCTTCGTTCATGATGAGCAGATGTTCGTCACCAGACCCGGATACCCGCCAGTCCGCGTAACGGAAATCGAAACCCTCGGTGTTGACCGGGGATGGAATGCCGGCGGTGCGGTGCTGGGCGGTGTGGCGCTGATCATTGTCGTGATCGGTGAACGAGCCATGGAAGACGGTATGCCGCACGATGCCGTCGCGCAGGAAGACGGTGATATGGAAGCTGTAATGCTCGCCCTGTTCGCCAAACAGATGGCCGCTGTAATACCACCATTCGGTGGCGCTGACATGGGGGGCTTCATCTCGGGGGAGTACGAGGGGCGGCAGGGCCGAGGTGCGTTCCCGTGCCGACGGCATGGGGGCTTCGTGGTGATGCCGTGCCTGACTATCCGGGCCTGGAACCAGAAGTACCCAGTACAGCAGGATGACCGTGGCGATCAGGGTCAGGGCAATGAAGGGACCGAGGAACCGTCGCCAGAGGGGAGGGCGCTTTCTGGAATGTCTGGAACGCCCGCTGCGTCGGGGTGTGGTTTGACCTTCCTGAGTCATCCGCTTGATTTCCTCTCGGCCGTGGGAGCGGGCCTTCTCAGGTCCGCTCCCACAGGGGCAGGATTGCCCACAGAGTCAGAACTCCCGCACGGTCGGAACTGCCCTCGGAGTCAGGAACTGCTCACAAAGGCCGGGCCGCCCCTACATGCGCCGTCGCCGCATCCCCACAGCCGCCAGGCCGGCCATGCCCAGGCCAAACAGGGCCAGACTGCCGGGCTCGGGTACGAACTTGATGTCTGCATTGGTTAGTTCGAATCTGCCGGCGATGGTGCCGGTGTATGGGATTTGATTAAAAGGGAACGGGAGGGCTTCAACCAAATACTCGCCGGCCAGATTCAGCAGGCTCTCAAAACCCATCCAGCCGTCAAATGTCTCGGAAATATCCATGGACACAGAGTCGCCTTCGTAGGTGTAAGCAACCGTCAAGACCCCTGATCCCTGTGTATTGACCAGCGTGGTCCCGATGCTATTGTTGATCGCGGTAATGAAGGCATCGCTTGTGAAACCATCATAAACAATATCGAAAGAGCCGGATCCGGTTTGGGCTGACAGTGGACCAAATGACAGCGGAATAATCTCCATGCCATTCAATCCTGGATCCGGAATCCCGAGCAGCCCCTTAAAGATGTTCATGAAGCCGGCGGAGGTGACCGAAAAGATTGGATCCGTTGGGATCGGAATCGGAATCGGAAACGGAATCTGCGATAGATCCGGCGCATACAAATCCAGCTGTCCCCTGACATACACTCCCTTCAGCTGGGTCTCCGGCAGGGCGAAAAAATCGACATCCCCGACAAGATTTGATGCCGTGATAGTGAATGCTCTATCACCATCATTCAATCCTGAAATCGTCAAGTTCCCAGTCAGACTCTCCGTCACCGGTATCCAGCCCGCGGAAACCGGTGCCGCGACCGCCAGGGCGGTGGTCATGCATGCCGCAGTCAGTAGCTTTTTCATGTGTTCTTCCTTTCCTTGTCCTTGATTCGTGAGTGCAAAGCTCATGTACTGCCGTGCAGGTAGCAAAATTTGCACCACTCCATAATCCATTTTGAATATAAAGGAGTTTTCCCAGCCCGGGTCAGCAGGAAAAGAGTTTGGAAAAAAGCAGGTGTAAAAAGGATCGACATGGCTTGGGGCGAATCCAGGCCCAACAATGTTGGCCAGCCCCATTGCTGTCACTCCCGCGAAGTCGGGAGTCCAGGATTTCTATCCAGAGGCAGGGATCCCCGCTTGGCCAAGCAGGAATTTTCACTTGCGCGGGCATGATGGGCGCTTATCCGACCGTCACGTATCGTCGAAAATAATTACAAATTTCAGATTCAAACATGAACCTTGTTGCAATCCGCAGCAATCATCATCTCACACCCTTTTCTCCCGGTCATTGCCAGTAATACTCTACATGTGTGTTGTCGTTGCGCCCACGAGCCTCTAGCTGGGAGCGGAGTTCGTTGCGCCCGTCACTCATGGTGTCCTGTGTCGAATAAGCTTACAAATAATGTGTTTACTTTAAAATCTTCAGCAATGCCCATGAAATTTTATTTCGGTAACTGCACTGAACGGCAATCAGTTTATCCGTATTTTTTATTTTTGGCATGATGTTTGCTATTTCTGATCCCCGAATAATGCAACCCTCAGGACTGATTGGTCACCGAAGAGATCCGGTGATGTGAACGCCGCCCCGGGCCAATGACGGCACAATCGTTACCCCGGTTGAGTGATGGGCAGGGCGCAGTCCTGACACAGCCTGATGGAACCATCTCAATGCGTAGTGCTTGGATGTGGCTTGGATACTGCCCCGGGGGGGCAGGGACTTCACCGGTCAAGCCCGGGAATACCCATGGTCGGGGCTGGAAAGCCTGGCTTACCCTCGTCATCCCGATCGGGCTGATCCTCAGCCTGTCCGCCTGCGCCGTGGCGCCGGGCACCACCGCCAGCGGCATGCGGGATACCTCATCCATCCCCCTGCCGGTGATCCAGGACGACCAGCTCACCGCCGCCAACATCAGCGTACGGCCCATCACCGCCGAGCTGATCATCCAGCAGCTCAACAACGGTATCGGCGCCTTCCCCGGGCGCGCCGCCGCCGCCCAGACCCAGGTGATGGGGGCCGCCCTGCCGGATTTCGGCCTGCAACATCAGGACTATCGGCTCGGCCCCGGCGACATCATCAGCGTGATCGTGTGGGATCACCCGGAACTCACCATCCCCGCCGGCTCCTTCCGCTCCGCCGAACAGGCCGGCACCCTGGTGGCCGAGGACGGCACCATCTTCTATCCCTACGTGGGCGTCATCGAAGTGGCCGGCATGTCCGTGCGCGAACTGCGCCAGGTCCTCATCCGACACCTCTCCCGGGTGATCGAACGGGTCCAGCTGGACGTGCGCGTGGTCTCCTTTCGCAGCAAGCGCGTCTACGTGGTGGGGGAGGTGGCCTCACCCGGCATCCAGGCCATCGACGACATCCCCATGACCCTGCTGGAGGCCGTCAACCGTGCCGGCGGCTTCAGCGAACAGGCCGACCACGGCAACGTGCTACTCACCCGCGATGGCGCCACCTATCGGGTCAATGTCCAGGCCCTGTACGAGGACGGCGACATCACCCAGAACCCGCTGCTCCAGCACGGCGACATCGTCAACGTGCTCGACAGCCAGTTCAACAAGATCTTCGTGCTGGGCGAGGTCAGAAATCCCGGCTCTTACGTGATGAACCGTCGCCGCGCCACCTTGGCCGAAGTGCTCAGTGATGCCGGCTTCGTCGACCAGGACCGCTCCGACCCCGGCTGGATCTTCGTCATGCGTGACGAGGAGGGCGGGCAACCCCGGCTCTACCACCTCAACGCCAAATCCCCCGACGCCCTGCTGCTGGCGGAACGCTTCCACATGCAGCCCCGTGACATCGTCTATGTGGACGTGGCCGACATCGTTCGCTTCAACCGGGTGATCGCCAACATCCAGCCCACCTGGAGCCTGCTGAACACCGTCAGCGGCGTGCGTTATCCCCTGTTCGGGGGGCGTCAGTGATGAACCGTCCCCCGCCGCATACCCCCATCAACGAACCACCCCACGTGGGTCATCCGCCCGCCGCGCCGGTGGAAGACGACGGCGACACCATCCACATCGGCGAACTGATCGGCACGGTCCTGCAGTACAAGTGGCTCATCGCGGCCATCACCGCCCTGGCCCTGTGCGGCGGCATCTTCGCCGCCTTCACCGCCACCCCCATCTACCGGTCCGATGCCCTGCTGCAGGTGGAGGAAAAGGGTAAAAGTCTCTCCGCCCTGCAGGACGTGCAGGCCATCATGTCCGACAGCGTCACCGTCAGCGCCGAACTGGAAATCCTGCGCTCGCGCATGATCCTGGGCCGGGTGGTGGACCGTCTGGGACTGGAAATCTTCGCCCAGCCGGTTTATCCCCCCGTATTCGGCGATGCTTTTGCCCGACGCCACGGCGGCAGCGAGCTGGCCGCCCCCCGGTTCGGTCTGGAACGCTACGCCTGGGGTGGCGAGCGCATCCGCATCGAAAGCCTGGACGTGCCCTCCGGCCGCATCGGCCAGGGCATGGCCCTGCTCACTGGCCACAACGGCATGTACACCCTGCGGGACCGGGACGGCCACATCCTGGTCACCGGTCGGGTGGGTGAACCCGCCTCCGGCAGCGACATCCAGATCTTCATCTCCGAACTGCACGCACGCCCCGGCACGGAATTCACCGTCGGCCGTCGCAGCCGGGGCGCCGCCATCGATGCACTGCGCGGCCAGTTCGAGGTCCGGGAACGGGGCAGGGGGTCCGGCGTGCTGGAACTGGCCCTGCGTGGCCCCGATCGCGCCAGCCTGACCACGGTGCTGGATGAGATCATGAACGCCTACGTGCGCCAGAACGTGGAACACCGTTCCGCCGAGGCGGAAAGCACCCTGGTCTTCCTGGAATCCCAGCTACCCCTGCTCAAGAGCCAGCTCGATGCCGCCGAAGCCGCTTACAACAACTACCGACAGACCCGCGGCTCCGTGGACCTCACCATGGAAACCCGCAGTGTGCTGGGCTCCATCGTCGAGGTGGACAACGACATCATCCGTCTCCAGCAGCAGCGGGAGGAACTGCGCCAGCGCTATACCGCGGAACATCCCCGCATGGTGGCCCTGGATGCCCAGATCCTTCGCCTGAGCACCCGGCGTAACCAGCTCGAAGGGCAGGTCTCCGAACTGCCGGATACCCAGCAGACCGCCCTGCGCCTGCGCCGGGACGTGGAAGTCTCCACCGCCCTCTACACCAGCCTGCTCCACAGCGCCCAGCAACTGCGCGTGGCACGGGCCGGCACCGTGGGCGATTCCCGCATCATCGATTCCGCCGTGGTCTCCCGTGGCCCGGTGGCCCCCAGCCAGCAGCGGATCCTGCTCATCAGCGTGATCCTGGGCCTGATGGCCGCCCTGGGCCTGGTCTTTCTGATCCGCGCCCTGCGGGTGGTGGTGGAAGACCCGGAAACCATTGAGAAACACCTGGGCCTGCCCGTCTATGCCACGATTCCTCACAGCAAGGAGGAGGAGATCATCTCCCGGCAATCCCGTCGCGGCCGTATCTCCGGTCAGCTACTGGCCGTCACCCGTCCCACCGACGATGCCGTGGAAAGCCTGCGCAGCCTGCGCACCACCATCCATTTCGCCCTGCTGGACGCCTCCCGTGGCTCGCTGCTCATCACCGGGCCGTCCCAGGGGGTGGGCAAAAGCTTCATTTCCAAGAATCTGGGCGTGGTCCTGGCCCAGTCCGGCAAGACCGTGGTGCTGGTGGATGCGGACCTGCGCAAGGGCCACATGCATCGGGAGTTTTCCATCTCAAGGGAAGGGGGCGTCACCGAATACATCGCCGGCACCATCGAACTGCCGCGCATCATCCGCGCCACCCCTCAGGACGGACTCAAGGTGATCACCACCGGCCAGATCCCGCCCAACCCCTCGGAACTGCTCATGCACCAGCGGTTCACCGTCCTGCTGGACACCCTTTCTGACATGTTCGACATCGTCATTGTCGATGCTCCGCCCGTTCTGGCGGTTTCCGATGCGGCCATCATCGGTCGCAACCTGGGGGGTGCCACTCTGATGGTGGCCCGGGCAGGCCGGCACCCGATTCATGAACTGGAACAATCGGTCAAGCGCCTGTCCCAGGCGGGCGTCGCCGTCAAGGGGATTGTCTTCAACGACCTGGACGTCAATCGCCAGCGCTATCGCTATGGATATCGCGGCTACGTGTATCGCTACGGCTATCGGTCATGACCTGATCAAGCGCCCCTGTCAGGGATTTATGCAGTCACCTTCGACCCGCCGTCGGAGTGCCGGAGAACGGACGTGCTCCAAGGAGACAGAACGTGCTGGAACTACTGATCATCGGGGCCGCCGCGCTCTTTTCCGTGGCCGCCATCCGACTGGCCATGGCCTTTTCAGAGGCCTATGGTCTGGTGGATCATCCCGGGGACCACAAGGCCCATAAGCGCAGCACTCCCTTCGTTGGGGGCTTTGGCATCCTTATTGCCTTTGCCCTGGGGGTGGTCATCCTGGACCAGACCCACCCGGAACTGCGCTTCCAGTGGCTCCTCATGGCCACGGCGGCGCTCGCCATCTTCATCACCGGCCTCACCGACGACCTCATCCGGCTGGGGTTTCGCCTTCGCCTGCTGGTCCAGACCGGCGCCGCCCTGGTCATGACCCTGGGCGCCGGCGTGATCCTGGTCGACCTGGGGCCGCTCCTGCTCGGCCACCCCCTGCACCTGGCCATGCTGGCCATCCCGTTCACTCTCTTTGCCACCGTGGGCGGCATCAACGCCCTCAACATGATGGACGGCATCGACGGTCTGGCGGGCACCCTGTCCTTCGTCACCATGGCCCTGATCGCCGTGCTCATCGCCCTGGCCGGCGGCTCCCCTTACTACATGCTGGTGCTGTGCCTGCTGGGCGGACTGGCGGGATTTTTGTACTTCAACCTGCGGCATCACGGCCAGCCCTGCGCCCGGGTATTCATGGGCGACAACGGCAGCATGCTGCTGGGCCTGCTGTTTGCCTGGATCCTGGTGGATTTGTCCCAGGGGGAGGGGAGTGTAATCCAACCGGTGGCGGCCCTGGCCCTGTTCGTCATTCCCCTGCTGGATACCCTGAGCGTGATCCTGCGCCGCCTGTGGCTGGGGCGCTCTCCCTTCACCCCCGACCGCAGCCACCTGCACCATCTGCTGCAGCGGGCCGGATTCCGGGTGGACCACTCGGTGGCGTTCATCACCCTGCTGCATCTGGTGCTTGCCACCGCCGGCCTGGTGCTGCTCCATGCGGGTGTCCCGGAATGGCTCATGCTGGCAGGCTTCCTGGCCTTGTTCGGGGGGTATTTCTACCTCACCGTCCGCCCCTGGCGGGTCGTCCCCACGCTGCGCCGTCTGCATACCCGGATGACACTGGTGCCGGCGACCACCACCGGGATCTACATTGGCGACAAGGCCGCCCGCGACCCCAAGGCCCTCATGCGCGCCCTGGCCGAGGAACTGGACCCCAGCGAAACCTTCTGCCTGCGGATCTATGAACACAATCCCTGCACCCCCCAGTCGGGCATCCGCTATGCCCTGGTGGAGATCCCCCTGGAGGACGAAGAAGCCAACTCCGACGCCGTCACCCGCTACACCCGGCGCCTGAAAAACAACCTGAGCACCCACCAGGACCTGACCGTCCGCGCCCTGGTGGCCCGCAAGCGCGACAACGACCCGCGCCAGGAAAACCTGGCCCACAACGCCAACCAGCGCTGCCGCGACCGGCGGATCCACCATGCCTGTACCCTGATTTTCGAAGCCCACGCCTTCGTCCAGCGCGGCCTGATCGTGGACGGCCAGGTACGGGACATGGACTGGCTCTCCCACCCTGATCCCCAGGCACTTCCCAAAACCCGCCCCCAAGGGCTGGCCGCACAGGAACGCATCAAGACGGAGGGAGACACCTGATGCCGACCGCCACGCAAACCTGCCCGACCCAACGAAGTTTCGACACCCGCGCCTCCGTGCGTGATCCCGGCATCGGCACCTTCGTTCGGGACTTCAACACCGGCACCCCCTGGTATGTGGTCCAGACCAAGCCGCGCCAGGAACACATCGCCGTCAGCCACCTGGCGGAGCAGGGCTACCATACCTACCTGCCATTGCACGCCTGCTGGAAACGTCGTCAACGCCGCTGGACCCGCATCCGCGAGGTCTACTTCCCACGCTACGCCTTCTTCTCGGCCAGTTGCCCGAGCACGGCCTGGTGCCCCAGGTGGACGCCGTCGAAATTGCCGATGGTGACTACCGAGCCCCGGTGGCGGGGCCTCAGGTTGTGGGC
>NZ_NRSM01000021.1 GCF_016584105.1 Ectothiorhodospira shaposhnikovii | reverse complement strand
CTGGTCCTCCTGTTGGTCATGCTGGGGAGATTGCCGCTCACGTTCCTTGCGCAACCACCGATCCAACAGGCTGCGATTGATTCCCAGAGACCGGGCAGCTTCGGCCACCCCATACCCCTGGCGCTCAACCAACGCCACTGCCTCAGCCTTGAATTCCGCCGTGTATCGACGTCGTGCCTTCTTGCTCATGAACACCTCCAATGCATAGCCTACGAGGGCTTAACGGGGTGTCCGCTACAATTGGACCACTTCAGATTGCACCGCCTTGCGGGATGGACGGCTCGACCTCGCGCCCTGTCTGGATACTCACGAACCACTTGCCATTGGACTGGCTTACGGTGATGTTCTTTACCATTCCCAACACCTCGCGGCTGTTGCAATAGCGCAGCCAACCGAGCTTGGGCAGAAAGATGCGGCTGTTGCCTCGGTCGAGTTTGATCTGTTTCGGATCGGGGTAGCGGAAGCTGTCGGACTGGTCTTTCTTCTTGAAGCGCGGGAAGTCCGCACGCTTGGCGAAGAAGTTGGCGTAGGCGCGCTCCAAGTCCTTGAGTGTCTGTTGAAGTGGGTGCGTCGGCGCATCGGCCAGCCACCGCGTTTCCGGCCCATTGCGCCACTCGGTGAGCAGCTTGCACAGTCCGGCATAGCCGAGCTTCTTCTCGCCTTGCTCGTAACGTTCCTTCTGCAACGCCAACGCCTTGTTGAACACGAACCGGCACGAGCTAGCAAAACAGCGCATTTGCCGTTCCTGCTGGCCGTCGGGGCGTAGCTCAAACTTGAAGGCCTGGAGTTGTTGCATGCAGATAGCATAGTTTGGTCTATGAGCAAAAAAAACGATATTCGGCACGGTCGGCATTGCGTTTTCAAGATGCACGTTCATTTGATCTTTGTGGCGAAATATCGTCGCAAGGTATTCGATGCCGACGCCATCAACCGGCTGCGCACGATCTTCGCCAAGGTCTGCGCCGACTTCGAGGCACAACGGATCGAGATGGACGGCGAGGACGATCATGTGCATCTACTGGTGGAATATCCGCCCAAGGTGGCCGTATCCTTCCCCGCACTGAACGGCGGGGCTTATCGCGCACTGGGTCACATGATCTGACCCTGATCCGTATTCCCGCCCGGAAGATATGGCCCGACCCAGGCAGCAGACCGGATCCGTTTGATGGCACCTTGACGCCTATCGAACCTTCAACACCGGATACCTGCTCAGAACAGCATCCAGAGCCTGATATCACCGCCCCTCGGATGAGCGCGGACACCATCATCATGGGTCAGGAAGAAACCGATGAGAGACCGCCGGAAGATCCGGGGCACGCCCAGGCCCATGATGGATTGATACTTACTGCGCAGCCCCCAGAGACAGCGCAGGGCTTTAACCTTCCTCAAGCACCTTCCACCGACCCCGGCCAGCAGTTCCTGCAATGGCTGCGGCAGGAGGTGTCGGCCCGTCATCTGGACGTCAATACACCCAACGCTCGTATTCATGTGGTATCGGAAGGTGTGTTGCTCGTCAGTCCGGCCGTGTTCAAGGACTACGCCGCCCGCCATCCGGATCACCCTGGCTGGGAGTATGTGCAAAAACGCTTCATCAAGCTCAAGCTGCACCAGAAACAGACGGATGGCACCAATGTTCATCGGTATCTGGTCCGAGGGGCGCGCCGCCAGTCGGTGGTCAAGGGGATCCTTCTACCCAACCCGCGCATACTATTTCCCCACGCGGAAGCGCTGCCTGCGGCAAACCCTCATCTGCATGCATCTCCACCTTCGTGTGCCTGACTGGTGACGGCAAGCCGATGGCCAGCCCGATTGCACCTGGAATCCATTGGCCGGACCCGTCACAATGCCATGCCTACACGATGACACTGGTGATTCCACAGAATCGGATCAGACCCAGAGTCGAGTCCGAAAGGGCCTTTCTAGCCAGTCCATCCATGCTCAAGAAATACGACTCCCCCCCTGGTCATGCCGACGGGGGCAGGTGAAAATCAGCCCTGAATATGCGGGGGTCCTGGGTTCAATCCCCCGTTCAAGGGGCAAAAAACGGGGGCTTTTTTGTTTCCGCTCGTCCCGTGAAAACCCATGAGATCCTTTGACAGCCGGTATCCCTTGGGGCTTACCCCGAGACTTCCCTGAAGGAAGCCCGGAAACGCCGTGACGAATCCCGAAAAAAGTCTCGCGCCGTTTCAGTGAGCCTGACCCGAGCGCAGGGCAATCACCTCGGTCAGGGACAGACCCGTGGTCTGGGCAATCTGCTCGTCGGTCAACAAACCCAGCTTGAGCAGGTTGATGGCCGCCAGGCGCTGGCCTTTCTGCAGGCCAATCTCCTCGCCCTCCTGCCGTCCTTCCTGCCGCCCTTCCAGCCGCCCTTCCTGTCGTCCTTCCTGTCGTCCCTTCTGCCGCTCCTTTTCCGCCCACGTCTGAAGATTTTCCGCCAGCATTGCATGGTCCTCCACCAAACTGTTGATCTGTTCCAGCGCCTGCTCCGCCTCGGTACCCAGCCGCCTGAGGTGACGCTTGAGCCAGCGGGTGATCACTTCGTCCAGCCGGGCTTTTTCCGGGTGTGCCCGGATGCGGGCCGCCAGACGTTTCACCGCACCTTGCAGGGCCTCCACGTCCTTCGACGCCTTCTCCACCTCGAAAATCCCGCTCAGCGGCGTATCCCGCTCCGCCAGTTCGCCCTCGGTGAAGGCCGATTCGTTCACCAGATAGTAGCGCAGGTGCGGCTGATAGACCCGCAGGAACACCGGCGGTTCCGGCCGGACCATTCGGTAGATGTCCTCCCGCGCCGTCCAGCGCTTCGAGCCGTTGTACAGTACCACCGGAAAGATCGGCGGCATCCCCTTGCGGGCCGTCGTGACCTTCGTCTTGATCAGGTGGTCGTAGAAGCAGGCCACGTAATGCAACATCCGGATCGGCAGGCGATGATCCACCGTGGACTGGAATTCCAGCAGCAGGTAGACAAATACCCGCTGCCTGACACCCTCCCAGTCCACCTCCACTGACCAGACCTTGTCTTCAAACTTTTCATTGAACAGGGGCGTGATGTAGTTCCCGCTGTGGTCCGTCAGGGTGGAGAAATCCATCATCGCCGACACCTCCGGCGGGGCAAATCCCTCCATCAGCTGTCGGACCAGTTCCGGATAGCTGAACAGTTCCTTGTAGCCCGTGTCGTGGTGGTTGACCATGCGCTGTCCTGGGTGAAGATCCGTCCGTAGTGTGCCATACCCGCCCCCGGCTTGGCCGGTCCTCCACCCTGGAGTAAACGACTGACCTGGCCGGGATGCGCTGGGGGACCACGACACGCTCCCGTGGTCAGAGGGCTCTGAAAAACCACCCCCCGCCCAAAAAACCGTTTTCCATTGTCGCCACCCCAACCTTCCGGGCCCGCGCTGTCCCCACGACCGTCATCGCTGGACGGGCCATCCCGGCTGAAGGCGGCGAGCCATGAGCACCACCCGGCAGCAGACCACCCCGCCCCGGCATCCGGCCCAGCAAAGCCTGATCAGCCGTCTGATCGCGGCGGTGGCCTCGGTGCTGTTCTGGCTGTTGATCGCCCGGGGCGAGCCCTAGGGATGGGGGGAGTAAATCGCATAGAAGGCGCAGTCCCCGGGCAAGTCAGCACAAGGTGACGAAGCCCATCAGGTGCAGGGGATAGGGTATCGGGCACATCTGGCCCGACTGGCCGCGGAATTGGCGGCCCTGGCGCCCCTGATTGATGCGGCCGAGCGCCACGCCAACCCCGATGCCCGCATCCGCTTCCAGTACGCCTGGCTGCGCCAGGATCTGGAACGGGTGCAGCATCCTTACCGTTGTTTCCACGGCTGCTACGCTCCGAAATTCCACACCCGGTACCGCTTGATCAAGATCAAGGGGCCACTGGGCGCACACTCGCGACAATCCCCCCATGTACCTGACCATCAAACACCTTCACGTTACGCTGGCACTGATCTCCATCTCCGGGTTCATCGTCCGCGGCCTGCTGCACCTGTGCCACTCACCCAGGGTCAGGCACCGTTTCGTGCGCGTTGCCCCTCATGTGGTGGACACCTGTCTTCTGCTCACCGGGCTTTGGCTGGCCTGGGTGTGGCAGATGCACGTGGTGCTTCAGCCCTGGCTGGTGGCCAAGCTCACCGCCCTGCTGGCGTATATCGTGCTGGGAATGATCGCCTTCCGCTTCGCCCGAAATGATGCCAGCCGGGCCGCCGCCTGGTTGCTGGCCATCCTCGCGTTCGGCTACATGCTACTGGTGGCTCATACCAAACAGGCCGTCCCCTTCTGATTTCCCCGCCCACGGTGCCCCTATGCTCAACTTGGCAACAAAGACCTGGAATCAGTACAGCGCCACGCCCCATCGACTCATGTTCCTTCCCGGCATGATCCAGTTGCTGCTGGTCGTGATCTACTGGGGCATCGAACTGACGGGGCGGTACACCACCTTATGGTCTCCTCTCTCGCTGAACATACCGGGTTTTGCCCTTCATCCATTCCTGATGCTCTATGGGGTCTTTCCGTTCTTCATGTTCGGATTTCTCATGACTACCTATCCCCGCTGGATGAACACGACCGAGATCCCCCGGTCCCGCTATGTGCCGGCCTGGGTCGGCCTCACCGTCGGCATGGGGCTGTTCTACATAGGCCTGTTCACTCAGCCAATCTGGGTCACCCTGGGGCTTTTGCTGTTTCTGGCCGGCTGGGCCTGGGCGCTGGCGGCGCTGTGGGCGGTGTATCGTGGCGCCCCCGCCGCCGATCGTTACTACGAAACCTGGCTCAACGCAGCCCTGGTGATGGGATGGCTGGGGGCGGCTGCCTGGCTGGGGTGGCGCCTGGGCGCCCCCACCTTCTGGTATGCCTTCTCCCTGAAGGCCGGATTCTGGTTGTTCCTGATCCCGGTGCTGGTGATCGTCGCTCACCGGATGATCCCGTTCTTCTCCAGTTGCGTGCTTCGCCCCTACACCCTGGTGCAACCACGCTGGTCGATACCACTGATGGCGGTCGCCGTGACCGGTCATGTGGTGCTGTCCTTGACGGGGCATTGGCAATGGCGATTCATCGCCGACTTTGCCCTCGCTTTCCTGGCGCTGCATCACGCCTGGCACTGGGGTTTTCGCCGCGCCCTCGCCCACCGTCTGCTGGCCGTGCTGCACATCGCCTGGGCCTGGTTTGCCGCAGGCATGCTCCTGCACGGGGTGCAGAGCCTGATCCTGATGACGACCGGACACTGGTGGTTCGCACACGCACCTCAGCACGTCCTTGCCCTGGGCTTCATCACCACCATGACCCTGGGCATGGCCACCCGGGTCACGCTGGGGCACTCGGGACGTGCCCTTCAGGTCAACGGATTCACCTGGGCCTGCTTCCTGTCCCTCTCGGGAGCCACCCTCACCCGTGTGGCGGCCGATGTGCCCTGGCTGCCGGGGGGATACACGGGACCATTGAACCTGGCCACCGCACTGATCTGGCTGGCCTTCATCACCCCCTGGGTGCTCTACTACGGCCCCATGCTCTGGCGCCCCCGCGTTGATGGCAGGACAGGGCCTTGAGCGGTGTCGGGCGGGTGGGACACAACGCAAGTCGGGTGCGTGTCACGCGTCCTGCTGATCGTCCTTCCCAGGTAGCGCGCAGAAGCCGTGCTCCTCGGCGCCCAGCGCAGCATTGAACTTCGCGCTCATGTTCTGAAAACCGATCCAGGCGGTCAGCGCCGTGATCTCGTCCTCGCTGAATTCGTCGCGGAGCCGGTCAACCGCGTCGCTTTCGATGTCGGCGCAGGTCAGGGTCACCGCTTCTGCCCAGCCAAGCGCGGCCCGTTCGCGAGCGGAAAACAATTCGCTGTCGCGCCACTGCGCCACCGCGTTTGCCTTCGATTCCTCCCCGCGCGCCTTCAGGAAGTTGTGCCCGTTGAGATCCACGCAGAACCGACAGCCGTTGAGCTGGGCAATGCGAATCGAGACCAGGGAACGCAACGCAGTATCTATCGGATAGGACCGGCGCTGAAACGCCGCCAGCAACACCAGCATGCCGATAAAGGCGCCGGGCAGACGGCCCCATAGCCAGGATGGGGCCAGCACAGCGCCGTGCACCCGCCGCTGACGGCTCAGAAACCAGCGAATGAACCAGGGATAAGCCGAAAGCGGCTTGGGGTCGATACGAGACATGTCGCTCACCGGATGGAAGTCTTGATTTCGACATTTTGACGACAGGCTCAGAGCGCCCCGCCGCAACTGGAGCCCTGGCCGGCCGTGCATCCGAAGCAATGGTCGGCAACCGTGATGGGCGCGCCCTCCAGATCCCGGTGGATCAAGTCGCGCAGATGGGTACGCTGCCGTGTGCCAGCCCCCAGGGGAAGGCGCAGCATCTGATTGAAATCGCAATCGTATGCGTAGCCCTGCCAGTCGACGCTGAGCAGGGTGCGGCACATGACACTTTCCAGGTTTTCCGCCCGATAGGCATCCTTGAGCAGCGTCATGTACGCCTCGTACTGACCGCGCTTGCGAAGCTGCTTGGCGAAACGGTGAATGGGCATGTTGGTGATGGCAAACAAGCCGTTGAACACGATGCCGTATTCCCGAGCCAGATGGGCCTTGTAGTCGGCTTCCAACCGAGCCTGCGGGGGCGGCAGGTCAGCACCCAGCGGGTTATAGACCAGGTTGAGCACCAGCTCGCTGCCGGGTTGTCCGTAGCCCACCGCGTTCAGTTGCCGCAGGCCCGCCAGGCTTTGTTCGAAGACACCGTCTCCCCGCTGGGCGTCCACATTATCCTGGGTGTAGCAAGGCAGGGAGGCCACCACCTCCACCTGGTGGGCCGCCAGAAACGCCGCCAGATCGCCCTGCCCCGGCTGCTCCAGCACTGTAAGGTTGCAACGGTCCATCACATGCACGCCCATCCCCCGCGCCTGCTCCACCAGGTAGCGAAACTGGGGGTTCAACTCCGGCGCCCCGCCGGTGAGGTCGAGGGTGCGAATCCCGGCACCGCTAAGATAATCAAGCACCAGATCGGCGGTGGCGCGGTCCATCTTCTCCCGGCGATTGGGCCCTGCATTCACATGGCAATGAAAGCAGATCAGGTTACAGACATAACCCACGTTGACCTGCAGGATTTCCAGCCGGCCCCGCTGGATGGCCGGAAAGGTAGTGGATTGCATGTTTTGCAGAATGGCACTCATGGAACCTCCTTTGGCACCGGCCATGCGGCCGTCAAGTCGTGCATTCTTCCCAGTGCTCCGGGAGATGGCGCAGATCATCGGGTTCGTCGATATCCCACAATGGGGGTTGTTCACTCAGAGACCAGCCCAATGCGTGAATGCGTTCGCGGGTCTGTTGGGCCACCCGGGGCGTACTCCAGTCGATCCCCTCGAAGAGGGTTGAGTGAAAACGACTCAGGGCCAACGCCGCATATCCGCCATCGGCCACCGGAGCGATGACCGCATCGTGGGTGATCAGGGCAAGCGCCAGCGCACGCAGACGATCCCGGGTGAGCCCGGGACAGTCGGTGCCCATGAGGATCACCCTTTGTCCGCGGGACAGCACCCACGCGGCACCCCGGGCGAGACGCGCGCCCAGATCGCCGTCTCCCTGGGGGGCGGTGGCCAGGCGCGCGGGCAGCGGTATCCCGGCCCAGGCATCGGCATCATCCGGGGTTCTCAAGAGAGTCACTCGGCCAAGGTCCGCGCCCAGGGCCTCGTGGATGGCATGGTGCAAGAGACGCTCGGCCAATGCCGCCGCGCCCCCGGGGCCCAGCGCCGGGATGAGACGGGTCTTGGCCAGGCCGGCACGGGGCGCCTTGGCAAAGATCAGGACATGCGTTTCAGGGGGCATGGGGATTTCGTCCTCCCCCCTGTCCGTTGTAGCGTTGTGCAAGGGTCTGGGCCGGCGTGCCGCGCCAGTACAGCCAACGCAGGTGCCACATGAGGAGGATGGTCCGCCACGCCCCATTCTGTTCCCAACGTCGTCCCGAGGTGCTCACGAGCGCCCGCAGGCAACAGGGAGGCGTGATCCGCCCGAGTCGGCGGCTGATCTCGATGTCCTCCATCAAGGGCTGATCCGGAAAGCCCCCCACCGCATCGAAGAGTTCACGCCGCATGAACAGGGCCTGATCCCCCGTGGCAATCCCGGTGAGGCGCGAGCGCTGGTTCATGAGTGCGGCCACCAAGGGGAGCAGCACACGGCTGCGCCCACGAATACGGACATCGAAACGCCCCCAGCCGGACTGGCCCTTCAGGGCATCATGTACTCGAGCATCGGCGCCCATGGGCAGGTGGGTATCGGCATGCAGGAACAACAGGACAGGTGCCCGGGTGGCCGCGGCACCGGCATTCATCTGGCGGGCCCGCCCGGGCGCCGAGACGATGATCGCCAGTCCGTGGGCCTCGGCCACTGCTACCGTGTCATCCTGGCTGCCGCCGTCCACCAGGAGGATTTCCGTTTCCCGTGACACAGCGGCACCCAGGTTTCGGGCCAGAGACGGCAGATTGGCGGCCTCATTCAGGACCGGCACGATCACGGCCAGCGCCCGCCCGGTCACGATGCATCCTCGCGACGCGCCGGTGCATCCTCGGCACGGCGGCGGAGCCTCAGTCGAATGATTGGTTCCTGCGCCATCACCCAGTTTCCCATGATCGATGTCACCTCGGTGTGGCAGGATGGAAGAGGTTCCTGCGCGGGGCATGTCTGCCTTCGTTAGATACATCATGGGTCCCTCAGTTTCCATCCGTGACCTCATGGGCACAGGCCATCGCCGCCTGCCAGCGCAGTGATGTGGATATTACGGACAGGCAATGCGCCGGCCCCGTTGGATACTGGGCCACAACGAACGAGAACGGGAGCATCGCGCCCATGATGAATGGCCTGAATCGGCAATGGCTGGTACGCGGGGTTCTGCTGGCGTTCATCGCCGCCGTGGTGACCCTGGGCGTGCTGTACCGGGATGCCCTCAGCGTGGAGTCAGTACGTCAGCAACTGGACTCGTTCGGTGCCTGGGCACCCTTGGTGTTCATGGTTGCCTACGCCCTGGCCGCCGTGGCGTTCATGCCGGCCTGGATCTTTACGGTGACTGCCGGTGTGCTCTTCGGTCCTGTCCTCGGGCTGATCTACGCCCTGGGGGGAGCCACCCTCGGGGCCACCCTGGCGTTCCTGGTCGCACGGCACGCCGCCGCCGACTGGGTGGCCGGAAAGGCGGGCGGCATGGTCAAGCGCGTGATGGTGGGCGTGGAACAAGAGGGGTGGCGCTTCGTGGCCTTCACCCGCCTGGTCCCGCTGTTCCCGTTCAATCTGCTCAACTACGCGCTCGGACTGACCCGGATCCCTTTGACGCACTATGTGGCGGCCACGCTGGTCTGCATGATCCCCGGGGCGCTGGCGTATGTGTGGATCGGCCATGCCGGGGCAGAGGCAATCGCCGGCGGCGAGCGCGCTATCCAGACCGTGCTGATCGCCAGCGGTCTGCTGGCGGTGGTGATTTTCCTGCCGCGACTGGTGCGGCGCAGGTGATGGTTGCGGCAATAATGGTGATGTTGCCTCCATTACCGCCGTCACCTCTATCAAATCCGAACAGGGACTGCGAAGATTTCCTCAACGCCATACCCCGTCATCGGCCCATCCATCGAACTCCGCCCGGCGCACCTTCAGCTTGCGCATCTTGGAGCGTAGCGTGTTCGGGTTGAGGCCCAACAGGTTCGCCGCCCCCGCGGGGCCGGAGATACGTCCCCGCGTGCGGGCCAGGGCGGCCTCGATATGGGCTCGCTGTACCTGCTCCAGGGTGAGGAATGCCTGTCCGCCCGGTCCCGGGCCGGATTCTGTCGGACGCGGCGCCACCATGTTCCTCCCCGGCAAGGCCTGCCCCAGAGCCGAAGCGAGGGCCAGCCGCTTGCCCTGCCCGAGTACCACCGCGCGATCAAACACTGCCGCCAGTTCCCGCACGTTCCCGGGCCATTCATAAGCCACCAGCAGGCGCAGATCCTCCGCCGTGGGAAGTACCAGCGGCAGCCCCAGACGCTGGGCAGAACGCCAGGCCATGTGCTCCGCCAGGGCGGGCAGGTCATTGGTACGGTGGCGCAAAGGAGGAATATGGATGGGGAAACCCGCCACCCGATACCAGAGATCTTCCCGGAAGCTCCCGGCCGCCACCATGGCGGCCAGATCCCGGTGCGTGGCCGCCACGATGCGCACATCCACCGGCACCGTGTCGTGACCGCCTACCCGCTGGATCACCCCCTCCTGTAGCACGCGAAGCAGTCTCACCTGGGCGGCATGGGTCAGTTCACCGATCTCGTCCAGGAACAGGGTGCCCCCGTCCGCCCGCTCGAACCACCCCTGCCGCCGGGATACCGCACCGGTGAAACTGCCGCGCTCGTGGCCGAACAGTTCGGAGTCGATCAGCTCCGCCGGGATCGCACCGCAATTGACACGAACAAACGGGGCCCCGCAACGCCGGGAACCTTCATGAATAGCCCTGGCGATGACCTCCTTGCCCGACCCCGTCTCGCCCAGCAACAAAACCGACAGATCGGCATCCGCCACCAGCATGACCCGCTCCATCACGGGTCTTAAATCACCCTCGGCCCCGACGATACGTCCATCGTCCGTGCGCCCGCCCAGCCGCTGTTCCAGGGCCTGCTGATCCGCCCTGACGGCCCGCTCCAGGGCATCCCGGGCGCGGGCTTCCAGATGCCGCTCCAGGATCACCGCCATGGGCAGGGCCAGGGCTTCCAGCCACTCACGCTGTTCCGGGGCGAGACCGCTCCGGGACTCCGGTACCACCAGCAGCACGCCCACGGGCTGGTTCTGAATTCTCAGGGGGCAGATCAGCGCCACCCCGTCGTGCAGGGCCGCGAAGACGCGTTCCATGGGAGACGACCTTCCCTCCCCCCTCAGATCCAGCATGTCTCCGGTGCGGCACCACTCCCCGACCCCCGGGATTTCCAGAGTCGGCGGGGTGCAGTTCGTCGACCCCGCGACCGCACAGGCCACCTGGGTAAGACGATGCCGATCCTGAAGCTGGAACAACTGCAGCTGGCGCATCGGCACTTGCAACCGCAGGGCATCCCGCAAGCGTTCCAGCCTGGGAGCGATGGGTTCATGGGAGGCCACTTCGTGCCAAACAGTCAGCAACAAGGATTCCATCAGGATTATCACCAAATAAAAAGCTTTTGCGTTTTATATCACCAGAAAATCGTTTTATAAAACAACTCTTTCCATCGAACCTCTGACTGGTAGCGATAACGTATTGTTATTTATAGATTTATCCAATTGGCACGCCTTTTGATATTCAATCAAGCGCAAGAAATCTCTCATTGATAGAAAAAAAAGAAATATTCAAGGAGGCCTGAATCCGTCATTCCCGCCCAAGCGGTAAGCCGCAGCAAGGACAACCACGGCGGGTTCCCGGCTGTGCGTCATTCCCGCGAAAGCGGGAATCCACCAGTTGCACAGGCTGAAAATTCCGTCACGGCCTCATGATGCAGGGATGACGGAAGACGACGGATTCAATGTTTCCCAACCCATGACAACACTGACGGAGTCCTTTCATCATGCCCAGATCCCGTTTTTCCCGCCTCGCCCTCTCCGGCGTCACCGCCCTGGCACTGGGGCTGTCAGGAGGTGCCCTGGCCCAGCAGGCCGTCACCTTGCTGAATGTCTCGTATGACCCCACCCGGGAGTTCTATCGGGAATACAACAACGCCTTCGCCGCCCACTGGGAGGCCGAAACAGGTCAGCGGGTCACCGTGCGCATGTCCCACGGCGGCTCCGGGTCCCAGGCCCGCTCGGTGATCGACGGCCTGGATGCCGACGTGGTGACCCTGGCCCTGGCCTACGACGTGGATGCCCTGCACGACCGGGCCCAACTCATCCCCGAAGACTGGCAAACCCGCCTGCCGCAAAACAGTTCTCCCTATACCTCCACCATCGTCCTGCTGGTGCGGGCCGGCAACCCCAAGAACATCCGCGACTGGGATGACCTGGTGCGCAAGGACGTCCAGGTGATCACCCCCAACCCCAAAACCTCCGGCGGCGCCCGCTGGAATTACCTGGCGGCCTGGGGGTATGCCCTGGAAAAGTATGGCGATGAGGCGAAGGCCTACGAATTCGTACGGGACATCTACGCCAATGTGCCGGTGCTGGATCCCGCGGCCCGCGGCGCCACCAACACCTTCGTGCAGCGGCGCATCGGCGACGTCTTCATCGCCTGGGAGAACGAGGCCTTCCTCTCCGTGGAACAGCTGGGTCGGGGTCAGTACGAAATCGTGGTGCCATCGGTGAGCATCCTGGCCGAACCGCCGGTGACCGTGGTGGATCGCAACGTGGACCGCAAGGGCACCCGCGAACCCGCCCAGGCCTACCTGGAGTTCCTGTATGGCGAGACGGCCCAGCGGCTGGCGGGCAAACACTATTACCGCCCCTCCAATCCCGGGATTCTGGCGGAGTTCTCCGACCGTTTCCCCGAAGTGAAGCTGCACACCGTGGATGACTGGTTCGGCGGCTGGCGCAATGCCCAGGAAACCCATTTCAACGACGGCGGGGTGTTCGACCGCATTCTGGCCGAGATCCACTGACACCGGTTCGCCGACGGGCCGGCTCCCACGCGGGGGCCGGCCCACTGATGGGCGATGGGATCCGATCAAACCTTATCTCATGGAGCGTGAGTGATGACACTGGCCTTGCGACAACCCAGCGTGATTCCCGGGTTCGGGATCACCCTGGGTTTCACCCTGTTTTACCTGGGACTGATCCTGCTGATCCCCATCGGCGCCTTCCTGCTGTATACCGCCCAGATGAGCTGGGCGGATTTCTGGCAGGCCGTCAGCCACCGCCAGGTGGTGGCCTCCTACAAGCTGTCCTTCGGCGCCTCGCTGATCGCCGCCCTGCTGAACCTGGTGTTCGGCGCCATCGTCGCCTGGGTGCTGGTGCGCTACCGGTTCTTCGGCAAGCGGGTGATCGACGCCTTGGTGGATCTGCCCTTTGCCATGCCCACCGCCGTGGCCGGCATCGCCCTGGTCACCCTCTACGCCTCCACCGGCTGGGTGGGGCAATACCTGGAGATCCTGGGTCTGCGCGTGGCCTATACCCAGCTGGGCGTGGTGGTGGCCCTCACCTACATCGGCCTGCCCTTCGTGGTGCGTACCGTGCAGCCGGTACTGGAAGACCTGGACCGGGAACTGGAAGAGGCCTCCGCCATTCTGGGCGCAAACCGCCTGACCACCCTGCGGCGGGTGATCCTGCCGGCCCTGCTGCCCGCCCTGCTCACCGGCTTTGCCCTGGCCTTCGCCCGGGCCCTGGGAGAGTACGGCTCGGTGATCTTCATCGCCGGCAATCTGCCGTTTCGCACCGAGATCACGCCGCTGCTGATCGTGGCCAAGGCCGAGCAGTACGACTATCCCGGCGCGGCCGCCATCGGCACCGTGATGCTGCTGGCCGCCTTCGTACTGCTGCTTCTGATCAATGCCCTGCAGTGGTGGACCGCCCGCTACACCCGCCGCTGACCCCGCCGGAGAGATCCCATGAGTACCCTTGCCTCCCCCATTCCCCCACTGTCTTCCGAGGCCCCCGCCTGGCAACGGGCCACGGAAGAGCCGGCCTGGATCCGCCGCCTGCTCATCGGCATCGCCCTGACCTTTCTGGGCCTGTTTCTGGTCCTGCCCCTGGCCGTGGTGCTGTACGGCGCCTTCGAGCAGGGTCTGCAGGTCTGGTACGCCGCCATCACCGAACCGGATGCCCTGGCCGCCATCCGCCTCACCCTGCTGGTGGTGGCCATCGTGGTGCCGCTCAACCTGGTGTTCGGCGTCATGGCCGCCTGGGCCATTGCCAAGTTCGAGTTCCGCGGCAAATCCGTGCTGATCACGCTGATCGATCTGCCCTTTGCCATCTCCCCGGTGGTGGTGGGCCTGATCTTCGTCATCCTGCTGGGCAGTCAGGGCTGGCTGGGCCCCTGGCTGGCGGAACATGACCTGCGCATCATCTTCGCCGTGCCGGGGATCATCATCGTCATCGCCTTCGGCACAATGCCTTTCGTGGCCCGGGAACTGATCCCCCTCATGCAGCAACAGGGCAAGGAGGAGGAGGAATCCTCCCTCACCCTGGGCGCCAACGGCTGGCAGACCTTCTGGCGCGTCACCCTGCCCAACATCAAATGGGGGGTGATCTACGGGGTGATCCTGTGTAACGCAAGGGCCATGGGGGAATTCGGCGCCGTCGCCATCGTTTCCGGACGCATCCGCGGCGAGACCAACACCATGCCGCTGCACATCGAGGTGCTCTACAACGAGTATCTGTTCACCGCCGCCTTTGCCGTGTCTTCCCTGCTGGCGGGACTGGCCATCGTCACCATCGCCGTGAAGAGCCTGGTGGAGTGGCGTGATGAACGCCAACGCCACCCGGCAGCAGCGTGACCCCGACCCTTTTCACCTTCAGACAGACCACATCCCGCGGACAGCCCATGAGCATTGAAATCGAGCACATTAACAAGCGCTACGGCCATTTCACGGCCGTGGACGACGTCAGTCTGTCCCTTCCCGAGGGTCAGCTCACCGCCCTGCTGGGTCCCTCCGGATCCGGCAAGACCACCCTGCTGCGCATCATCGCCGGCCTGGAATTTCCCGACTCGGGACGCATCCGTTTCCATGGCGAGGATGCCACCGATGTCCATGTCAGTCGGCGGGGCGTCGGCTTCGTGTTCCAGCATTACGCCCTGTTCAAGCACATGACCGTGTTCGACAACGTGGCCTACGGCCTCACCGTCAAACCCCGGCGTCTGCGACCCGGCAAGGCCGAGATCCGTACACGGGTCATGCGCCTGCTGGAACTGGTACAGCTGGACTGGACCGCCAACCGCCTTCCTTCCCAGCTCTCCGGCGGGCAGCGGCAGCGCATCGCCCTGGCCCGCGCCCTGGCGGTGGAACCCAAGGTGCTGCTGCTGGATGAACCCTTCGGCGCACTGGACGCCAAGGTGCGCGCCGAACTGCGGCGCTGGCTTCGCCGCCTCCACGACGAGATCCATCTCACCAGTGTGTTCGTCACCCATGACCAGGAAGAGGCCCTGGAGGTATCGGACCGGATCGTGGTGATGAACCAGGGCCGGGTGGAACAGGAAGGCACGCCGGAAGAAGTCTACGATCACCCCGCCAATCCCTTCGTGTTCAGCTTCCTGGGCCAGGTCAACCTGTTCCACGCCCGGGTCCAGGACGGACAGGCCCGCATCGGCGATCTGGCCCTGCCCACTTCAACACCGGAAGATCAGCCGCAAGGCCACGGACTGGCCTATGTCCGTCCCCACGACATCGAGATCCTGCCGGACGGCAGCGCACAAGGCGCACTGGCGGCCGTGATCGAAGGCATCACGGTGGTCGGGCCAACCGCCCGCCTCGAACTCAAGGTGGCGGGCGGCAAGGACCTGATCCACGCCGAGCTGCCCAAAAGCCGGCTCAGGTCCCTGGGCTTGTCCCGGGGCTCGGACACCTGGGTGAGGCCGCTCAACAGCCGTGTCTTTATGGACAACGGGGCGCGGGCCAGCTGAACTGGTGAAGCCGAAGTAAACCCATGTCATTTCCACACGAGTCACCTGTCATTCCCGCGCAAGCGGGGAATTCAGTCTCTGGCACCACACCCGGCCGCCCTATGTCGGGATGATCCACCCGCAGTTCCCGGCACAGTGCATCATTCATACTGGAGTTTTTCGCGATATCAATAACTTGAAAAAATATTTGACACACCAGGGACAGACTGTATAATGCGCCCTTCAACAACGACAGGCGCGTAGCTCAGCTGGTTAGAGCACCACCTTGACATGGTGGGGGTCGTTGGTTCGAGTCCAATCGCGCCTACCAGAATTCATGCAAAAAGGCGGTCACGTTTCCACGTGACCGCCTTTTTGCATTGAACGTTGCCAAAGCTTCCAGGATCAGAAAAACTCGATATCCGTGCCTTTCCCCGCCGCGGGCGCAGACGTCTCCATGGCATCCTTGATACTGGCCCCACCCAGGATGGCATCGAACATCCTGCGATCAGCCTCATTGGTGTATTTTGAGCGAATCGAACGCTGCAACCCATGCCACTCATAAGGGTTGTAAAGCCGCTCCGGATCGGCCACCAGGCGGGCCAGATCATCAAGGCTGTTACCGATATGGGTCAGACGCTGTGTCAGCGTATCGTAAAACTGGAAAGCCACTATAGCTTCGTCCATGCTGGCCTCAATGGCCTGGCAATTGTTCAAAATGGTTTCCCTTTCCCGACCCTCGGGGAGATTCACCGCCGCGGCATGAATGCTCTGACTCTTGCCCACCATGGAACTGAAGGAACGCGCGAGGGTGTTAACGGATTCATCACCATCACACATGGTTCGCTCAATCTGGGCCACCGCAAGGTGAAGCATCATCACGGTCTCCCGCACCTGACTCCAGTCCAGATCAGGATTACCCGCCCTTGATGGCGACTTCGTTGCATCAGACATCACTCCCCTCCCCCGACCATGGAACCATGCCATCCCTGAAGCAGGCCATCGCGTAAAACAGGATCAGATGATCCTTGAAAGCAGCTTGCGCACCTGATCGACTTCAAACGGCTTGTCACATATGGCCGATACTCCGGCTTTTTTCACTGATGATAGACGCGCCTCATCCGATTCGGAGGTCACCATCATCACGGGAATGTGGACATAGGCCGGATTGTTGCGGATTTCATTGACCAGCGCCTGACCGTCCATGACCGGCATGTTGTAGTCCGTCACCACCAGGTCATATTCACTGTTCCCGAGCTGCTCCAGGGCCAGGGCACCGTTTTCCACCTGGTCGATATGCTGAATCCCCACATGCTCAAGGACACGACGCAAATGATTTCGGGCCATGCGCGAGTCATCCACCAGCAGAACCCTCACATCCATGATGTCCCTGTGATCCAGGGTCAGCTCTTCCGCCTCCAGGTAGTCCAGGGTCACCGTCAGGGCGCGCTCCAGATCGGCACGATCAAAAGGTTTGGGCAACAAGGCCAGCACACCGCACTGACGCACCGCATCCAGCTTGTCATGGTCCTGCTCACTGGAGATCACCATTTTCGGAATATCGGTCAGACGGTCATCTTCCGACAGGCGGGCAAAAAATTCGGGGGCCTCCATTTCAGGCATGTAGAAATTGGAAATCAAAAGATCGGGAATGTAGGAAGCCATGAGTTCAAGGGCAGCAGTGACGCTGTCGACGGCTTCGATCTTTTGGATATTGCCCTGGGAAAGCAACTTAGTGATGATCTGGCGCTGTGTGCGGGAAGGCTCAACAAGCAGGATGGCCAGATCTTCAACAAATACCCTTTGATTCATGGATCGCCCCTTTCCGGATCAGAAAGCGACATCAGGTGTTGAACCATACCCCAATCCACCGGATGTCCCTCGGGACATGATGCCCTAAACCGGCGCGAGTCTGAAGACCATGGATGCAGTTACCTGGAACTTCGGGCAGGGGAAATACGAAAAGTGCGGGAGGGGGTGGTGCCCATGGGCAGGATCGAACTGCCGACCTCTCCCTTACCAAGGGAGTGCTCTACCACTGAGCCACATGGGCAAGACAAGTAAAACAATCCAGACCCTGAAAGCAGAACGCATCAGAGCCTGTAAAAATGGCGGAGTGGACGGGACTCGAACCCGCGACCCCCGGCGTGACAGGCCGGTATTCTAACCAACTGAACTACCACTCCAAGCTGTTCATCGTATCGCTGTACGATGGAGGCGCATTATAACGGCTTTTTTGAAAAATGCACGAAAAATTCATCGCCATTTGGATCGAATGTCATGGCGGCCGATTCGAGGCGATGGGCGGTGGCAATCCATACGGTAATATCCAGCCATGCCTGGGCCCGCTCGTGGGGCGCAAGCTGAAGGTCCATACTGCGATCCACCAGCCCGGCGACGGTCGTCCAGCCAAGCAGGACGGCCTCGTCTGCCCAGGCACGCCCCCTGGCACGGAGGGATGCGTTGGGGTCCGCCAGTCCGGCAACCCTTACGTCGGCCAGCCAGGCCTGCCCACGCGCAAGCCAGCGCGCGAGCGGGGCGTACGCATTGTCTGCGGTCGATGGGCTTTCCGTCGGATACGTCATGGTATGCCTGCACTCCCCTCCTCCATGTCCGGTGGCGCCCAATCTGTGCAGAGGGAATGGAAACAGTCGCGACCCTGCCAGCGCACGGCAAGCGGAACCATGCCCAGCTGACCGCCGACACTTTCGATCCGCCCGAATACTTCCGCCGGACGTTCACCGCGCTGAAGGTGTTTTTGCAGACGCCGCCTGATGTCCGCCTGGACACCCCGCAGTTCCCCATGCAGCTCAAAGTCCAGCCCGTCACCCTCCAGACGCATTCGCCAGCGTTGCCTGATGCTATCCGTTTCAGGCATGGCACACCCGGTCACGGCCAGCCTGGCGTGGCGAGGGGGAAACGGACGCCAGGGATCGGCATGCAGGTTTGCGGCATGCTCGCGCAGCAGGGTAGCGGGATCGTCCGGTGCCGGTAGCGGTACGGGGTTCTGTGCATCGATCAGTTGGGTGCCCTCCCGGGCGGATAGACGGCCGTCGTCGCTGACCCAGCCACGGTGCAAAAGATGCGGCTCGGCCAGCAGACGTCTGACCGGGCGTTCGCCCAGGGTTGCAATGGCCAGCGCGGCCTCCGGCGCCCACTCCGGATCGAAGTCGTGGCGACGGGATTCCGACCAGCGCAGATAACGCCCACTGACGGATTCCTGAAAGTGCACCGAAAACCCACGCTGGCCTGTCCGTGTATACCAGATCTCCGTGGTAATGCCGTGCAGGACCAGCCGTTCCGCACGGCGGTAGGCCCGTCGATGCACACCGGCCAGTTCATGGAAGGGGCGCGGCAAAGGATGCTGGCCCAGACCTCTTACACACATCCATAACGACGCCAGACTCTCCGGTATGCGCTCAACCGCTCCGCCCCGGCCAAGACGGTCATCGCGCAGGGCACTGACCAGATTGGCAAGCAGAGCACCGGGGCGCGGGAGATCGGCCTGCCTGAGTTCGGTGGCCAGGGCCTCACCCTGATCCAGAAACGCCGGACCAATGCCGGCGGTACCCTGCAATGCCAGTGCGGTCAGCCAGTGTCGGGTTTGCGCCAGACAGGTCCGGGCAGTTTCGTCCAGCACGGTTTCTGGCAGGGGTGGTATGGCAATCCCGGCCGCGCGACGTGCCTGCAAGGCAACCAGGGCACGATGGGCACAGGTTGTCGCCTTGCAGGTGCAACTGGCCGCCGCCAACCCGCCGGCGCGCGGCAGTCGCACGGTGACTTCATCCGGATCACTCAGGCCCCCAATCAGGGCACCATCGCTTTCGTTCAGGGCTGCCTCGAAACCCTGCGCCAGCCAGTGCAATGCCTTGCGCACCGCCCCCTCCCCCAGGGTCTTCGCCACCGCATTGGCCGGGCCGTCAAGCCAGGGGGTGGCAGCAACGGATATCGTGGCCGAAGGGGCGCGTGCCCGCAGTCCCAACAGAAAGGCACACAGATGGTGACAAGGGCCGTGGGCCGGACAATCGCACTGCAGGGTGGTGAACCCCGCCCCCCTCAAGGTCTGGGTGTGTCCTTCCAGATGGGCGGCGGCATGGTCGGGCGCCAGCGTCCACTCGCTCGCGTCGGCGGCAAGCGTCTTGGCTCCCCGCCTGAGCAAACCCTTGTTGGCCCAGTCGGCAATGGCCGCATCGTCCAGCAAGCGCAACCAGGCCCACATCATCGGCCGACCCTCCAGAGCACGCCGGCGAGCCAATCCACCAGAGCGTCGGGTGTCATCGCGGCCACCTCCGCGCCGCGCGCCACCATGCGTACCGCAAGGTCCCGGTCATAGTCAGGGTTGGCACGCCGATCCAGGGCGGCCAGCGCCAGCAGGCGCGCGCCACTGCCGGCAAGACGGGTCGTTTCCTGGAGTACCCTGCCCTCGTCGTGGCCCTCGTAGAGATCACTGATGAGAATCACCACGGCGCGGCGCGGGCTGGTGAGCTGTCCGCCCACGTGGCCCAGTGCCGCACCGATGTTGGTACCGCCCCCCAGTTGCGCCCCCATCAGCAGGTCTTCAGGGGCATGCAACTGCTCGGTGACATCGACGATGCCATCGGAAAACAGCAGCAGGCGCGTGCGCAGCGCCTTCACCCGGGCGAAGATGCTGCCCATGACGGCACTATGGATGACGGACTCGTACATTGACCCACTCTGGTCAATCACCAGCCACAGCTCCCAGGGCAGACGGCGGGCCTGACGCTCGTGGAAGAACAGGCGCTCCAGCATCAGTGTTTGCTCGGCCAGCTGGTAATGGCGCAGGTTGTGGCGCAAGGTGCGATGCCAGTCGAGGTCAGCCAGGCGGGGGCGGCCCCGGCCGCCACGGCGTCCGCGACGCGGGGCGAATGCGGCCCGCACGCGAGGCGCAAGGCGGGCTTCCAGTTGCGCCACCACACGCGCCACCAGCCGCCTTGCCTCGGCATGAACCATGGGCGGCAGACTGGCACGGATCGCCATCAAGGCGGTGACGAGTTCAAGACTGGGGGGCAGGTCGGCAAGCACCTGGGGATCCGAGAACAAATCATGGAGACCGTAGCGTGACAAGGCATCGCGCTGGAGCACTTCGGCGGCGCGTCCCGGGAACAGTTCCCGCACTTCACCCAGCCAGCGCACGGCCTCCGGCGTCGGCATGCCGACGCCGCCCTGGCGGAGAGACGGGATATCGCCACCGAGGAGATCCCCCATGTCGAGATCGCCACCGATCCCGCCGGAAGACTCGCGCGAGAGGTGTTCGCGCCGATACAGGTAATCCAGCGCACGATCGCGCCGCTGGTCGGCGGAGGAAAGGCCACCGGAACCGGCCAGTGCATCATCGGCATCCGCACCCAGGATCAGTCGCCATCGTCGCCGGGTCGCGGGGTCCGGGTTCCAGTCACTCATGCCAGCCCCCAGGGTTCCAGGATGGCGGCGACCTTTCCCGCCAGGGCGCGGCTATGCTCCAGGGTGATGTCCGATGGCAGTGGCAACCGGGTGCCGGCGGCATCAGGGGCACCGGTCAGGCAGGTGGCGAGCTGTTTCAGCTCTGCCCGGGTGAGTTGGGCGAAAGCCAGGCGCAGCGCGGGAAGGCCGCTCAGAAAGGCCTCTTCGGACCAGCACGCGACACCGTCGCTGAGCATTTTCAGGGACGGGTGATGGCTGAGCAACCAGCCTCGACCCAGGCGCAGAAAGCCCTGCAGGTACTCGCCCATTTGGACAGGATCGGTTTCCGCCAGCGCCAGCATGTGGCGCAGCGCGGCCTCATTGTCCCGGGTATCCCAGCAACCGCTCATGCCGAGTATGCCGGCCGTGGCGCCTCGCACCCGTGCCGACGCATCAGCTTCGTGAAGCACCGCGCAGGCTTCGTGGAAAGCACGGGCATCCGCCCAGGGGGCGGCACGACGAACCATCCCGTTCAGATCGGCCAACGCATCCACTGCATCATGCTGTCGGGCCTCGTCACCCTGGCCCAGCCAGGGCAGACGCAGGCAGGCCTGGGCGAAACAGCGTGCCAGCATCGGCGAAAGGCGTTCCCAGCCGACCGCGCCCAGTGCATGGCGGGCCTCGTAGGCCTGGGCCAGATGACCGCAGGCCTGGGCCAGGGCCAATGGATCGTGGCTGCGATCCAGCCATGCATCCACTGCGTCCAGCACGGGGGCGGCAACACGCTCAAGCCCCATCACCAGCACATCCAGCACACGCTGTGCCGGCTGAAAGGCGGCTCCTTGTCCCAGTTGCTCCAGTAGCCGATTGGCCGCCGCCTCCTCCAGGCTGGCGCCGTAGCGCAGGGCCTCGGTGAGCACCACCACGGTTTCCACTTCCCATTTCACCCGCCAGATTTCGCGGACCCGTGTCAGGTCGGTCCCCGTCACGAAGTCGGGGCCGGCTTCCAGGGTGGCATAGGGCACGCCCAGGAAGCGCAGGCGATGCAGGCCCTGGGAGCACTGGCGCTGGCGCGCGCGGCGGTATCGATCGAGTGTTCTGGTCTGTGGCGCCGCGGGTTGCAAGGGCAGACGATGGCGGGCGCAGAAGGTCTGCACGTCGAGCAGCAGGGGTGATACCGGTGCATTCGGCGGCAGGTGTCCATGGGTATTGCCGGCAAACAGCTGTTGTCGGCAACGGTCGAACACGCCCTCCGCGCCCTTGTCCTTGAGCAGCGCGCTGCCCAGGGCTTCGCTCAGTTCGCTCCGTCCGCCATGGCAACCGCGCAGGGCCGCGAGCCCGTGGGCAAGACGCAATGCTTCGGCGGCATCCGGCAAGGTGGCGGGCATTCCATGGTCACGCAGCAGGGCCGTCATCCTGGCGGCCAGGCGCGGCCAGGCATCGCCGTCGGGGTGTGTGGCGCCGGCTTCCCAGGCCCGCCAAACCGCCTGGTAATAGCCGGGAGAGGGCATGCCGGCGGCGTAGCCGCTGGCGCGTTCCAGACGATCGAGCGTATAGGGGATCAGGTGGACACCGGCCTCGTCGACAAGGGTGGAAACCATTTCGGGCGACGGCGACGGCGGCGAAGTGGCCGATGGTGCCCGAGGTCCGACACCGGACGAACCGGTATCCAGGCCGGCCAGAATGCCGGATACATGATAACCGCCGCACACAACCAGGCAGCGCCCGCCCTGCGCCAGCGCGGCGCGCACCTCGGCCGCCATGTGTGCCTCCCTGGCTGCGTTCCCGGCGTCACCCTCCCCGTCCATGTCGCCGTCACGCTCACGCAGCAACAGGCCGAAGGCCATGACGGCGGCAAAGTAGTCCTCGCTCGCCCCCGCCATCGCACCGGATTCAAAATGGCGATCCCACCACTCGTCGAAGTCGCGGCAGGCGCCGGCGGCAATCAGTCCGGCCAGCACATCCGGAGCCTGCCGTGCGGGCTCCTCGGCCAGCGTGGGTTCAGGGGCGGTGGCGAAATGGTCCAGCCATCCGGCCTCGGTCAGTCTCGCACTGTAGGGCTGGTCAATGAAGCGCGCCACGCAACCTTGCCGGCCGGCTTCGCGCAAGGCCACCCATTCCGGCGAAAAGGACGCAAAGGGCACATAGCACCGGCAACGCCATGTCTCGTCAGACGTCGAGGCGCCATGGGGGGTGACGGTCGCGTGGAGATAGGCGGCCAGCGGGGGGCGCGCCTGGGCGTGCTGCAGGGCCGGCATGAGCGCGTTCAGTTCCGCCGGTCCTTCGATCAGCACATGGGTGGGGCGAAACGTGCGCATCACGGCACGCAGATGGCGGGCACAGCGCGGACTGTGGTGACGTATCGGCACCAACCGCAGGTCCGGCAACGGTGCCAGCAGATCCGCCGGAGCCGGCAGGACGACCCGGGGATCAGAGGTGTTCGCGGCCACCGGCGACGAAGTCCTGCCAGTCTTCCAGCCCGGCGCGTTGGCGGGCCACCACCCGCAGGTATTCGGCAAAGCGGCGGCGATCCTCATCGTCGTCCTTGATCACCGTGCCCAGCAGATGGCGCGCCAGGTGGAGCGGACGCACGCGGGTCTCGCCGAAATACCAGCAATGACAGGCGGCATTGAGAACCACGTCGATGGCCTCGGCGGTGGAAAGCACCGTGCCGGGGCGTTCGATCGCGGTATCCGCCACCTGGCCGTTACGCAGTTCCTGGAAGGCGGTGGCAAGCAGGGTGAGCACTTCCGGCGCCACGGTGGCGCCGATGCGCTGCTGTGACAGCGCGCGCCGGACTTCCTCGCCGATCAATGCCGCCTGGGCATCAATGCCATCCAGTGGTCGCATGGTTTCAAAGTTGAAACGGCGCTTGAGGGCGGCGGACATCTCATTGACGCCGCGGTCATTGAGATTGGCGGTGGCAATCACATTGAAGCCAGGCCGTGCCGCCAGCCAGGGGCGTTCGTCCTTGAGTTCCGGAATGTGCAACAGGCGTTCGGACAGCACCGGCACCAGGCTGTCCTGAACCTCGGTGGCACAGCGGGTGATCTCCTCAAAGCGCAGCAACCGCCCCGTGCTCATGGCGCGATGCAGAGGCCCGGGCACCAGCGCGTCTGGTCCCGGTCCGTCACGGAGCAGCAAGGCGTAGTTCCAGCCGTAGCGGATCTGTTCCTCCACCACCCCCGCACCGCCCTGCACCGTCAACGTGCTGTCACCGCTGATCGCCGCCGCCAGCAGTTCGGACAGCAATGACTTGGCGGTACCCGGCTCGCCCACCAGCATCAGGCCGCGCTGGCCGGCAAGGGTGACGATGGATCGTTCGACCAGGGCATCGTTGCCGTGGATCTTGCGATCGATGGACAGGCCATCCGCGGACTCGCCACCCAGGATGAAACGGCGCACCGACTGCGGGCTGAGACGCCAGCCGCCGGGACGGGGTCCGTCATCCGCTGTCGCCAGTGCGGCCAGTTCATCGGCACGGGCGAGTTCGACCGGCAGGCGCTGGACTGCTGCATGGGCCGGCGCCAGCGAGGCCGTACCGCCCGTTCGGGCCGGGGCTGAGGTGCTTGTCCGTCGTGTGGCCATGGCGGTTCGGCTCAGTCCGTCGCCGACAGGGCCTTCGCGGCCATCGCCAGCCACTGGCCTTGCAGGGTGGCGAGCAGCGGCTTGGGCAATGTGGCCGGGTCGAGCGGGGACCAGCCATCCTCGCTCAGATCGATCACCTGGATATGGTCCACCGTCACCGGCAATCCCAGGTCCATGTAGGGCGGGTAGTAGCCGTGGCTCAGTTCGATGCACAGTTCAAGCGCCGGCAGGCGCCAGACATGTTCGGTGATGCTGGGACCATCGCCCACCGGCCCGGGACGGTAGCCGCACTTCTTCAGGAGCGCGGAGAGCTGCTCCTGCGCCAGGGTCAGCGGGGCGGGCGGGAGCAGGACTTCGTCCTTGAACTGCGACTCTGCGGGGAGTTCGGCGCAGGCGCCGATCTGGTCCACCAGCGCTTCAAGCTCGTAGTCGGCAAGATAGGCCTGCCAGGCTTCCCGTTCGCCGGGCAGCGCCGTGGCCGGGTGCCAAAGACTGATGCCGCAGTCATCCGGCAGGGTGACGATATCGTCCTCCACATCCACCAGGCTGAAGTCCTCGGCCAGACGGAAGCTGGTGCGCGCCAGCTCCGGCGCGTCCTCGGCCCGCCAGATCAGGCTGCGACCGACGATGCGCAGCAGGGGATGCTCGATGAACAGGCGTTGCCAGCGGTCTCGCGGCCAGCGCTTGCCGCTGACGAGCGCCGCCTGCATGCGGGGTCCCTGTTGCTTGACCACGTTCTTGAGGCTGGTGGCGAGGGTCTTCAATCGCGCGGCCGCAGCCTCCCTTTCAGGCTGGAGGGATGCGTCCTTGACCGCGGGAATGGACTTGCCTGCCCTGCCCTTTTCGTTGATCACCCGCAGGGTGAGATCACCCTGCAGTTCGATGCGATAGGTCTGGGGACCGACACTCAGACTCAGGCCCGCACCAAGTCCGAAGTCCGGCGTGAGTTCATCGAACAGTTCCGGCACGCTCATCTGCCGGCGAGCGGCGGCGGCGCGCAAGGCGGAGCTGGCGGCGCGAACCACCAGATCCCTGAACTTGCGGGATTCGGAGATTTCCTGCACGCGCAACAGGGCGTACAGGGTGTCGACTTCACCCAGCTGTTCGACCGCCGCCGCCGCTCTTTGAAGACGTGGCTTGTTCCATTGCTTGACCGCATCAAACAGCAGGTCAACGACGCGATCGTCGGCGTTCCCCGGCATCAGCCTGAGAGCCCATCGCCGCTTGGGATCGCCCTCGGCGCCGATCCAGTGTTCCACCAGCGCCAGGGCGAGCCGGGCGCGGTCATCGGCATTCACGTGCGCCAGCAATTGGGCGGCCAGCGGCGGCAGCGCATCCTCTGCGGTGGCGGCAAGATGCAGCAGCACGCGGGCGGCATGCTCGGACAGCGGCGCGCAGCAGGCAAGGATGTCGGGCGAGTCGAAGGGCTTGATGGCCGCGGCAAGACGTTTGACCGTGGCGGTTTGTGCTTCAAGCGTGGCAAGGTCGGGTGTGGAAGCCGGGGCGGCTGACATGGTGGAGGCCGGAGCATCCGCACCAGCCGCGATCGGGCTGCCGCCGTCTTGCCCGGCAAGACCGGACACCTGCAGGCGTTGCGCAACGATACTGGCCGAGGCGGCATCCAGCTTGCCGGTGGCGAGCAATTCGGCAAGCAGCGGACCGGCGGCCGGATCAGGATGGGCAAGCAGTACGTCCCGACAGGTCAGCAACAGATTCTTGGGCGGCTTTTTCAGCCAGCCGGCTTCGGTCAGCCAGGCCGGTTCGATCTGCCCGGCAACACCTGCCAGGCTGGCGCGCAGGGTCTTGGAACTGCTGCCAGAAACAATGGCCGTCAGCTGTGGCAACGCAATCCGCAGGGTATCGCGATCGAAAGTGGGGATGATATTGACAAGGTCCCTGACCGCGATGCCGCGAAGATCTTCCGGACGGTTGGTGACCAGATAGCGGATGAGTTCGGCGTATTCGTGTGCCTCTTCTTCGTACACACACCGCTGAGCGATGGCCGGCAGCAGCAGCGGCAACAATGCGTCATGTCCGGCCGCAATCACGTGACGGGCAAGCCCCGGGTTGATCTGGTAACCCCCCGACTCCTTCAGGCGCGGAACGAACGCGGCCGGGTTCTCGCGTAGCCGCCGGTCAAAAACCGCCTTGAGATGATCGGCATCAAAGCAATCATCGTAACCGAGCCATGACATCAGGCAGCAGCCAAGGTCGGCGCGGCGTTCCGCGTTTGCGCTGTTCCAACGCTGGTCGAGCAGGCCGATGTCCTCAATGTAGGCCTGGTCGTAAAGCGCCGGATGAGCGGCAAAGAAGGGTTGCCACTGGCGCCAGCCTTCGCCACGGGGATACGTGGGCAGACGCTCATTCTGGTAGTGCGTGATGATGGCCTTGAACAGGGTGCCGCCGACCGCGGCGTAGCGCAGCAGATCGGCATCGTTCAGTGCCGGGATGAAGGGATGCCAGCCGCTCCAGTACTCGGTGTCCGGGGCGACGCCGGCCTCGGCGCGCAGCGCCAGCATCCAGTCCATGGCCGCCACCACTTGCTGGTAGGGCATGCCCGGATAGTAGAGCCAGGGTATCAAGCGCCCCATCACCGGGCCGATGCCCATGTAGGGAGGCAGTTGCGCGGCGCGGGCAGCGGCCAGCCGTTGCTCGGCAAGTTCGCGCACACCCTCGGAAAGGGTGGCGCTACGGGCCATGTCCCGCGGGGCATTGAAAATCAGGCCACGGGGTATCGTGAGGCGGACAAACGCGAGCCAGTGGTCCGCATCCTTCATCCAGGGTGCATCGTCGCGCCCAAGATGCGACAGACGATTCAAGCACCGCTCCTCGCAGTCATGGAAAAATTCCCGCACCTCCGGGGCGCGTCCATCATGCAGGCGTGCATTGATTACCGCGGCAAATTCCGCCAACGGCAGGGTGCTATCGGTGAGGCTGTAGAGTTCGGTCAGGGGAGCATCACGGCGATCAGGTGAGTTCATGGAAGAATGCGGCCTTGGTATTGAAAGAACCTGGGGAGTCGAAGCCTCGCGTGGCTCCATCCCGGCAAACTGCGCTGGCGGAAGAGCGGCCACATTATCACCGTCCCTTCCGAAAAGCGTAGTAATTTCCGTGTCACGGACTGGAAAACCCGGACCATCGCGACACCCACAGGCAATCTGCCTGCCCATTATTTGAACTGGGCTACGGCCATGCGCAGTGAACTGGCCATATCCACCAGTTCCTCGGTTTTGCCCGCGATATGCGATGAGCCCTCTGAAACACGCTCAGCATGCTTGATGATCTGCTGGAAGTTTTGGTTCACCTCCGCGGCCACGGAGGATTGTTCCTCGCTTGCGCCGGCAATTTGAGTATTCATATCGGTGATGGCAGCCACCGCAGTGCGGATCTTTGTCAGTGACTGCCCGGCATGTTCAGCCTGTTTGACAGAAACCTGCGTCTGTTGCAAGCCATTATCCATGACCTCAACGGCACGCCCAATCAGCTGCTGGGTCTTGTTGATGAGTGACTGGATGCTGATCGTCGATTCCTTTGTACGGCTGGCCAATGCACGCACTTCATCGGCAACCACGGCAAATCCGCGACCCTGCTCGCCTGCACGAGCCGCCTCGATCGCTGCGTTGAGTGCGAGCAGATTCGTTTGCTCGGCAATACCCGCAATGACATCAACCACCTTGCCGATCTCCTTGCTGTCATTGGAGAGGGTTTCAATCACCCCCGCCGCTTCCTGCACCCTTTCAGCCAATTCGTTAATGGTTTTTATAGTTCTAACCACTTCACCGTTACCATCCATGGTCTCTGCATTGGCGCTGTGGGCCAGTTCTGAGGCACGCTGGGTCAGCTGGGCAACCTCAGTGACTGCGGACGACATTTGCTCGATGGCATTTGCCCCATCATAGGTCTCCTGCTTTTGAACTTCGATCAACTGGCCCGTGCCGGACGCACGCTGCTGCATATCTATTGCGGCCTGATTGAGCCGTTGTGCATTTTGAGTGATTTCCTGTATCGCGCGACCGAGTTTTTCTGCCATCACATTTACGGCACCCATGATACTGTCAGGATACCGGGTGTTGGCTCGCACACTGAGGTCCCCATCCGCGAAACGATTGAGCAGGACAACCGCGGATTCTGCCTCTCCACCAATGATGGCCTTGAGGCGTTTTATGATATGGAAGGCAACCAGCAATCCCAGCACCAGTGAAACAAGGGTAATCGCCAGCATGAGGCGAAGAAAACCACCCGTTTCACTGCGTACACCATCCACCTCGTTCTGGATCTTGGTTTCCTGATGATCTATGAAGGCATTGATGCGTGCCAACCATTCCGAATAGGCGGGTGCCGTCTCCTCCATGAGCAGTTTCCGGGCGGATGCAGTTTGTTCGGTATCAAGCAGCTGAAGAGTGCGGCGCGTCAGGCTCTGGGCCTGTTCCTCTATCTGCTGGATTGCGCTCAACAATTGCTGCTCACGATCACTGATTCCGCCACTCTGGGAAATCAGGGTGCTCATGCCGCGCGCGGAGTTCTGGTAGAAACGATCCAGTTCTTCGATATCCTTGAGGTGCCTTGCACGCTCGGTCATGGTTTCACTCAGCACCGCATCCCGAATGGAAATCGCCCGGTCATGTACACTGCCACGAAAATTGATTGCAAATCGCTGAAAACGACTGTCTACATCATTGATTTGCTCCATGCTTCGATCCACCTGACCAACCTTCACAACCCCAATGGTGGTAACGGCAACCATCAATGCGAGCAATAGCGCGAAGCCCAGGTACAAGCGGTGTACGATACTCATCTACAGAGTCCCTTATTGTTAAACATCAAATAAATGGGAGGCATTATTTCAGCAGACCCTTAGTCGGACAACACATTATTATCAATCGGTCTGATAGATTTGATGCCGGGTAGGGAATCCCAGTGGCAGGCTGAAAAACCTGGACTCCCGCTTTCGCGGGAGTGACGAAAAGAGGACCATTCGTGAGGAGAGAAAGAGCCTCCCGGAGAGTGTCCCCCTCCCGAGACATTAAGGCAACAATCAAACAAGTATGATTTTTAATTTTTAACAAATAAAATCAACGAGTTGAAGCTTAAAATCAAAGACCGTTGATTAACCGGTTCCAAAGAAGAACCGCAGAGGGGGGGGAAGGGAACTTCCCGAGAGGCGCGAAAGGTGAACTGCCCAAGGAATGAAGAGGAACCAACCTCTCATGGAAGGAGTGAAAGGTGAGTTCTTGAGAGATGAAAAGGAATCCCAGCGGGAGGATAAAGAGCCCTTCCGCTGGCGTGCCGGAAAAGCGCCGTCTCAATCCTTCCTTTCCGCCTCCTCCCCATTCGCCGCCTGTCCGGCCGCGCCGTCCGGGGGTGCGTCGTAGGTGCTCCAACCGTAGGGGCGGCCGGTGGGGGGCAGTTCCGGCTTTTTCTCCGGGTGCTGGTGCAGATAGGCCTTGGCCACGAAGTGGGCGGTCACCGGGGCGGTGAGGAACAGAAAGGCCGTAATCAGTACCTCATGGATGGATACCTTGCCCTCAATCCCCCAGAAATACAGCATGGAGGCCACCAGCGCGCCGCCCACGCCCAGGGTGGTGGCCTTGGTGGGGGCGTGCAGACGGCTCATGAGATCCGGCAGCTTCACCAGCCCCACGGAGCCCACGATGACGAAACAGCCCCCCACCACGATCAGCAGGGAAATCACCAGTTCAAGCCAGAATGCCATGGTCATGCCTCCCGATCACTCGATCACGTCGCCGCGCAGGACGAAGCGGCAATAGGCGACGGTGGAAATGAAACCGAACATGGCCAGCAACAGGGCCGCCTCGAAATACAGGGTGGTCTGCTGCTGGATGCCGTAGAGGATGATCAGGGCGATGGCATTGATCATCATGGTGTCCACCGCCAGTACCCGGTCCATCAGGGTCGGCCCCTGCACCAGGCGCCAGAGGTTGAGCATCAGCGCCAGGCAGACGGCAAAGAAGCCGAAGGTCAGTGCATAACCGATCATGGGAAGATCTCCTTGAGCCGGGCTTCGTAGCGGGTCTTCATCTGCATCACCGCCTCCTCCGCGTCCGGGGCATCCAGGCAGTGCACCAGCAGGCTGCGGCCATCGGCGGACAGGTCGCTGCTGACGGTGCCGGGGGTCATGGAGATGGTGCCGGCCAGGACGGTGATGGCCTCGGGGGACTTCAGGTCCAGGGGCACGGTCACCCAGCGGGTCTTGAGGCTTTCCGGGGGATGGAACAGGATCAGGCGGGCCACGATGACATTGGCCACGACCACGTCCCAGGCCACCAGGAGCATGAAGGACAGGGCCTTGCCGTAGGCCCGGATGGGGGGGCGTTCCGGCCAGAAGCTGCTGGTGATGATGGGGATGACCACGCCCAGGATGAGGCCCATGACCAGACCGCCCACGGTGAAGCTGTTGAGCAGCAGCATCCACAGGAGCACCAGGGTCAGGGTCATCAGGGGGTGGGGCAGCCACCGCTCCCAGAATGTCCGTTTGTGCCGTTTGTCTGCCATCGGGCGGATACCTGTCTAGATGATACGGTAAGGATGTGATGGGTCCGGCGACGCTAGTCCAGCACGGCGCTGATATAGGCGCGCGTCTCGAACAGCTGCGCCGCCGTCGCGTCCAGGTAGCCCGTCACCGGCCCGGCAAAGACCGTCAGGAATACCAGTGACGCCAGCAGCAGGCCGACGGCCACGAACGACAGCGCGCCCGATTCCGGTGCCCCGTCGGTCTCCAGGCGCCCCTTCACCGCGGCACTCTTCCAGAACAGGGTGCTCCCGCCCCGACCGAAACCGATGATGGCCAGCAGGGAGGTCACCAGAATCAGGGACCAGATCCAGATCACGGCGTCGCTGTCCCGAGCCGCGTCCAGGATCAGCAGCTTGCCCAGAAAACCCGCCAGGGGCGGCATGCCCACCATGGCGATGGCCGCAAGGAAAAACCCGCCGGCAATCAGTCCGGCCTGGGCGAAGGTGGGCGCCACCACCAGATCATCCCCCAACCCCGGACGCCGGTCCACCACCAACCCGACGATGAGGAACAGGGTCGCCGCCGCCAGGGTGGAATGAAGCAGGTAGTACAGGCCCGCCGACAGGGCCTCGGGGGTGAACAGGGACACCGCCGTAAGCAGGGTGCCCATGGAGCCGATGACGCCGAAACTGACCATCTGGCCCAGACTGCGGGAGGCCAGCACACCCACCATGCCCACCACCAGGGTGACCAGGGCCGCCGGCAACAGCCAGTCGGCGGCGATGCCCGCCGCCTCCCCTGCCCCGTCACCGAAGACCAGGATATACATGCGGATGATGGAATAGGCCCCCACCTTGGTCATGATGGCGAACAGCGCTGCCACCGGCGCCGGCGCCAGGGCGTAAGTGCCCGGCAGCCAGAACTGCACCGGCACCAGGGCGGCCTTGACGCCGAACACCAGCAGCAACAGCAGCGCGCCGGTCTGCAGCAGGGCCTGCTCGGAGGCGCCCACTTCAGGCACTCGCAGGGCCAGATCCGCCATGTTGAGGGTGCCGGTGACGCCGTAGATCAGGCCGATGGCCACCAGGAAGACCGATGAACCCACCAGGTTGACCACTACATATTGCACCCCCGCCCGCATCCTGGCCGGGCCGCCGCCGTGGACCATCAGGCCGTAGGAGGCGATCAGCAGGATCTCGAAGAACACGAACAGGTTGAACAGGTCACCGGTGAGAAAGGCACCGTTGATGCCCATCAGCTGCAGCTGGAACAGGGCATGAAAGTGTCGCCCGTGCCGGTCCCAGCCGTCGATGGCATAGAGCACCACCACCAGCCCAAGCACCGCCGTGAGCACCAGCATCAGCGCCGAGAGCTGGTCCAGCACCAGGACGATACCAAACGGCATGGGCCAGTTGCCCAGGGCATACATCTGGGTCTGACCGTCGGCGGCCATGCCCATGAGGATGCCCCCCAGCAGCAGCATGATCACCGCCGAGGCCACCGAGAAGACCCGCGCCAGGACGATGTCGTGACGCACCGCCAGCACGATCATGGGTGCCACCACCGCCGGCACCAGGATGGGAAGAATGATCCAGTGATTCATGAGTGATCCGCCTTCTCGCTACCCTCGGACCGGCTCAGGTCCACGTGATCGCTGTCGCTCTCCAGATAGGCCCGCAGGGCCATGGCCACCGCCACCGCCGTCATGCCGAAGGAAATGACGATGGCGGTCAGCACCAGGGCCTGGGGCAAGGGATCCGCATAGCCCAGGGCCTCGTCACTGATGACCGGGGGCAGATTGACCGACAGCCGCCCCATGGCAAACAGGAAGAAGTTCACGGCATAGGTGAGCAGGGTCAGACCCAGGATCACCGGGTAGGTCCTGGCCCGCAATAACAGGTAGACCCCGGCGGCGGTCAGCACGCCCACGGAACTGGCAACGATGAATTCCATACGCTCGTTCTCTCTTGATCAGCGGGACCGCACCGAGGACACCGGGGCAGACGGGTCCACGTCCATGGGGCCTTCATTATCGGGCCGGTGACTGGACAGGCTGCCCAGGCGGGACAGGTTCGCCAGCGCCAGCATCACGCCCCCGACCACGGTGAGGAAGACACCGATGTCGAAGGGCAACGCACTGGCCACCTCCACTTCCCCGATCAGGGGCAGGTGGACATGGGTATGGGCCGAGGTGAGGAAGGGGTAATCCCACAGCATGGCAACGATACCGGTGGCCCCGGCCACCAGCACCCCGACGCCGATCATGGCGTCATAGTCCACCCGCACCTGACGGGCGGCCCACTGGAAGCCGCTGGCCATGTACTGCATGATCAGGGCAATGGAGACCACCAGGCCACCGATGAAGCCGCCGCCCGGCATATTGTGCCCCCGCAGCATGATGTACAGGCCCACCATCAGTGCCAGCGGCAACATCAACCGGGTGGCCACCACCATCATCATGGGATGCCGATCCGCCGACTGGGGCTGATCCGGCATCCAGGCCGCCAGCCGGGCACCGGCACGGCCCCGGACCGCCCCTTCCAGCAGGGCGTAGATGGCCAGGGCCGCGATGCCCAGCACGATGATCTCGCCGAAGGTGTCAAAGCCGCGGAAGTCCACCAGGATCACGTTCACCACGTTGGTGCCACCGCCGCCGGGCACGGATTCGTCCAGGAAGAAGGTGGAAATACTGGCGAAGTCGCGGGTGATCACCGCCCAGCACAGGGCACCCACGCCCAGACCCGCCAGGGCGGCGATGATGCCGTCGCGGACCTTGCGCGCCCCGTCGCTCTCGGCGGGCGTCTGCTTGGGCAGGAAGTACAGGGCCAGCAGGATCAGGATGGTGGTCACCACTTCCACCGAGATCTGGGTCAGGGCCAGGTCCGGCGCGGAGAAGTACAAAAAGCCCACCGAGACGATCAGACCGGCCACGCTCACCGCCACCAGGGCCAGCAGGCGCTGGCGGTGCAGCAGCAGGGCCACGGCACAGACCCCCAGCAACAGGATCCAGGCGATCACGGCCACCGGCGTGGCCGGCAGCAGCTCGCGGCTGCCGACGCCGTGGGAAGCATTCATGAAGGCGGCAAACCCCAGCACCACGAAGCCGCCGACCATGAAGGCCAGATAGCGCTGCAGGGAGCCGTTATGCAGGCTCAGGATGGCCCACTGGGCGGCACGGACCAGGGCGGCCATGCCGGTATCGAACATGCCCTTGGCGTCGGGGTGAGGCCCGGCCTGCCAGCGGGCGCGCACCAGCGTGTAGCGCCAGATCAGGAACAGGCCACCCGCCAGTGCCGCCATGGACATGAACAGGGCCGGGGTCAGGCCGTGCCAGATGGACAGGTAAAAATCCGGCAGGGGTGCGCCGGTGACCGCCGTCGCCGTGACGCGCACCAGCGGACCGGCCAGGGCCTCCGGGAACAACCCGATGAGGATCACCAGGGACACCAGGAAGGCCGGCGGCAGCCAGAATCCCGCCGGCGGATCGTGGGGGGTATGGGGGTAGTCGTCCCGCTTCGGGCCCAGGAAGACATGGGCGATATAGCGGAAGGAATAGGCCACGGAGAACAGGGCGCCCAGGGTGGCGGCCAGGGGGATGATCCAGCCCTGCCCGGCCCAGGTGGCATGCACCGCCTCTTCCAGCATCATTTCCTTGGAGAGGAACCCGTTGAGCAGCGGCACCCCGGCCATGGAGGCCGCAGCCACCATGGCCAGGGTGGCGGTGATGGGCATCAGGGTCATCAATCCGCCCAGGCGTTTGATGTCACGGGTACCGGCCTCGTGATCGACGATGCCGGCGTTCATGAACAGGGCGGCCTTGAAGGTGGCGTGATTGAGGATATGGAACACCCCGGCCACGGCCGCCATGGGCGTGGCCAGGCCGAAGAGCATGGTCACCAGCCCCAGGTGGCTCACGGTGGAATAGGCCAGCAGGCCCTTGAGGTCATCCTTGAACAGGGCGATGCCCGCGGCCAGCACCATGGTGAAGAGCCCGGTGGTGGTCACCAGATAGAACCAGGCATCGGTGCCCGCCAGCACCGGCCACATCCGGGCCAGCAGGAAGATCCCTGCCTTGACCATGGTGGCCGAGTGCAGGTAGGCGGACACCGGCGTGGGCGCGGCCATGGCATGGGGCAGCCAGAAATGGAACGGGAACTGGGCACTCTTGGTGAAGCAGCCGATCAGGATCAGGATCAGGGCCGGCAGATACAGGGGGGAGGCCTGGATCAGTTCGGCGTTCTGCAGGATCACCGTCAGGTCATAGGAGCCGACGATGTTGCCCAGGATGAGCATGCCGGCAATCATGGCCAGACCACCGCCCCCGGTCACCGCCAGGGCCATGCGCGCCCCCTGGCGCCCCTCCGGCAGATGCTTCCAGTAACCGATGAGCAGGAAGGACGACAGGCTGGTCAGTTCCCAGAAAATCAGCAACAGCAGGATGTTGTCCGACAGCACGATACCCACCATGGCGCCCTGGAACAGCAGCAGGTAGGTATAGAAGTTGCCCATGGGGTCCTTCTCGGACAGATAGAACCGGGCATAGATGATGATCAGAAGGCCGATGCCCAGGATCAGGCTGGCGAACAGGAAGCCCAGACCGTCGAGAAAGAAGTTGACGTTCAGTCCCAGTTGGGGAAGCCATTGCCAACCCACCTGCACGATCTCGCCGCGAAACACGGCCGGGGCATGGGACATGAGCAGGCCGAAGGCCAGCAGGGTGACCGAGCCGGTGGCGATGGCGCAGGCATTGCGTCCGGCGCGGATCATCAGCGCAGGCAGCAGCGCGCCGAGGAAAGGCAATATGACGATCAACGCAAGGTTCATTGGGTCACCCGAATTGAGGGACATGCACGACAAACCGTCACCGTGAACACCTGGGTGTCCGGCACGGAAATGTCCGCAATCATAATTAGGTTGGAAGGGGCAGCGGCCCCGGCCCGGCCGGTAACTTTACCCAATCAGGCCCGGGGAAACCAGCCCGAAAACTCGGGTTTTTCAAACCTGTCCAAAGAGATGCCACAACAGGAACCCGCCATACACCCCCAGGAGCACCAGGCTCAGGATGGTGATGGGACGCATCCCCTTCTGCTCCGGCACCGGTAGTCCCTGGGCCTGCAGGCGCCGGTGCTGAAGCCAGCGTTTCAGGCGCCACCAGGCAAACAGAATCAGGATCAGCAGGGTCAGAAACTTGAGCATGCGACGCGTGGCCCTCGCAATATTAGTAGTGAGTGATATACTTCAGGGGCCATTTCCAACAAGGAGTACCGCTTACCATGAAGCACCTGAAGACTGGATTGATCGCCCTGGTGATGCTGCTGGCCCTGGCGCCCCTGGCCCAACTGGCCGCCGCCGAAGACAACCGCGTCCTGGTGACCGTCAACAGCGGCGAGCCCCAGACCCAGGCCATGGCCATGATCCTGACCCGCCAGCTGGTGGAACGGGGCGCCACGGTACAGGTTCTGCTGTGCGACCAGGGTGGCGTGATGGGGACCAAGGCCTATGACGGCCCGGTGATGAAAGGCCCCGATGCCACCGCGCAGCAGATCATGCGCGGCGTGATGCAGGCCGGCGCCAAGGTCAGTGTCTGCGCCCTGTTCCTGCCCAACAGCGACTTCACCCGGGATGATCTCATTGAGGGCGTGGATGTGGCCACCCCCCCGCAGATGGGTGAGTTCATGATCAAGGGCACCCGTTTCCTGAACTTCTGATGCCCTTGGGGCGGCAGTGGACAGTCCACTAACACACTGGACAACGCCACTGCCGCCTCTCCCCTCTTTTGCCGTCACCTCTCACTGCGCATCTTTTGCCGTCCCCCCTCTCTTTTCCGGATTCCCGCTTGCGCAGTAATGACTGGCCTGTTCAGCGCTTGCGCGGGCATGACTGGCCTGCTCAGAACACTGGAACACCGGCTCCAGACTTCTTCTTATATCTGTATAATCGCACCACTTAATGGTGGGGTGTCTGATCCCCTACTCAGGTTCGGCTTCAAGGATTTTCAAGCGAGTTTCCAAAAGATGAACACTGAATACCGCAAAAACCTGCCAGGAACAGCGCTGGATTATTTCGACACCCGCGCCGCCGTCGAGGCCATCCAACCCGGCGCCTACGACACGCTCCCCTATACCGCCCGCGTCCTGGCGGAAAACCTGGTGCGCCGCTGCGAGCCCGAAGGACTCACAGACGCACTCAGGCAGATCATCGAGCGCAAGCGTGAACTGGACTTCCCCTGGTTCCCCGCCCGCGTGGTCTGCCACGACATCCTGGGCCAGACCGCCCTGGTGGACCTGGCCGGTCTGCGGGACGCCATCGCCGAAAAAGGCGGCGACCCGGCCAAGATCAACCCGGTGGTGCCCACCCAGCTGATCGTGGATCACTCCCTGGCGGTGGAACACGGCGGCTTTGAAGCCGACGCCTTCGAGAAGAACCGGGCCATTGAGGACCGCCGCAACGAAGACCGCTTCCACTTCATCAACTGGACCAAGCAGGCCTTCCGCAATGTGGACGTGATCCCCCCCGGCAACGGCATCATGCACCAGATCAATCTGGAAAAGATGTCGCCGGTGATCCAGGTCCGCGACGGCGTGGCCTTCCCGGACACCTGCGTGGGTACCGACAGCCACACCCCCATGGTGGATGCCCTGGGCGTGATCTCCGTGGGCGTGGGCGGCCTGGAGGCCGAAAGCGTGATGCTGGGCCGGGCTTCCATGATGCGCCTGCCCGACATCGTCGGCGTGGAACTCACCGGCAAACTCAAGCCGGGCATCACCGGCACCGACATGGTGCTGGCCCTGACCGCCTTCCTGCGTCGGGAGCGGGTGGTGGGCGCCTATCTGGAATTCTTCGGCGAGGGTGCCGATGCCCTCACCGTGGGCGATCGGGCCACCATCGCCAACATGACGCCGGAATACGGCGCCACCGCCGCCATGTTCTACATCGACGGCCAGACCATTGATTACCTCAAGCTCACCGGCCGCGACGACGCCCAGGTGGCCCTGGTGGAGACCTACGCCAGGACGGCTGGCCTGTGGGCCGACAGCCTCAAGGGCGCCGAATACGAGCGGGTGCTGCGTTTTGACCTGTCCGCCGTGGAACGTACCCTGGCCGGCCCCTCCAACCCCCATGCCCAGCTGCCCACCCGGGAACTGGCCAGCCGCGGCATTGCCGGGGCCTGGACCGAGGAGCCGGGCAAGATGCCCGACGGGGCCGTGATCATCGCCGCCATCACCAGCTGCACCAACACCTCCAACCCGCGCAACATGGTGGCGGCGGGCCTGATCGCCCGCAATGCCAACCGGCTGGGCCTGACCCGCAAGCCCTGGGTCAAGTCCTCCCTGGCCCCCGGCTCCAAGACGGTGAAGATGTACTTGGAAGCAGCCGGCCTGCTGCCGGAACTGGAGCAACTGGGCTTTGGCGTGGTGGCGTTCGCCTGCACCACCTGCAACGGCATGTCCGGCGCACTGGACCCGAAGATCCAGCAGGAGATCATCGACCGCGACCTCTACGCCACCGCCGTGCTCTCCGGCAACCGCAATTTCGACGGCCGCATTCACCCCTATGCCAAGCAGGCCTTCCTGGCCTCCCCGCCCCTGGTGGTGGCCTATGCCATTGCCGGGACCATCCGCTTCGACATCGAGAAGGATGTGCTGGGACACGATGCCGACGGCAATCCCGTCACCCTCAAGGACATCTGGCCCAGCGACGAGGAAATCGACGCCATCGTGCGTGCCAGCGTCAATCCCGAACAGTTCCGGGAGGTCTACATCCCCATGTTCGAGGCCCGGGACCAGTCTACCGAAACCGTCCCCCCCCTCTACGACTGGCGCCCCATGAGCACCTACATCCGCCGCCCCCCCTACTGGGAAGGCGCCCTGGCCGGTGAGCGCGCCCTCAAGGGCATGCGCCCGCTGGCGGTGCTGGGTGACAACATCACCACTGACCACCTGTCGCCATCCAACGCCATTCTGGCCAGCAGTGCCGCCGGGGAATACCTGGCGAAAATGGGCCTGCCGGAGGAAGACTTCAATTCCTACGCCACCCATCGCGGCGACCACCTGACCGCCCAGCGGGCCACCTTTGCCAACCCCAAGCTGCTCAACGAGATGGTGCGGGATGAAAACGGCCAGGTGAAGCAGGGCTCCCTGGCCCGGATCGAGCCGGAAGGCCAGGTGACACGCATGTGGGAGGCCATCGAGACCTACATGGCCCGCCGGCAGCCCCTGATCATCATCGCCGGTGCCGACTACGGTCAGGGTTCCTCCCGCGACTGGGCGGCCAAGGGCGTGCGTCTGGCGGGGGTGGAGGCCATCGTTGCCGAGGGCTTTGAGCGCATCCATCGCACCAACCTGATCGGCATGGGCGTGCTGCCGCTGGAATTCCAGCCGGGCACCAACCGCAACACCCTGGCCCTCGACGGCACCGAAACCTATGATGTGATCGGTGAGCGCAAGCCGCGCACCACCCTCACCCTGGTGATCCATCGCCGCAACGGTGAGCGGGTGGACGTGCCGGTGACCTGCCGGCTGGATACGGCGGAAGAGGTCTCCATCTACGATGCCGGTGGTGTCCTGCAGCGTTTTGCCCAGGACTTCCTGGAGGCGGAAAACGCCGCCTGAGCCACTGCAGACCCCTCTCCCCTTGCGGGAGAGGGGTGTTCACCCATCCAAAGCCCTGAGTTGTTGCCAGGATTTCCAGGAGACATCTTCGTGAGCCACAAACCCCAGATCAGGATCCCCGCCACCTACATGCGCGGCGGCACCAGCAAGGGCGTGTTCTTCAACCTGACCGACCTGCCCGAGGCCGCCCAGGTCCCCGGGCCGGCACGGGACGCCCTGCTGCTGCGGGTGATCGGCAGCCCCGACCCCTACGGCAAACAGATCGACGGCATGGGCGGCGCCACCTCCAGCACCAGCAAGACCGTGATCCTGTCTAAAAGCACCCGCCCGGATCACGACGTGGACTACCTGTTCGGCCAGGTCTCCATCGACAAGGCCTTCGTGGACTGGAGCGGCAACTGCGGCAACCTCACCGCCGCCGTGGGGGCCTTCGGCATCAGCACCGGTCTGGTGGACCCCGACCGCATCCCCGACAACGGCATCGCCACGGTGCGCATCTGGCAGGCCAACATCGGCAAGACCATCATCGCCCACGTACCCATCACCGACGGCGCGGTACAGGAAACCGGCGACTTCGAACTGGATGGGGTCACCTTCCCCGCCGCCGAGGTGCAGATCGAGTTCATGGAACCGGCGGATGACACCGGCGGCTCCATGTTCCCCACCGGCAATCTGGTGGATGATCTGGACGTCCCTGGCCTTGGCACCCTGAAGGCCACCATGATCAATGCCGGCATCCCCACCATCTTCGTCAACGCCGAGGATATGGGCTATACCGGCACCGAACTGCAGGAGGCCATCAACGGGGACACCGAGGCGCTGGAGCGATTCGAGACCCTGCGCGCCCACGGCGCCCTGCGCATGGGCCTGATCAGTGACCTGAAAGAGGCCGCCCAGCGCCAGCACACCCCGAAGGTGGCCTTCGTCGCCGGGCCGAAGGATTATGTGTCTTCCAGCGGCAAGCCCGTCCGGGCGGAGGATGTGGACCTGCTGGTGCGCGCCCTTTCCATGGGCAAGCTGCACCATGCCATGATGGGTACGGCCGCCGTGGCCATCGGTACCGCGGCGGCCATCCCCGGTACCCTGGTGAACCTGGCGGCCGGCGGCGGTGAGCGTACCGCGGTGCGTTTCGGCCATCCCTCCGGCACCCTGCGGGTGGGTGCGCAAGCCCGTTGCGAGAACGGCGAATGGACGGTGACCAAGGCCATCATGAGCCGTAGCGCCCGGGTACTGATGGAAGGCTGGGTCAGGATTCCCGCGGACAGTGTCTGATCTCCCGGCGGCCGGACCGGCCTCCCGATGATGTAAAAGCCCCGGCCTCGTCCGGGGCTTTTACCGATCAATACACAGTCAGTCCATAAGGAAACCGGACTAGAGCCATTATTGCGAATAATTATCGTTTGTGTTTTCATGTCTTCAACACGCTGACAGGATTCACAAACCATGGACAGACAGACACCCTCGCCTGCTGCCGCAAAGATCGTGTCCGCTGCCCGGACCGCCATGCTTGTCCTGCTCTGCCTGATGCCGCCCCCGCTTCTTGCAGGCACGGAGGCCCGGCAGACCCTGACACCCGATGACTACCATCTTTGGCATACCATCGCCAACGCCGGCCTGTCGGCCGACGGCCTGTGGTTCTTCCATAACCAGGTGGGCACGGTTCGAGGCGAATCCCAAACCCAGGTCAGGAGCACGGTCGAGCCGGATCGACAGTTCCAGTTCGAAAACGCCTTTGGTCATGGGTTTTCGCCGGATGGACGATGGTTTTTCTTCCGCACCCAGACCGTGGCCGGCAAGGGTATTCAGGACACGCCGCCCCATGAAACCCGTCTGGGCGCGCTGCGGCTGGATACGGGAGCCGTCACCTTCTTTTCCGGCGTGATCAGCCATGAAGTCTCGCCCGATGGGCGATTCCTGGCTGTCCGACGGACCATGCCGGAGAATGAAACAGCCCACGACGGCGAATTACTGCTCCACGACCTGTCAAGATCACAGTCGATCCATATACCAGGGGTTCAGGAACACCGGTTCAGTACCGGGTCCGATTACCTGGCAATGACGATCAGGGCGCCCGACTCCCATGAAGTGGTGGTCCTGAATCCGGCCACGGGCAACCGTCGCACCCTGGACCAGCATTCCGGAGGTCATTTCCATCTGAGCTGGAGTCCCGACGGTCAGCGTCTTTCCGTGTTCCGCGCCGCTGACGGCAAGCCTCGGGAGCCGCTGACCGCCCTGGTGTTTGAACAGCTGGATGCCCGTCCGGTACGCCACACCCTGACACCACCCCGGAGCGAAAAAGAAGATACCGCCACGCTGGCCTTTGCCCAGGGACGCTGGCCACGATGGTCGGATGATGGCCTGCGCCTGTTCTTTCCCATGACACCGGTCCAGGCCGTTGAGGGTACGGAACCAGAGGAGGAAGCCGTCCTTCCTCCCAGCAGCGTACAGATCTGGCACTGGCGCGATGACCCCATCCAGCCCTATCGGCAGAAGAAGGGAGATGACCGTGCCCTCCCCTATCTCTGGGCGGTCTGGCATCTTCAGGATGGGCGTTTTTTTGCCCTGACCGATGAACCGGGCCTGAGCCTGGAGCTGGTGCGGGGACAACATCACGCGGTACTCCACGATCCCCGGCCCTATCAGCCCCAATTGCGGGATCAGTGGAACGACATCCATCTGATGGATGTTCACAGTGGTGAAAGGAACCTGGTGCTTGAGCGCTACGAGTCCGTGAGCAGTTCCCCACAGGGCCGCTACCTGCTGTATTTCTCCGGTGAGGACTGGTGGACCTACGACATCCAAACCGGCCGGTACGCCAATCTGACGGCAACGGTGGCGAGCCGCTTCAATGACTTCACCCAGGTCAACGGACGTACCATCGGCCGTCCCTTCGGTCATGGCCAGTGGGCCGACGAGGATGCCTGGGTGCTGCTGTATGACCAGCATGACGTCTATCTGGCCCATCCGGATGGCGGACACATCCAGCGTCTCACCCACGGGACCGAGCATGGCATCCGCTACCGCCAGGCCATCCTGGACCGCCTGAAGCCCAGCCTGGACCCGGAAGATCCCATCCACCTGGAAACCTTCGGCCTGCGCACCAAGGACACCGGCTATGCACGCTGGCATCGCGGCACCCTGGAAACCCTGATTCATGGCCCCATGCAGGTGGATCAGCTTCAGTATGCGGCCGCCACCGGTCAATATGTGTACCGGTTACAGACCGCGATCGACTCGCCGGATTATTTTCTCACCGACAGTGACTTTGTCAGGCATCATCGCCTCACCCATACCAATCCTCAGCAGGCGAGGTTTCACTGGGCCGGTGATGAACTGATCCGCTTCAGGACCGCAAAGGGGGAACCGCTGGAGGCCCGCCTGCTCTACCCGGCGGGTTACGAACCGGGCCGGCAGTACCCCATGATCGTGCACATCTATGAGCAACGCTCGGATACCCTGCATGAATACACCCTGCCCCGTCACAATCACGCCTTCAATGCCCGTCGTCTGTCATCGGAGGGTTATTTCGTCCTGGAGCCCGACATCCAATACGAACTGGGCCGACCCGGTGAGTCTGCACTGGAGAGCGTGGTGCCGGCAGTCAAGGCAGTCCTGGAAAGCGGCCGGGTGGATCCGGCACGCATCGGCCTTGTGGGACACTCCTGGGGCGGCTATCAGGTCAGCTACATCATCACCCAGACCGACCTGTTTGCGGCCGCCGTTGCCGGCGCTCCCATCACCAACCTGATCAGCAAATACAACTCCATCTACTGGCGCACCGGCATCCCGGAGCATCTCATCTTCGAGACCGGCCAGGCCCGGCTACCAAAACCCTTCTGGGAAGATCTGAACAGCTATGTGGCCAACTCCCCGGTATTCAATGCCCAGGGCATCGACACCCCCTTGCTGGTGATGTTCGGTACCGAAGACGATTCTGTGGCCTTCAACCAGGGGGTAGAGATCTACAACACCCTGCGCCGCATGGGAAAACCCATCGTCATGCTGGCCTACGGAGGTGAAGGGCACAATCTGCGGCGCCGGGAAAATCAGCTGGATTATTCCATCCGTGTCTCCCAGTGGCACGAGCACCTGCTCAAGGGCGATGAACCGGCCCGCTGGATTGTCCATGGTCTGCCCCTGATACAGCATGCCACCATCGGCAATGTCGCAGTCCGTGCATTTCGTGAAGATATAAATGATAATTGACATCACCTTCACTAAATAAAAAGAGGTCATCAGATGTCCCTGTTGAAAAAATCTTCCCTGGCAGCCGCTTCCATCTGCATGCTGGCCATCACCACCCCCCCCGTACTGGCGGACATGGAGATAGCCAACCAGAGTGGATGCATGGCCTGTCATCAGATTGACGGCCAGGCCATCGGCCCCAGCTACAAGGACGTGGCCGCACGCTACCGGGGAGATGCCGGTGCCGTCGACAAGCTCACCGCCAAAGTGCGTGATGGCGGGGTCGGCAACTGGGGGGACATGCCCATGCCCCCCAATGCCTGGGTTGGCGAAGACAATATCCGCATGCTGGTGAAGTGGGTACTTAGCCACTGATTCGCCCGGGACCACCCGGGTTCTTCACCCTTTGATCCCGATACAGGAGGACCACTCCCATGGCATCAGCCGCTCACCACGATACCGTCACCGGCCTGGATGAGGTGCGCAAGCAGCTGGCCCAATCGGCGGACGGCATCCTTGAAGACATGGCCCGGCAGGCCCGCTGCTCCATGCTGGACATCATCCACTGCCTGCCCCAATCCCTGTGGACCGAGGTGCGTGGCAGACACTTCATCAACGTCATGCATGCCCTCTCCGACTGGGGCGATCTGGTCACCGTGGTCCATAACCAGGACGTGATTCTGGAATTCAAGGGACCGATCCCCCGGGGCAAGACCGGTCATGGTTTTTTCAACCTGCATGGCAGCATCGGCCTGTCCGGTCATCTGCGCCCGGAACGCTGCGCCCATATCGTCTTCGTCAGACGCCCCTTCATGGGGATGGAGACCGCCTCGATCCAGTTCTTCAACGAAACAGGCGACTGCATGTTCAAGGTCTTCCTCGGGCGTGACGAACAGCGGCAGTTGCGCCATGACCAGCTGGACCTGTTCGAGCGTCTGCAAAAGGCCCTGCTGCACCTGGATGAGGCCGACCAGGAGGCCTGCGCATGACCCCGGTACTCATCTTCGGCGCCACCCGCGGTGTGGGTCTGGAACTGGCCCGGCTGCTTCGCCGTGACGGAACCCCGGTATTGGCCATGGTTCGCCCTCGCACGGATGCCCTGCCCCTGCTGGAAATCGGTGCCGACATCATGCCCGGCGATGCCCTCGACCCCGTTGCCGTCAAGCAGGCCCTGGATGCGCTGGGTGCCCAGGGCATCGTCGTCTCCACAATATCGGGCCGGACCGAAGACGGTCGTTACGTGGACGACGCGGGCAACCGGGTCATTGTCGATACCGCCGCGATCCGGGGGGTCCGGCACTTCATTCTGGTGACCTCCATCGGCTGTGGCGAGATGATGCCTTTCCGCTCGGAGCGTGCCATTGCTGCCTTCGGGGATGTGGTGGATGCAAAGACCCGGGCGGAAACCCATCTCAAGACGTCGGGCCTGCCCTTTACCCTTATTCGTCCCGGCGGTCTTGGCAATGAGCCGGCCACGGGCCGGGGCATGCTGTCGGAAAACCCCGCCATTCACGGTTTCATTCAGCGGGAAGACGTGGCACTGCTGATCCGACAGGTGATGTCCGACCCCGGCGCCATCGGCAAGGCCTATGCCGCCGTGGACAGGGATCGCGCCCGGATCGATCCGATACCCGAAGCCGGAACGGGATGAGGCCCTTGACTTGCAAATAACAATCAATATCATTTCATGATTCGTGTTTCTCATAGCCACGGAAACACCTGAGTCCACCTGCAGCTCAGCCCGCCACCGACCCTGTCGGCAAGCCAGCCAGGCCGCCTTTTCAAGCTTGGGACGGAGTGTGCTTCCACTCTCCGTCAGGTTCTGGAGGTTTCATGACGCGCCCGCGCCTGTGCATGCTCACCGCGGCCATCGCCGCAGCCCTTTCCGGTACTGCCCATGGGGGCGATCCGAGCGGAGACCATCTTCATGCCTCGCTAACGCTGCCTGCCCTGCTTATCGAAGCCACCCGCATGCCGGCACCGGTGGAGCAGATCAATGCCCCGGTGGCCGTGCGCGACAGAGAAGCCATGGACCGGGATCAGGCCGCCAACCTGGCGGACATCATGCGCATGCTGCCCGGCATCGGCATCGGCGGCGGCACCCGTTCCATCGCCATGGAACCGGTGATCCGGGGTCTGAGTGGAGAACGGGTGGTGATCCGGGTGGACAATGCCCGCCAGAATTTCGGCGCGGGACACAAGGGCAGAATCTTCCTGGACCCCCTGCTGCTTGAACAGGTGGAAGTGCTCAGGGGACCTGCCTCCACACTCTATGGCTCGGGTGCTCTGGGCGGCGTGGTGAACTTCCGCACCCAGGATGCCGATGGTTTCCTGGGCCCGGACGCCAATGCCGGTGGCCGGGTGAGCGCCGGCTACCAGAGCCAGGGGGATCAATCCCTGTTCTCGGCCACCGCCGCGGCACGGGGAGAACGCCTCTCCCTGCTGGCCAATGTACTCAGGCGGGAGCAATCCGACATTGAGGACGGGCGCGGTGACACAGTCCTGTACACCGGTGACGAGATCACCTCCGGCCTGCTCAAGGGCACACTGACCCCGGCACCGGGGCATCGTCTGACCCTCAGCCTTCAGGCCTTCCGGGACGATCACGAGATCCCTTCCAATGCCAACAGTACCGGTACCGACAGCGGCAGCACCGCCATCATCGTCGATCGCCGCACGGACAACCGGACACAGACCCTGCGTTATCAACTGAATCCCGATGACAGCCGCTGGCTGGATCTGGACGCCACCCTCTACGGCAATCAGGTGGAACTGGACGAAACCCGCACCGACACCGACCGCAACGACGTCACCAAGCTCAACACCCTGGGTCTGGACGTGACCAACACCCTGCGCCTTGATACCGGCCCCGTGGATCACATGGTGGTCATCGGGCTGGAGCATTACCGGGATCGCCAGAAAGGGGAACGGGACGGCGAGAGCCGTCCCATGTATCCCGATGCCCGCCAGGCAGTCACCGGGATCTTCCTGGTGGATCGCCTGCTCATCACGGATCGTCTGGAGATCGCACCAGGCCTGCGATATGACCACTTCAGCAAGGATGCCGATGACCACGACCGGCTGACCGAATCCGAATGGTCAGGACAGATCAGCGCCACCTATACCCTGACACCCGGCTGGGAACTGTTTGCCGGCTATTCCGAGGCCTTCCGCGCGCCCTCGCTTACCAACCTGTACGTGGGCGGCATCCACTTCGGCAACAACCGGTTCGAGCCTAACCCGGACCTGCGACCGGAAAAGGCACGCAACAAGGAACTGGGCCTGACCCACCATGCACGGGGCCTGTTCCATCCCGAAGACCGGTTGCGGGCAAGACTCTCGGTGTACCAGAACGACGTGGAGGATTTCATCGACCAGATCGTGGAGCTGGAGATGCCGGCCTTCGGCCCCCCCATCCCCGGTGGGCGCACCTACTTCGAGAACGTCAACGACGCCCGCCTGCGCGGTCAGGAACTGGAGATTCATTACACCCATCCGGATCACTTCATCACCCTGAGCGCCGCCCGTCAACGGGGAGACAACCGCACCGATGGCGGCCCCTTGTCAGGCATTCCCGCCGATAACCTGGCAATTGAAGGGGGCGTACATGTCATGAATGGTCGGCTAACCCTGGGTGGCCGCGTGACCCATGCCTGGTCCCAGGACCGGGTACCGGACGATGCGGATACCGCCGACAGCTACACCCTCACCGATGTCTTTCTGACCCTGCGGCCCGCCGCTGACCGGGACCGCGTGCGGGTGGATTTCGGCATCGACAACCTCACCGACAAGACCTACCGCCCTCACCTGTCGTCCATGAATGATCCGGGGCGCAACGTGAAGATCCAGGCCAGCTATCGCTTCTGACATCAAGGAGACCCTGCCATGAACCCGCTGAACATCCGCAGCGACCGAGGCCGACATGCACCGTCGTGAACTGCTGCGCCTCCTGGGCGGTATGGCCCTGACCGCCCTGCCCCCCGGACTGTGGGCCATGCAGCCTCCCGCCGATGGCGGGCTGTCGGACCAGCACCGCCTCATCACCATCGGCGGCGGATTGACAGAGACCGTCTTCGCCCTGGGTGCCGGCGACCGGATCGTGGGCACCGACAGCACCAGCACCTTCCCGGCAGCCGCCGAAGCCCTGCCCAGGGTGGGCTACCAGCACACCCTCACCATCGAGAGCCTGCTGGCCCTGCGACCCCACGCCCTGATCCATGACGGCAGCGCCGGCCCCGAAGGCACGCTGACCCGGGCCCGGGAAGCCGGCGTACGGATACTGACCGTCTCCGGGGAACCGAGCATGGAAGGGTTCAGGAGCAGGGTGCATACCCTGGGACAATGGCTGGATGCGACAGAAACCGCCCGGCGGATCATCGACGATGTGGACGAGGATCTGGAGCGGTCCAGGGATCTGCAGGCGGAATTTCCCCGCCCCCCCGCCGTGGTGGCCCTGATGGCCCACGGCCAGGGCAATGCGGTGGCCGCAGGCAGGGACACCAAGGCGGATGCCCTGATCCGCCTGGCCGGTGGACGCAACGTCTTCACCGACTTTGCCGGCTATCGGCCCGTGTCCCGGGAAGGCGTCATGGCCAAACGCCCCGATGCCCTGGTGATCACCGGGGCGGCGGCGGCGGACTTCGGCGGCATGCTGGGACAGGTGCCCCAGTATGTGGAAGACACCCTGTTCCTGCTGGGGTTCGGCCCCAGGCTGGGCGAAGCGGTACTTGCGGTTACCCGCTTTCTGGGTGGCAAGCCACCGGCCCCCCGGGAAGCGGCCATCACCGACATGGCCCGGGCATGAGTGCAGCGGCTTCCGAAATCCCCGCCGCCGTGGCCATACCAACACCCGGTTCCCGATCGGCCCGCGCCCGCTGGGTGGTAATCGCCCTGGTGCCGGCGGTTCTCGCCGCCGCCCTGCTGGGACTGACCACCGGTGCGGTGGAGGTGAGTCCGGCTGAAGTCCTGTGGGTACTGACCGGACATCTCGATGACCCGTTTCTGCGGGAGGTCATTCTCAACCTGCGCCTGCCCCGGGTCCTGGTGGCCATCACCGTGGGTGCCGCCCTGGCCGTGAGCGGGGTGGCCCTGCAGGGCCTGTTCAGAAACCCCCTGGCCGATCCGGGACTGATCGGTGTGTCCGCCGGCGCGGCCCTGGGAGCAGTCAGCGTGATCGTGCTGGGCACCACCGTGCTGGCCCCCCTGGTCATGGCGCTGGGCGTGTTTACACTACCCCTTGCGGCGTTTGCCGGTGGCCTGGGTACCACCTGGCTGGTCTACCGGCTGGCCAGTCACGGCGGACATACCTCGGTGGCCACCCTGCTGCTGGGCGGTATCGCCATCAATGCCATTGCCGGCGCCGCCACCGGGATGCTGATTTACATGGCCGATGACCAGCAACTGCGCACCCTCACCTTCTGGAACATGGGTTCGCTGGCCCACGCCGGCTGGACCCTGTGGGCCGTGAGCGCGGGACTGGTGATGCTGGCCCTGGCCTGCATGCCCCTGGTGGCCCGAGCCCTCAACGGCCTCATGCTGGGAGAGTCCGTGGCCTCCCACCTGGGCTTCCCCGTGCACCGGATCAAGACCCTGGTGGTGGTCACGGCTGCCCTGGCGGTGGGCGCCTCCGTGGCCATTGCCGGCATCATCGGCTTTGTCGGTCTGGTGGTGCCCCATCTGCTGCGCCTGACCATCGGCCCGGATCACCGTTATCTGCTGCCGGCCTCGGCCCTGGGGGGCGCCCTGCTGCTCCTGCTGGCCGACGCCCTCGCCCGCATCATCGTCGCCCCTGCGGAGCTGCCCATCGGTCTGCTCACATCCCTGCTGGGGGGACCATTTTTCCTCTGGCTGCTGCTGCGGCAAAAAGGGAGGCTCGGATGAACACACAGGCCCTGGCAAAGGTTTCCCATCTGGTGGTGGAACGGGGTGGACGGTACCTGCTGGATCAGGCCTACCTTGAGGCCCACCCAGGTAACGTGCATGTGCTGGTGGGCCCCAACGGTGCCGGCAAGAGCACATTGCTGTCGGTGATGGCCGGCGATCTGCGGCCCAGCAGCGGTGAGGTCACCTGGTGCGGACAGGCACTGGACCAGTGGTGTCCCCATGCCCTGGCCCGCTGCAGGGCGGTACTGCCCCAGGAAAACGTGGTCACGTTCCCGCTCACCGCCTGGGAAGTGGCGGAAATGGGCCGTCTTCCCCATCGCACCCCGGACCGGGACGCCAGAATCGTCCGCGAGGCCCTGGACCGGGCCGGCGTATTACACCTGTCGGGCCGGGATTACCGCAGTCTTTCCGGTGGGGAGCGTCAGAGGGTACAAATGGCCCGGGTACTGGCCCAGGTCCACGACACCGGACCGGACCAGCCGGGCCTGCTGCTGCTGGACGAACCCACTTCGGCCCTGGACGTCAGGCACCAGTTGCGTCTCATGGAACTGCTGCGGGTGGACGCCGCCCGGGGCCGGACCATCCTGGTGGTGCTGCACGACCTGAATCTGGCCGCCGCCTATGCGGACCACATCACCGTGCTCAAGGACGGCAAGGTGGTAGCCAGCGGCACCCCGGCGCAGGTCATGCGCGCCGAAACCATCACCCACGCCTGGGGGGTGGAATGCCTGGTGGAAAGGGACAGTCTCACGGGATGCCCCTGGGTCCGCATGCGCTATGGTCTGGGGCGCGCCACCGCTCACCGGGAGCACGCCGCATGACCACCGTCCTCCACAGCGGCATTTCAAGCGTGCCCATGCCGGCCTTCAGCGAGGAACTGCCCTACCCCCGGCGAAAGCGCAGTCACCATGATGCCATCATGCCACTGCAGCCCCTGTGCGATGGCACCGGAACCCTGGGCGAGCATCTCAAGGACCGGATAGCGGACCCGCAGCCCAGGGCCATTTACCTGCACATCCCGTTCTGCCGCAGGATCTGTCATTTCTGCAACATGCGCCGGATGAAGGGCAGCCCCGAGTCTCACTATGCCGATCTGCTGATCCGGGAAATGGAAGCCGTCACCAGGATCCCCTATGTCCGGGACGGCATGTACGGCGCCGTGTATTTCGGTGGCGGCACCCCCAGCACCCTGTCCACGCCCGACCTGCAACGGGTCCTGCAGGCACTCAGGACACATTTCAATCTGACGGATGATGTGGAAATCACCCTGGAGAGCAGCCTGTCCGATCTGGATGAAGACAAGCTGAAGGCGGTCATGGCAGAAGGCGTCAACCGGCTCAGTCTGGGCGTGCAAACCTTCCATGACCGTGGCCGGCGACTGCTGGGCCGGTTGGGTGACGGGGACTGGGTCAAGGCGCGCGTCCGGCGCTTCCGCGACCTGGGGCTGGACAACCTGGGCATGGATCTGATCTACCACTACCCCATGCAGAGCGACGGGGAACTGGCCCACGACCTTGCCGCCATCGCCGAGCTGGATCTGGCGGGTTTTTCCCTGTATTCCCTGATGATCCGGGAAAAGAGCCGTCTGGCCCATGAACACATGGCCCACGCCGCCCAGACTCCGCAGACCCTGGCCCGGGAATGGCAGCTGTTCTCACGGATTCTGGAAGCCGGTCAGCGACAGGGGTTCGAAGTTCTGGAACTGACCAAGATGGTGAAACCCGGCAGGGACCGTTACCGGTATGTGGCATTGCGCTACCAGGGCGGAGACACCCTCCCCCTGGGTGCCGGTGCCGGCGGACGACTGGCCGGCATGATGCTCATGAACCCACTGGCTCTGGACGCCTATACCCAGGGCCTGGAGAGCGTGACCGGTCGTGAGGGCATGACCACCCGTCCGCCATATGATGCCCTGTATCGCTTCATCGGTGCCATTCAGTTCGGTCGGGTGACGCTGGAGCCCGTGCCGGAAGCGGCTCATGGGGCCTTGCTGAAACGGTGCGAGCAACTGGTGGATCAGGCACTCCTGACCCCTCTCAAGGACGGTTGTTACCCCCTGACGCCGAAGGGTATTTTCTGGGGCAATAACCTGGCGGCGGAACTGGCAGGCTGCGTCATGGAGCATCTTTGAAAGGTATTCTGGCCATGGCTAACCGCAACCGGACACCACGTCCAGCCATCATGCGCGGGAAGGTTTCAGGGAAAATGCCATTTGATTTCATCTGTCCTCTGGAGCCATCATTGCAAGGTTGATCACAAACCCGGGGCTGAGATTGCGTTATGGATGATGGGAAAGCCGTGAGAGAATTTGAAATACCGGCACGGCCTGATGTACTGGCGGAAATTCAACGACTGCGGACTCTTCCAGGCGTCACCTTGAACCAGTTTGCCGACGTCATCGCCCGGGATGTGGGCCTGTCGGCCAGCGTACTCAAGACGGTCAACTCTCCCCTGTTCGGCCTGGGCCGGCAGATCACGGACATTCAAAACGCGGTCTCCCTTATGGGCACCAGCGCCATCAGTCAGCTTGTGGCGGCCCAGAAACTGCGACAGTCCATCACCGGAAACTCTTCCATCTCCCTTGAAAAGTTCTGGGATACCGCCACTCAGACTGCCAAAACCATGCTGCTGCTCAGGGAGCATCTGGAGTTGTACAAGACATGCCCGGCGGATGACACCTACAGTTTCGGCCTGTTCCGTGATTGCGGCATCCCCATCATGGCCATCAAGTATCCCGACTACCGTGCCGTACTCATGGAAGCGAACCAGACATCAAACCGGATCTTTACAGATGTCGAAGAAGATCACTATCCGACCAACCACGCAGTGATCGGCTACTACGTGGCCAGCTCCTGGAATCTCCCCCCGCCACTCGCCCAACTGATCCTGCGGCACCACGATCCCTCGTTTCTGGAAGACAGACATATCAACCGGCCACTCAAGGATCTGTATGCAATCAGCAAACTCGCCGTCAATATCCTGAGTCGAGTGAAGTACGATCGTGACGACAGCGAGTGGTCGGCCACCAGCGCACAGACGCTGGATCACCTCGGCCTGACCGAATACGACCATGAAGTCCTGCAGGCAGACCTGTCCGATGAACTGATCCTGCAGCACGATATTTGCTGATTCCTCGACGATACTCCCCGTTTTTTCAGCCCATGTATTCCCATCCGCCCAGGCATGTGCAAGCGTCATCTGCGAAATCTCGCAGATAGGGCCGATCCCCCCGTATCACCGCGCACCAAGCCGCGCCATCGACAACGCTCCCCATCCCCGGTCCCATTGGGCTTGATGCCCAATGGATGTCGGGCGTGTGCCATCCGCAGGGATTACGGGTCACCTTCACCATGGCAACCATGAACTTCAGCGGACTTTGCAGCACAACCCCACCCAGGCCCTTTCACAAAATATTGTGCCTGCTATAATCCACGCCACCATATCTAGTCACACAAAGGATCCCATATTCATGGAACCCCTGCCTTCCCGAATGCCCGCCCTGCCCACCCAGGTCATCAAGCGCGACGGCCGTCGCCTGCCGTTTGATGCCGATCGCATCGAGTCCGCCATCCGCCGGGCCGGTCAGGCCACCGGAGAATTCGGAGACCATGAAGCCACCCTGCTCACCGCCCAGGTGGTGAAGGTGCTGGCCCATCGTTTTGCCCAGGGTCAGTGCCCGGACATCGAAAACATCCAGGATGTGGTGGAACAGACCCTGATCAGTGCCAACCATCTGCGCACTGCCCGGGCCTACATCGTCTACCGGGAACAGCACAAGGCCCTGCGGGCCGACCGCCGGACCCTGGTGGACGTGGATGCCTCCATCAGCGAATACCTGGACCGTTCCGACTGGCGGGTGGCCGCCAACGCCAACCAGGGCTACTCCCTGGGCGGCCTGATCCTCAACACCTCCGGCAAGATGATCGCCAATTACTGGCTCAACCACGTCTATCCACCGGAGATCGGCCAGGCCCATCGGGACGGTGACTACCACATCCATGACCTGGACATGCTGGCCGGCTACTGCGCCGGCTGGTCCCTGCGCACCCTGCTGGTGGAAGGCTTCAACGGCGTGCCGGGCAAGGTGGAAGCCGCCCCGCCCCGCCACTTCTCCTCCGCCGTGGGCCAGATCGTCAATTTCCTGGGTACCCTGCAGAACGAATGGGCCGGCGCCCAGGCCTTTTCCAGCTTCGACACCTACATGGCCCCGTTTGTCCGGGTGGACCGGCTCGACTACGCCCAGGTCAAGCAGTACATGCAGGAACTGATCTACAACCTCAACGTCCCGTCCCGCTGGGGCTGCCAGACCCCCTTCACCAACCTGACCTTCGACTGGGTCTGCCCGGAAGACCTGCGGGAGCAGGTGCCCGTCATCGGTGGCCGGGAGCAGGATTTCTGCTATGGCGACCTGCAGGCGGAGATGGACATGATCAACCGGGCCTACATCGAGGTGATGACCGAAGGTGACGCCCGGGGCCGGATCTTCACCTTCCCCATCCCCACCTACAACATCACCTCGGATTTTCCCTGGGAAAGCGACAACACGGAACGGCTGTTCGCCATGACCGCCAAGTACGGCCTGCCCTATTTCCAGAATTTCCTCAACTCGGAGCTGTCGCCCAACATGGTGCGCTCCATGTGCTGCCGGCTGCAGCTGGACCTGCGGGAACTGCTCAAGCGGGGCAACGGCCTGTTCGGCTCGGCGGAGCAGACCGGCTCCCTGGGTGTGGTCACCATCAACTGCGCCCGCCTGGGCTTCACCCATCGGGGGGACGAAGCCGGTCTGCTTTCCCAACTGGACCGGCTGCTGGAACTGGCCCGCAACAGCCTGGAGATCAAGCGCAAGGTCATCGCCCGACACATGGAGGACGGGCTGTTCCCCTACACCCGGCGCTACCTGGGGACATTGCGCAACCACTTCTCCACCATCGGCGTGAACGGCATCAACGAGATGATCCGCAACTTCACCGCCGATGCCGAGGACATCACCTCCGACGCCGGCCATGCCATGGCCCTGCGTCTGCTGGACCACGTCCGCGCCCGGATGCTGGAATTCCAGGAAGAGACCGGCAACATGTACAACCTGGAAGCGACACCCGCCGAGGGCACCACCTACCGCCTTGCGCGGGAGGATCAAAAGCGCTATCCGGGCATCATCCAGTCCGGCACCGCTGATGCCCCCTATTACACCAACAGCTCCCAGCTGCCGGTGGGTTTCACCGCCGATCCCTTCGAGGCCCTGTCCCGCCAGGAAGCGCTGCAAACCCGCTACACCGGCGGCACCGTGCTGCATCTGTACATGGGCGAGCAGATATCCTCCCCGGAGGCCTGCAAGCGCCTGGTACGCCGGGCCCTGGAAAACTTCCGTCAGCCCTACATCACGGTCACCCCGATCTTCTCCATCTGCCCAAAGCACGGCTACATCGCCGGCGAGCATGCCTTCTGCCCCCACTGCGACCAGGAGATCATCGCCCGCAAGCAGGCCCAGGCCGCTGCTGTGGCCTGAGCCGCACCCAACCATCTTTTAAGGAGACCGACCATGAACACGAACCACAACCACACTGCCGGCATCACCCTGAGTGACGAGGAACGCACCCCCTGCGAGGTCTGGACCCGGGTCATGGGCTATCACCGCCCCGTGTCCGCCTTCAACAGGGGCAAGCAGTCGGAACACGCGCAGCGCCGCTACTTCGAGGAGCCTGGTGTCGCGTCGGACCATGCAAACCGCTGAATATGCAGTGACGGCCACGGCGGCCGGGTCGCTGCGGGTGGGGGGAATGATCCCCCTCACCACCATCGACTATCCCGGTGAGCTGGCAGCCGTGATCTTCTGTCAGGGCTGCCCCTGGCGCTGCGGGTATTGCCATAACACCCGGCTGCAGCCTCCACGGACGGAGGCGCCGATAGGTTGGGACCAGGTGACGGCATTTCTGGCCCAGCGCCGCGGGCTGCTGGATGCCGTGGTGTTCAGCGGCGGCGAACCCACCCTGCAGAGCGGGCTGGCACAGGCCATGGTCCAGGTGCGAAAGATGGGCTTCAAGGTGGGGCTGCACACCGCCGGCATCTACCCCGAGCGCCTGGCCAGAGTTCTGCCCTTCACCGACTGGGTGGGCCTGGACATCAAGGCCCTGCCCGAAGACTATCCGGCGATCACGGGTATGCCGGGTTCCGGCGAGGCCGCCTGGGAAAGCCTGTACCGGGTGCTGGCCACCGATGTGGCCCTGGAGGTGCGCACCACCGTGGTACCTGAAATGGAAGCACAGCTGTCCGCACTGCAATCCCGCCTGGCCCGGGCCGGGGTCCAGCGGCACCGGCTTCAGCCGGTCAGGTCCCCTTCAATCCCCTGAGGTCCCCTCCTGCAACCGGGTGACATGGTAATCTTCACCAGTTATGTCCCCGGTACGGACCTCAAGGCATGTCACTCAAACGCTACATCATCCTGCTGCTGGGCACGGGCCTGGTGCTGCTGGTGGCCATTCAGTGGTGGCTCACCTATCAGGCTGCGGAATCGATGTCCCTGCGCCTGCAGACCCGGCTGGCGGAGGAGGTGAGCAGCCAGGTGAACGACAAGGTACGCCAGTTCTTTGAAGTCCCCCGGCAGGTGGTAAGTCTCAATGTCGCCCAGGTCCGTCAGGGAGTGATCGATCCCCGCGAACCAGAGACCATGACTCGCAACTTCCTGCTGCAACTGGAGCAGCAGCCTCTGCTCACCTTTCTCTCCACGGGCACACCCGAAGGAGAATATTTTGCCGCCAGCCGTCCCCCGCTGGGCGAGGATCGCGGTCTGCGCATATTGCAGGCCAGCGTCGACAACCACCGCGTCATGTCCCTCTACCGCGCGGACGAACGTAATCGCCCGGGGGAACTGATCGATGCCGGCAACGACCACTACGATGCCCGTCTCCGCCCCTGGTTCGTGGCTGCCCTGGCGATGGGCCGCATGAGCTGGTACCCGGTCTACCGCTATGCCATCAATGACCCCGCCGGTGACTACGGCACCATGGGCCTGGGCATATCGGCCCCTCTGTACGGCGCAGACGACCAGTTCGTGGGGGTGATTAGCGCCGATCTTTCGATTGTGCAACTCAGCCGCTGGCTGAGCGAAGTGATGGAACGCTCCGGTGGCGTGGCCTTCATCACCGAATCGGACGGAAAACTTCTGGCAAACTCCACCCCGGACCCGGTCTATTTCCTGAGCCGTGACGAAACCCGCAGGATCAGCATACGGGAAAGTGACTCGCCCCTGCTCAGGGAACTGGGTGAACTGCTGGAGCGACAGACGGAATCCGAACAGGGGCGGATACTGCATCAGATCGGAGATGAACGCTACCTGGTGGACTGGGTAAGCTACTCGCTGCAGGACGGCCCGACCCTTCAAATCGTACAGGCGATCCCACAGACCCAGTTCATGGCACCGATGCTGGACCTGATACGGAAACTGTTGCTGGTTGCCGCCGGGATACTGTTGCTGGGGATGCTGCTGATCACCCTGGTGAGCATCTGGGTCACACGCCCCCTGGTGGCCTTGAGCCGCTGGGCAACCCGGCTCGGGCGGGGAGACTGGACTTACCGGCCTGACATCCGCACCCCGGTGATGGAAGTCAGCCAGTTGTCACAGGCATTGGGACAGATGGCCTATCGCATGGCACGGCAGACCCAGGATCTGGAACAGCAGGTGGCCGCACGCACCCGGGAGCTGGAGCAGGCCAACCGGGAATTGTCCCGCCTGTCCCGCACCGACGCCCTCACGGGTCTGGCCAACCGACGCTGCTTTGACGAAGTGCTGGCAAGGGAATGGGCCAGAACCCGTCGTTTCGCCCAGCCACTGAGCCTGTTGATGCTGGATATCGACTGGTTCAAGGCCTACAACGATCATTATGGACATGTGGCCGGGGACCGCTGCATGCAGCTGCTGGCCGATGTGCTGCGGCAGCATACCCAGCGGGCCAGCGACCTGGCGGCCCGCTACGGCGGCGAGGAATTCGCGATCATCTGCGGCGGCCTTGACCATGCGGAAGCCCTGGGACTGGCGGAAGACATCCGCGACATGCTGGAACACAAGGCACTGCCCCACGAAAACTCCCCCTTGCAGGTGATCACCGTGAGCATCGGGGTAGCGACGCTGGGGAGGCAGGAAGCATGCTCACCCGAGGCACTGATCAGGGCGGCAGATCTTGCCCTCTATCGCGCCAAGGCCTCCGGCCGCAACCGGGTGGTCTCATCCGGGCCATAACCGGCGAAGCCAGGCAGACCGCCAGGCAAGCAGCAACGCAACACATACCCCGGCCAGGGCCAGCAGCATGAACCAGACCAGTGCCGCCATGGAGGCATGATCGGCCAGCAGACACAACCCCAGGGAACCCAGCAATGATGCCCCTCCCAGCAGTCTCAGGGCACTGCGGGTGCCCGGCGAGGGGCCGACCCGCCCGAATACCTGCCGCCAATGAACCTCCATTGCCAGGGCCAGCCAGGCGAATCCCAGCAACGCGGCCAGGGTCGCCCCCATGAGATAAATCGCTGCCGCATCAACCATGTTGTTTGCCCGTCGCCCGCTTCAAGGTCCTGCCAACAGGTGCTGCCGCACTGGCCTCGTGGAAGCTATGGGCGGACTCCCGCTTCCACAGCAATCGGGCCGCGCCCGTGGCCAGCAATGCCACCCCCAACAGACTCACATCGACCCCCGCCACCGCCCAGTAGCGGTCAGTGAGCGCGGTCTTGAGCAGATGGTCGCCGGTGGTAGCCCAGTTCAGCAGCACTGCAGCCACCGCCAGTACCGCGATCACCCGACACTGTTCCCTCCAGGCAGGATTGATCCGTGCCGCCGTTACCGGGGCACTGCGCCACAGGGCATGCAGCAGGGTAAGTACCCAGGCGACCCTTCTCCCAATCCCCCTTACCAATCAGGTCGGAAGGCAGTATCCGATTCACCACCAGCATGCCGATGGCGGCAATCACCATGCCCGTCACCGTGGTCACTGCCAGGGCATCCACCAGGCGACTTCCCTGACCTCCCGCTTCTGCGTGTTTCCTTTTGCGCTTTTCCACGAAGAAGACAAAGCCGGTGGCAATACAGGTACACCCCAGCAAGCCTCCCAGCACATATAACCAGCGCAGGAACCAGTGTTCAAAGTGCTGCAGGTGCAGGCCAACAAGAAAATCGTGGATCTCCGAAACCACGGTCCGTGGTGGATCTTCCCGCAGCACTTCCCCAGTACTGGCCTTGAAATGGATGCCCTCCCCCACCAAGGCCACGCGGTCGCTGCCGGCACGATACAGGCTCACATAGCCATTGACATCCCCTACATGGCGAACCACCAGAAACCCCACATCCCCTGGCATACCACGGGCATCCCAGCGCCGCTGGGCCTCGGCCATCATGGCATCCACCGAGGCCAGTGGCGCTGGATGCCCGGACCGTTCATAAGGCAAACCGATTTCCAGCGCCTCCCGCTGATGCTCCAGATCATGCAGCGGCTTGAGCAGCGTATTGCCGACCGGAAAGTAAAGCCAGCCGGCAAATATCAGCAGTCCTGTAAAGGCAAAGAAGAAGTGAAAAGGCAGCGCCACCACGCCGGTAAGATTGTGAAGATCCAGGGTACTGCGCAGGATCTGGTGGCCAGGACGGAAGGTGAAGAATTCCCGGAAGAGCTTGCGGTGGATAATCACACCGGTCACCAGCGCCACCAGCATGAAGAATCCGGCCAGACCCACGATCCAGTAACCCAGGTACTTCCATGTCCAGTTCAGGCTGTAGTGCATGGGGTAAAACCAGCGACTGCCGATCTTGAGTGCGTCATCCGGTACCAGGACGCCGCTGCGGGGATCAATGGTTACGTCCCCGTGAATATGATTGTGGGCCGCCGGATCCCTGGGATGGGGCACGCCAAACCCCACCCCCATGACAAGCACCGGATCCCGATGGGTGGTGTAGGCCCAATACTCGTCCACGGGAAGTTCCAGGCGCGGGGTCATCGGGCCCTGGCCGAAATCATGCAGCCAAGGCATTTGTCTCTCGTACTCCTTCTGGTCCGGCTCCACCTGCCGCAGGACAGGCAACAGGATATGATCGAAGGAGGGCATGGTCTGAGGCTCGAATCGGGTTTCCGGAATCGCCCAGCGGTCGATCTCCCGGTCAAACACCGACAACGTGCCGAAAAAGAACGCAACCATCAGCACAAACCCCAGTATCAGACCGAACCAGGTGTGCAGCCAGGCCATGGTTTGGCGGAAACTGCTGAACATCAAAGGAACCTCCGACCGTCCGGCACTCATATCAAGACGCCCTGCAGCAGCCAGGCCATGCCGGTCATGAGTCCGGCCCCACCCACCAGCATGACCCACACCCATTTCAGACTGCCGGCCGAAAAGGCCCACAGGAACAGGCCCAGGAACAGGATGAAGGCCAGCATCAGCATCCCCATCTCTGCTTCATGGAAATCCACTCCCAGGGCTACCAGGACGGTAATGCCCAATGAAGTGGTTCAATTGTAGCGGACACCCCGTTAAGCCTCGTAGGCTATGCATCGGAGGTGTTCATGAGCAAGAAGGCACGACGTCGATACACGGCGGAATTCAAGGCTGAGGCAGTGGCGTTGGTTGAGCGCCAGGGGTATGGGGTGGCCGAAGCTGCCCGGTCTCTGGGAATCAATCGCAGCCTGTTGGATCGGTGGTTGCGCAAGGAACGTGAGCGGCAATCTCCCCAGCATGACCAACAGGAGGACCAG
>NZ_NRSM01000020.1 GCF_016584105.1 Ectothiorhodospira shaposhnikovii | reverse complement strand
CGCCACCCCCTCCGCCCCCTCCTCCTGTGCGCGAGGTTTCTGCCTCGGTGCCGTCCACCGGGCAGCAGAAGAGCGAGGGTGATATCACGGACGAAGAATTCGAGGCGCTGCTGGATGCACTTCAAGATCGGAAGCAGGATGGTGCTGGGGAGGCAGCTGGTTCCACGCCGCAGGCCAATCCTGCTGTCCGGGCAACGCAGGACCAGGCTTCCGGCGACCTGATCAGCGATGCGGAGTTTGACCAGCTGCTGGATGAGTTGCAGGGAAAGGAGAAGCCGTCTCAAGGCCAGCAGGCATCCCCGGGTGGAAATGGGGATTCCATCACCGAAGAGGAGTTTGAAAATCTCCTCGACAATATTCATGGAAAGGGGGCAGCCTCCGGGACGCCGCGAGTGGATGGCTCTTCATCCCCCTCGCCGCAGCCTCCGGCAGCCCCCACCGTTGCAGCGCCCCCATCTTCTCCGGAGACGGCGGCGCCGGTTGGGACGGACAAGTCGACACCAGGCAAGTCAACGCCGCTGGCGGATACTTCCGTCCGGGTGGATACCAAGCGCCTGGATGACATCATGAATCTGGTGGGTGAGCTGGTGCTGGTGCGAAACCGGCTGGCAACCCTGCGCTCTCGCATGGGGGATGAGCAAGTATCCAAAGCCGTGACCAATCTGGACGTGGTGACGGCTGATCTGCAGTCTGCGGTGATGAAGACCCGCATGCAGCCGATCAAAAAGGTTTTTGGCCGTTTCCCCCGTGTGGTCAGAGACCTTGCCAGGAGTCTCAAAAAAGAGGTCAACCTTGAGCTCTGGGGAGAGGAGACGGATCTCGACAAGAATCTGGTTGAGGCCTTGGCTGATCCTCTGGTGCACCTGGTTCGCAATGCCGTGGATCATGGTATCGAGTCTCCCGAGGATCGTCTGGCTGCCGGAAAACCGCGTGCAGGGCATGTGGTTCTGTCGGCGGCCCAGGAGGGCGATCATATCCTCCTGACCATTTCTGACGATGGCAAGGGCATGGATCCGGAAGTCTTGAGGAATAAGGCGGTTGAAAAGGGGCTGATGGATGAAGATGCTGCCTCGCGTCTTTCCGACCATGATGCCTTTAATCTCATCTTCAGGGCCGGCTTTTCCACCAAGACGGAGATATCGGATGTTTCCGGGCGTGGCGTTGGCATGGACGTGGTTAAAACCCGGATCGCCCAGCTCAATGGGCGGGTGGAAGTGACCTCGGAGCTGGGCAAGGGTAGTACCCTGAGCATCCGGCTTCCGCTGACTCTGGCGATACTTCCCACGCTGATGGTCGTGCTTGGAAAGCAACGCTTTGCATTACCGCTTGCCAACGTCAGCGAAATCTTTGATCTGGATCTGTCCCGTACCAACCGGGTGGATGACCAGGAAGTCATCATGGTGCGTAATCGCTCCTTGCCTCTGTATTATCTGCGCCGCTGGCTGGTGTCCGGCGACACGGATGAGTATCGGGGTATGGGGCATGTGGTTGTGGTGTTCAGCGGTAACCAGCGTGTGGGCTTTGTGGTTGATAATCTGATCGGACAGGAGGAGGTCGTGATCAAGCCCCTGGGTAACCTTCTGCACGGAGTTCCCGGCCTTGCCGGCGCCACCATCACCGGAGACGGTGGTATCGCCCTGATTCTTGATGTACCGGGGCTTCTCAAGAATTACGCCAGGCGGCATTGATCGCCAGGACCATGATCCCTCATGATTTTCATGCGGGGAAACGATGATTGAGCATGCGGAGAGACTTGATGGCGGTTCGCGTTCTGGTGGTGGACGATTCCGGTTTTTTTCGGCGTCGCATCGTGGAAATCCTGAATGCCGATCCTTCCATTGAAGTGGTGGGTACCGCGAGCAATGGGCAAGATGCCATTGATCTGGCCGCCAGGCTGAATCCAGATGTGATCACCATGGATATCGAAATGCCGGTCATGGATGGTATCACTGCCGTGAAGCGCATCATGGCCCAACGCCCTGTCCCCATCCTGATGTTTTCCTCCCTCACCACAGAAGGCGCCAGGGCTACGCTGGAGGCCCTTGAAGCTGGCGCAGTGGATTTTCTTCCCAAGAAATTCGAGGATATTGCCCGCGATCAGGAGCAGGCCAAGGAAGAGCTTCGGCGCCGGGTCAGAACAGTGGGGCGGCGGCGTATACCGGGTCTTGCTTCGGGCAATCCCCCTGGTGCCGTTCCTGCCGCTGGCCCAGGGATCCGTCCCAGTGTGCCGATGCGCCCGTCTCCTCAACCTGCGGTGCAGGCTCCCAGCCCGGCTGTTGCACGGCCGTCGCGACCCGTCACGGATCGAGCCCCATTGAGATTGCGGGATTTCAAGGTGGTACTGATAGGGACTTCAACCGGCGGGCCTCTGGCCTTGCAGAAGGTGCTTTGTGAACTGCCGGCCAGTTTTCCCTTGCCGCTTTTGCTGATACAGCATATGCCCGCTACCTTTACGCCTGCGTTTGCACAGCGACTGGATCAACTCTGCCGGATTCAGGTCAAGGAGGCTGTTGATGGTGACGTGCTGGCGCCGGGTCTGGCACTGCTGGCACCGGGAGGCAAACAGATGGTAGTGGATTCCGCCCGTTCCGGTCAGCACCGGATACGGATCACTGAGAGTGCACCGGAGCAGCATTATCGCCCCAGTGTTGATGTGACTTTCAATTCGGCTGCCGCCGCTTTCCGAGGAGATGCCCTGGCCATCATCATGACGGGGATGGGGGCGGACGGCCGAGAAGGCGCGAGGCTTCTGAAAAGCCGCGGATCAAAGATCTGGGCTCAGGATGAAGAGAGCTGTGTAGTCTATGGAATGCCTGCCGCCGTAGTGGATGCTGGTCTTGCGGACCGCGTTCTGCCTTTGTCCCAGATAGGCAAGTTGCTGGCCGAGGGGAGCTGAAATATGGACATTCTGACCCTGACAGGTGTGCTTCTGGCCTTGGTGGCCATTTTGGGCGGCACCATTGCCAAGGGCAGTGGACTGGCTGCCCTGTGGAATCTGGCCGCGTTTGTCATAGTAGTCATCGGCACTATTGCCGCAGCCCTGATACAGGCCCGCCCGGCGGTATTTCTGCAATCACTGAGAATCCTGCCCTGGGCTTTCTTGCCACCTTCCCTTGATCCTGAGGGCATCATCGAACGCATCATCGGATGGAGCCAGGTTGCGAGAAAGGAAGGCCTTCTGGGTCTGGAGTCCCTGGCGGAAAACGAAGAGGATGCCTTTGCCCGGAAAGGTCTGCAGCTGCTTGTGGATGGTACCGAACCCGAGATCATCCGCACCATTCTCGAAGTAGACAGTCAAACTCGTGAAGATTTTCACACTCAGGCCGCCAAGGTATTTGAAAGCATGGGCGTCTATGCCCCCACCATGGGGATTATCGGCGCGGTGATGGGGCTGATGGCAGTGATGCAGAATCTGGCGGACCCCAGTCGCCTGGGGGCCGGGATCGCGGCGGCATTTGTGGCCACCATTTACGGGATTGCCTCCGCCAACCTGTTTTTCCTGCCCGTGTGCAACAAGTTGAAGGCTATCATCAAGGGGCAGGCTGATTACAGGGAAATGATCATTGAAGGGATCATTTCCATTGCGGAGGGGGAGAACCCTCGGAACATTGAGACGAAACTTCAAGGATATCTGCACTGACCCTGTTCAGCCTTCCGCCGTTCGGGTTCGTGGGTGCAAGGGGGCCGCTGGAAGTCTGTCATGTCAAGACGTCGCAAAAAGCATGAAGAGCATATTAACCACGAAGCCTGGGCGATTCCCTATGCCGATCTTCTGACCCTGCTGCTGGCTTTTTTCGTGGTGATGTACGCCATTTCCTCTCTCAACGAAGGTAAGTACCGTATTCTTTCCGAATCCCTGGTGGAGGCCTTCAGGGCCACCCCCCGTACCATCGAGCCCATCCAGGTGGGTGACCTGACCCGTTCTCCCCGTCCGTCCGTGGTGGAACCGCCTCCCATCACTGCTCCGGTGGAGCTTGGCCAGATGACACGCAGTCTGGAAGAGATCCTGGTGGATATGGACCTGGAGGGTTTGTCGGTGGCAATCGATGGCATCAATGCCATGGCTGATGAGATTGAGGTGGCGATGGCCCCGCTGATTGAAGCGGGCCTGATCGAGGTGGGGCGTGACCGTCTGTGGATTGAGGTACAGATCAATACAAGCATCCTGTTTGCCAGCGGCAGTGCGGATTTGGCAGCTGACGCGATCCCCATACTTGAAAGACTGGCTGGTATCCTGGCCCAGTTTCCCGCACGCATCCAGGTGGAGGGGCATACCGACAATGTGCCGATCAGCACGGCGGTCTATCCTTCCAACTGGGAGCTATCCTCGGGAAGAGCGGCGACTGTTGTGAATCTGTTTGCCCGCAACGGTGTGGATCCGGAACAGATGGCAGCCATCGGTTTTGGCGAATATCGCCCGAAAGCCGATAATACGACGCCGGAAGGGCGTTTGAAGAATCGCCGGGTCAATATCGTGGTTCTGGCGGGGCGTCGTCCAGGAATGACCCAGGGTACGCCGCCGGAAATGATGCGTGAAGACATCGAGATGCTGTTGAAACAGGGACGACAGACTGTGGAGGGGCCGCCATGACCGTGGTTTGGGCTGTCGCTAATCAGAAGGGTGGGGTTGGAAAGACCACTACCACTGTGTCGCTTGGCGGGCTGCTGGCTGCCCGGGGACATGAGACCTTGCTGATTGATCTTGATCCCCATGGTTCCCTGACGGCCTATTTCGGCGGCGATCCGGAAGGGGCAACGGGAGGGGTTTACAGTCTGTTCCACCAGGCGGCGGAAGGAAAGGTCGTTCACGCCGCTGGCGCAATCAGGTCAACCCGGTTTGAACACCTTTACATCCTTCCGGCTTCCACGGCCCAGGCAACCCTGGACCGCCAGCTTGGGACCCGGGAGGGTATGGGGTTGGTGATCAAACGGGCAATCCAGGGCTTGAAAGGGCGTTTCGAATTCGTCCTGCTGGACTGCCCACCCATGCTGGGTGTGCTGATGGTGAATGCGCTGGCCGCCTGCAACAAGCTACTCATCCCCGTACAGACTGAATATCTTGCCATTCGCGGACTGGATCGAATGCTGCAAACGCTGAAAATGATCCAGCGGTCACGCAGGGATGACCTTGAATATGTAGTGGTGCCGACCCTGTTTGATCGCCGTACCCGTGCATCCACGCAGGCCTTGTGGGAGCTGAGGGATAATTACAGTGACAGCCTTTGGCAGGGGGTGATTACGGTGGATACCAAGTTCAGGGAGGCAGCCATCGCCGGTATGCCGCTTCCCATCATGCTGCCGGACTCACGGGGAACAGAGGCCTATGCGCGCCTGCTGGATTCTTTGCTGGGACGGGATGACTTTCGTTGCAGAGCTGCGTCATGAGTAATCCGGATAACAGATCGGACAACCGTGAAAACCGGATTGCGGTGGTGGATGAGCCGCAGGCGCTTACCGCCTATCTGGACGACCTGCTTGCGGAGATCACCGAGATCACGCCTGCGGTATCCGTGAAGGAGGCTGTGCCCCCTTCCGGAAAGGTCGGGGATTCTTCGCCGGTCCGGGCAACCGTTACGCCCATCAAGCCATCACCCGCGGTTCGGAGCGAGCCGCCTGGCTCCGCGGGTGGTGGGGATCCGTCGCCGGAGTGGGCGCGACAGCCCTTTCAGTGTCTTCTGTTTCGTCTCGGCGGTGTCGCATTGGCAATTCCGCTGGTGAAGCTTACAGGCATTCTGGCGATGCCGAAGGACATCACCCCCATGCCGGGCCACAGCTCCCTGTTTATTGGTCTGACGGAGCACCATGGGCGCAAGGTGAAAGTCGTGGACATCAGTGCCCATGTCCTGCCACCGGAACGTTTATCGAACAGACCTGCTCCGAAAAATCTGATCCTGATTGACGAGGGGCGTTGGGGGCTGGTCTGTGATCAGGTGGAGGAGACCCTGACGCTATCTCCGGAACTGGTACGCTGGCGTTCTCCCAGCGGCAAGCGGCCCTGGCTTTCCGGCACGGTAATCAAACACCTGTGTGCGATACTGGACGCAGATTATCTGGCCAGGAGCCTGGAAAAGGGCACTTGGGTCTGAGTACACCCGGCGCATCGCCACTTCGATTTCATGATCAATGCCGGTTTCATGCCCGAACAAGCCGGCCCGAAAAGAGGTTTCAGTTAATGGCAAAAGAACCCCAGGCGGCGTCTGCCACTCAGTATGTCACCTTCCGGCTTGCGGAGGAGACCTATGCCATCAACGTCATGCAGGTGCAGGAGGTGCTGCGCGTGACGGAGATTGCGCCGGTACCGGGTGCCCCTCATTATGTCCTGGGCATCATCAATCTGCGAGGAAACGTGGTTACAGTCATTGATGCCCGTCGACGCATGGGGCTGATGGACAAGGAGTCGGATGATGCTTCCAGAATCGTGATCATTGAGGTGGGCGGACAGGTTGTAGGCATCATGGTGGACAGTGTGGCAGAGGTGATTGAGTTGGCCGCCCGTGATGTGGAACCCGCCCCTAATGTTGGCAATGATGAAAGCTCCAAGTATATTCAAGGTGTGGCCAGTCGGGATGGGGAACTGACCATCGTGGTTGATCTCAACAAGCTTCTGACCGATGATGAATGGGCCGAGGTAGCCACCCTTTAGTTCGATCTGGAGTTGATGATGGCGGCAGATCTCCCGATTCCTCCCACGCATCCATTGATTCCCGGTCGTCCGGTGCCCGAAGAAGGGGATGAACGGGGGCGTTTCCCCCGCTCTCCCTCGCGGCAAAAACAACAATCGCCGGAACAGGATTCTGACGACGGGAACACATCTTCCGATCAGTCGCCTGTTCCATCGCAAAGACCTGGTGTGGGCGATGATCCCAACCATATAGACGAGTACGCATGATTCTTTATATCGTCTTGACCCTGACCCTGCTGGTTGCTTCCGCAAGCGCGGTCGCCTGTATCTGGCTCAAGCGAGAGCTGGATAGCCTTCGCAAGCGCCTGAGTCTCCAGGAAACCGCGGTCCTCGGGCTCCGGGGTGCCCTGAGCGCATTGCATAGCGAGGAGCATCAGTTCGACAGTTATCGCAAGAAGATGGAGCAGCAATTGCGCCGACTGTCCGAGCAGCAGGAACAGGTGCTCATGCGTGATGTGGATGAAGGCCCCTATCGTCAGGCCATGCGCATGGTCCGACAAGGGGCGAGCAGGGATGATCTGGTGGCTGGTTGCGGGCTGTCTGCTGGCGAGGCAGAGCTGTTGCTGGCCATGCACCGGGATCAGTCGCTGTCCTGATCCTTGCCGATATTTTCCGGCCTGCGCCCACTGAGCATATAGATGAAGGCAAGCACTTCCGCCACCGCAACATAGAGGTTTTCCGGGATCTCTTCCCCCAAGGGAACCCGGGAGAGTGCCATGCTCAAGGCCGGATCCCGATGTACAGGTACATCGTGTTCCTGAGCAATCTCGAGAATCCTTTCGGCCAGTTCCCCTTCACCCTTGGCAGTCAGGCGCGGAGCGCCTTTCCCACCGTAGTGCAAGGCAATTGCCTGCCGGGTGCCGCGGGCATGTTCGATGGGTTTGCGTTTCATCAGGCGTGACTGTCTATCCAGGGACCGTTTGGCTGGTCCTCGTCCGGGCGTTTGGGATCAGGCGGTGTGCCGGTACGGCAATTCAGGATGGTAACCTGCAATTGGCGGGATTCGAGATTTTTCTGCAATTGGGGCAGGGCGTCGGCAAGGCGGAGGCGTACCTCCTCGGATTTGACCCAGAAATGCGTGCTGACGCTATCACCCTTCACCACTATCCGGACATGTAAGGGTCCAAGCTCCGGCAGATCCATGGCCAATTCGGCCTTCCAGGCCTGCTCATCCCCGGTTTCCTGTTGTCCACGGCGGGCCTCTCTCTCTAGGCGCAAATGTATGATATCGGCGCCCTGCTCACCGCGCAGGGCAAGTTCCAGCAGCCATCTTGGGTTGGGAGTTTCTTCGGCGCGTTCCGATGATGAAAGCTGGTGGATGACCAGCCTTGCCAGTGATCTTTCAACCTGATGTCGCAGCCCCTCCAGCAGCATGGGAAGATGCATCATCGGTGTGACCGGTGTCCGGGCCTGGGGGGTAGGGGGGGAGTTTGGCATTGGCGGTGGATGCTCCGGCAGTTGCGCCACTCCGCTTCGAAGTGGAGTGCCTGGCAGTTGCAGTGTTCCGGTCCGGGAGGTGTTGCCTGGTGGTGGAAGCGGCTGGGCGCGTAATTGTTCCGCCAGCGACATGAGGCGTGCCTTGAGATCCTGCGCGATTTCGGGTCTTTGTCCGTCAGGCAACCTGGCCAGCCTGGCCTCGTAGAAAATCCCGGAATTCAGCAGGGATTGTCGCAGCCCTTCCGAAGTGGTGATTTGCGCGATGGTGGGCATGGCCTGCCATAATCTCTGCACTGCCTGGAGGACATTGTCCGGCGGCCTTGTATACCCGGTATTGGCAGGCTGGTTAAGATGGTGGAGGGTTGCAAGCAGGGGGGCTTGCCCCGCTTGCTGGGGAACCCACTGCCTGAAATGCTGGGAGAGCGAGGGCGGAGGGGGATTCGGAGGAGGCGGCGGTTCCCGAAGCAGCGCCATTTCCAGTCTGGGGTTGAGGGCGATAACCTGCATCCGCAGGTTTTCTCCGGCCCGTACGGGAACGGGAAGCGGGAGTTCCAGTTTTTCGCCCGCCAGCCTGAGTTGTACTGTGTCCCCAGCCTGATTGCTGCCGGTCAGTACCCTGGCATGGAGAATCTGTCCAATCTGGAGGATCTGCTGAAGGTTCCTGAGCACGGCACTTTGAAGTTCCGCGGGCTGGAGTCTGATCGGCTGGGGAGCAGAAATATCCATGGATTGTCTAAAGATAGCCTGTGTGGATAGGCCGTGGCAACGCAGCGCGAGTGCCGATGGATGAATGAATGAGCATCAGATGGTTTCAGCGAGCTTGGCAACCAAAATCCAGAGGTAGAGGTTTGGAAATGAAAGTCAGCGTCCTGTTCGTTTGCATGGGGAATATTTGTCGTTCCCCCTTGGCTCAAGGTGTGTTTGAGCATCACTTGGCCCGGGCCGGTCTTTCCGATGTGATTCATGTGGATTCCGCCGGAACCCATGCTTACCACGTTGGGGAACCGCCAGACGAACGTGCGCGGCGCACCGCGCAGGCGCGGGGTATTGATCTCTCGGCTCAGCGGGCCCGGCGGATGGAACGGGAGGATCTGGACAGGTTCGATTATGTGCTGGTGATGGACAGGGATAATCTGGAGAGCGTGAGGAGGATGGGGGAGGCGCGATCAGGGGTGCGTCTCTCCCTGCTGATGGAATTCGGTGAAGGTTGGAGCGAAAAGGAGGTCCCCGATCCATATTATGGCGGATCGACAGGATTTGAGCGGGTGATGGATATGGTTGAGGATGCCGCTTTGGGATTGTTGAACCATATCCGCATCAGTCACGATCTCAGTTCTACGGGCCGGGGGTAGTCCCCCCGGCCCGTAACTGCGGAAGCGGCGGTGTTTCAGCGTTCCTCGGCCGCCGTTTCCTTGCTTCCATCCCTGGGTGGATTGTCACGTTCACTGTCCGGGCGGGCGGCGGCAGGTGCGCTTTTCGCCGTGGTGGCATCCTGATTTGGAGCTGGCCGCGCCGGATCCTCTTTATGCTCTTTCCCAATGGCCTCTGCAGGCTTTTGAGGACGATCCCCGCCGGTTTGCTCTGAATTGCCCGGCTCGGGGGCTGACGGGGCCGGTTGTGGGCTGTCCTTTTCTTTTGTCTCCTGCTCTTGCGCGGCACCGCTTCTGCGGTTGTCGTTGCGTCTGGCCGTCGTCGGTCTTTGCGTCTTTATTGAACCCGAACGGCGTGGTGCCTTGCTCTCATCGGGGTTGGGCTTCATGTCCTGTCCGGTTTCGGCCGGAGGGCCTGCCTGCTCGGCCTTGTCCCGAGCATGCTCACCCGTGGCTGGCTGGGGCGCGGCCTCGGCAGGATTGGAACTGGATGCCAGCCTTACCGAATCGCTTTTGGTATCCGTGGGCTGGACTTCCGTTCCACTGCTGGACGTCTGGAGGGGGGGAATGCTCGCAATGGGCTTGGCCGCGGCCGGAGGCGGCAGTTGCCGGACTGCAGCATCGCTATCGGGAGTGCCGGTCTGCGCGGGCGCACCATTTTTCCCCTCGCCCGGTTTTGTTTCAGCCGGAGTGGTCGTTGCAGATTCCACGGACTGCCGCGCATCGCTGGCAGCCGATGCCTCGGCAGTATCCACGGGGCGGCGGGGAGGGCGGCGATCCCTGGGGGGGGCTGCCTTGCCCTGATCCTGGCGTTCAGTTTCCGATGTCCCTTGGGCGGCCTGAGTCTGAGCGGAATGATCCGACGAGGGTTGAGGCGGATTCTGGTGGCCGTTTTCGGTATTACGTTGCTCCCCCCCGGTGCCGGACCCGCGCCGGCGACGTCGTCCACCGCGACGACCTCTACTGCGGGGTGATTTGCCGTCCTGCTCCGGTGCCGTGGAAGTGTCGTTCTCGTGATTCCTGGACTCGTTGGCAGGCAATACCCGCGTATCCTGCTTGCCCGACTCCGGGGGCTGGGGCGTGGCGGACTCGCTGGCGGCCTTGGCTGAATCGGGGCGATTGCTTCCGCTGGGCCTTGCCTTGTCGTCGCCGCTTGCTTCACGGCCTCTGCGTGTACGGCCCGCATTCCGGCGTGAACGCCCACCACGTCCCGAGTCCGCTTCGACGTCCTGCGCGGGGCGATCACGCCGCGAGGGTGTGCCGGCATCCGCCGCCGGGCTGCGTTTTTCCGCGGTTTGTCCCGTTTCCTGGGGTTCTGCACTACGGTCAGGCCGGATTCGCTGCGGCGATCCGATGGCGGTCTGGGGGGCAGGACGCTCTTCATTGGAGAACAGGCTGCTCCAGATGCGACTGAAAAGGCCCGGCAGCGAGACTGTGGAAACGCTGCGCCGCCCTTGGAGCGAAGCTGACTGGACACCGCTGCGGGGCTGGATTTCCAACGGCGCCGGAGCCGTGGTTGCGATGGTCTGAACCAGTGCCTTTTCCAGGCGGGTCTTGCGGGTCTGGTTCACCAGTTCCGGTTCATCTTCGGTGGTGATCTGATAGCTGCTTTTTCCCTGAAGCTCATCGGCCACTTCATCGCCACGCATGCGCCGTACGGTGAAATGTGGCGTCAGCATGCTGGGGGAGGGGACGAGGGTGATCTCCACGGAATAGCGGCTTTCTATGGTGGATATCACCTCTCTTTTTTCATTGAGCAGGAATGTGGCGACATCCACGGGCAGGTGAGCCAGGACACGGCCGGTCTTTTCCTTCATGGCCTCTTCTTCGACCAGCCTCAGAACGGACAACGAAAGGGATTCCACGCTGCGGATATGGCCATGGCCATTGCATCGGGGACAGACAATCTGGCTGGATTCCCCCAGGGATGGGCGAAGGCGCTGCCGGGACATTTCCAGCAGACCGAAGCGGGAGATGCGTCCCACCTGGACCCGGGCGCGGTCCATCTCCAGGGCCGATCGCAGGCGGTTTTCCACCTCGCGTTGGTTCTTGTTGGGGGCCATGTCGATGAAATCAATGACGATCAGGCCGCCCAGGTCACGCAGGCGGAGTTGCCGGGCTATCTCCTCGGCAGCTTCCAGGTTGGTGTTGAAGGCCGTTTCCTCGATGTCGCTGCCCTTGGTGGCCCGGGCGGAGTTGACGTCGATGGAGATCAGTGCCTCGGTGTGATCGATGACGATGGCGCCGCCAGAGGGCAGGGTGACCTCGCGCTGGAAGGCTGCCTCGATCTGGCTTTCGATCTGGTAGCGGTTGAACAGGGGGACATGGTCTTCGTAGAGCTTGAGCTTGCGCAGATTGTTGGGCATCACCTGCTGGACGAAGTCACGCGCCTGTGAGAACACCTTGGGATCATCAATGATGACTTCGGCGATGTCATTGCGCATGTGATCCCGCAGGGTGCGGATGATCACATTGCTTTCCTGATAGATCAGGAAAGGCCCCTTGCGGCTTTCGGCGGCTTCGGCGATGGAGTTCCAGAGGGTCTTGAGGTATTCCAGGTCCCACTGCAGTTCCTCAACACTGCGGCCGACACCGGCAGTGCGGGCGATCAGACCCATGCCTTGGGGGACATCCAGCTGCGCCAGTGATTCACGGATCTCGCTGCGTTCCTCCCCTTCGATGCGACGTGACACGCCGCCAGCACGAGGGTTGTTGGGCATCAGTACCAGGTAGCGTCCGGCCAGGCTGACGAAGGTGGTCAGGGCTGCGCCCTTGTTGCCCCGCTCTTCCTTTTCCACCTGGACGATGAGCTCCATGCCTTCCTTGAGCGCGGTCTTGGGTGAGGATTCGTTCCCTTCCTGGTTCAGATAGCTGCGGGCGACCTCCTTGAGCGGCAGGAAACCATGACGTTCAGAGCCATAGTTGACAAAAGCCGCTTCAAGGCTGGGTTCAACGCGGGTGATGACACCTTTGTAAACGTTGGCTTTTTTCTGTTCGCGGGAAGGGAGTTCGATGTCCAGATCGTAGAGTTTCTGGCCGTCCACCATGGCCACACGCAGCTCTTCCGGCTGCGTGGCATTGACGAGGATTCGTTTCATGAAATGTATCTCGGGTGCAAGGCCCTGCCACGCCCCTGCGTTCAGGCGGCGTCGGCGGTACAGCATGGAGGGGGCGCACGCCGCCGATCATCAGGGCGCATGCGAACAGCCATGTGAGCTCGACGCCCGCAGGTACAAGGTACGACGGGGGCGTGGGGGCAAGGTTGTCCAAAAAACCGCTCAGAATATTCAAAAGGATCTTTTTTCTAGAGCGTGAATATCCATGACGGGGAACGACACATGCCTCCAGGGGCAGGCATTCTCCGTTTGGTGTTCTGTCGGTCGCGGGAGGTGGGCGATTCGGGAGGGTTTGCGGCAACCACGAGGCTGCGGGCCGCTCCGATATCTGCCGAGTCAACCCAGCGCGACGCGCCATGATAGCAACCCGGTAAAATTCCATCAAACCTTTGAGCGACCTGTTATTATTCGACAATGCCAAAAACCCCCGAATCCAGCCTTTCGACGGTTGTTCACGCCCAGGTCAGTGCGGCCGATGCCGGGCAGCGCCTGGACAATTTCCTTCTGCGCCATCTGAAGGGCGTGCCCCGCACACGGGTCTACCGGCTGCTGCGCAAGGGAGAGGTACGTGTCAACAAGGGTCGTGCCAAGCCCGATTATCGGGTCGTGACCGGCGACAGGGTACGGATTCCGCCGGTCAGCCGCAGTGAGCCCCGTCAGGATGACCGGCCTCTGCCCCAGGGGCTGATGGATCTGCTGAATCGTTCGGTGCTGCTGGAAGACGATGATCTGCTGGTGATCAACAAGCCGGCCGGTCTGCCGGTGCATGGCGGCAGCGGCGTGACCGTGGGGGTTATCGAAGCCCTGCGCAAGATGGGCCGGGGAGAGCCCTTCCTGGAACTGGCTCATCGCCTTGATCGGGAGACCAGTGGCTGTCTGGTGCTGGCCCGTAACCGTCAGGCGCTTCTGGCCTTTCATGAACTGCTGCGCGGCGGCGGGATCGATAAGGCCTATCTGGCCCTGCTGGCGGGACAGTGGCCGGGTGGTGAACGCCGGGTGAATGCAGGTCTTGCCCGGAATGTCCGTCGTGGCGGTATCCGGCTGGTGCAGGTGGATGATGAAGAGGGCCGTGATGCAGACAGTCTGTTCACCCCGGTGCGGCGTTTTGAGCAGGCCACCCTGATGGATGTCCGAATCGGCACGGGGCGAACCCATCAGATCCGTGTGCATGCGGCCCATGAGGGACATCCGGTGGCCGGTGATCGGCATTACGGTAACTTCGAATTCAACCGACGGTTGAAGAAGCTGGGGCTCAGGCGCCAGTTCCTGCATGCCCGCGCCCTGCATTTCACGTTGCCGGGCAGTGGCCGTGCCTATGCCGTCGAGGCCCCGCTGGAACCGGAGTTGGAGCAGGTGCTGGAGCGGCTTGCACCACTGGATTGAGGTTTTCCCTGTGATATCTGACAACCCCTATCAACTGCTGGTCTTCGACTGGGACGGCACCTTGATGGACTCGGTGGCCCGCATCGTGACCTGTATGCAGTCCACCATCGAGGCCCTGGGTATTGCCCCGTTGCCGGAGCATCGGCTGCGCCATGTGATCGGGCTGGGCATGCGGGAAGCCATCCTGCAACTCTATCCGGATGCGGATGAAGATTTGTTTCAGGCCTTCACGCAGGCCTATCGGGAACGGTTCCTGTTCACCGACGACACCCCCATGCCCTTGTTTGCCGGCGTGCCGGAACTGCTTCATGAGCTGCGTGGCCAGGGATACTGGTGTGCCGTGGCCACCGGTAAATCCCGGGTGGGGCTGGACCGGGTGCTGGACGAAACGGGTCTGGGGTCTCACTTTCTCACGACGCGCTGCGCGGATGAGACACTCTCCAAACCCCACCCCCAGATGTTGCTGGAAATCATGGACGAGCTGGGCGTCATGCCGGCGCAGACGTTGATGATCGGTGACAGTACCCATGACCTGCTGATGGCCCGCAATGCCGGTACCGACGCCCTGGGGGTGACCTCCGGTGTTCATTCCGCCCGGGAACTGCAATCCCATGCCCCCCGAAGCCTGCTGGAGGGAGTGGCACAATTGCCCGACTGGCTGGGGCGCCGGGAGCATGGCCGGTCCTCGTAGGTGTGTCCGGTCCTTGGTGGGGGGAGCCTCATGTGGTCGCTTCCTAAAGGCGCCTTTTTCACGGGCGGCCAGGTTTTTTTGCGACTTCAGGCCAGGTTCGCTGGTCGCTCCAGGTCAAGTTGAGTTGTCACCTTATCCGTTACTTCCTCGAAGGCGGGAGCCCAGGATTTGGAGTCCGCACATGGATTCCCGCTTTCGCGGGAATGACGGGATCTTGGGGCAATGATGGGCCGTCTGGGGTGATGACTGACGGGGTCTGGGGGCGATGATGGGGTGCCTGGGTAATGACGGGAGACACGAGATGGTGGCGGGAGGCTTTGGGTAATGACCTGCCTGGAACATCTTTCGGGTCTGTGGTCGAAAACATCATGTGCAATCAAGGACACTTCAACAGATGAATGCTTCAATTGATCCCGATGACGGCCAGCGCCGTTCCGCCCCGGAGAACTGGGAGCGTGAGGCCCTGCGCGAAATTGCCCTGGCAGGCGTCAAGGAACGCCGCGCCGCCCGCCGCTGGGGCATCTTCTTCAAGTTGCTGGGCTTTTCCTACCTCTTCTTCATCCTGTTTGCGGTGATGGACTCCGTGCCCGGACGGGATGCGGATCGCAAGGCCCAGCACACCGCTCTGGTGGATGTTCAGGGCATCATCGCCGAGGGGAGTGCCGCCAGTGCCGACCTGGTGGTGAGGGGATTGCGGGCCGCCTTCGAGAACCGCAATACCGCAGCGGTGATCCTGCGCATCAACAGTCCGGGCGGCAGTCCGGTGCAGGCGGGATATATCAATGACGCCATCCGGCACCTGCGCGAGCAGCATCCCGACATCCCCCTCTATGCGGTGATCTCCGATGTGGGGGCTTCCGGTGGTTACTATGTGGCCGTTTCCGCAGACCGCATCTATGCCGACAGGGCCAGCATCATCGGTTCCATCGGTGTGCGCATGGACAGCTTCGGCTTTGTGGATGCCATCGACCGTCTCGGTATCGAGCGCCGCCTGATGACGGCGGGCGGCAACAAGGGCCTGCTGGATCCCTTCATGCCCGTGCAGGCGGATGAGAAGGCCCATGTACAGGCCTTGCTTGATCGTATCCATGAGCAGTTCGTGGAGGCTGTGAAGACCGGCCGGGAGGGGCGGCTCGCGGATGATCCCCGTCTGTTCACCGGCCTGATCTGGACCGGTGAGGAAAGCGTGGAACTGGGGCTGATCGACGGTCTGGGTAGCGCAGGCTATGTCGCCCGCGAGGTGATCGGTGAGGAGCGGATTGTGGACTTCACCCGGCGCCAGGATCTGTTCACCCGGCTGGTGGAGGGCCTGGGGGTGGCCGCTCTCCGGGTGTTCCAGGACGGTTTCCAGGGCACCCTGCGATAATCCCCGGCGGCGCGCAGGGATAAGGTTGCCGCCAGGGTCCGGAGGCAGGCCGGCGTCCTTGATGCTGTGTCAACGGCAACGGATGGATGCCGGCCTGCCGGCGAGTGAGTCAGTATGATGAAGGCTTGTCTTTACTCGTCGGCAGGCCGACTCCGGTGCCGGAGGTCAGGTGTCGTTCTTGTGCGCGGATACACCGGCGGTGAGGGTGTAGCGCATGGCGTCTTCCAGTGACAGATCCAGCGGTTCCACCCGCTCACGGGGCAGCATCAGTGTGTAGCCGCCGATCTGGTAGCTCATGGGCAGGTAGACGGCGATCACCCCCGCGCCGCCCAGATTGTCGGGCAATCCGGTAAAATCCTCGCGGGTGACGAATCCCACCAGTTTGCCATCCATGCCCGGCAGGGTGACCAGTACCGCCTCGCCAAAGCGTTTCTGGATGTCGCTGGAGAACAGGCGGGTTACGTCGCGCACCGTGCCATGGATGGTTTTCACCACCGGAATGCGCTGCATCCAGCCTTCCACCCAGTCGAAAACACCTTGTACGATATAGGCTCGCATCAGTAGTCCGAGGGCAAAAATAAGCCCGATGCCGGTGATGAGTCCCAGTCCCGGGAAATAGAGCACGTCGGGTAGCACCCACTGCAGTACCGTGCCCAGCAGGTTCTCAAGGGTATTGCCCAGCCACAGCAGCAGGACGATGGTGACCAGCAGGGGCAGTATCGCCGCCAGACCGGTGAGGAAAGTGCGGGTTATTCCTTTCAAGATGACCCTCCATTCAAGTTGCGGGTATTGTGTTGAGTGGCGTAAAGGCAGTTCAGCAACTTCTGATAAACGGGCAACACGACAAAACTCAACTATAGCCCGGGTTGTTGTCTAGCTTGGTTGACACCCGGGGCAGGGCGAACTAATTTGACACGCAGTTCTAGGGTGAATCCGTCCTGCCGCCTCACCCGGCCCAATTTATCAACAGGCACCAAGAGCATCATGGCAACAAAGCCCAAGTCCACAGTTGATCATACTCCCGTCCGGGTTGTCATCGTGACCATGGACACTCATCTGGCCAGTGCCACGGACCGGGCACGGATCAAGCTCCAGAAAGACCTGCCGGGCCTGACGCTGAGCCTGCACGCCGCCTCCGAATGGCAGGGCGACCAGGAGGCCCTGGAGGCCTGCCGGTCGGACATCGAGAAGGCGGACATCATCATCGCCACCATGCTGTTCCTGGAAGACCAGTACAAGCCCATCGTGCCGGCCCTGGAAGCCCGTCGCGACAACTGCGATGCCCTGGTCTGTGCCATGTCCGCCGCCGATGTCACCAAGTTGACCCACATGGGCAGCTTCGACATGTCCAAGCCCAGCAGTGGCCCCATGACCCTGCTCAAGCGTCTGCGGGGCAACAAGGACAAGGAATCCGGCGGGACCGCCGGTGCCCAGCAGATGAAGATGCTGCGGCGCATTCCCCAGCTTCTGCGCTTCATCCCGGGCACCGCCCAGGATGTCCGCGCCTATTTCCTCACCCTGCAATACTGGCTGGGCGGTTCGGAAGAGAACATGAGCAACATGATTCGCTTCCTCGTCGACCGCTATGCCTCCGGCCCTCGCGCCGCCCTCAAGGGCAAGGTGCCGTCCTCCATGCCGGTGGAATATCCCGAGACCGGCATCTATCACCCGGACATGAAGCCGCGCATCTCCGATCGTCTGCAGGACCTGCCGGTCCGCTGGTCCGACAAGAATGCCAAGGGTCGGGTCGGGGTACTGGTGCTGCGTTCCTATGTCCTGGCGGGTAATGCCGGCCACTATGATCCGGTGATCCGCAGCCTGGAGGAGGAAGGCCTGCAGGTGGTGCCGGCCTTCGCCTCCGGCCTGGACTCCCGTCCCGCCATCGAAAAGTTCTTCATGAAGGATGGCCGTCCCACGGTGGATGCCGTGGTGTCCCTGACCGGTTTTTCCCTGGTGGGCGGTCCTGCCTACAACGATGCCCGCGCCGCCGAGGAGATCCTGTCCAGGCTGGACGTGCCCTATGTGGCCGCCCATCCGGTGGAATTCCAGACCCTGGACCAGTGGGGCAACTCGGACCGCGGCCTGTTGCCGGTGGAAAGCACCATCATGGTGGCCATCCCGGAGCTGGACGGCAGCACCGTGCCCATGGTCTATGGTGGGCGTCCCGGCGGTGAAGGGGCGGTCTGCCAGGGTTGCGACACCCCCTGCACCTTCACCCAGATCGAGAACCCGCAGGACATGTCCACCTGCAAGGAGCGCACCGCCATGCTGGTGGCCCGGGTGCGCAAGCTGGTGGAGTTGCGCCGCTCCGAGCGCGCCCAGCGCAAGGTGGCCATCGTCCTGTTCAACTTCCCGCCCAATGCGGGCAATACCGGCACCGCCGCCTACCTGGCGGTGTTCGAATCCCTCTTCAACACCCTCAAGGCCATGAAGGCGGAAGGGTACCAGGTGGACTTGCCCGAGAACGCCGACGCCCTGCGCGAGGCGGTGATCAACGGCAACCGGGAGCAGTACGGCTCCGATGCCAACGTCCATACCCTGATCCCCGCCGAGGAACACGTGCGCCGGGAACGCTGGCTCAAGCAAATCGAATCCCAGTGGGGCGCCGCGCCCGGCAAGCTGCTCAGTAACGGCAGTTCCATCCTGGTCCAGGGCCGGCAGTTCGGCAACGTGCTGGTGGCCGTGCAGCCGTCCTTCGGCTACGAAGGTGACCCCATGCGCCTGCTGTTCGAGCACGGCTTTGCCCCCACTCACGCCTTCTCCGCCTTCTATCGCTACCTGCGGGAGGATTTCAAGGCCCACGCGGTACTGCATTTCGGTACCCACGGCGCCCTGGAGTTCATGCCCGGCAAACAGGTGGGCATGTCCGGCACCTGCTGGCCGGATCGCCTCATCGGCGATCTGCCCAACCTGTACCTGTACGCTTCCAACAACCCCTCGGAAGGGGCCATCGCCAAGCGCCGCGCCGGTGCCACCCTGATCAGCTACCTGACCCCGCCGGTGGCCCATGCGGGGCTGTATCGCGGCCTGCTGGACCTGAAGAGTTCCCTTGAGCGCTGGCGCGGTCTGGAGCCCGAGCAGGCCCATCAGCGGGAGGAACTGGCGGCCCTGATCCAGTCCCAGGCCGCCGAGTTGGAGCTGTGCAAGGCCGAGCCCCTGTGGGATGTTTCCGATGCCGGGGATGCGGATACGCAGATCCTCAAGCTCAACGAGCAGATCCTGGAACTGGAGTACACCCTCATCCCCCACGGTCTGCACGTGGTGGGGCAGCCCCTGTCCGAAGAGGAGCGGGTGGACATGCTCCTGTCCATGGCCGAGGCTACCGACGAGAGCCGGCCCGACCGTGACCTGATCGAGGCCCTGGTCCGCACCGGTTCCGCCGACAAGGCGCTGAAGCAGACCGGCGCCCAGGTGGATGATGCCACCCTGGAGCGTCTGCGGGAGCTGGCCAACGCCGACCATCTGCTGGCCCAGGAAACGGAGCTGGAAGGCATCATCAAGGCTCTGGATGGACGCTACCTGCGTCCGGCCCCGGGCGGTGACGTCATGCGTACCCCCGAGGTGCTGCCCACCGGCCGCAACCTGCACGGCTTCGATCCCTTCCGGATCCCCAGTGCCTATGCCCTTCAGGATGGCGCCCGCCAGGCGGAACGCCTGCTGGCCCGCCATGTGGAAGAAGGCAACCCGCTGCCGGAGTCCATCGCCCTGGTGCTGTGGGGCAGTGACAACCTCAAGACCGAGGGCAGCCAGATCGGTCAGGCCCTGGCCCTGGTGGGTGCCAGACCCCGGTTCGACAATTATGGTCGCCTGGCCGGCGCCACCCTGATTCCCCTGGAGGAACTGGGGCGTCCCCGGGTCGACGTGGTGATCACCCTGTCGGGCATCTTCCGCGACCTGCTGCCGCTGCAGATCAAGCTGCTGGCCGAGGCCACCTTCCTGGCCGCCAGCGCCGATGAGCCGCTGGATCGGAACTTCGTTCGTGCCCATGCCCTGGCCTACCAGGAGAAGCACGGCTGCGATCTGGAAACCGCCGCCTTGCGGGTCTACGGCAATGCCGACGGTGCCTACGGCTCCAACGTCAACAACCTGGTGGAGAACGGCCGCTGGAACGACGAGGACGAACTGGCCGATACCTACACCCAGCGCAAGGGCTTTGCCTACGGTCTGTCCGGCCGTCCGGTGAAGCAGGATGCCCTGCTCAAGAGCATGCTGGCGGACGTGCAGCTCACCTACCAGAACCTGGATTCGGTGGAGCTGGGAATCACCACGGTGGACAACTACTTCGACACCCTGGGCGGTATCAGCCGGGCAGTGCGTCAGGCCCGGGGCGGCCAGGATACCCCGGTATACATCGGTGACCAGACCAAGGGTGACGGGACCGTCCGCACCCTGTCGGAACAGGTCGCCCTGGAAACCCGGACCCGGATGCTCAATCCCAAATGGTACGAAGGGGCCCTCAAGCATGGCTACGAGGGCGTGCGCCAGATCGAGGTGCATATCACCAACACCATGGGATGGTCCGCCACCACCGGTCAGGTGCAGCCCTGGGTCTACCAGAAGCTGTCCGAGACCTTCATGCTGGATCCGGAGATGCGCGAGCGTCTGGCCGCCCTCAACCCCACTGCCTCGGCCAAGATGGCCAATCGTTTGCTGGAGGCTTCGGAGCGCAACTACTGGCAGCCCGACGAGGAGACCCTGGAGGCATTGCGCCGTGCCGGTGAGGAGCTGGAGGACCGTCTGGAAGGTACCTACGAGCAGCCGCCCGCCGCATGATCAAGGTTGCGGGGGCGCGGCGACAGGCCGTTGCCCCCGCAATCCCATCCCCATTCTTTTCGACATCTCCCCGATCTGTGCTATAGGAATGTGGATTCCGTCCACTTCCATGAGCTGGGGAGATGCACCATCCAGCCTGTCCCGCCCGTCCTTTCGATCGCCTGCGCCACCATGCCAGGCTGTTTGCCTGCCTGCTGGCCTTGCCTCTGTTTTCCTGTGGTTCCCCCAGGGACCAGACGGGTGAGTTCTATACCGACTGGGATCGGGCCGGTGGCTGTGCCGGCGTTCAATCGGTGGCCGACGATCGCCTGGACGCAACGGGGCGACGGGTGGATGTGTGCGACAGGGTGGATAATGGGTGGATCTGGGTGACCTATGCGGCGGCCTGGTGCGGGGCCAGCCAGAGCCAGGCTAGCCCCATTCGTGAACTGCATCGATCCGCCATGCCGTCGCTGCAGGTTTACACCGTGCTGACCGGAGCAGATGAGCCGTTTCAGCCGGCGGGGGTGGGAGATGCCCGTCGCTGGGCCGGTCGCTTTGGTCTTCCCCCCGAAGGGGTGTTGGCGGAAGGGCACAGCACCCGCACCCTGCCGCAGCACCTGCTGATCGGCCCCGATGGGCGGACCTGGTACCGTTACATCGGCTATCTGCAGGCCACGGAGATGCGGGACATCATCAACGATTTCGCCACCAGCGAGCGGTTTCCGTTCATACCGCCGAGATGAGCCGCTCCAGAACCCCCGGTCGACGTGATATTGCCCTGCTGGCTCTGGCGCTGCTTTCCATCCCCGCCTGGTTTGTCCTGGTCGCATGGCTGGACGAGTCGTACACCGGCTGGTCCGAACTGTCCCTGCTGTACCCGGCGGAAGGGCGACTGCTGGATAACAGCCAGGGACCCGTCATCGTTTCCTTCAAACCCCCGGGAAGGCCGCGCACCCAGTTGGGCGGGCGCGTCCGCTTCATCGAGACCGGTTTCGATGCCGGCGGCATCTGGTTGCGCAGCACCCGCTCCACCCCCCAGCCACCCTTGTACTTTCCCTACGAGCGGATCAGGGGATGCCCCCTGCTGAGCCTGTATTTGAAGGACACGGACATCATCGTCACCATTCAGGATCAGGCCGTGATGGATGCCTGCCAGGCCCGGGTCATGGGGGTACGTTAGGTTCAGCTCAGTCGTTGCATGTAGTCTTCGTAGCCGAAGGTCTTTACTGTCCTCACGGCGCGGGTATCCTCTTCCACCCGGCAAATGGCGGGCAGGCGGATGCCGTTGAAGGTGGTGGTCTTGACCATGGTGTAGTGGGCCATGTCGGTGAACACCAGGCGCTGTCCGATCTCCAGGGGACGGTCGAAGGAATACTCCCCGACGATGTCGCCAGCCAGACAGGTGGAGCCACCCAGGCGATAGGTGAAGGTCTTCTCCCCCGGCATTCCCGCACCGATGATCTCCGGTCGATAGGGCATCTCCAGCACGTCCGGCATGTGGGCGGTGGCGGAGGTGTCCAGGATGGCGATGGGACCGGCGTTCTGCACGATGTCCAGCACCGTGCACACCAGGTAGCCGGTGCGCAGGGCGATGGCCTCGCCCGGCTCCAGGTAGACCGTCACCCCCGGATGACGGGCACGGAAATCCCGGATCAGGCGGATCAGCCGTTCCACGTCATAGTCGTCCCGGGTGATGTGATGACCGCCGCCGAAGTTGATCCACCGTCGGCCCGGGATGTATTGCCCGAACCGGGCCTCGAAGGCCTCCAGAGTGTGCTCCAGGGCATCACTGTTCTGCTCGCACAGGGTGTGGAAATGCAGGCCCTCCAGGCCCGTCAGGTCCACCCCGGCCAGATCCACAGACCGTGTCCCCAGGCGGGAGCCGGGGGCGCAGGGGTCGTAGAGGGCCACCTTGCCTTCGGAATACTCCGGATTCACCCGGATGCCGCAGGAGATGTGCCGGCCAGCCCCGGCCACCTGCTTGCGAAAACGCTGCCACTGGGCGGGGGAGTTGAAGCTGATGTGGTCGGCATGGTGCACCACCACCTTCATCTCCTCCTCGGTGAAGGCGGGGGAGTACACGTGCACCTCCCCGCCGAACTTCTCCGCCCCCAGGCGGGCCTCGTCCTGGCCGCTGGCGGTGGTGCCCACCAGGTATTCCCGGACCATGGGGAAGGTATCCCACATGGCGAAGCCTTTCAGGGCCAGCAGGATGCGACAGCCGCTGTCGGCCTGGACCTGCTTGAGCAGGGCCAGGTTCTTGCGCAGCAGGGCGTCGTCCACCACGAAGGCGGGCGACGGGCAGGCATGGACGTCAAAAAAGGGAGGGGTCGTCTTGTCCATGGGCGATCAGGCCAGGGGATCGCTGTCGGGATCCAGTTCCACCATCTGCCAGGGCAGGCCCATGTCGCCGATGCGTTCCATGAACGGATCCGGGTCCAGTTGCTCCACGTTGAACACGCCGGCACCCTGCCAGATGCCCTGTACCATGAGCATGGCGCCGGTGACGGCGGGCACGCCGGTGGTGTAGGAAATGGCCTGGGACTGCACTTCCCGGTAGCAGGCCTCGTGGTCGCAGATGTTGTAGATGTAGACCTTGCGCCGCTTGCCGTCCTTGATGCCGTCCAGGATCACGCCGATGTTGGTCTTGCCCTTGGTGCGTGGCCCCAGGGAAGCCGGGTCGGGCAGGATGGCCTTGAGGAACTGCAGGGGGATGATCTCCTTGTCCTCGAAGCGGATGGGCTCGATGGAGGTCATGCCCACGTTCTCCAGCACCTTCAGGTGGGTGATGTACTTCTCCGAGAAGGTCATCCAGAACCGGATGCGCTTGAGACCCTTGATGTTGCGGCACAGGGACTCCAGTTCCTCATGGTAGAGCAGGTAGATGTCCTTGGGACCGATGCCGTCGAAGTCGAACACCCGCTTTTCCGCCAGGGGAGCGGTTTCCTTCCACTGGCCTTCCTCCCAGTAGCGGCCGTTGGCGGTGATCTCGCGGATGTTGATCTCGGGGTTGAAGTTGGTGGCGAACGGGTAGCCGTGGTCGCCGCCGTTGGCATCCAGGATGTCGATGCGGTGGATTTCGTCGAACAGGTTCTTCTGGCCCCAGGCGCAGTAGATGTTGGTCATCCCCGGGTCGAAGCCGCAGCCCAGGGTAGCCATGAGGTTGGCCTTGGCGTAGCGGTCCTGGAACGCCCACTGCTCCTTGTACTCGAACTTGGCCTCGTCGGGGTGTTCGTAGTTGGCGGTATCCAGGTAGGGGGTGCCGGTGCGCAGGCAGGCCTCCATGATGGTCAGGTCCTGGTAGGGCAGGGCCACATGGATGAGGACGTCCGGCTTGAAGGACTCGATCAGGGCCACCAGGGCCTCTACGTCGTCCGCGTCCACCTGGGCGGTCTGGATGGGACGGTCCAGTTGGGCCGCGATGGCGCGGCACTTGGCCTCGTTGCGGCTGGCCAGACAGATCTCCGTGAAGATCTCCGGATGTTGCGCGCATTTGTGGGTGACAACTCCGCCAACGCCGCCGGCGCCGATAATCAGGACTTTGCTCATAGGCCTCGAATCAAACTGGGAAAGATTTGAGAAAAAAGCGGATCGGACCCGGGGTCCGAGACAGGATCATGTTTCAATGAATGGATTGTGCACCGGGTCCATGACACTCCGGTGTCACCAACCCGTTTGACCGGGGATGATGCCTCCTGATGGGCGCCGGTATCAAGCCCTCTCCACCGCAAAACTCACCGCATAGCGCCGGTTGCTGCCGAACACCAGGGCCATGCGGCCCTGACCGGCGGTATCGATTCCCAGGTCTTTGACCCGGTAGAGGGCCTGTGCCTGGCTGAGCCTGCGCAAAGAAGTTTCCACGCTGCCCTTGTGGCGGCGGATGTAAAGATTCAGGTCGGGGCGCACCGTGGCCTGGATGTCATGTTCCGCCTGCTGCATGTCCAGATTGCCGGAGAGGGTCCGCAGGCCCTGGGGAGATACCTTGAACAGGCGCTCCAGAATGCGTTGCATGCCCTCGATGGGATCCTCCCCGAGATACAGGTTCCACAGGAAACGGCGGATGCCGTAGTCATCGTTCCACCAGCCCCGATCCGGGTTGAGGACGTGAACACCCACGGGGATGAGGCGATAGCTGCCCATGCCCACGTCATCGGTGAGGATCTCGAAGCTCACCTGCCGGCAGGCCAGATGCCGATGGTTTTCCTTCACCATCAGGGCCGCATTGCGCGGAGTCAGCAGCTTCAGGGCCATGCGGTCCCGTGGCTGCAGGGGTCTGCCGCGCTGCATGCGGATGGCATCAATGACTTCCAGGGCGCAGGAGGTGATGATCCGTTGATCTTTGATCAGGGCTGGCCTGTCATGACGTCCGGATGGGTCTTCTTGCCGGGTGCTGTTCATCAGGATCCCACGTTGCTCAAGGTGTGTGGAAGTCTTGTGTCCAAGGCTGTCGCAAGCCGCGGGCCCCGGAGGGGAAATCAAGTCGTTTCCCCTTTCCGGCTACGCAAGCAGCCATCAATAGATTAACCTCAGTTGATTGGCGAGGGCGAATAATCGCCCTGGTTCGAATCTTTTCCGAGGTCAGGCCGTTCTTGTCATGGCTCCGGGAAACACTGAACAGGTCCCCTGTCGTCACTTCCGAGAAGACGGGAGTCCAGAACTGCCAGTTCCGGGACTGAATTCCTGCTTGAGCGGGAATGACCTGTGCAGAAAGTTCCAAGCAAACACCGCGCCATAATTTTCAGATTAGACGCTATCATGCACGCGACGGGATGCGGTCCAATGCAGATTGAAGGCAATGACATCGTTGACAAGCTGGTGATACCTCCTCAACCGGAGGTCCTGCGGGTGGTGGTGGCGGAATCCAGGAAAGAGGATCCTGATCTGGGAAAGATTTCCAGACATATCTCGGGCGATGCCAGCATCACCGGTGGGGTCTTGCAGATCGTCAATTCCCCCCTGTTTCGCCGAACTCGCGAGATCAGCTCCATCCAGCAGGCGGTAACGTTGCTGGGGTTTACCCGGATATATGCCATCGTGCGGACCGTTGCCCTGCGTAATGCCATGAGTCAGTACCCCGGCATGGAGGCCTTCTGGAGACGGGGTGTTCATGTTGCGGAATCTGCGGCCAGGGTGGCCAGTGTCATAGAGCGGTCGGACCTGGTGGATGAAGCCCACCTCCTGGGTCTGTTTCACATGGTGGGCATCCCGGCCTTGAGCAGCCTGGCGGGAGAGGAATATTTTTCCCTGCTCAAGTCGGCGCCGGCAAAGGGGTGGTCAAAATTACTCCCCGATGAAATGAGGTTGTTTGGTATCCATCATCCCAGAGTCGGGGCGCTGATCACCCAGCGCTGGCATATACCGTCGTCCGTGGTGCATGCCATCGATCATCAATATGCCATGGACCAGCTCACTCACCTGGATGTGTTCCATGCGGATACCGCCGATCTGGTGGTCATTCTCAAACTGGCCCTGCGTTTTGCCACGACGGTGGACGCCTCCCTGATGACCTATGCGGAGTGGAGCGCCTGGAGTGAGCAACTGGTGGATTATCTGGCATTGCCGGATCCGGCGGCGTTGGACGCCCTGGTGGATGAGGTGGCGGCGCAGGATTGATCGAACCTTTGGGTCGGCATGGGCGCATCTCTAGACCTGCCGTGCCAGCATCTCCCAGAAGTGCATCACGTCGGACTTGTGACACAGCTCGGTGCCGGAAGTCAGCACGGTGGCCGTTCCCGCCGCCACGCCCAGGGCGAAGGATCTGGGGACGGATTCGCCGGTGGAGAGACCATGGGTCATGCCGGCCACGAAGCTGTCACCGGCCCCGACAGCACTTTTGGCAGTTACTTCCGGGGTCTTCAACCAAGTGATACCGTCCCGGGTGGCCAGCAGGGCGCCATCATGGCCCAGCGTCACCGTCAGGATCTCGACGCCTCCGGCGGCAACGATCTCCCGGGCGGCTTCTTCCAGTTCCCCGGCCTCTTCCAGATCACGCCCCATCAGCGCGGCAAACTCGCCCCGGCTGGGTTTGGCCATGTAAACGCCTTCCTCCAGCGCCGCCGCCAGGGCCGGCCCGGAGGTGTCCAGGACCATCCGGGCACCGCGCCGCTTGGTCATCACCGACAGACGGGCATAGACATCTTCCGGTGCTCCCCGGGGAATGCTGCCGCTGGCGATCACATAGTCGAAGTCCAGCAGCTCGATGAAATCCAGGGCGGCCTTCCACTCGGCCGGCTGCACCGTGGGGCCCTCCGGAGTGAAGCGGAATTCCTGTCCCGAACTCTGTTCATAGACCACATGGCTGACCCGGGTGGTTTCGCGGGTATGGACCCGATGGGCCATGACCCCGGCATCGGCCACCAGTTCGTCGAGCACGTCGCCGGAACGTCCGCCGGCCAGATAGACGGCAAAGCTTTGCCCACCCAGCTCGTTGACCACCCGTGCCACGTTGATGCCCCCGCCGCCCGGGTCCATGCGTTCGTTGGTGGTGCGGATCTTGTGGACCGGCCTGACCTTGTCGGTGGCGCAGGAGGCGTCCACGGCCGGGTTCAGGGTCAGGGTGACGATTCTCTTGGTCATTCGGTTGTCCTCTTGGTTGTCCCGCTTCATCTTATGCCCCCACCAGGGGGAAGGTCACGCTCATGCCCCAGGCCAGGGCCAGGGCCACCGCCACCGCGCCCACCCAGGGATGCCCCGTGGCCCGGTATATCCAGCCACTGAGCAGGCCATAGACCGTGAGACACACCAGGATCGCCGGCAGGATGATGATCAGGAAGAACAGCGTCTCCAGCCGCAGGGCCACGGCCAGGATCAGGGACAGGAACAGCATGACCTTGGTCAGGGCATAGGCCCCACGGGCAGCCTGGGCACCCCGGGTCATCCATTCGTCGGCGGAGAAGAACAGGAGCATGCCCAGGAACACCAGAGGCAGGATCAGCGCCCGCTCCGGTCCGGGCAGATAGCCGGTGACATAAAGATGAACGGGGATGCCGATGGCCAGGGTGAGGTAGCCGGCCGCCAGCAGCGTGGCCGGACCCAGGGCCTGCCAGCGGATGATGGCCACGGCCGATTCACGGTGCCGGTGGCGGCGGGTCGACCATGCCAGCAGACCCCAGCAGAGCAGGCCATAGATGGCAAAATGCAGGGCCAGGTAGTCCACCAGCAACAGGGGCAGCAGCCCCACGGGCACGGGCCAGAGCAGCAGGGGCGTGAGCAGGGCCGGCACCCATAGGATTTTCAGCAGTTGCCGACGGGGCAGACCCAGGCCCACTGACGGGACTGCCACCCGGGGCAGCAGGCGGGAGAGGGGCCAGGCCAGGGCGATGATGCCCAGGAACAGCAGGCCCAGCCAGGGGCCGCGCCTGTCCAGATAGCTTTCGTGGCCTTCATCCGCCGGGTTGACGCTGGCGTTCAGCCACGCCAGGGACTCCCGCAACATATCCTGCGCATAGAGCACGCCGATGTGTTCCACCCCGCCGGCCAGGGCCAGGCGCCGGGCCGAGCCGTCTGCCGCGTTGCCGTAGGTGACACCCGCCTCGGGGGTATCCGTCAACGGGGCAAAGGCCGCCAGGGCGGCCTGATGGAGACCGGCGGGTTCCAGTCCGCCGAATACGAACAGCAGATTGTTCAGTGTCTCCATGGGAAAGGCGCCCGAGATGTAGGGGGAGAGCAGCACGGCGGCCTGGACCCGGTCGGGGTGTTCATGCATGTGCATGAGCATGATGTCCCCGGCCATGGAATGTCCCAGCAACGCCACGCGCCCGTCCGAGCGGGGCAGGGCCAGGCCCGTGGTCACCGCGGTCTCCAGCGCCCCGCCCAGCAGGCCGCGACGCTTGTCCTCATCCAGCAGATCGGCGACGAAGGGCCGGGTATTGGCGCCATGGCCGGGGAAGTCGAAGGTCAGGGCGATGTAGCCGTTCCGGGCCAGGGTGATGGCCAGGGGCTGCAGCATCTGCCGCGATCCGGCAAAGCCGTGGGCAATCACCGCCACCGGTGCGGGGGTATCCTGAGCGGGCAGATATAGGGTCATGGGCACGCCATCCACCTGTGTCTGATGTATCTCAACCCCCTGGGCACCGGCATGAAGTTGCCAGAGAGCGACCAAGATGGCCGCCAAAGACAGCAACGCCACCAGCCAGCGGATCAGGAGTTGCCCGTTGCCTGAAGAATGGAATGCCTGTGCCATGTCTTGCTCCGTGGATCCTTGTGCCCAGTTCCGGATGTTCACCGTTTATGCCTCGTCAGGGCAAGGCCGGTGCGTGCGCACCCCCGATATTTTTCGCAATGGTGATATCATCATTCCCTCTGGCAATATCTGCCGCGTTTCCCGTTACCTGCGTCAAGCACAGGCCACGGTCTGCTACGGGCAGTTGTCTGCCATTCCCTTGGGTTGTCAAACCGTCAGCACCTTAGAGGAGTGTCATTAACATGCGCAACATGCGCAACATGCGCAATTCCCCCTGGTCCGGACGCATGCCTGGTGTGTTCATGGGGCTTCGGGCTGCCTGGAAGGAAGGCTACGGTCTGGCCGATCTGCGCAAGGATGTGATGGCCGGCCTGACCATCGGTATTGTCGCAGTGCCTCTGGCCATGGCGCTGGCCATCGCCGTGGGTGTGCCACCCCAGCATGGCCTTTACACCGCCATTGTGGCGGGGGCCATCATCGCCCTCACCGGGGGCTCCCGCTTCAACGTCTCCGGCCCCACGGCGGCCTTCGTGGTGATCCTCATCCCGGTGGTGCAGCAGTACGGTCTGGGCGGGTTGCTGGTGGCCACCGTCATGGCCGGGCTGATCCTGATAGCCCTGGGGGTGACCCGCATGGGCGCCCTGATCCAGTTCGTGCCCTATCCGGTGGTGCTGGGGTTCACCGCCGGCATTGCCGTGGTGATCGCCACCCTGCAGCTGCCGGATTTCCTGGGGCTGACCGTGGCCCATCTGGGAGAGCATTATCTGGCCAACCTGGGGACCATCGTGTCCGCCTTTCCCAGTATCAACCCGATGGAGCTGGGGGTGGGCATCTTCACCCTGCTGATCCTCATCTTCTGGGGACGTCTCAAGGTCCCCGTGCCCGCCCCCCTGGTGGCGCTGGTGGCGGCGGCCCTGGCCACATGGGCTCTGAATCACTGGTTGGGTGGCGGGGCCGTGGATACCATCGCCTCCCGTTTCACCTGGGAATATCGGGGAGAGTCGGGGCAGGGAATTCCGCCCATTCCCCCTGCTTTTGCCTTTCCGTGGCATCTCCCCGGTCCCGACGGGCAGCCCCTGCAGCTGAACTTCGACCTGATCCGGGCATTGCTGGGACCGGCCTTTGCCATTGCCATGCTGGGGGCGATCGAATCCCTGCTCTGTGCCGTGGTGGCGGATGGGCTGAGCCGAACCCGCCATGACCCCAACTCGGAACTGATCGGTCAGGGGCTGGGCAACGTGGTGGCACCCTTCTTCGGCGGCATCACCGCCACCGGCGCCATCGCCCGGACCGCCACCAACATCCGCAGTGGGGCTCGATCCCCCATTGCCGCGGTGGTTCATGCCCTGGTGGTGCTGATCGCGGTGGTGGGCCTGGCCGGGGTGCTGGGCCATGTCCCCATGGCGGCCCTGGCCGCGCTGCTGTTCGTGGTGGCCTGGAACATGAGCGAGGCCCGTCTGTTTGCCCGCACCCTCCGCTCCGCCCCCGGTCCCGACGTGACCATCCTTTTGATTTGCTTCGGCCTTACGGTGCTGTTCGACATGGTGCTGGCGGTGGCCGTGGGCATGGGGCTGGCGGCGGCCCTGTTCATTCATCGCATGTCCCTGATCACCCACTCCGACCGGGTGCAGACGGACCGTCATCCGGATACTCGCTCGCTGCCGGCGGCGGTGGCCCTTTATGACGTCAATGGCCCCCTGTTCTTCGGTGCCGCGGAGAAGGCCATGTCTTCCCTGCGGCTGGTGGATCCCGGCGTGAAGGTGGTCATGCTGGACATGCGGGATGTCCCCAGCATGGACGGCACCGCCCTGGTGGCGCTGCAGAGCCTGATCACCGACCTGCGCCAGAAGGGGATCGCTCTCATCTTCGTGGGCATGAAGGCCCGGCTGATCGTCAAGCTGCGCCGGGCCGGGGTGCGCAAGGAGGTGGGACGCCTGACCTATGTGACGGACATGGAGGAGGGCGCCAGGGTGGTCCGGCGCTGGCTGGGGTGATGGGGAGGGCACGGCGGCAGGCCACGTACGAAGCTTTAGTGACCTGCCGCCGGAGTCAGCCAGGGGCGGTGTCAGCCTTCCCGCTGCGCCCGTTGCACCTCGTCGAACTCCCGTTTCATGTCCTCGGTCGGGCCCTTGCCCACCCGACTGAACAGGAAGATGGCCAGGGTGGCCAGGATGAAGCCCGGCAGGATCTCGTACATGTCGAACAGGCCGCCCTCGTAACGCTCCCAGATCAGTACCGTGAGCGCGCCGGTGACGATCCCCGCCAGGGCGCCGTTGCGGTTCATGCCGCGCCAGAACACCGACAGGATGATCACCGGCCCGAAGGCCGCGCCAAAGCCCGCCCAGGCATAGGACACCAGATCCAGCACGGCGGCATCCGGATTCAGCGCCAGCAGCGTGGCCAGCACGCCGATGCCCAGCACCGTGCCCCGGCCGATCCAGACCAGTTCCGTGTCCGAGGCACCGGGGCGGAAGAAGCGCTTGTAGAAGTCTTCGGACAGGGCCGACGAGGACACCAGCAGCTGGGAGTCGATGGTGCTCATGATGGCCGCCAGTACCGCCGCGATCAGACATCCGGCCACCCAGGGATTGAACAGGGCCTGAATCAGCAGGATGAACACCGTTTCCGGGTTTGCCAGCCCCGACTCACCGAAATAGGCGATCCCGGCAAAGCCCGTGAGCATGGCGCCGAACAGGGCCACCACCATCCAGGTGATGCCGATGAAGCGGGCCAGGGGGATGTCGCCGGGACTGCGAATGGCCATGAACCGGGCCAGCACATGGGGTTGCCCGAAGTAACCCAGGCCCCAGGCCATCAGGGAAATGATGCCGAACAGGGTGATGTCGTGGAAGGCATCCAGGGCGCCGGGATTGATCTGTGCCACCATCTGGCTGGTCTCGGTCCAGCCGCCCAGGTTCATGATGGTGATGACGGGCACCAGGACCAGGGCCACGAACATCAGGATGCCCTGGATGAAGTCGGTCCAGCTTACCGCCAGAAAGCCCCCCAGCAGGGTATAGACCAAGATCACCGCGGCGCCGATGGCCAGGGCCAGTTCATAGTCGATGCCGAAGGTCCCCTCGAACAGGGTGCCGGCGGCCACCAGGCCGGCGGAGGTGTAGAAAGTGAAGAACACCAGAATCACCAGCGCCGATACCACCCGCAGGGCCGAGGTGTCATCCCGGAAGCGGTTCTCGAAATAGGCTGGAATGGTGATCGAATCCCGGGCGGCGGCGGTGAACCGCCGCAGGCGCTCGGCCACGAACTGCCAGTTCAGATAGGCGCCGATGGTCAGCCCGACCGCGATCCAGAGCTGGTTCATGCCCGCCGCGTAGACCGCTCCCGGCAGGCCCAGCAGCAGCCAGCCGCTCATGTCCGAGGCCCCGGCCGAGAGGGCGGCCGTGCCCGCGCCCAGCCGGCGCCCGCCCAGAATGTAGTCCGACAGGTTGCTGGTCACCCGGTAGGCCAGCAGGCCCACCAGGATCATCAGGATCAGATAGACGATGAGGGTCGCCAGCAGGGCGAAGTTGATTTCCACGCTACCGGTCATCACCCGTGCCTCCTCAGGCTGTGGCGCAGCAGGCTGAAGAGTGACAGCAGCACCAGCAGGGGCATGGGCACCAGCAGCCAGAACCAGGTGGCGGTGGTCAGGGTTTCTTGCATCACGGACTCCCGTTGAGAAGGACAGGGCAGGATCGTGGAATGATCCTCATGCGAGCAGCTATTCTAAGAAGGACACCCCGTCGGGGCCAGCCGCGGACGCCCCCGCCGATCTGGCGTGCATTTGCCACAGGACAATAAACACCATGAGCCGATACGTGTACCCGGACCTTGCCGCGCTGTCCATCCAGGACCGCGAGCCCATGATGCTGGCCTGCCGCATGGACGAAGCAGAGGCGGTCAAGGCCCTGTTGTCCCATGCTTCCCTGGAAGGCGAGGCGGCCACCCGGGTGCGCTTCCTGGCCCGGGGGCTGGTGCGGGGCATGATCAAGGCCCAGGAACACCAGTCCGGCATCGGGGCGCTGCTGCATGAATACGACCTTTCCTCCGAAGAGGGCATTGCCCTCATGTGCCTGGCCGAGGCCCTGTTGCGGGTGCCGGACAAGGCCACCGCGAACCAACTGATCCAGGACAAGCTCACCGCCGCCCACTGGGATGTCCACCTGGGCAAGGACCGGCCCTTTTTCGTCAATGCCGCCACCTGGGGGCTGTGGATCAGCGAGCGCATCATCGACACCGAGGATCGCCGCCACTGGCTGGGGGGAACGGTCCATCGTCTGCTGGCCCGGGCCGGCGCTCCCCTGGTCCGTTCCGCCGTGCGCCGCGCCATGGCCATGCTGGGCGACGCCTTCGTGCTGGGGCGCACCATCGACGAGGCCATGAAACGGGCACGTCCCCGGGAGCAGGAGGGCTATTGCCATTCCTACGACATGCTGGGGGAGTCGGCCCGCACCGAGGAGGATGCCCGGCGTTATTTCGAGGCCTACCGGCAGGCCATTCAACGCATCGGCGAGGTGGTGGACCTGCGCGTTCCGTTGCGGGAACGACCGGGCATTTCGGTGAAACTCTCCGCCCTGGATGCCCGCTACGAACCCGGCCAGGAAAGCCGTCTGCAATGCCGGCTTCTGCCCCGGATCCTGGATCTGTGCCGTCTGGCTCGGGATCAGGGTATCTCCCTGTGTATCGATGCCGAGGAATCCTGGCGCCTGGATCTCTCCCTGGACGTGATGGAGGCCCTGATCGCCGATGCGGAACTCAATGGTTGGGATGGCCTGGGCATGGCCGTGCAGGCCTACCAGAAACGGGCCTGGGCCGTGCTGGGCTGGCTGGAGCGGCAGGCCGCCCGGCATCGCCGTACCGTCATGGTGCGTCTGGTGAAGGGTGCCTACTGGGACACGGAGATCAAGGACAGCCAGCAGCAGGGACTGACCGATTATCCGGTCTTTACCCGCAAGGCGGCCACCGACGTATCCTATCTGGCCTGTGCTCGCCGCCTGCTCCATGACAGTCCCCACCTCTACCCCCAGTTCGCCACCCACAATGCCCAGACGGTGGCGGCGGTGATGGAGATGGCCGGCGACAGGGAATACGAATTCCAGCGTCTCCACGGTATGGGGGAGGGGCTCTACGGGCAACTGGTGGAACGGTCCGGCCAGGGTCGCCGCCATTGCCGGATCTATGCCCCGGTGGGCAGTCACGAAACCCTGCTGCCCTATCTGGTGCGGCGCATGCTGGAAAACGGCGCCAACTCGTCCTTTGTCCATCGCCTGCACGAGGAACACCTGGAACAGCTCATCACCGATCCGGTGACCACCCTCAAGGGTTACGGTACCTGGCGCCATCCACGCATCCCCCTGCCCGGCGCCCTCTATGCCCCCTCCAGGCGCAACAGCCGGGGCCTGGACTTTGCCGACCGCAAGACCCTGCGGAAGCTGGCGGCGGACATGAACCGTATCGGGGCGCGTGCCCCCTGGAACGGTGGCCCCCTCTGCGGCGGGCGGCTCAGGACCGGCCATGGACATGGGGTTTACGCGCCCTCTGATCGGGGGCGGGAGGTCGGTCGCGTCACCTGGGCCGGGGACGAGGATCTGGAGACGGCCCTGGCGGCCGCCCACCAGGCATGGACGGCCTGGGATGAACGCCCACCGGCCCAGCGGGCGGTGATTCTGGACCAGGTGGCCGATGTGCTGGAGCAGCACACGGCGGAGCTTATGGTCCTGTGCGTGGAAGAGGCGGGCAAGACCCTTCGGGACGCCCAGGCCGAGGTGCGTGAGGCGGTGGATTTCTGCCGTTATTATGCCGCCCAGGTCCGGGAACGGTTCATCCGGCCCCTGTCCCTGCCCGGCATCACCGGGGAGCGCAATGAACTTACCCTTCGGGGCCGTGGGGTGTTTCTGTGCATCAGCCCCTGGAACTTTCCACTGGCCATTTTTACCGGCCAGGTGACCGCCGCCCTGGCGGCGGGTAACGGGGTGATCGCCAAGCCGGCGGAACAGGCCAGTCTGGTGGCGGTCCGGGTCACCCAACTGATGCATCAGGCCGGTGTGCCCAGGGACGTGCTGCACTGTCTGCCCGGACGGGGAGAGGAGATCGGTCCCCGGCTGGTGGCCGATCCGCGCATTGCCGGGGTGGCCTTCACCGGCTCCACCGAGACCGCCCGTCTGATTCACCGGGGCTTGGCGGCCCGGGAGCATGGCCCCATCGTCCCCCTGATCGCGGAGACCGGCGGCATCAATGCCATGGTGGTGGACGCCACCGCCCTGCATGAACAGGTGGTGGCGGACATCCTGCGTTCGGCATTCTTCAGTGCCGGTCAGCGCTGTTCGGCGCTGCGGGTGCTGTGTGTGCAGGAGACGGTGGCCGAACCCCTGCTGGAGATGCTCAAGGGCGCCATGGACACCCTGGTGGTGGGGGATCCCCACTGGCTCTCCACCGATGTGGGGCCGGTGATCGACGACCGGGCCCTGGCGGCCCTGCAGGCCCATGACGAGGAGATGAAACGCAAGGATCGGCTGCTCCACCGGGCCCGTCTGTCGGGCGGCTGTGAGCGGGGCAGTTTCATGATCCCGAGCCTGTATCGGCTGGAGCGGCTGGATGAGTTGCCGGGGGAGGTGTTTGGTCCCATGCTGCACGTGCTGCCATGGCGTGCCGGTGAACTGGACGGATTGATCCGTCAGATCAATGCCACCGGCTATGGTCTGACGCTGGGGATCCACAGCCGGATCGATGCCGTTGCCCACCGGCTGGCCCGGCAGGTGCGGGTAGGGAACACCTATGTCAACCGTGACATGGTGGGGGCAGTGGTGGGCAGTCAGCCCTTCGGCGGCGAGGGGCTGTCAGGGACCGGTTTCAAGGCCGGTGGCCCCCACTATCTGCTGCGTTTTGCCACCGAGCGGGTACTGACGGTGAATACCGCAGCGGCGGGTGGCAATACCGGCCTTCTGATGATGGGGGAGGAGCGCAATGCCGGGCGCGGCAAGGGGAAAGCCTGACCGGCACCCGCTCCCACAAGGCAATTCCCGTGAAGCAGGATCAGGAAGAAGTGCTGCTGCCGGAGGCTGAGGCGGTCTTCTTCGCGCGGGGACGGCGAGCGCGGGGCTTGGGCTTGGGGGCTGGTGCTTCCTCCTCGTCCTCTTCATCATCCAGGTCCGCCTCGATCACCCGGGCCCGCGCTGACGTGCCGCGGTTTCCGGTGGCCCTGCTTTCCGCCGGCCAGAAACCGCTGCGGGCACGGTTGATCCAGCCATTGATATGATCTTCGATCATATCCTGCGTATCCTGAGGCAGATCCCGGAAGATCAGGGTGGCCGCCACCGCGATCACGAGGACACCACCAAGGAAGGTGAGAAGGGGCTGGAAGAAGACGATGGCCACGAAGGCCGCCGCGGCGATCAGGATCATACGTGTTCTGGCAGGCATGGTCTCTCCAGGGGTCAATGGGCAAGTCGGGTTTCAAGTATCGACTGCGATGTTGCCGTCAGTCGGCACCTGGATAAAAACACTATATATTGTGCATGAATTACCGGCCCGTTCCTAGTTCCAGAGGGGGGGGCGGAGTCTGTTCGGTTCGGGCATGCAGGCCGTCCGCATGCGGATTGATGCAATGATTTTGCGGATTCTTGAATTGACGGCGCATAAACTCAGGGGACTGATGGCTTCCATGCCCACAAGACGACAGCAAATCGTTGCGGTGATAGCACTGCCCACGATCCTGGCGCTGATACTCATGGGGCTGGTGCTGCGTTCCACCATGGACGAATGGTCGGTCCAGCGCTGGTCCACGGATCATGTGGCGCTGGCCACGGGGTTGGCCCGGCTGATGGATCAGGACATCAGCCGGGCTTCCGCCCTGCTGGAGCTGGCGGCCCAGGCACCGGAGCTATCCGGCCTGTGGCCTGAAACCTTGCCTGAGGGCCAGTATGCTCATGTCCCTCCATCCGTCCAGGATCAATGGCTGGAGCGACTCTATCGGCAGGGTGGATTTTCGGTGGTCTTCATACTGACGCCGGCAGGAGATTTTCATCGTCTGCACCCCTGGCCCATCCCCCTGCAACGTCACAATCTGGCGGATCGGGATTACTTTCGTGATGCCGTGCAAACACGCCGCCAGGTGGTTTCCGACAGCTTTCTGGGGTCAGACGGTCTCAGAGCCGTGGTCATCAACACCCCCATCAAAGGGCCTGACGGGGAGATTCGCCTGCATCTGGGTGGGGTGCTGCATCTTCAGCATCTTTCCAAATTATTGACACCGGAAAGGATAGCCCCATTTGCCGTTGCCACGGTGCTGGATCGCCAGGGCCTGCCCATTGCCGATACCCGGCCCGACTGGCTGGAAGGGGAAATCCCCCGGCCTCCCGAGGCCCATCCCATCCTGACCCTGCCCCGATTCTCCGAGGACCCGTCCAGGCCCCGTTCATCCGATGCCGGGGACTGGCTGAGTTTCGAGGCCGAGCTTGATCTGGGCTGGCATCTGCATCTGTTTCAGGCCCGGGACCGTGTGCGCCGCGACATTGCGCCACAGATCCTGCGCACCACGGCGCTGGCGTCCATCCTGGTGATTTTGCCCAGCCTGGTGGGTTTGTTCATGGCCATGCGTCTGGGCGGGCGGTGGCAGCGCGCGGAAAGGGCCTTGCTCGATGCCAATGCACATCTTGAATCCAGCGTGTTCCAAAGGACCGCGCAACTTCAGCAGTCGGAGGTTCGTTATCGGGCACTGTATGAATCCTCGCCGGATGCGGTGTTCATTCTGCGCGAGGGCGTCATTATCGATTGCAATCCGGCCACGCTGCATCTGTTCGGTGCCCGACAGAGGGACCAGATCATCGGGCAGTCGCCGGAGGCATTATCCCCCGAGCTTCAGCCCGATGGCGAATCCTCCTCCCTGTCAGTCCGTCGTCATCTTCACCTTGCCTTGCGGCAGGACCCCGTAAGCTTTGAATGGACCCACCGCCGGCTGGACGACGGCACCGGTTTCGTGGTGGATGTACTGATCAATCGCCTTGATATCGGCGAACAATCCCTGCTGCAGGTCACGGCGCGGGACATCTCCGAGCGCAAGCGCACCGAGGCCCAGCTGATTCTGGCGGCCAGTGTGTTCGAAAACGCCCGCGAAGGGATTCTCATCACTGATGGCAGTGCCCGGATCGTGGAGGTGAACCAGACATTTTGCGATATCACCGGCTATTCCCGAGCGGAAGTGATCGGTCGTAATCCTTCTCTTCTCAAGTCCGGCATACACGATGTGTCCTTCTTTCGAAAGATGTGGAATGCCCTGGCCACCCAGGGCTGCTGGCACGGGGAGATCTGCAATCGTCGCAAGGACGGCAGCCTGTTCATGGCCTTGACCACCATCAGCACTGTGCCGGGGGGCAAGACGGAAGATCCGTCACATTTTGTCGGCATGTTCTCCGACATCACCCAACAAAAGGAGGATCAGTGGCGTTTGGAGCATTTGGCTCACTATGATCCTGTGACGGATCTGCCCAACCGGGTGCTGCTCTCGGATCGTCTGCAGCAATACATGGCCCGCGCCCGACGTTCCGACAGCGCCTTTACTTTGGCCTACATTGATCTGGACGGTTTCAAGGCCATCAATGACCGCTACGGACATGATTTGGGAGATCGCCTTCTGCAGGAGGTGGCGAAACACATTCAAGTGGTCATGGGTGATGGTGATACCCTGGCGCGTCTGGGAGGGGATGAATTTGTCGCCGTGCTCGAAACTGATTTGGTGGAGGCCACCGGACAATTGTCCGTGACGGATCGGCTGCTGGAGGCGATTGCCGAACCTGTCTGCATAGACGGTTTTCTGCTCAAGGTGACCGGCAGCATTGGTCTGACCTGTTATCCCCAAGCCGATGAGGTAGGCCCGGATCAACTGATCCGGCAGGCGGATCAGGCGATGTACCAGGCAAAGCTTGCGGGCAAGAACCGTTACCACGTCTTTGATGCCGAACAGGACAGAACCCTGCGCGGACTGCATGAAACCCATGAGCGCATCGCTCTGGGCATTGTTCAGGAAGAGTTCGTGCTGCATTACCAGCCCAAGGTCAACATGCGCACGGGAGAAATTCTTGGGATGGAGGCCTTGGTCCGCTGGCAGCATCCCGAGCGGGGGTTGCTGCAGCCTTTCGTGTTCCTGTCCGTAATAGAAAGTCACCCGCTGGAAGCCCGGCTGGGACGCTGGGTGCTGGATGCGGCGCTGGGGCAGGTGGAACGCTGGCGGGCACAGGGCATCGATCTGAGGATAAGCGTCAATGTTTCCCCCTGGCACCTGCAGCATCCGGATTTCGTCAGTGAACTTAAGTTGTTGCTGGCGGACCATCCCGATGCACCACCTCATTTGCTGGAACTGGAAGTCCTGGAAACCAGCGCCCTGACGGATATCGGTCGTGTGTCCCAGGTGATCGGGGCCTGCGTCGCATTGGGTATTGGTTTTGCGCTGGATGACTTCGGTACCGGGTATTCCTCCCTGACCTACCTCAAGCGGGTACCGACGGATGTGGTGAAGATCGACCAGAGCTTTGTTCGTGACATGCTCCATGACACCGATGATCTGGCCATCCTTGAGGGTATTCTCGGTCTGGCTCAGGCCTTCAAGCGCACGCCCATCGCCGAAGGGGTGGAATCGATCGCCCACGGGGAGCTGCTGTTGCAGTTGGGGTGTGAGCTGGGACAGGGATATGGCATTGCCCGTCCCATGCCGTCGGATCAGGTTCTTGGCTGGATGGAGCAGTGGCATCCTCCATCGGAGTGGTCGGCCACCTTGCCGCTGACGGGTGAACGGCATCAGGTAGTGTATGGCATGGTGGCCCATCGGGCCTGGATGAGGAGTCTTGAAGAAGTGCTGGAAGGTCGCTGCGTCTTCCCGTCACCGCTTGAGCTGGAGCATTGCTTTTTCTGTCGCTGGCTGGAGGAAGCCAGCCAGATATGGCCTGATGACTCTGATTCACCTCTTGCGCCGGTACGGGCCCTGCACGACGAGATCCACCAGCTGGCGAGGAACATGGTGCATACCAAGGATCAGGCAATGTTGCGGGATACCCATGGGACCCTGGTTCGCAAAAGCGAAGCGATGCTGTCTCTTCTGTCTGAGTTTCTGCGTTCAGGTTAGCGTTAACGTGAAAGAACCCGGTTCAGCCACGGACATGCCCTTCTTCCCTTGGGAAGAAGGGGGCTTGAAGCTGCGGGAAGAAATGGCCTTCCGGTTGCCGTCACTCCCGCGAAAGCGGGAGTCCGGAAGATTCGACGGTCTTTCCCTGGATTCCCGCCTGCGCGGGAATGACACGGGATCGGTGCTTGCTCTGCAGTGCCACTATACTTTCGTGGTATTCCGGCCGAATCCTTTGGCGGCATTATCGCCGGGACCACAACAGAAGGGAGATATTCGATGTTGAAAATTCAATCTCTGGGGGGGATCGTTGTCCTGCTACTGTCCCTGTGTGTGCCGATCCACGCCCAGGCCGACTGGGGTGAGCGTCTGCGCGGTGCCTTGTCGGGCAATAATGGCGCTCAGGCCTCGGCATCGGGACAGGAGGCGGGCCTCAGGGATTTGCTCAGCACCAGCAGCGACCATGCGGTTTCCATGGCCGGGCAACAGGGTGGATTCCTGGACAACCCCGGGATCCGGATTCCTTTGCCGGGCATCTTGAAGGATGCCCAGGGACTGCTCAGCCGTCTGGGCCTTTCGCAGCAACTGGATGATCTGGAGACCGCCATCAATGCGGCGGCGGAACGGGCCGCGCCGGCGGCACGCCCCATCCTGGCGGAAGCCGTCCGGGACCTGCGTTTCGAGGATGTGCAACCGATTCTGGGGGCGGCCGACGGGGCCACCCGCCATCTGCAGGATCGCCAGGGGGAGCGGGTCACCCAGGCCCTGCTGCCCGAAACCCGCCGCGCCCTGCAGGAGACCGGTGCCACCCAGGCCCTGTCCAGTCTCATCGACCGCATCGGCACCCGTCTGCCAGGGATATCGGCGTTGCAGGATTTCGATCTCGATACCTACGTGAACGACCGGACCGTGGCAGGCCTGTTCGATCTGATGGCCGAGCGCGAGGGTATGATCCGGGAGGATCCGGTGGGGCAGGGCGGCCAGATGCTCAGGGGATTGTTCGGGCGTTGACATGGCCATCCCGGGTCGGGTCAGCCCCCGATCCGGGCGGCGATTGCTTCGCCCAGGGTGCGGGTGTTGCCTTGCCCGCCGATGTCGGGGGTCAGCACACGGGGATCACCCTCGGTCAGCACCGCTTCAAAGGCCGTTACGATGGCCTGGGCCGCCGCCTGGTGGCCCAGGTGTTCCAGCATCATCGCCGCCGACCAGATCTGGCCGATGGGGTTGGCGATCCCCCGGCCGGCAATGTCCGGGGCACTGCCGTGCACGGGCTCGAACAGGCTGGGGAAGGTGCCGTCGGGATTGATGTTGGCCGACGGGGCCACGCCGATGGTGCCGGCACAGGCCGGTCCCAGGTCGGAGAGGATGTCGCCGAACAGGTTGCTGGCCACCACCACGTCGAACCAGTCGGGGTGGAGCACGAAGTTGGCGGTGAGGATGTCGATGTGGTACTGGTCCACCGTCACCTCCGGATAGTGCCCGGCCATGGCCTTCACCCGCTCGTCCCAGTAGGGCATGGTGATGGAAATCCCGTTGGACTTGGTGGCGGAAGTCAGTTTCCGGCGGGAGCGGCGGTTCGCCAGTTCAAAGGCATACCGCAATACCCGGTCGATGCCGATCCGGGTCATCACCGTTTCCTGGATCACCACCTCCCGCTCGGTGCCCTCGAACATGCGGCCGCCGATGCTGGAATATTCGCCTTCGGTATTTTCCCGCACCACGTAGAAATCCATGTCGCCGGGGCCGCGGCCAGCCAGGGGACTGCGGATGCCGGGCAGCAGCTTGCAGGGGCGCAGGTTGATGTACTGGTCGAAGGCGCGGCGGAACTGCAGCAGGGAACCCCACAGGGAGATGTGATCCGGTACCCGCGCCGGATCGCCCACGGCACCGAAGAAGATGGCGTCAAAGCCCTTGAGCTGGTCGAACCAGTCTTCGGGCAGCATGCGGCCGTGGGCCAGGTAGTAGTCGCAGCAGGCGAAGTCGAAATGGGTGTAATTCAGGTCGATGCCGAAGCGTCGGGCCGCGGCTTCCAGGGCGCGCAGGCCCTCGGGCATGACTTCATTGCCGATACCGTCACCGGGGATGACGGCGATTGAATGTGACATATAGAGACTCCAGTTGCCGTGCCTGCCCTGGCCGGATCAGTGAGTAATGGTGCAACGCACCCGGATCTGGCATATCGTATCGCCTGAATCCACGATTGTGTCATGGCTGCACGCCTTTTCGGAGATCGTTTCTCATGTACAGGTTCAGGATGTCGCTGCCCTTGCTGTTCACCGCCCTCTCCGGCACCGCCTGGGCGGGTCAGGTGGTGGAAGTCACCGTGTTCCCCAACCAGGCCGGTGTGGTGATGGAACACGCGGCCAGCCTGAATGCCGGGCAGGGCGTGATCACCGTGGACCGGTTGCCCGCCGATCTTGACACGGCCAGCCTTCGGGTCAGTGCCCGGGGGCCCGACGGCCTGATGCTGGGCACCCTGGAAACCCGGGTGGTGCATGGCCGTGATCTGGCCCATCCCGCCGAGCAGGCACTGGCGGAAAAATTACAGGCACTGGAAGATCGCAAGCGGGGCATCACCGACGAGATCCGCGCCGGCGAGATCCAGTTGCGTCTGGTGGAGCGGATGGGCCAGGCCTCACAGCCGGGAGAGCCGGGCCTGAACCCGGAGCAGTGGCCGCGCGCCTGGCAGGTGGTGGGAGAAGGTGCCCTGGATATCCTGCGTGCCATCCAGAACCGCGAGCAGACCCTGCGGGAAGTGGAGGCGGACATCCAGCGTATCCGTGACGAACTGGAGGGTATGCAACGGGGGCGTCGAGACACGTTGGAGGCCCGGGTGCATTATCAGAGTCCCGTGGCGGGAGAGGCCACCCTGACCCTGGAATACCGGGTGCGTCATGCCGGCTGGCGCCCCCTTTATGAGGCCCGCCTGGATACCGCCACCGGCGAGCTGCGTCTGGTACAGCGTGCGGAGCTGCAACAGAACACCGGTCAGGACTGGAATGACGTGATCCTGCGGCTGTCCACCGCTCGCCCCGAACTGGGCGGCTGGCTGCCGGAATTGCAGCCCTGGTATGTGGACGTGGCCAAGCCGACGCCGGCACCCACGGTGCGACGTGCCCAGGAAGCGGCCATGGATGCCCTGATGTCCATGGCCCCGGCACCGAAAATGATGGCAGGGGAACAGGTGGCCGACCTGGAAGCGGCACAGTTCAGTGCCCTGTACCGGATCGCAGGTCCGGTCACCATCCCTTCGGACAACCAGCCCCATCGCCATGCCCTGGCGGAGCATCAACTGGAAGCCACCCTGTCGGCCCGGGCCGTGCCCCGGCTGATGCCCCATGCCTACCTGTTTGCGGAAACCACTTTCGAGGGGGAAGCCCCGCTGCCTGCCGGGCAGGTGAACCTGTTCCAGGACGGCACCCTGGTGGGTCAGGTGCCGCTGGCGGCCCTGCAGCCCGGCAGTCCGTTGCGCCTGGCCTTCGGCGTGGATGAGCGCATCGGCATCCGCTATGAACTGGATCGGGACAGCCGTGGCCAGGAGGGGCTGATCCGGCGCCAGCAGCGGCTTGAGCGGGCCTACCTGATCTCGGTGCATAATGCCCATCCCCGGCCGGTGGAAGTCACTGTGCTGGATCAGCTTCCGGTGGCCCGGGACGAGCGCATCAAGGTGGAACTGGACAGCCGCGCCACCCCGCCCAGCGAGCGGAACGTGGATGGCAAGCGGGGGGTGCTGGCCTGGCACCAGTCCATGGAGGCGGATGCCCGGACCCGGATCCGCTTTGCCTATACCCTGACCTGGCCGGAGGACGTGGAGGACATCATTGGATTGCGCTGAACCATGAAGCGGTTAAGAACCCATTACGAAAATCTGCAGGTCACCGAGAATGCAAGTCCCGAGGTGATCCGGGGGGCCTACAAGTTCCTGTCCCAGAAGTGGCATCCGGACAAGAACCAGCATCAGCGGGAGAAGGCGGAACGGATCACCAAGATCATCAACGACGCCTACACGGTGCTGTCCGATCCCGAGCGACGCCGGGAGCACGATACCTGGATCGCCAACCAGCGCTACGCTCGCGGATTTCAGCCACCGGAACCGGCGGTCAGGCCCAACCCTGCCCGCCGGTATGCCTACCAGTATTCCTACGCCCTGATGCCCGCCCCGGTGGGGCGGGGCGAGCGCTTCATTGACCTGGGTGACGGCACCGTGATGGACATGAAGACGGGGCTGCAGTGGTTCGTCCACTCCGTGGGGGAGTCCTGGAGCGGCGGCACGGTATACGGCAGCCCGGATGTCTTTTCCGCCGAGTCGGCCATGGTGCGTCTGCAACATTTCAACGGCAACGGCAACGGCTACGCGGGTTTCCGGGACTGGCGCATACCCAGCAAGAAGGAACTCAAATCCCTCTATGCCCGCAGCCTTGTCTCATTCCGGCGTGGGTTGGATGAGTCCGTCTTTTCACGGGATTACAAGGCACCCTACTGGACCCTTCACGATAATCCCTGGCTCTACGAAGGCAGACCCAGGGTGGTTTCTCTGAGCACGAACAATTCTTCCAGCGATTCCGACGAACCCTTCGGTCGGCTGCGCTGGGTGAGGGGGCCCGACACGGCGCTCCTGATCGAGTTGCTGCACCAGATGGCCCGGGAAAACATGAATCAGCGTGTCTTCGACAAGGCCATGGGACATCTTCAGGCCGCATTGAAGCTGACGACGGAGCCGGGACGGGTGGAGCCCGGTAATCTCATGGTCATTTTGCGTGACCTGGCGGTGACCTGTTTCGAGATCCGGGATCATGAGGCAGCGGAAGGCTGGCTGCTCAAGGTGCTGGAAAAAAAACAGCAGGAATACGGTTACACCCATATGGAGGTGTTCAACACCCTGGTGGATCTGGCCGCACTGCAAAAGTCCACCGACCGTCTGCCACAGGCCCGGGACACCCTGCTGGAAGCCTATGACCTGCTGTCCGGTCTGGATGAGTATGATCAGGCCGCCCAGCTGGGTGTGCTCTACGACTTGCTGGTGCTGCTGATCTGGAGCCGGGATTTTGCCCGCGCCGAAGCCCTGATGACCGACTATGTGGAAGGGCTTGGGGACGAAGGTTTCACCGCACTGCCCGAACGCACCATCCTCATGTTCCTGGTGCTGGGGTTGCTGCGGGAAACCATGGGACAGGGAGACAGCGCGGCGGATCTGTATCGCCTGTTCCTGCGCATGGCCCCGCCGCCCCTGGCGTCGGCGGGGGACTTCAAGCGGGTGGGGGGATAAGCCACCGGACCGCCTTGACTCGGATCAAGGCCGGTCCACCGTCCCGTTGCCGATACTGCGCCCACATCTTCAGATCCCTCCAGGAGCGCAGACATGAATTGCAACCAGTGCGAACAGACTTTCCGCCAGACCGCCTGCGTCAGCTCGCCGGGCACCTGCGGCAAGGACGAGAACATGCACTCCCTGCAGGAGTTGCTGCTCTACGGCCTCAAGGGCATGGCCGCCTATGCCCACCATGCCCGCCGTCTTGGCCAGTCCGATCCGGACGTGGCCGCCTTCATGGAGGAAGCCCTGTTTGCCACCATGACCAACGTCAACTTCAACATGGACAGCCTGCTGGCGCTGTGCATGCGCTGCGGCGAGATGAACCTGAAGGTGATGGAGATGCTGGATCGGGGCCATGTGGAGACCTTCGGCCAGCCCGCCCCGGCCACCGTCAGACACGGCACGGTGGCCGGCCCCGGCATCCTGGTGACCGGCCATGACCTGCTGGATCTGTGGAATCTGCTCAAGCAGGTGGAAGGCACCGACATCATGGTCTACACCCACGGCGAGATGCTGCCGGCGCACATGTATCCCAGGCTTCATCGGCATCCGAACCTGGCCGGCAACTTCGGCGGCGCCTGGCAGGATCAGAAGCGGGAGTTTGCCCAGTTCCCCGGCGCCATCCTGGCCACCACCAACTGCGTGCTGATCCCGCCGGAAAGTTATCGGGATCGCCTGTTCACCACCCGGGCCACGGCGGTGCCCCAGGGGCAGTGCATCGAGGGTGACGATTTCTCCGCCGTGATCGAGGCCGCCCGGCGCTGCGCCCCTTGCCCCGATGCCGTGACCGGTGAGTCGGTGGTGGGTTTCCATCACAGTGTGCTGCTGGCCCATGCCGAGACCCTGCTCGACGCGGTCAAGGCCGGTCAGATCCGTCGCTTCTTCGTCATCGGCGGCTGCGACGGCGCGGCCAAGGGCCGCAACTACTTCAGCGACTACGCCGAGGCCACGCCCCAGGATACCTTCATCCTCACCCTGGGCTGCGGCAAATACCGCATCCGTGATCACGACTACGGCGAACATCTGGGGCTCCCCCGCCTGCTGGACATGGGGCAGTGCAATGACGCCTACGGCGCCATCCGGGTGGCCACCGCCCTGGCCCAGGCCATGAACTGCGGGGTGAATGAACTGCCGCTCACCCTGGTGATCAGCTGGTTCGAGCAGAAGGCGGTGGCGGTGCTGCTGACCCTGCTGAGCCTGGGGGTGAAGGGAATCACCCTGGGCCCGAATCCGCCGGCCTTCATCACCCCCGACGTGTTCCAGGTGCTGCGGGAACGGTTTGATCTGCGTCTGACCGGTGCTGATCCCCGCGGGGATGCGGCCCGTGCCGTGGCCTGAGAACGCCTAGCCACGCAGGCGTCGAAGGAGGTCCAGGGCCGCGGGGTAGTCGAAGCGTTCGATACATTCCCGCAGGTTCCGGGCCTCCGGCCCCAGATGTCTTTGGAGCCAGCCCTGGTAAGTCTCGTGGAGATCGGCCACGGCGGTGTCGTCGCTGCCCAGCAGCGACTCCATCTGGTTCAGCAGATTCCGGCCTTCTTGCGGTGACAGGTTGTCCAGACCGGTGTCCGTTCCGGGCATGGGTTCGGGATGGATGTTGGCTGCGCCGGTGTGTTCCTTGAGCCTTTCAATCTCCTCAGCCAGACGGTTGCACAGGTCGTGGGCTGTCAGTACACCACCGCCTGACTTTTCCAGTTTTTCCATGCGGCGGGCGATGACGGCAATGGGGCTGATTCCCAGATTGGCCGCTGCCCCTTTGATCGAGTGGGCGCGCTGGCGGAAGGTGTCCCATTCCCCTCGGTCGGCCAGGGCGCTCATCACCGCCGGATCGTCCTCATGGCACTGCAGGAATCTGGGCAGATGTTTCAGGTTCAGTCCCCGGTGGCCTGATCTATCCAGCAACCCCCTGGGCATGCGAGGCCCGTCCAGGGGGATTGATTCAGGGGCAACGCTCGCGGTGTCCTGAGCCGATGTCGCCATTGCCCTGGTTTCCGATCGCGCGTCTTTTTCGGATTCCAGCCACCGCCGCAATGCCTGATACAGGATTTCCGGTTCGACCGGTTTGGGGATGAAATCATTCATGCCGGCCTTGAGTGCGGCGCGACGGTCTTCCTCGAATACGTTGGCAGTCATGGCCAGGATGGGGACATCGGCCCCACCGGGCAGGGCACGGATACGACGGGTGGCCGTCAGACCATCCATGCCAGGCATATGCACGTCCATCAGGATCAGGTCGTAGTCCTCGACACCGGCCATGCTCAGGGCTTCGATGCCGTCCCGTGCCGTGTCCACCTTCAGGCCGACACGGTGCAGGAGTTCGGTGGCCACGTCCTGGTTGACCGGATTGTCCTCCGCCAGCAGGATCCGTTTCCCGGGAGGGAAACGGAATTGGCCTGTGTCGGGGGGGCAGGGAAAATGATCCTGGTTCTGCTCAGCCGGCGTGCTCTGTCCCCTGGTCAGATTGACTTCAAACCAGAACAGACTGCCCCGATCCGGCTTGCCATGCGCGCCCGCCTGACCTCCCATGAGTTCCGCCAGGCGACGGGTCACCACCAGTCCCAGTCCGGTACCACCATATTTCCGGGTGATGGAGGTATCCGCCTGTTCGAAGGGCTGGAACAGTTGATCCAGTCGGTCCGGATCAATACCGATGCCGTCATCCTCCACTTCGAAACGGACCCGCACCTGATCATCCTGCTGCGAGATCATGCGGGCTCGCAGGCGAATGGCGCCCTGATCGGTGAATTTCACCGCATTGCCCGCCAGATTGAGCAGGGCCTGACGCAACCGGGCAGGATCACCCCGCAGCCAGTTGGGCACGCCCTCGATGGTGGTTTCCAGATGAAGCCCCTTTGCAGCCGCGGCCTCTGAAATCACGGAACGGACATGGTCCAGCACGGCGGAAAGCTGGAAATCCCGTTGGTCCAGCAGGAACTTTCCCGCCTCGATCTTGGAGATGTCCAGGATGTCGCTGATGATCGAGAGCAGATGCCGGGCCGCCCCATCGACCTTGTCCAGCTTTTCCCTCTGCGGGGGCGTGACATCCCCGGTACGCAACAGGTGGACCAGCCCGGCGATGGCGTTGAGGGGGGTGCGGATCTCATGGGTCATGTTGGCCAGGAAGGTGCTCTTGGCCCGGTTGGCGGCCTCTGCCCGGCACCGTGCATCCTCCAGCTGGGCCGTGCGCTCGGATACCAGGCGTTCCAGTTGATGCCGGTGACGCTCCAGCTCCGCGGCAATGCGTGTTTTTTCGGTGATGTCTTCCTTGACAGCCACGTAATGGGTGATGGCGCCGTCGGGTTGACGCAGTGGGGCAACATGACCGAACTCGATGAATTCCGTGCCGTCCTTGCGACGGTTGTAAAATTCCCCTTTCCAGGGTTTGCCCTGGGTGAGGGCTTGCCACATGTCCTGGTAGTGTTTCAGCGGGGTCTTGCCGGATTTCAGGATGTTCGGGTTTCTGCCCAGAACTTCGTCCTCCCGATAGCCGCTGGTTTGCAGGAATGCATCGTTGACGTAGAGAATCCGTGCATCGAGGTCGGTGATGACGATGCTGTCCGGGCTCTGCTGGATGGCCAGAGAGAGCTGGCGCAGGTGATTTTCCGAGCGTCGACGCTGCACGATGTGCCAGATCTGCTCGGCGATCAGTTGCAGGGTTTCCTGGTCGATGTCCGTGTAGTCATCGGGCTTGTTTCCCACCGCGGCCAGCATCACCACGCGGCCGTGCTCAATCACCGGCACGGCCAGCATTCTTGAAAGGGGGGAATGGCCTTCCGGCAGGCCTTGTTTGCACGGGCAGCCTTCATAATCGTTGAGGACCACCGGCTTTTTCCGGCGGGCGGCATCAGCCCACAGGCCGGCCCGGCTCAAGGCATAGTGTGGCTCATGGTCCGCCTGGCAAAAATGGGCCAGTGTCCGCTCAGACCATGCGGCCATTTCAATCCGGTCGCCATCTTCGTGTACGAAATGGATGAAACCGATCCGGCTATCCGTCAGGTCTTCGGCCAGGTTTAGCGTTTGTTGCAGAAAACCGCCTTCATCAAGGGTTTCCGCGAGTTGGGGGAGTTCCAGCAGTGCAGTGGCACGACGGGCCATCAGACGCAGTGTCTGGGCGCTGCGGCGACGCTCGGTGATCTCCTCCGTCAGGATGATGATGCCCCCGATGCTGCCATCGCCATGGAACCACGGTCGCAACTCCCAGCGAAACCATTGTTCGGTACCGTCGTCGTGCGCGAAACAATCCTCCTCGACGCGAATGATCTCACCGGCCAGTCCGCGCTCATGGGCGCTTTTCCATGTTCTGAGGATCTCGGGAAAGACCTCGTAATGGCTGGCTCCGGGAACTTCCTTGTCACCCCGGCCATAGGTATCCCGCCAGCGTCGGCTGGTGGCCAGGTAGCGCATGTCCCGGTCGAACATGGCCAAGGCGGCGGGTGTATGCTCGATGAGCAGGTGCAGCAGTCCTTCACGTTCCCGCAGACGATCTTGTATGGAATGCCTGGTCACGATCGGACCCCATTGATCAACTGGTTAGCGGATCGGCATGCGTTCGGGCGACGCTGACGAACCGTTGAAAGTTGCCGAGGAAGGCATCGGTCACGTCGGGGTCGAAGTGCCGTCCGCGGGCATCACCGATGAAGTCCCGTGCCTGTGTCATGGGCAGTGCCGGTTTGTAGATCCTTGCCGAGGTCATGGCGTCGAAGACATCGGCCACCGTCATGATGCGGGCGGACAGGGGGATGTACTCTCCGGCCAGCCCGTCCGGATAGCCGCTGCCATCCCACCGTTCGTGGTGCCAGCGGGCGATCTCCTTGGCCAGGGTCAGAAAGGGGATCGGTTTTTTCACATCCGCCTCGGTTCGCTCGATGGCGTCGAAACCGAGCCGGGAGTGGGTCTTCATGATCACCCATTCCGCCTCGGTGAGAGGGCCGGGTTTGAGCAGGATGCTGTCAGGAATGCCGACCTTGCCGATGTCATGCAGGGGGGCGGATTTGGCCAGCAGATCAATGGTCGGGGGGGGGAGTGCAGCCCGGAAGCGGGGATGAGAGCGGAGTTGCTCCGCCAGCAGGCGGACATAGACCTGGGTGCGCAGTATGTGATTGCCGGTTTCCGGATCACGGGTTTCCGCCAGGTGCGCCAGGGCGCGGATACTCACCTGCTGGGCCATCTCGTTGTCCGCCATGCGGCGGGCAATCTCCGCCTCCAGATAGGCATTCTTGCTCTGCAGAAACTCGCGCGCCTGCTTGATGTCGATCTGACTGCGTACGCGAGCCAGCAGGATGGAGGGCTTGATGGGCTTGGTGATGTAGTCCCGGGCACCGCACTCCAGACCCCGTTCCTCATCCACGGTATCGCTCAGGGCCGTGAGAAAAATCACCGGGATATCCCGGGTATCCGGTTGAGCGCGCAGCACCTCAAGGACGTCATAACCGTCCATCCCGGGCATCACCACATCCAGCAGGATGAGATCGGGTCTTGGCTCGGATGCCGCCGCGCGCAGGGCCTGGTGGCCGGAATTCACCGCCCTGACCCGATAATCGGAACTCAGCAAACTTGTCAGGATCGACAGGTTTACAGGTTCATCATCCACGATCAGGACGGTGGGCTTGTCCACTGTATCGGGCTCTCGCGGGCGTTGAAGTCGGATTATATCCTTTTCACAGTTTATTTATTTATATTGTTGGGTTATAGCTTGTTGCCCTGGATGTCATAGTTGCAGGGATGATGGCACAGGCGGCGCTTCAAGGCTCCGGGTTCGGTGGGGATGAGTGGAACAGGGCCTCGATCGACGACCTGGGCCAGGAGAAGGAACGGTTGCCGCCGCGTCCCTTGGCCTTGCCCCCGATCTTGCGACCTGCCGGGGTCAGTTCCAGCTGATCCTTGCTGTTTCTTTTCAGCAGCCCCCTGGACTCCATGTCGGCAAGGAATTCGGGGGTTTTCATCTTCAGTGCCGCGGCAATCCGGGATGAGGGCTGCCGATCATCCTCTTCGGCGCCTTTGTCATCGGCCTGTCCGGTTTCCCCGACCTTGGCTGCCGGGGCACTGGAAGACTGGGGCGACTGCGCGTGACCGGCTTTCTTGCGCCGGGACTTGCGGGACTCCGGTTTCGAATCGGTCGCGGGGGTCGTGTGTGGTGTCGCTGCCCCGGTGGTCTCGGGGGGGGCAGCGGATCCGGTCGCTTCCGCGGGCTGTGCCTCATCATCCATCACATCGGTCTCGTCCCGCGCTTCCATGGGTACGGGAGCGGGCTGATCCAGATGCAGTCGCTGGAAATAATCCACCGGGGCAGGCTGGTGGCGGTCCGCCAGATCGAAGGCGATCCGCTCCAGGGTATTCAGGTCCACCCGATTGGTAGCCCTGCGTACAAGGGCCTTCACACCCTGGGTGAGGGGAGTCTTCATGCGCTGTTTGCTGTACCAGGGCAGGAAATCCCCCAGCTTGATGACGCGGGATTCATAAGTGGCCGGATCATCCAGTATGACCCGGTCATGGTCGTCCACCACCAGGCAGGTCTCGATGGGGTGGGCCAGGGAGATGCCCAGGCGCTTGGGCCACCAGCCTTCATCCAGGATCTGTCCCAGGATCAGGGCCTTTTCCGCCAACTCCGGAAATGGCTGCCTGACGGCCGTCAGCCAGCGACTGTTGTCCTCGGACCAGATGAGACTTTCCCCTTCCGCGTTGATGCGCAAGGATCCGCAGCCGATCAGGACGGAATCCACCAGGGTGATCTGCAGGTTGCGATTGATGAGAAGATGATCGATCTCCACCACCTGGTCTTCATGCTCAAGGCGCAGGTCATGCAGGATCACCACGTTCTCGTCGAGGGGGTCCATCTGCATCTCCAGCAGTTCCGCGAACATGTGGACGGATTCCCGTAACTGCAACTGCAGCAGCTCCCGATGAATCACGTCAGCGTGTTCGGGATGGGACTCCATCAGTTCATGAAGTGCCTCTGCATGGTGGGAAAGATCGTCAGGATGCTTGGTCAGCATGGTGAAACACCTTGGCCGCTATGGGTGAGTCCCGGCTGGACAGTCAGTCGGTGATGCCATGAACAGGAATTCACCACCGGGATCGGTGAGAACCCCCGCGTTCAGTCAGGATAATGAGGGGACATTAAATTATTGTCCCGCCGGGATCAAATGACGCCCGTCAGGGCAGGTGAGGACTGGCCAGATATGCCCGAGACTGCATCTCCAGAAGGCGGCTGACACAGCGCTGGTATTCGAACCGCAGTCGCTGCCCCTGGTAGATCTGCTCCGGGCGGGCTTCAGCCGATACGATCAGCTTGACCTTGCGGTCATAGAATTCATCCACCATGGCCAGGAATCGCCGCGCGGCATTTTCCATGGCGGCATCCATGACCGGCAGCCCGGAGACCAGCACAGTGTGAAATTCCCTTGCGATTTCCACATAGTCCAGCTGGCTGCGGGGGCCATCGCAGATGTCCTTGAAATCAAACCAGACCACCCCGTCGGCCAGCCTTTGCACCGGGATGTCCCGTCCTTCCACGGTCAGTGTTCCCCCCTGGGTGCCGGGTTCCGGCGCCAGGGAAAGGAAGGTTTCCGTGAGTCGCGTTTCGGCGGCATCATCCAGTGGGGCGTGGTAGATCTCTGCCTGCTCCAGGGCCCGCAGCCGGTAGTCCACGGCCCCGTCCAGATGCACGACTTCCAGATGACGGTGCAGGATGTCGATGGCGGGCAGGAACAGGTCCCGTTGCAGGCCGTCCTTGTACAGTTCCCGGGGTGGGATGTTGGAGGTGGTGATCAGTGTGACCCCGTTTTCCATCAGTCCCGCCAGCAGGCGATGCAGGAGCACCGCATCGGTGATGTCGGAGACGAAGAACTCATCAAGGCAGAGCACCCGCGCCGTGGCCAGCCGGCGGCTGACGACGCGGATGGGATCGGGCTGGTCCTTGAGGGTCTTGAGTTCGGCATGGACCCGCTGCATGAAACGGTGAAAATGCAGCCGCAGCTTGTCTTTCATGGGCAGTGCCTCGAAGAACCGGTCCACCAGGAAGGTCTTGCCACGCCCCACGTCGCCCCAGAGATAGAGGCCGCGCACGGGTTCGGGGGGGACGGGTGTCCGGCGCAGCCAGCGGGTGATGGCGTGGCTGCGGGCGGGGCGGGGCGGGGCGGAGAGCAGGGTGTCACGAATGCGCTGAAGATGCTGCCAGGCCCGCTCCTGGGCCGGGTCCAGGACCTTGTCCTGTAAATCATCTTTGAGCAGTGGGCGATGTTGCGGCATGGCGCAGGCTCTGTGAAACGGTCATGTAACAATGGAGCATATCATGAAGCGATATGGTGATAAGTCAATGCCGCTTTTTTCAGGGGGGCATGGGCCGGAAGTCGTCATTACAACCGGCACTGTTCAGGTTGGGGCTGGGCGGTTAGCATTACGGGTCGTTGACAGCCTGTTTGATCCAGTTTGAGTCCATCGCCGATTTTGAACGAGAGTAGACATCCATGAACAAAGCCCCGGCCACCGATCTGCAAGCCCTGCTCGAACAGCCCACCCCCGATGCCAATGGCTGTTTTGGTCCTTACGGCGGTCAGGCGGTGCCTCCCCATCTCAAGGCCATCATGGATGATATCGCCCAGGCCTTTCTGGCCATCCGCCAGACCGAGGCCTACCAGAACGAACTGGCGGAGCTGTATACCTATTACGTCGGGCGTCCCAGCCCCATCTATCACGCCAAGCGCCTGACTGCCCATTGCGGTGGTCGGGCCGAGATCTACCTCAAGCGGGAAGACCTGAACCACACCGGCGCCCACAAGATCAACCATGCCCTGGGCGAGGCCCTGCTGGCCAAGCACATGGGCAAGACCAAGGTTCTTGCCGAGACCGGTGCCGGTCAGCACGGCGTGGCCATGGCCACCGCCTGTGCCCTGGTGGGTCTGCCCTGCGAGATCCACATGGGTGCCGTGGACATCGAGAAAGAACACCCCAACGTCACCAAGATGAAGATCCTGGGCGCCAAGCTGGTCAGCGTGGAGACCGGCACCCGCACCCTCAAGGACGCCGTGGACAGCGCCTTCGAGGAATACATGAAGGACCCGCAGAACTTCTTCTATGCCATCGGTTCCGTGGTGGGGCCGCATCCCTTCCCCATGATGGTGCGGGACTTCCAGTCCATCATTGGCCGTGAGGCCCGGGAGCAGTTCCTGACCCTCAAGGGCGAGCTGCCGGACTATGTGGTGGCCTGCGTGGGCGGGGGTTCCAATGCCATGGGTATGTTCTCCGGTTTCATGAAGGATCTGGGGGTGCGCCTGGTGGGGGTGGAGCCCAGTGGCCGCGGTCTGGGCCTGGGTGATCATGCCGCCACCCTGACCTACGGCAAGCCGGGCACCATGCACGGGTTCCACTCCTACATGCTGCAGGATGAGGCTGGTGAGCCTCAGCCGGTGTATTCCATTGCCTCCGGCCTGGATTACCCTTCCGTCGGCCCCGAGCACAGCTATCTCAAGGACATCGGCCGCGCTGAATATCATGCCCAGGATGACGATGCCTGTCTGGACGCCTTCATGAGCCTGTCCCGTCTGGAGGGGATCATTCCCGCCCTGGAATCCGCCCATGCGGTGGCTTGGGTGATGAAGGCCGCCCGGGAAGCCGAACCCGGCACCCGTTTCCTCATCAACCTCTCCGGTCGCGGCGACAAGGATGCCGACTTTGTGGCGGAGCGCCTGGGTCTCTGACAGTCGCCCGAGGGAGGGCGCTTTTCACAAATACCCTCCCTCGGGCCCCCTTGTTCACAAAGGGGCTCTTGACCCGGAAAAGGGCTGGCGGTAGCCTGCTCGACAACTGTCTTGTCCCCCAGGACGATCCCCGACATGACGGAATCCCCGAAGGCTGAACCATCCCACCAGGACCTGCCGGAATCCCTGCCGGGCAAGGCCTATCGCCTCTGCACCGAAGGTGACAGGCGCTGGTGCCTGCTGCGGCGCCTGATCAACCTGCTGTATTTCTGGAAGATCGACTACTGCGCCGGCCGTCACTATGAGGATTTACGGCGTCGGCAGATGTCGGAGCCGGGCAGGGAAGGCGGCCACTGATCCCGATGCCACTTTCCCCGCTGCCCGCGGTCCAACCTCATCATCTGCTGATGAGGGCATGCCATGAAATCCATCATCGTTGAACACCCCCGTGGCGCCTTCCATGGGCGTCTTCTGCTGCCCTGGGTGGGGGCCGTGCTGGCCGTGTTACTGGTGATGTCACTGGGCGAGTCGGCGGCGTCACGGGCCGTTGACGCCGACACGGCGGCCTTGCTGAAGGGGTTTGCCGGACTCAAGACGGTGCTGACCCTGGGGGCGCTGACGCTCGTGAGCTGGCGACTTTTGAGGCCCGTGGACCGCCGGTATCTGTTGGGGTATGCCCTGGGGGTGGCGGCCATGGCCGGAGCCACGGCCATGGTCTGGCAGTTGTCGCATCTGGGGGTGGCGTCGCTGTTCTTCCATGGCGGACTGTTCACCCTGCTGTTCATGGGTTGGCGCGACGTGGACCCGCTGTCCGGTCTGGGGCGCAATCGGCGGCCGTGAACCTCCGGCGGCCTCTCTCGTCACTCCCTGCTCCCCCTCCCGTCATTCCCGCGAAAGCGGGAATGACGGATTCCGGATAGGCCTTCAACTCTGATCAAACATCCCCGTCCACTTCCTGCCGGGGCAAGGCACCCAACAGCCGCTCCAGATTCTCCCGGAACCGCGCCTGCTGGGATTCACCGGCCTCAAGGAATCGCACATCCTGCTGTACCAGCGCGGACATGATCCGCCCCGCCTCTTCCTGGGGACGATCCAGGAACGCCAGCACCGAACGGTTGAACTGCTCCTGCATCTCCCGCATGAGCTGGCCAAGGCGCAGGCCGGGTCGGGCACGCTCGCCTTCCTCGATCTGCTGGGTCTGCTGATACCGCGCCGCCGCCGAATATTGCTCCACCCGGGTCATGCTCAGATCCATGGAGGCCAGCTGGCTGCTGTCAAAACGCAGATCAGGGACCATCTCGAAGGCCTTTTGCACATCCCCGTTGAAGAACTCATTGGCCAGGTTGCTCACATCCCGCACCAGATTCTCAATGGCTTCCAGCTCCTGGGCATTGAGATCGCCCTGCACCGAGAACCGGTAGCCGCTTTGCTCGGCGCGGCTCACGTCCAGCCACTGCATCGACTGATTGCCGTCGCTGCTCATCCCGCCTCGTGCCTGGATATCGGTTGCGCTCTGGAACTGGATGGTCACCTTGTCGCCCTCGCGGGTGGTCAGGGTCAGCTCCAGGCTTTCGGCCCGACTGTAACGCTGCATCACTGACAGATTGGTCAGAGACGACAGGGACTGCCCCTGCCCATTGGGTGCCAGGGCCGCCAGGCCCTTGAAAGTGAGCCGTTCCGTTTCATCCACCTGTTCGGCGATGCGGCCGTTGAGCAGGTTCAGGCCGTCCAGGATCTCCCTGGCCTCCCTGAAGCCCCGTTCGACGCCTTTCATGGCGCTGTCGTACATGGATTGAAGCTGTTCTTCGGAAGCCCCGCGGGCGCGGGCGTTGGCCAGGCCCATTTCCACGAACTGGGTGATCCGGTCGGCCACCTTGTCCGGGGTGTAATCCTCTGCCTTGAGCTGCTTGAAACCGGCCGCGTTCATCCCGGGCGTGTGCTTGGCCAGGGCCTCCAGGATACGGCTCTGCAGATTCGAGAGTGCGCGGGTGCTGTCGCTGTCGGTACGGCCACCGGCCTGGGACATCCCCTGATTTCTGGCCTTGAAATCGGGGGTGTTGGGAAGGACCGTGACGGGTGTGTTGATCTTGACCACGGTGAACTCCGGGAATGATGGGTATGCTGACTGTAGCGGCAGTCTCTTGAGCGACTTTAGGGATATGCTGGAAAAAAGGATTCCTGAATCCAGGCTGTCATTCCGGCCTTTGGACCAGCCATCATTCCCGCGCAGGCGGGAATCCAGTGCGTGCAGAACCTCTGGACTCCCGCTTTCGCGGGAGTGACGGCAGGGTCAGCACATTCATGGGGAAACATATCGTACTATGCCAGTCAGAAAAGCCATGCCCCTAGGCGCCACGCTGCGCTGGATGGTGGGCGCCAATCCAACACCGGAGCAAAATCCGGAACAGGGCGAAGGAGGGAAGGTGATCCCACTGACCCATCATGAAATTCTCAAACTGGTGGCGCCCTTTTCACGGGACGGCCGCCGGGTGGATCTGGCGGCCACGGACCGGCAGGCACGAACCCTCGTCTTCCAGCTCGTCGAGCATGAGTCGGTGGGTCTGGCCGGCCTGACCCTGACGGAAACCCTCACCCTGGAAAACCCGAAGGCCGACCAGTTCCGCCTGGTCCGTACCCTGGCCCATCCCTCGGGACTCAAGGCCAGGCTTGAGGTGGAAGGAACCACGGTGGAAGGGGTCTACCGGCAGCTCACCAAGGTGGCTCCGGCGCAGCAGTTCATGCGGGTGGATGGGGTGCTGGCGGCCCTGGATTACCGCGTCCGTCGGGTGGCGCGGCGCCGCCTGCAGGGCGGGGAAATCTGGCCCATGCGCTTTGCGGGCGGAGAGGCCGTGGTGGCCGGTCGACGCCTGACCCTGGATGCCCGTCAGGTGGAAGGCCTGCCGGCCAAGCTGGTGCTGGAAAAATCGCCTGCCGGGGAAGTGACCCTGCCCGCCGATCTGCTGGCCGTGCGAGGCCGGGCCTGGCGTCCCCTGCAGGCCACGGACAGCGGCTGGAAGTCCACGATCAAACTGGCCCATCGGGAGCCCGAGCGTTCCGAGGACGCGGAAAACAAGTTTGCCCAGACCATTTCCCATCTGGTGGCGATCTTCTCCCGTCCTCCCGAGGATTTTCATGCCCGCTTCCTGCGTCGGCGCTGGCAGGTGGTCTTTCGTCGCAGCCTGCCGGTCCAGGGGGTACTGGGCATCCTGGCGCTGGTGCCGGTGCTTTACCTGCTGGGTCTGGGCCGCGAAGAGCCCTTGCCCCTGTGGACCACCGGCATTCCCCCGGTCCTGCTGCTGGCGGTCTTCTGGAGCTGGTCGCGGGAGGTCCCGGTGCTGGAGATCCCGCCCCCGCCCAGACCCCTGAACCTGCCCGCCTGGATCCGGGATACCGATGCCTGAGCCGATATGGCACAGTCCGAAACGATCAACCCCGAGGACGGATATAACGCATGCAAGGCAATCCCATGAACATCCCCGCAGTTTCCATCGCCGCGGCCAAGCAGGCCCTGATCGAGCAATATGCCGATCCGGTGCTGCGGCGCAGGGCCTCCATGCTGTGGGGGACCCGGGGGGTGGGGAAATCCTCCATCGTTGCCCAGTTGGCCCGGCATTATGACGTCCCCCTGGTGGACCTGCGCCTGACCACCATCGAACCGGTGGACATTCGCGGCGCCATCTACGCCGACGAACAGCAGTCCCGCACCGTCTGGTTTCCGCCGGAATTCCTGCCCGAGGCCGATACGCCCGAAGGCGTCCTGTTCCTGGATGAACTGACCGCCGCGGATCAGCGCCTGCAGATCTCCGCCTATTCCCTGATCCTGGACCGCCGTGTCGGCCATTACCACCTGCCCGAAGGCTGGATGGTGGTGGCGGCCGGTAACGCCCGCTTCCACGGCGCCGTGAGCCATGACATGGGCACGGCCCTGGCGGACCGCATGTTCCACTTCAACGTGCAGACGGTGATCGACGCCTTTCTGGAGCATGCCCTGGAGCGGGGATTCGCCCCCGAGGTCATGGCCTACCTCAAGGTGCGCGCCGACAAGCTGGACGATACCCAGACCCAGCTGGCCAACGACTACCTGATCGGCGCCAGCCCCCGGGGCTGGGAAGACATCTCCAACGTGCTCAAGTCGGGGATGTCGGACAGTGCCAAGCGCCTGTTCGTCCAGGGACGCATCGGTGCCGCCAACGCGGCGGAATTCTTCGGCGTGTTGCGGGAAATCCAGGCCGGGGTGGACGTCACCCGTCTGCTGGACGCCGCCCCCGGCAAGGAGACGGCGGCCCTGCTGCCCCGCACCCTGGACGGCCTGTACGGCATGATTTACGGCCTGCTGGCGGCGGTGACGGGGGAACACGGCATGGCCCGGGCCCTGGAGATCGTGGAGCAGTATCCGGACATCCGCGGCGACGTTCCCCTGCCCATCCGCGAAGCCCAGACCCTCACCATGGAACTGCTCATGCACCGGGCCCTGTCCCTGGGGCTGGAGAATGCCGTGCTGGGCAGCCCGGTCTACGGGCGCTACATGGAACAGCGCGAGGGATGATCACACCCGCCTTCACCACCGGCCCCACCCACCGGGGCACCCGCGCCATCCAGACCCTGGTGGAGTTCGCGCCGTCCACGGGCGGCCTGGCCCTGTGGGTGCAGCACCGTGACCTGCCGGATGGCCGGGAGGCCATCACCGTCGCCAATGACGGCCATACCATTTTCTACGGCCCCGCCTTCGAACGACTGCCCCATCCCCAGCAGGTGGGTCTGGTGGCCCATCAGGTGTTGCATGTGGCCCTGCGCCACCCCCAGCGCATGCAGGCCATCGCCCGTCTGAGGGGCAGCGTGGATCCGGCCCTCTTCAACATCTGCGCCGACGCCATCGTCAACAGTAGCCTCGGGCACCTCACCTGGATGGCCCTGCCCAAGGGTTCCGTCACCCTGGGCGGTCTGCTGGATGATGTGTTGCAGATCCAGCAGAGCGAGGAAAAATCCTTGCTGGAATGGGACGTGGAACGTCTCTATCGCCAGATCGACGACCGCCGGCCCAGTAGTGATTCGTCTTCCCGGCAATCCAGTCAGTCATCCCGGGAGGGTGACGGCGGCTCGGGCCCTGCCCGGGAAGGGCAGGGCGGTCAGGCCCAGGCCATGGAAGATGGCCCCCGGGCGGCCCGGACCCGTCAACTGGGGGCGGACATTCTGAGGGATCTGCTGCCCTCCGACGAGGACGCCCTCAAACCGGAAACCGTGGCGGAGCAGAGCCGGGAATGGGCGCAGCGCATCACCCGGGCCCACGCCGGGGACGGGGACTTTTCCATGCTGCGGGGCCTCATCGCCGACCTGCCCCGGGTGAAGGTGCCCTGGGAACAGGTGTTGCGCACCCGGGTCAGCCGGGGCCTGGCCCGCCGACCGGAAGTGTCCTGGTCCCGGCCCTCCCGGTCCTACCTGGCCAATCGGGGGCGGGCACCGGGAGGGCGACGCATGCCCTGGGAGCCGGGTATGGTCACCGCCGCCTCGGTGCCCCGTCTGGTGCTGGTGGTGGACGTGTCCGGTTCCATCGACGAGGCCCTGCTGGGCCGTTTCGCCACCGAGATCGAGGCCATCACCCGGCGCACGGAATCCCGCCTGGTGGTGATCATCGGCGACACCCGGGTGCGGGCGGTGGAAGAACTGGAGCCGGGGGTATCCAACCTGCGGGACATCGTCTTCGAAGGGGGTGGGGGCACGGACTTCACGCCTCTGCTGCAGGCCGCGGATCGCTACCGGCCCGACATGGGCGTGGTGCTCACGGATCTGCAGGGGCCGGCCGGGTTCAGGCCCGGCTGGCCCGTGTTGTGGGTGGTCTCGGCGGCCTTTCAGGACGCCGAGCCTCCCTTCGGCACCCGGCTGGTGCTGGCCGACTGAGGCTTACGGCATCAGCCGGGTCAGCCCCCAGCCCGCCTCATCCCGGTGGTAGCGGAACCGGTCATGGAGCCGGTTATCCCGGCCCTGCCAGAACTCGAATGCCTCCGGCACCAGCCGGAAACCGATCCAGCTTTCCGGCCTGGGCACGTCCCCGTCCGGATGGCGTTCCTGCACCGCCTTGAGCCGGGCCTCCAGTTCATCCCGGCCGGTGATGGGGGCGCTCTGGTGCGAGGCCGCCGCCGCCAGCCGGCTACCCAGCGGACGGCTATGGAAATAGTCCTCCGCCTCCACCACGGGCAACCGCTCCACGATCCCCTCCACCCGGATCTGCCTCTCCAGCGGCGCCCAGTAGAACAGCAGACAGGCGCGGGGATTATGGGCCAGCTCCCGCCCCTTCTGGCTGCGGGTATCGGAGTACCAGCACAGCCCCCGGGTATCCAGATGCTTGAGCAGGACCATGCGCAGGGAGGGCTGGCCGTGGTCATTCACCGTGGCCAGGGCCATGGCGGTGGCATCGGGCTGGTTCTCCGCGTCCGCCAGCCAGCGGCCCAGCTGTGCGAAGGGATCGGCGGCCAGGTCCGCCCGGCGCAGGCTGCCCCGGCTGTAGTCACGGCGGGTCTGTCGGTGGTCGATCTCGGTCATGACTCACTCCGGCAACGGCCCAGGATCTCGCCGGCGGCGATGGTCCCGGAAAGGATGGTGGGGGGCACCCCCGGTCCCGGCACGGTGAGCTGGCCGGCAAAGTACAGGTTGTCCAGCTTGCGGCTTTGCATGCGGGGCTTGAGGAAGGCGGTCTGCATCAGGGTGTTGGCCAGGCCGTAGGCATTGCCCTTGAAGGCATGATAGTCCTCGGTGAAGTCATTCTGGGCATAACTGCGGCAATACACCACATGCTCGCGGATGGACTGGCCGGTGATGGCCTCGATGCGGTCCATGATGAGGCTGTAGTAACGATCGCGCACGGCCTGGGTATCCTCCAGCCCCGGGGCCACCGGGATCAGGACCATGAGGTTTTCCTGGCCCTCCGGCGCCACGGAAGGGTCGGTCCGGGAGGTGACATTGATGTACAGGGAGGGTTCCGCGGGCCACTGGGGATCTTCATAGATCTGCGCCGCGTGGGCCTCGAAATCCGCGTCGAACAGCAGGGTGTGGTGCAACAGACCCTCCAGCTTCCTGTTCACCCCCATATAGAAGATCAAGGAGGAGGGGGACATCACCCGCTTGTCCCAGTAGGCCTGGTCGTAGGTGCGGGCCTCCCGGGGCAGCAGGACCTGTTCTATGTGGTGATAGTCGCCGGAGGCGATGATGAAATCCGCCTCGAACCGCCCCTGGTTCGTCTCAACCGCCGCCGCCTTGCCATCCCGGGTGTCGATGCGGGTGGCCTCGGTACTGAAGTGGAACGTCACCCCCTGTTCCTCCGCCAGCCGGTGCATGGCCCGGGCCAGCTGGTGCATGCCCCCCATGGGATACCAGGTGCCCAGCTTGATGTCGCCGTAGTTCATCATGCTGTACAGGGCCGGGGTGGTGCGGCCCGTCCCCCCCAGGAACAGGATGGGGAACTCCAGCATGCGCTGGATGCGGGGACTCTTGAAGTAGCGACTGATGTGGCTGCGGAAGGAGCGCAGCAGGTGCATGGAAAACAGATACTTGAGCAGCCGCGGCTGGGCGAACTCCATGATGGACAGACAGGGTTTGTTGGCGAACTCGCCGATGCCCACGGTGTACTTCACCTCGGCCTCCTGCATGAAGGCCCGCAGCTGCGCCCCGGCGCCGGGTTCGATGCCCTCGAACAGGGCTTCTGCTTTTTCCATGCTGGCGGGGATCTCCACGTAATCATCCTTGCCGAAATAGATCCGATAGGACGGGTCCAGCCGTTTGAGCTCGAAATAGTCCGATACCCGACGGTCGAAGCGGGCGAAGAAGTCATCGATCACATCGGGCATCCAGTACCAGCTGGGTCCCATGTCGAAGGTGAACCCTTGCGCCGAGAATTGCCGCCCCCGTCCGCCGGGGATGTCGTGGCGTTCGATCACGGTCACGTCCATCCCTTCCCGGGCCAGGGTGGCCGCCGCCGCCATGCCGGAAAAGCCGGCACCGATGATGGTGATCTTCTTCTTGTTCGTCATGGGGTTATCCGAATCTCTGGTCGATGCGAAGAAAGGCCACACGATACAAGAAAACGGGGGAGTGGGGCGCCCAAAAAACGCAAAATCGGGAAACGGCGGGTATCCCTGCCGAACCGGACGGCAAGCTGGACCTGAAACAGGACATGCGTCACATAATCGGCTAATCTAGACCTCAGGACCATGCATTGGAAAGATCATGGAGTACAGGGAACCCGTGCGGCCCGAATGGGGCAGGGCCGCTGCATCGCATCACACACACTCTCTGGTCAGATTCCACATCCGACACGCGGGGGTGTGGGTATTTCACCAGCCTCACCCCGCTCCCATAGAGCAGAGCGGCGATCATCTATGCAACGCCCCCAAGTTCGCCAAGCATGCGCCGCACCTCCTCTTCGCGCATGATCGAAACTCGCCAGTATTGATCTTCGAAAGTCACGTTCCATTCTGTGTAAGTTGGCTTATGCGGAGTCTGTATAGCATTGGCCGTCTGGGAGCATGGAATCAGCCTGATCTGGTGTCAGGGTGCTGGTTCGGATTTGATTTCATTTTGAATCAGTTATTTACCGAAGCGGTGCCAGAAAATGCGTGCTTTGTTCCTGGGAGGGAGGGGATGTGCTATACGGAATCTGTCTTTCCTGGGAAAGACAGATTCTGTCTAATCTACTGTTGGGGCAGGAATACGGAATTTTATTTGCATACCGTTTGATGCCATCAAGAGAAAAATTAAGCAGAAAAATTCGGAAAATCATGCTATTCAATGACACAAAAACTTCGCTGGATAACGGAGTTGATCCAGCGAAGTTTTTGTGTCATTGATGAGCCCTCATTTTTCTGCCGTTGCGGATCTTGATGGCGCTACCTCGGTTCCAGGCTACGCGGGCTTTGAGCCACTTATGATAGCCCCAACAACTCGCAAGAGCAGATCTTGGCTGCGCTGCGCTCCGCCAAGACTGCTCAGCTTTATTCGTTAGACGCTAGACCAGTCCAATGATCACCATCCGCCAATGCATCGAAACGGACCTACAGCCTTGTGGGATGCTTCTACAAGAAATATATGCTGAGCCACCCTATGAAGAGAGTTGGCCAGAGAGCCGAGCCAAAGCATATCTTGAATCGTTCTTTCGCATAGATGCTGATGGAGTCCTCGTCGCCACTGATAATGAAGACAAGATAGTCGGCGCTGTATTTGGCTTCAGTTACCCATGGCAGGTCGGCTCCATTTTCTTCATCCAAGAGTTATTTGTCGCCGGGCAATACCGTGGAAAAGGAATTGCCCGTGATCTTGTAAAGCAGGTGGTAGAGAAAAAAGGCAGCGATTCACATGTGGCGTTGATTGTGCGAGAAGGAACAGTAGCCGCTAGGCTCTACGAAAAACTTGGCTTATCTAAGAGCACGCTCTATGAACTTCGGTCTGGGAAACTCCGCGTCTAACACTGCGGTCAAGGCCGCTCCCTTCGGTCGCTGGACGCTGCGCGATAAAGCGCCGCGCAGCGCCCCTTACCTACAACGTTATGCCCCAATTGAGCCTCTGAGGTAAATCTGTGCCAGAAAATTCAAAGAACAAACAAGATAAACAAAGTGGGATCAGACGTCTTATCAATACGGGGGCTGAGATTGCTGGGGGAGCGGTTGGTGGGGCACTTGGCTTTCTCGCTGGAGGGCCAGCAGGCGCTGCTCTCTTGGGTGCAGGTGGAGCTGCGGCAGCAGCCGCACTTAAACACATTGGCGAGGAAGCTTCTGAGCGTCTTCTTGGTCCGCGAGAGCAGGTGCGAGTAGGGGGCGTCCTGGCAATCGCTGCAGAAGATATTCGTCAACGGTTAAATCAAGGTGACACAATTCGAACTGACGGTTTTTTCGAGTCAAAGGGCCCATCTCGCTCGGATGCTGAGGAAGTTGCTGAGAGCGTTCTATTAAAGAGCCAGCGGGAGCCCGAGGAGAAAAAAATTCCGTACATGGGGCATCTCTTTGCGGCCGTTGCCTTTGACCCGCAGATTAGTGCTCAACTGGCGCACCAGGTTACAAAAACTGCGGAACAACTTACATACCGTCAGCTTTGCATTCTCAAACTTGCAGTTGCAAAGCAGGAATTTCCAATGCGTTGTGATGACTACCGCAGTCACGGCAGTTTCTCGAAGAACCTATATCAAATATTGTACGAGTGCTTAGATCTTTACCACCGGGGCTTGATTAACTTTGGCGGAGAGGTCGCTTTCGGACCAACGGATGTAAAGCCGGGCAGTATGACCGTTCAAGGCCTTGGTGCTGATGTATTCAACCTTATGAAGCTTGGCCTTATACCAAATGAAGACATTGTTCCAATTGTTATGCAACTCAAGTAGATTAAGTGCATAATCGGATAGCCGGGGGTTTTTCTCCCCCGGCCTCCACAACACCCCGCATGCGGGTCCGCACGGGGCGTTTCCTCCGGAGTTCAAAGGACCATGCAACCATGGTGACCTTCAACGCTGGTT